>NZ_CP160849.1:662500-1325000 GCF_040790665.1 Sulfitobacter pontiacus | reverse complement strand
AGCCGTCCAAACAGTGAAGCTGACACTCCATCATCGGCCGAAGCCTAAGAGCGCGATATACAGACGTTGATCCATCGAATGAACCAAACCGCCCACATATCTCTTCAGATATCTATCAATTTCAAAGAGCGTCGAGACAAAAGAAACCAAGATGCGCCGTAAACTTCTCAGCGCGCCCCGCCTCAATTACCTCAGAATTTTCCCGCTACGTAAGACCCGAACCGTAACCCGTCGTCCCCGTCTAGCGCCCCGTGTCTGCATCTCTGCGTCTCCGGTAAGGGGCGTTCTAAGGTTTGTTCCAAATGCCCGCAACCCCTTTTTTCGGATTTTATCCTTTTCGTCAAAAAACCTTCACAAACGCCTGTTTTATTGACTTTTTGAGCGTCGAGAAACTGGAGCACCAAGTCCCCTCAGGGTATCTCTCTCCGCTTATACGGAGCTTTTCGTGCCTCGACCCAACCACAGGTAGGTCATTGCGGTGGAATCGCCGACTCGCGGGGCGGATAATCGCGAATCCATATGGGGAGTTACAGCCGGTGCACGGTCACATCTGTGCCGCAGGCCTCCTGTGCGAGATCGACCACATGCTGGTGGTGGGTGAGATAGATGGCCTGCCCGCGCTTTCCGACCCGTTGCATCAAGCGACAGGCCGCGCGGGTGCGGTCTTCGTCGAAGGTTTCAAACACATCATCACAGAAGAACGGCAGCACGGTTCCTGTCGACGCCATTTGTGCATAGGCCGCCGCGCGCAGGGCAAGGTAAAGCTGGAACCGCGTCCCTTTGGACATTGCGGCGGCTTCCTTAGACATCCCATCCTCTGCCCGCACGGCCATTAGCACATCCCCCTGAGCGGCAGGCTGCGTGGTCAGTGTATTGTATGCCCCTTGGGTCAGGTCGCTGAATGCCTGTTCGGTCGCGGCCAACATCGTGCTGCGGTGGGTGTCGCGATACCGGCGGATGGCATCCTCGGCCAAAGTATGGCCAAAGCGCCCCGTCAGATAGCGCAGCATCACGGCCTGCATCTGTTCTTCGACCGTGCGCTTTTGCGAGGTGAGCGCCGCAATATCACCATCCCCCCCAACCGCATCCAGCGCCGCTTGCGCCCGAGCGCGCGCAGCAATCGCGCTGTCGAGCTCTGCTTCAAGTCGCGACAGGTCTTCGCAGAGCTCGGCAAGCGCCACTTGCGCCTGTGCGAGGGGCGCGGCGCTGAGGCGTTCCTGCGCCTGCTCCCAGGCATCAACCCCCAGGATCGAAAGCAGACGGGTACGCAAATCCGCACTTTGCTGGCGCAGCGCAATTGCCTGTTGCGCGGTCGCCGTCGCCTGACGCAATGCATCAAGGGTAGAGGTGTCTATCCGGTCATCAAACGCACGGGCCAGAAGTTGGACCTGATCATCGAGCACGGCAATCTCGCGCAGCGCCTCAGCCGCGGCGTCCTCCGCCACGGCAAGGCGCGCGTCCAGATCGCTGCGACGCGCTTGGGCCTGACGGGCGCGCTCCACCGCGGTTTGCAAAGCGGCGTAACGCGCCAAGGGCTGTTCCTGCGCGTCTGCCCCGCCATCCAGTGCATCCAACTGTGCGATGAAACCGGCGCGGTCCTGTTTGATGCCTGCAATCTGGCGCCGGACACCAGCCATGCGGGCGTCGACCTCTCGGATACTGCGCAGGCCGGTCAGCCCGTTCCACATGTCTATGCCAGCCTGCAGCGCCGGAAGATGCGTCGCGACGGCACCGCGCCACTGGTCACGCGCGTCGGTCACGGCCGTGCGTGCCTTGTCCGCTGCGGCTGCTCGGCGATCCCGCTCTGCCGTGGCCTGACGCACTGTGGCCTGTGCGAGCTTTTGCGCGTTCTGATGCTCGCGCGACGCCGCGATCTGGGTTTTGGCCATGAGCACGACGGTCCGCAAAGGCGCATCCCCTGCCTCCAACCGTGCCGCCAGATCGTCGCGCATCTGTTCTGCCGCGCGCAATAGCTCTGCGTGGGCCTGTTCAGATGACTTTAAGGTTTCGGTTGCAGTTTGCGCCGCCTCTGCGTCGCGCACCCATTCGACAAAATCCTCGGCGGAAAGGGTTTCGGGCAGGCCAAGTGCGTCGAGGTGGGACCGCAGTTCACCCGTCACCTTATCAAACGCCACCTCGGTCTCGGTACGTTTAGTCTGGGCCCTGTCATGATCCTGCCGCGCCTCGATCAACTGTCGTGCCGCCTGCCGCATTTCCGCCAGCGATTGGCTTTGCCCGGCGCGTAATGAGGTCTGCGCGTCATCCGCCCGCATTGCAGCCTCGAACGCAGAAGCAGAGGCCATGTCCAACACATCTTTATGCAGCGCCCATAACTCATCTCGGGTTTGTCGCCCTTTGGCGGCGGCATCATCGCTGATCAAGTCTGGGGCCGACGCGGCCATTGCGTGTTTTGTCTCGGCACCCGCCAGACGATCAGCCGCCGTGGTTTCCGCCTGCACGGCCGCACGCAGGGCAAGCCGCGCTTCCCCATGGGCCTGCATCAATTCCTGCGCGCGCCGGCTGCTGAGCGGAAGTGCCGGAACCGCGTCGAACGCCACATTGTGCCGCGCCAGCCCGCGCAAGGCAGTGGCCACCCCCTGACGATCCGCCGCGAGCCGGCGCAGCGCATCATTATACCGACTGACCAGATCCTCCGCTTCGGCCTGCATGAACAGGCGTTCGACGTCCGCGTCGACGGCGGTCTCTTCTTCGGTATCGCGCAGGGCCCGTGCCGCGTCATCGTATTTGTCGCGCGCGACCTCTGTCTCCGCCTGAGTGGTTTGCAGATGCTTGCGCGCATCGTCCAGAGTGGCGCGCGCCTGTTCAAGCGCCGCAAGGGCGGGATCGCTTAAAATGAATTGCGCAAGCGCGCCATCGGCGGGCAACCCCAGAGCATCAAGCCGCGCCCGCATATCAGCGGTGTCCTGCATCAACTGTGCTTCGCGTTTGGGCAGGTCGGATTGCCCCGCCTCTACCTGACTTTTCTTGAAGGCAAGCGCATCAACATCAGCCCCCCGCGCCAAATCATCTGCGTTGACGGCGACCTCGTCTCGCGCGGCCCGCAATGCGTGCACCTCGGCGACGGATCGTTTCCTTTCGGCAACAAGCGCGATCCGTGTCGTCATCATTTTAATCAAGTCTTCGCTGTCGAACTCCAGCGTCATGGGATAATGCGCGATAGGGGTAAGCTGCGCCTCTAGGGTTTTCCATTCTGTCGCCAATGGATGCGCATCAAGTATAGCCTCCAGCCGCGTTTTCTGAACCGAAAGCTCGGACTTGGCGGCGCGCAGACGCTGCTCTTCGGTTTGGGTGGCGTCCCGCGCAAGACGCAGCTCGCGAAACGCGGCGGCGCTGACGTCATGATCCTTAATCTGCTGGACCAGTTCTGCATGCGCAGCCTTCAGCGCTGCGAACTCTGATTTTGTACCGCCTTTTAGATAAAGGTCACGATTGCCCTGCTCCACCCGCCCCAAGACCTGCGACAGATCGCTGATACCCGCCGCGGCAGAGAACAGCAGCTTCCCGATATCCCCCTCGCTTTTGGTAATCTCTTCGCCGCCGGCTTCGATTGTTTCATCGTCGAGACACAGCAGACTTTGGTATTCCTTTTGCGACACACCGCGCAGCGCCGCAGACAGCAAAGCATCGGGCACAGGTTGGCCCGCCCCGTCCACAAGATTGCCCGAGCGTTTGGGCAATCGGGACAGCTGGTGGATCTGCCCGTCAATATCGACGGTACCGCTGACGCGCAGGTTCGCGCGGGGGTGTTTGAAGGCATAGGGTTCACGCGCTGCAAAACCGTAAAGCAGCCG
Organism: Sulfitobacter pontiacus; assembly: GCF_040790665.1. NCBI lineage: Bacteria > Pseudomonadati > Pseudomonadota > Alphaproteobacteria > Rhodobacterales > Roseobacteraceae > Sulfitobacter > Sulfitobacter pontiacus. The sequence goes on along the minus strand of NZ_CP160849.1, from coordinate 1,321,188 downwards.
CAGATACCCCTCCATCAGGGTGGTCTTGCCCGCTTCATTGCGGCCAAAGACGATATGAAAGTCCGATCCGTTTGCGGGGCGCGCGCCGAAATCCAGCACGCGGTCGGTAAAGTGACCAAATCGGTCCAGCGCAAGCTGCTGCAGCCGCATCATTCGCCCGCTCCTCGCATCTGCGCGGCCATGGTCAACACCGCCTCATCGGTCAGCTGCCGCAACAACGCCTCTTGCGCCTCTGCATCCGGTGCGAGGGCGCGGCGCTGATCAGCAGGCAATAGGCCAAGGATCTGGCTCAACTCTTGCTGCAACCTGTCCCGAGTGGCGGGTTCCTTGGCGATGTCCGTCATCAACTGCTGTACCTCGGCCACAGCACCATCCACCGCATCCTCTGATACAGCAGTCACATCCACCGACATCTTCTCGATCCACAGATCACCGATGCTTTCTGCGATTTCGTCGGCTTGAGCGCGCCAAACATCCGCCAACTGGCGTATCTGCCACGCCAGTGCCGTTTGCCCCGTCACCCGCAACCGCAAAATCGCCGCCCCCCGTCCGGCCTGCGCCTGCAACGCCGACCGCAGTTTGCGGCGCAGATCTTCGTCAGTCTCCGCCCCCGTCACATCGCAATCACAGCGGCGGAATTCCACGACCGAGGTCGCCACTTCCGAAACCGAGATCTTGCCATCCTCGATCGTCAGCAGGCTAGCGGACTTTGGCCCCGCCTCCCCTATATCGCGCCCTTGCGGCATGCCCGGCATCACGATCCAGGGGTCTTCGCTGTGCACGGCGCGTTTGTGAACATGCCCCAACGCCCAATAATCAAACCCAGCCCCCGCCAGTTCGCCGACCGACACAGGCGCATAAAGATCATGCCCCTCCGCCCCCGCGAGAGAGGTATGCATCATCGCGATATTAACCGCCCCCGCCTCTGGCACGGTATACTTCGGCAGCAGGCTTTCCGGCGCGTGACGGTCGCGAAAGCTGACGCCGTGAATATAGACGGAGTGGTCCGCCAGTTGTACTTTCTCGCCCCGCCCGTCGAACACATGCACGTTTGGCGGCAGGTCGATCTCCCCCGCGATCGGGTTTTCCGCGTCATGGTTCCCCTTGATATAGAACACCCGCACGTCAGCCTGCGCCAAACGATGCATCTGCGCGGCGAGATACGCGGCGGTTTTCGCGCTACGTTCTTGCCCGTCATAAAGATCGCCCGAGATCAGAAAAGCGCTGACCCTCTCGTCGATGCAATATTGCACCATCGTCTCAAGCGCTTGCCGGCTGGCACCGCGCACCTGCGCGGCCAGACGGTCATCCTTCATCGCCAAACTACGAAGCGGTGAATCGAGGTGAAGATCGGCAGTGTGCAGAATACGAAGGGTCACGGACGGAGGCCACCTTGTTCACGGAAAACGCTGCGGTCTTTGTCACGTAGTTCACATTCCGTTGCAACGGGCCGCAGTTGTGTCTTGCGGCTTTGATCCGCTGATCCCGCGGGCTAAGACTGTGACACCCGCCTGATAGAAAGTCATTCGATGCATGGACACGATATCCCGCTGACCCAAGACCTGGTGCTGATCGGCGGCGGGCATGCTCATGCGTTGGTGCTACGCAAATGGGGGATGAACCCGCTACCGGGCGCGCGGTTAACCGTCATCAATCCCGGCCCCACGGCCCCATATACAGGTATGCTGCCGGGCTATATCGCGGGCCACTATTCACGTGAAACACTCGAGATTGACCTCGTGCGGCTGTGCCGCTTTGCGGGCGCGCGTCTGATCCTGTCCCACGCCACAGGAATCGATCGCACTGCGCGTCTGGTTCATGTCGAAGACCGCGCGCCTATTGCATATGATGTTGCCTCCTTTGATATCGGGATCACCGCTAAAATGGGTATCCCGGGGTTTGATGGCTTTGCTGTCGGTGCAAAGCCACTTGATGTCTACGCCAAACGCTGGCGCGATTTCCTTGCCGCGGTGACGAGCGGGGACATAGAGCCCGAAATCGCCGTGATCGGCGGCGGTGTCGCCGGTTGCGAGCTGTCCCTCGCGATGGCCCATGCCCTACGCAGCGCGGGGATCGAGCCTCGGGTCACTTTGCTACAGTCCGACCCGACGCTTTCGGGCCTTGGCAACCGCGCGCGCCACACGGTCGAGGCCAAGCTTCGCGGCGCCAAGGTCACCCTACGCACCGGCGTACGCGTCACGGAAATCGCCGCCGATCATGTCGTTCTGGGCAGCGGCGACAAAATCCCTTCTCAATTGACGGTCGGCGCTGCCGGTGCTTTCCCGCATGAATGGCTGGCGCAAACGGACCTCCCCTTGCGTGATGGGTTCATCGAGACAACGCCCGACCTGTCACTTCCCGGTGACCCAACTGTATTTGCCGTCGGTGACTGCGCAGCAATGCCCTTTGCCCCACGCCCCAAGGCTGGCGTGTTTGCCGTTCGCGCAGCACCCGTCCTGTATCACAACCTTCGCGCCGCCCTCACCAATGGTCCCCGCAAGCCCTTCAAACCACAAAAACGTTACCTAAAGCTTATCTCCCTTGGGGAAAAATCGGCTTTGGCGGAAAAATTCGATCTTGCATTCTCGGGGCCTGCGTTATGGCGCTGGAAAGACCGAATTGACCGCGCCTTCATGGATAAACTTGACGATTTGCCGCCGATGCGACCGCCAGCTTTGCCCGATACGCTGGCGCAGGGTGCCCGCGATATACTGGCCGCGAAACCCTTGTGTGGCGGCTGTGGCGCTAAGGTCGGAAACACAGTGCTTCGTGACGGGCTTTCGTCGCTTCAAGGTCCGACGGATGCGGCCATTCTTTCTGTCCTCGGCGATGATGCTGCGGTGCTAAAGCAACCCGGTGGCGGCTTTCAGGTCATCAGCGCCGATCACTTGCGCGCTTTGATCCACGACCCCGCCTTGATGACGCGCATCGCAGCAGTGCACGCCTTGGGCGACATTTGGGCCATGGGAGCGCAGCCCCAAGTGGCCCTTTCCAGCATCGTACTACCCCATATGTCTCAGGCGCTTCAGTCCCGGACACTGCAAGAAATCACCGACGCAGCCCGTGCGATATTCGACCACGCGGGCGCGACGATTGTCGGGGGGCACACATCGATGGGTGCCGAAATGACCATCGGATTCACCGTCACCGGCATGCGCGAAACGCCACCAATCACCCTGTCGGGCGCTCAAGCTGGCGACTGCCTTGTGCTGACCCGGCCCATCGGATCAGGAATTATCATGGCTGCGCATATGGATGGCACAGCACAGGGAGCCGACGTCGCCCAGGCCCTAAACGAGATGGCAGAACCGCAGGACCGTCAAGCCTTCCACCTGCGTCGCGCCAATGCCATGACAGATGTCACAGGCTTTGGCCTTGCGGGTCACATCGCCGCCATCTGCCGCGCATCGCGCCTGAGCGCGGAAATCTCGGCGGACGCCATTCCCGTCTACGCCGGTGCCCGAGACCTATCAGATCGCGGCGTGCACTCCTCGCTGTATCACCCCAACGTCGACAACGCCCCCACGCGAGGACGCAGCGACCCGCTTTTGCACGACCCTCAAACCGCAGGCGGCTTGCTGGCTGCTCTACCCCCAGCCGAGGCAGAGATTGCGATCCGAGACATGGCCGCCGAAGGTAAAAAATCCTGTATTATCGGGCATTTGATCGACGGCGAAGGACCAATCACTGTGCTGTAGGCAAACACGGTGCGTCTGGCGATCCCGGGAGGACTCGAACCCCCAACATCCTGATTAGAAGTCAGGTGCTCTATCCAGTTGAGCTACGGGACCACTCAGGTCATCTCATAGCTAGTTTGCGTGGGATGAGCAAAGCAAAATCTATCCGCAATCCCCATGGTATTGCCATCACGTATCTCCTCTTTCGATAGTGTAAATCACCAACGGCACCGCACAGGGACCCAATACTTATTGATCTTTGGGACTTAGCCGTCGGCGATCCCAGGTGATACCAGCGCGCATAACACGCGCCGGCGCGCCCACAGCCAAGCTATGTGCGGGGATCACCCCAAGAACCATGGAACGGCTACCGATCACTGAATGCTGCCCTATCTGTGCGCCTTTCATGATCCTGACACCATGGGCCAACCAGACATGATCCCCGATTTCGATATCTTGGGGCGGGTTAATCCGCTCCCCCGTTTCTACGTCAAGGATCGAATGCATATCACTGACATCCATGGTGATATCCCCGGACAGCATGCAATCCTCGCCAATCGTAATCGCGCCCGCTTCATGCAGACTGAGGTGAGCCATCATGATCGTGGTGCGATCGCCAATGCGAATATGCGTATCACGCGCGCGGCATCGAAATGACCCCGCCAAACGACAATCTGCGCCAATATAGACGGCGCTCTCGTGATTCCTGAGCTCAACCAAGCCACCGGAGATCACAGTACCCTCGCCGATCACCACGTGGTTATTGCGCCCGTATATATTAATCTGCACCCCTTCGGCGCAGGTAGCTGTTGGCGATATATCTACCTGATTGTTCTGACCATTATCCGTCACCAAAACGCCAAGATGCGTTTTGCTCACCTATGTCACCTCCCGTAAAATCCGAACAGAAATTCTGCTGCAATGCTGAGTAAACTTAACCTCCCCTTAAGAGTGAGCGTGCTGATCTAGAGCTCTATCAACGCAACATAGAATCGAAATGATTGATTTTGTATAAACAGCTCAAAACTCTCTTTGCCCGCTATATCGCCGCCCATCTAAGGGCCGTGGGGCGTCCAATGCACATTACGGACCCGTCCGGTGCCACGGTGGGTGCCGTTGATGTATTTGCCGTAAATGACGGGAAGTTGAGGCTGGCGGGCTGGACGTTCGCGGATGATATCGTGCTGCATATGAACGGCGTCAAAGTAAGCGCTAAAGCTGACTTGATCCGTGACGACGTGACCAAAGCCTATGGTGGCCCGCGACGGGTCGGGTTCGACCTGACCACGCCGCTTGGCCCGACAGGCTTGCATGAAATTGGGCGGTTTGGGGTCGAATTTCACCGTGTTCCCAATGGCACCTGGACAATTGCGCGAAGTCTAAAACTCCCTCACCTTTGGTGGATTCAAGCGCGATTGGTAATCAAATTCGTCATCGCGCTGATGCTGCAGTTGCCTGCCTATGGCGGCTGGCGCGTCAAACGGGACCCCGCTTTTCGCACGCGGATCAAACGGGGGCTGGGGCTATGCCCCGTTCACCATGCGCGCGAGCTTGACCCTGACCTATTCCGCGCCAATGCGCCTCCCGTCACAACGGCATCGGTGACGATAATACTGCCGGTATTCAATGCGCATGACCTACTGAAAGAGGCGCTGCGGCGCGTCGTCGACAATACCGATCTTCAGTGGCGCATTATTCTGATCGAAGATTGCTCAACCGATAAACGGATTCTACCGTTGCTGCGCGCGTGGTCTTTGGCCCACAATGACCGTGCGACACTGCTTGAGAATGATCAAAACCTTGGGTTTGTAAAAAGCGTAAACAAAGGCTTGCGCTATGCACAACGCTGGCCCGACACGGTTATTTTACTGAATTCTGACGCCTTAGTCCCGGCGAACTGGGCGAGCCGCCTTATCCGCCCCCTCGTTGAATATCCACGCGCCGCCACTGTAACCCCAATGTCCAAAGACGCGGAAATTTTTACCGCCCCCCTCATATGTGCGCCCCAAAAACTTGCCGCCGGACAGGGGGATCTTATAGATGTGACCGCCGCGCAGCTTAACCCGCAAAGCTATCGCGTGGCCACGCCGACCGGGGTGGGATTTTGCATGGCGATCAACCCCAGATACCTCAGAGCTGAACCGCAATTGGATGTCAGTTTTGGTCGGGGATACGGCGAAGAGGTCGATTGGTGCCAGCGCATCAGAGCTGCGGGCGGACAACATTATAGTGCGGTTAACCTTTTCGTAGAGCATCGCGGCGGACAAAGTTTCGGATCGGAAGAGAAGACGCGCCTCATCGCGAAAAACAACGCGCTTATTTCAAAACGTTATCCCAAATACGATAGAGATGTGCAGCAGTTTATTACCTCTGACCCATTCAAATCGCCCCGGCTCGCTTTGGCATTGGCTTGGCTCGGTGCACAAGACACCTATCCGGTCTCGATATATATCGCGCACAGTATGGGTGGCGGCGCTGAATCGTATCTGCAACATCGGGTGAAATCAAAACATCACGCGTTGGGCCGCGCCGCTGTCGTAATCAGGGTCGGCGGTGCCATGCGATGGCAAATTGAGTTGCATTGCCATGACGGAATAATCTCCGGCGGGACCAACAACCTCGACTACGTTAAACAACTTCTACGCCCCATAAAACGGCGACGATTAATCTATTCCTGCGCGGTTGGGGATCAAAATCCGCTGACTATTCCAAGTGCGATTCTAGAATTGAGCCAAACCGGCCAACAGGTGATAGAGTTTCTCTTTCATGACTACTTCGCAATCTCGCCCAACTACACTCTTCTGAACGATCAAGGAGTGTACGATGGCCTACCCCCGCCTCACCTAAATGCCCCAGCAACCACAGGTGCACCGATAAGCATGACTCGGTGGCAAAGCGAGTGGGGAAAACTCCTGACCGCATCCCAAGAGATCGTGGTATTTTCTAAAAATAGCAAAGAAATTGTGCGCGCAGCATTCCCCAACTGCGCCGACAAAATTCAAGTTACACCGCATAGAATTTCAGACGCCGTGCCCCGTATCCCTCGGCCCCTCAGCCCAAAGCGCCCGGTGATCGGTGTATTGGGCGACATTGGTCTCCAGAAAGGCGCACAGATCATCAGCCGAGCGGCTGATGCGATAGATGCGCAAGGTGTCGGTCTGGTCATCGTCGGGAATTTCGATCCCGCCATTCCCCTCCCCCTCTCGGTGCCTATCCATGGAAGATATACCATATCAGATCTGGGAAAAATTGCCGCCCGATACGGCGTGACAGATTGGTTAATACCTTCCGTGTGGCCGGAGACATTCTCGTTTACCACGCACGAAGCTCTGACATCCGGTTTGCCCACCCATGCGTTCGCAATTGGTGCTCAGGGCGAAGCAGTTACCAAAGCTGAAAACGGTTTCCCTATTCCCTACTCAACCCAACAGGATTTGGCGGATATTCTGCTGTCTCACGTTAAAAATCACATCACCAAAACCTGGGCGGTGGCCTCATGAGCCAAATCTCAGTGCCCCTAAAATTTTTGCGAAACAATGGCATCGAGGTACTGAACCGGGGTGCTACGTCGATCAACCTGCCCAGACATACCGTGCTCGAAGCCCCGGGGAGCCTAAAATGGACACAGTATGAACACTCGTTAGAGATGGGAACGTTCTCGTATCAAGTCTCGGGATACTGTTTTGCCGCACGTATCGGCCGATATTGTTCATTCGGCGAATCCGTTCAAATAGGTCGGCAAAACCACCCGTTGGACTGGGTATCCACAAGCCCCGCTTTCTATCTTGGGGACCGAGTATTCGAACTTGGCGACGGTTTTGAGGCAGCCGAACACTACCACAATTATAGGACAGCTCACAGCAAGCCGCCCACCAAGGTAAAAATCACTACAATTGGAAATGATGTATGGATCGGGCACGGGGCGTATATCGCCGCCGGGGTCACCATTGGCGACGGCGCAATAATCGGGGCGCATTCGGTCGTGACCCGTGACGTTGCCCCTTATGCAGTCGTCGCGGGGAATCCGGCCTCTCTCAAACGAATGCGCCTACCGCCGAGCTTCATCAGTCTCATGTTAAAGTGCCGCTGGTGGCAGTTTGCGCCGTGGCAAATGGACCACCTTGATCCGTCGGATGTGCTGGAATTTTGTAGAGGGGTAAACACAATGCTCAAAGATGTCGCGCCTTTCGCCCCCCCGACGCTGGATCTGAGATCGGAAAACATTCAGTGAAAAAAGTCGCATTTTTACACATACCCAAAACCGCGGGCCAATCTGTGCACTCGGAGCTCACTAAAATCTATGGCAGCGCTCGAACCTCTCCTGTTCGCGTTCACCACCAAGCTTCGTCAGACGGTCAATTTCCCAACGGGTATGACCTTTACTCGGGTCACCTAGATTGGTGCCGCCTTCGTGAGACCCAGACAGATACCTTTGCGTTCACGGTACTTCGCGATCCATTTGAAAGGATCGCTTCTTTCTATTTTTATTTAAGAAATAAGGCCTCACGTCTCACGGACAGCCTACTTTCGTCGCCTGGGCATATGGGGTTGTACAAAGTAAAAAATTGCTCCCCCGCCGCGTATTTCTTTGGCGGAAGTCCCGCTTGGCAACAGTTCATTAAGGATCACTACGACAATTTTTACTGTAGCTATCTCGCCACCGGGAAAGTTCGCGGGGCGGCCGAGGTCTGCCATTTCTCGAAAGATATGCTTGTTGGTCAAGCGATAGGCGGCGCGCGGAAACTAGATAGAGTTTATCGCTTAAGCAGTTTAAATCTGCTTGAAAATGACATTCATAACCTAACGGGGCGTCGTCCTTCGATTGTGAAAACGCGCATCAATGTTGGGCCAAAAGGGGTTCAGACAAGCCGTTGGCAAGATCTAATGACTCTGATCAACGATAAACCGGCACAGGAAAGACTGGCTGCGTTTGCTGAGGCTGACACAGCGTTACTTAATCACCTCAAAGACGAGGGCATGTTAATTTAACGCCGGTTCAGAACTGTTTGAGTTGTGCAAGCGCGCGCAGGGCTAGATCGCCCGCATGTGTTTGCCGGTAGATCCCCAGCGAAGTCAGTGCCGCTCGACCTTTAGTGTGACTTTGGGAACGCCAATCGAGAAACCTCAATAATTGCTCGCGAGCGGTCGCCGTCAGAACGGGAGCAATTCGGTACATCGCGGCCGCATTTGTATCGATCCAATTCACCAACGTACCATCCGCCATGCATAGAGCCCTGCGCCGTAAATGGCGAACAGGCGCGCCCACAAGATTTTCACCGTGTTGCCTGTATAGTACCCCAGGTTTCTGATCATGAAGAATACCAAACCCTGCGCCTGTGATCGCTTGATACATCCACCAATCATGAAAAGGAGTTTCCGCAACGTCTGTAGTACTTACAATGCTACGCAGATAGTTGGTGACGATAGGCGGAATCACAATCGTATTTCCGCGCAAAACGTTCTGTACGATTGCATTTCCAAAACGATAAGGGCGGTTCAGCATTGGGGACGTTCCCAACCGCCCCCCCGTTTGGTCCACATAGTAACTTCTACTACTGTAAACACATCTACCACCCAGCCGCCCGACGAGCGCGACAGCACGGGATAGTTTGTGAGGCAGCCAGATATCATCCTGATCGGAAAACGCCACCCACCTCCCGTCTAACTCTTGGTTTTTCAACAATTTATAATAATTGGCGGCAACGCCACTCTGAGGCCCTTTGAGCAAGTGAATATCATGGTGCGGTGTTTCCGCTTTGAAATTTTCAAGCGCCTCCCAGGTGCCATCGGTCGAGCCGTCATCGCTTACCCAAAGGCTCCAATCCTGATGCGATTGCCCGCGGATTGAGGCCAGCTGATCTGCCAAAAACATGCCACCGTTCTTCGTCCCCATTAAAATGTGAACATGCGGTTCCGCCATCCCAAAGTCCTTCGTAGTTTAATCGACTTTCTCTGAACTACTTCGCGAGAATTAATAAACTGTGAGGACTATTGAATTAGGCACTGAGATCATGACCCATAATCCAGCCCAATCAACGACCACGCACCATACGCACGCGGCGCGCAAACAACAAAAACTGCGCGAGCGTGAGGAAGCTTTGCGACGCATCGAAAAAAAAAGGCATGATAGGGCGCTGGCCGTTGCGGCGCGGGAAAAAAAACGAGAAACCGCCTCTCAAGCGACCATTCTGACGCTGCCAGTCGCGTCGATCGTCCCGCCTGTGCCACAAGCGCGCCTTCACCTACGTCATCGGCTTTCTTTTGTCAGCTTCATCATCATCGTTCTCGGAACCAGCCTGTTCGTGTCATGGTACCTTTGGGAGTGCGCTGCAGATCGCTATACCTCCATCGCCGGATTTGCAGTCCATAGCGAGGATATGAGCTCGCCTGTCGAACTCTTGGGTGGGGTTGCAAATCTCTCGGGGTCCGGTGCCGCGGACGAAGAAGTTCTGTATCAATTCATTCAAAGTCAGCACTTAGTGGAGAAAATCGATAAGTCTCTGAATTTGCGAAAAATATGGTCTCCCCCCGCAACGAACTCTGATCCGGTTTTCGGCTACCACGCCCCTGGTACGATCGAGGAACTGACCAAGTACTGGGGTCGCATGGTCAATGTGTATAGCGATAGTAGCACCGGTTTGATCGAGGTTAAGGTGCAAGCATTTGCTCCCGAAGACGCGCGGGCCATTGTCCAAGAAATCTATGCTGAAAGCGCACAACTGATACATGAACTTTCCGCGATAGCGCGCGAGGATGCTACCCAACATGCTGAAGAAAACTTGGCGCGCGCTGCGCAGCGCCTCAAAAAAACGCGGCTTACGCTGGCCGAATTCCGCATGAGGAACCAATTGGTGAGCCCCGATACACCGCTTCAAATTCAGACCGGGTTATTGGCATCTTTAGAAGCAGAAATGACGGAAACGTTGATTAGCATCGACATGCTTCAACAAACCAGCACGCCAACCGATCCCCGCTTGAAGCAAGCGCAACGAAGGCGCGACATAATAGCAGCGCGTATCTCGCAGGAGCATCAAAAATTGAACGCCAAGCAGGGTGCAATGCACACCATTGGTTTCGCGGACCTTTTCGGGCAGTTTGAAAGCCTAAAGGTCGATTTGGAATTTGCTGAACAGTCTTATACGGCCAGCCAAGCCGCCTTTGATACAGCGGTTGCAGAGGCGCGAAAAAGATCCAAATACTTGGCGGCGCATATTCCTCCGACACTTGCAGAGACTTCGATTTATCCAAATCGCCCATTTCTTCTAGGCGTCACATTCGCATCTAGCTTCGCCCTGTGGGCGCTCATTATGCTGGTTTGGCACTCCTTACGAGATCGGCACTAGGATCGCCGATGATTGTCTTTCGAAATTTGACCAAATCCTATCATGTGCGGGGGCGACGGAAGACAGTCGCTTCAAATATTAACGTTATTTTTCCCACTGGTATTTCTGTCGGGCTGCTAGGGCGGAACGGCGCTGGAAAATCTACGCTGCTCAAGATCATTGCGGGGGCAACTGACCCTACATCGGGCGAGGTCATCTCTGATGGCAGTGTATCCTTCCCAGTTGGCTTTGCTGGGTCGTTCCACCCCGACATGACGGGGGCACAAAACACGCGCTTCGTGGCACGGATTTATGGTGCAGACACGTCTGCGCTGGTCGATTACGTCGCCGATTTTTCAGAGCTTGGGGTTCATTTTCACCTTCCATTCCGAACATACTCCGCCGGTATGAAGTCGCGCCTGGCTTTCGGCGTTTCCATGGGGCTGCAGTTTGACACCTATCTGATTGACGAAATCACCGCTGTCGGAGATGCTCGGTTCAAACAGAAAAGTCGTTCCATTTTTATGGACCGCCTGTCCCGATCTGGTGCAATATTTGTAAGCCACTCCAACGGCATGCTACGAGAACTATGCACTGCAGGCGCTGTTTTAGAGGCCGGAAACCTAGAATACTTTGCCGACATTAACGATGCGATAGCACATCACGAATACAACATGGGGAAATGATCAGCTCCCCCCAAGGCGTACCGTATGGCTCTAAATCTTCTGCCGGAAAACACCAAGCTTGCCTATTGCATCGGGGCTCAGAAAGCCGGCACGACTTGGCTTTATGAAACCTTGCGCACCAGCAGTGAGATTCATTTTTCGCGCAATAAGGAACTTCATTATTTCAATGTGATCGCGGGTAAGTCTGACCAGGTCTTTGGCCTACGTATGAACACGGTGAAAACCTTGGCAAAGGAATTGGTGTCAGAACGCGGCCCCAAGAATCGGCGCAACCTTAGGGTCCTCAGCGAATTGGCTGACCTTTTGTCCATCTACACGGATGCGCCTGAACATCACGAGGCTTATCTTTCCTATCTTACTCAGGGATTTAGCGGTCAGCCTGTGATTTGCGACATTACCCCGGCTTATGCGATACTGGACGCAAAGGACTTCTCCGAAATGGGGAGCCTTGGCGAAAGTTGTTTCATCTTTATTTTGAGGGATCCGATTGATCGTATGTGGTCCCAAATCAGAATGGCCGTTAGCGCGGATGCCGCCCAGGTAGCTGACTTTCAAACGGCTTGCGAGGCGCGCGCGCAGCATCTGATCGACAGTAAACGGCTGCCTAAGTTAGAGCGGGCGAACTATCGGCGCACGATGAGCGAGCTGGAAGCCGTGATACCTCCACATCGAATTAAATATGTATTTTACGAAGACCTTTTTCACGCTCATACCGTGCGCGATATCTGCACGTTCTTAGGTATTTCGCCGATTTCACCCAAAGCTGATCTTCGCAGTAATTCTGGTCGCCACGCCATGTTGCCAGAGCACCTAAAACACAGTTTTAGAGAGGCCTTTGCCCTACAGTATGACTTCATTTTAAATCGTTTTGGCGCAGCGACGCCCGCCCGATGGCAGATCAACAGCGCGCAGAGGGTACCAGGATGATAGGTCGGGTTGCACGCGGACGAAATACAATGGTCTTTGCGACGCCACGCATTATCGTCGCGCTGATACTTCGCGAAATTGGGACCAGCTATGGCCGGTCCCCGGGTGGGTATATTTGGGCATTGGCTGAACCCGTTCTCGGGATCGCGCTGTTGACCGCAATATTCTCGATCGGGTTTCGTATGCCCCCCCTCGGAAACAATTTTCCAATCTTTTACGCTACAGGTTTGCTGCCTTTTTTGATGTTCGTCGATCTCAGCAACAAGGTCGCGCAGGCGATCAACTATTCGAAACAGCTACTAGCCTACCCGCGCGTAACTTTCGTCGATGCCATCTTGGGGCGGTTCATCCTCAATTTTCTCACTCAGCTTCTTGTAGGCTTGATCGTACTGAGTGGGATCATTTTTCTGTTTGATACGCGGGCCGCAGTAAATGCATCAGATATCATGTCAGCTTTGACGATGATTGCCGCGCTTTCCCTGGGCGTGGGGATATTCAACTGTTTCATGATGTCGATGTTTCAGGTCTGGCAACGTGTCTACGGGATTTGCACGCGGCCGCTTTTGCTACTGTCCGGCGTCATCTTTTTATACGAAACGATACCCGAACCCTACCGCAGCTATCTTTGGTTCAATCCGCTGATCCACGTGGTCGGCCGCGTCAGGTCCGGATTTTATCATAACTACGACGTACCCTATGTCTCCTCAGCCTATGTCTATGCCGTTGCCGCAATACTGGGCCTTTTTGGCCTTGTGTTATTAAGGCGATATCACCGTGACATTCTGGAACGGTAACCATCCCAGCATGGCAATGTGAGCTTTAAAAACTTTCGAAGTCGCCATTCAGGATAGATAGGGTTTCGACGCCCAACAGGTCCAGTGTTTTGCCGCTGCCAAAATCCAGCACGATATGCCCTTCGGCCCCTTTGCGTGCGAACGTTTGAAGCTGGCTCATCGATAAACTTCCCCCACCCCAAAGGGCAGAATCCAGCGAAAGAGTGTCAATTTCGTTTTGAAAGCTCAGGATTGTGTCTTGGCCTGCACCATAGATAAACCGATCTGCCCCGATGCCACCGGATAGCACGTCGTTTCCCGCGCCGCCGTCAAGCGTATCGTGACCGGCATTGCCTTTGATCAAATCATCGCCGTCGCCGCCGATCAGCTGGTCGGCACCATTGTCGCCCGACAGCGTATCGTTCCCGGACCCACCGTTAACCGTATCGTTGTTGATCCCCCCGGCAAGACGGTCATTCCCGCTATCCCCCTGCAAGAAATCTGCCCCCGCATTTCCGAAAAGCTGATCATTCCCGCTGCCGCCAAGCAGTTGATCCGCGCCGGCGCTGCCCTCCAAACGGTCTTTGCCGGCACCGCCCCACAGGCTATCGGCATTTAACCCGCCGATCAGATGGTCATCGTCCCTATCCCCATAGAGTCTATCCGCACCGTTATTGCCTGTTAACGTGTCGTTCCCGTCGCCACCGCCAAGCGCGTCATACCCGTCGCCGCCCCACAAGGCGTCGTCCCCATCACCAGCGCGCAAAGTGTCCCAGCCGATACCGCCCCAGATCTGATCCCCCTCGGTCCCACCGTCAATCAGATCGCTTCCGCCGTTACCATAGATCGTATCGGCGCCAGCTTCGCCAAGGATCGTATCATTGCCGCCTGCGCCGATCAGCCTGTCGCCATCCGCGCGCCCGCTGATATGATCATCCGCCGCATCCCCTTCCAGCACATCCGACCTTGGCGTGCCAACCAGAACCAACGGCGACGGTTCGGCGGGAAGGGATGGCGTATCGGGTTCCTCTGGCAGGGTCCAATCCGGCATGAAACGCGACTGCCCAATCAGATCGAGCGCTTGAACATCATCCTCGCTAAGGGACTGTCCGTTCGATGTTTTTATCTCCAGTCGCTCCTCACCAAAAGACAGAACGGCACCGTCTTTGGTCGAAGATATGGTCAACTGAGACCCATGTCTCAGGAACGGCCAGGCCGACAGATCAATACTGTCTTGCGCGCTGTCGAAATCGGCAATCGTATCGGCCTCCCCATCTGCGGAAAGGACAAAAAGATCGCGGCCGGAACCGCCGGTCAACAGATCACGGCCGCCGCCGTCTCGCAAAATATCATCCCCTGCGCGCCCGGCGATATGGTCCGCGCCATCCCCGCCGGATAACAAATCGCCCCCCGTGCCGCCTGTCAGCGTGTCAGCTTGATCACCCCCTGTTGCCGCCGCAACCCGGTCAGAAATATCCACCGTAAAGATGCTCAGCCCCGCTTCGGCACCCGAGGCGACGGCGAGGTGCAGTAAATCTCCTTGTACCGAAAAGTTAAGCGCCGACACCGCGTCGAGCGTGCTCTCTTCCGTGTCTTCGATCGACACCAGATGCATCAACCGGCCATCGTCCATCAACTCAAAGACCGAAACGCCGTCATCTCCGCCCGCCGCCGCCACATAGGCGCGGCCGCGATGTGTTGCGGTCTCGATCACATGCACCCCGTCAAATCGCGTGTCCCGCGTGTCGAGGACGTGATCCGTTAAGGTTAACCCACCATTTTCCCCCAACATCGCGACGCTCAAACTCGCGCTCCCCGCCGCGGCCAGTATCGCAAATCCATGCCCCCCAACCTCTACAAAGGCTGTCGCGCTTGGCCTGCCGATCCCCACGCCATCCTCCGCCGCGATACGAGAGACTTCTCGCGGGATACCATTCCCATCCAATTTGAACGAAATAAATGCGTCGTCCCGCGCCGAGGACGCCAGCAGATACGGCGTGCTTCCGACGTACCCGACGCTCAGGCCGGTCAGACCTGCCTCTGACGCGACGCCACTGTCGCCCGATATGCGCGTCAGCGCCCCATCGTCGCCCATGCGCCACGACCCGATGCTATCCGCCCCCCGCACCAGCCCGTACAGATAGCTCTGCCCGCCTAAATCCAGCGTCTCGACGGCCAGTAACTGGGCAGGCACGGCACCACCGGTCACGGCAGAAACATTACCAAAGCGCCCATCATTCGTTAACGCAACGCGGGTGAGCGCGGCGTTATCCGCCCCCGTGAGCAATAGCGCACCGTCTACAACCTCCAGCCTGTTGGTGACCCCGGCCCGCGTGTCCCCGGCGATGGCCCGACTGTCCAAAAACCGAAGCCCCCCTTCCGCATCAATGCGATAGGCCAGCAAGTCACCGCCACCAAAGCGCGAGGTCGTGTACAGCACCGCCCCGCCAGAGGATTGGACAACCGCCATATCCGTCACCCCGGTCAGCGCCATATCCTCCCGCGGCGACAATGTGGTTTTATGCTCAAGCTCCATCGGTTTATTCCCCTACATGTTCCGGGGATAAAGATGGGCTGAATTCCTTAACGGCAGCTTCAGCTTTTAAGGCGGCAATGTGGCCCTTTCATACAATTGTCAGGTTTTCGCAGATCAGAGGTATAGGCCACCGCTTTGCGTCGTGCCCGCGATATCGCCCGGCAGCACTGTCCCGCCACTTTGCACAACAGAGTTGCTGCTCACGTCAAAACGTTTGCCCGTGGCTGTGCCGGTGAAACCATGCCCGCTGAAATCCGCCTGCCCGGCCATCTCGCAGCTCACAAACGCAGTGGCAAAGTCGGGCGTATTCGCCAGCGTCACCGTCTGCATCCCCCGCGCCAGCACAGCCCCCTGCGACAGACGCAGATGATACGCGGCATCGCCGTCGATAACATACGAACCCGCACCCTCGACGCGCCCGCCGACAATATCCAGATGTCCCCCCGCCGTGCCAAAGACGACCTCATCAACCTCTAACACCGCTTCCGGCAACACCCGGATCGCCGGGTCGGCACCGGTGGTCTCTATCGTCATACCCCGCAATCTCAGACGCCCCGAAACCAGTTCGATCACCGACCCTGTAGCCGTCATCGTGACCGCGTCGGGGTCGCCGGTATTCCCGACAAGCTCAACCAGACCTCCCCCCAATGCCGCTCTTGCCGCGACTGGCGAAGCGCCCAGATCATAGCTGCCATCCGCCAATTGAACCGTAACGGCGTGGCCTGCGCTGTCCAAACGGACGACTTCCTCCATCGCACGGCCTAGCGACGCAAAGGCAGCCGCCCCCGTGCCCCGCCCACTTTGCCCGTCGCCACCCTCAAGCGGGTTCACATAGTAAACGCGGGGGGCAGTCAGCCGCTCTCGCCAACCCGAGACTGGGGCGGTCACACGCCCGCTCGCCGCTTCAATGCGCAAAGCTTCCGCCCAATTTGCGCCGTCTGCGCTGACCTTGATGGCGAAATCATCGCTCCCCGAGGTCCCCATCTCGGCCCGCCCTCCAAAGGCGGTCTGGAACAGCAGACTGGCCGTGTCCCCTTCGGCTGCCTTGTTGATCTTAACCTGATGCCCCGCCCCGTCATTGTTGAACAGCACCGCATCCGACGCCACAACCAACCGGTTATACGCATCCGGCGCCGCTCCGACACCAAGCCGAGGCACATCTTGCAACGCCGGCACCGCCCAGCGCGCGCCGTCGTAAACCACTTGGGTTTGGCCGGGGGCCACAGATGCCACCCAGCCCGGCATCGGCGCGATAAACTGCCACGCCCCATCCACGAACACTGCCACCGCATGGTCATGCCCCGCCCAATCCCCCACAGCGTTTGAGGCCACCAGATACCGATCCCCCTCGGCTGCGGTCGCGGGCGGCGTAGTTTCGGTGAAAGACAGGACCGACAGTTGCACAATCGCATCCAAAAGCCGCAGCGCCTCGTTATGGGTCACATGCTTTTGCGCTTGCGACGGTTGAATATACGGAAGGGCGAGAACGGGGGATGTATCGGTCATATGGTGGCTCCTGTTCAGTGGATGTTGATCAGGGCCCACCCTGCCGCAGACAGGTTAACGCGAGCCTGCACCACCGCACGCCCCCCGCCAATATGGTCGGCGATTTCGGGGGCGGTGCCATGATGCTTGCATTTGGCATGATCTCTGCCCTTTTGGACGAACAGCGCGGTGGTAAAGGTACTGTGATCGACGCTGCCATGACCGATGGATCGGCCCTGTCGATGTCGATGATCTATGCGTTTCACGGTCAAGGCTGGTGACACGATGACCGGGGTGTGAACATGCTTGATACAGGGGCGCATTTCTATGATGCCTACAAGACAGCGGATGGAAAATTCGTCTCTATTGGCGCGATAGAGCCGCAATTCTACGCTCAACTACTGCACCTCTGCGGTCTGTCAAACGATCCCGTCATGCAGATCCAAAACGACCAACGCCAATGGGACGCCATGCGCGACAAGCTTGCCCGCTTGATTGAAACCAAGACCCGCGCCGAATGGGACGAGATCATGATCGGCCACGGTGCCTGCTATACCCCCGTTCTGTCATTGGCAGAGGCACCTACCCACCCTCACAACACCGCACGCGATACATTCGTCACCGCAGGGAACGTGCTACAGCCTGCGCCAGCGCCGCGATATTCGACCCATAAAACCACGCCGCCACGGATGCCTGACGGTCAAACCGATACCCGCACTATCCTCGCCGACTTTGGCTATGACACAGATCGCATCGCCACCAACCTTAACGCAGGCGGTATTGCGTAACCGCTCTTATCCTTCATTTCGCAACCAGCGGCTGACAATCCAAAACCGACCCGCTACAAGACCGTCTAGCGCAGAGGGGCCAGCGGGCCGCAAGGAGCGGGGCAGCCGGATATGACATCGCCACAACGCCACCCGAACGGGGCAGCCACATGACCACGATGATCCCCGCCTGGGTCAACGGCAAGCTTACCCCCGTCGAAAAGCTTGAAGTCCACCAGCGCGGTCTGCGCCACAAGGCTATCTCGGTTTTCGTCATGCGCGGACGCGAAACCCTGATCCAGCGGCGGGCGCTTGGCAAATATCACACCCCCGGTCTCTGGGCGAACGCCTGCTGTACCCATCCGTTCTGGGAGGAACCCGCGCTCACCTGCGCCAAACGGCGACTGGACGAAGAGCTGGGGATCAGCGGCCTAAGGCTCGACCATCGCGACCAGGTCGAATACCGCGCCGATGTGGGCGGCGGCCTGACCGAACATGAGCTGGTAGAGATTTACGTCGCCGAAGCCGTCGCGCTCACCGATGTGACCCCGAACCCCGCCGAAGTGATGGACACCGCCTGGGTCGACCTCTCCGACCTCGCCCGCCAGACCCAGACCACGCCAGAGCGTTTTACCCCCTGGCTGCGCATCTATCTGGCCGAACACATGGACAGCATCTTTACCGCTTAATCCTCAGTCTCGTCCCCTGGTTTTGGCGTAAACAACATGAACAGCGCATTCCCTTCGCGCAGCAAATGCACCTCGGCATCACTGGCAGTCATATCTGGTCGGGACGGGCAGGTATCAGGCACCTCATCACAGGCCACCGCCGTCTTTCCGGTCAACTGTTTCAGCCGGAACGGCAGCGCTTTATAAGATTGTATGCCGGCCTTTAGCCCAGCGGCAATTTTCGACGAATCGCCATAGACATAGACCGGCCCCTCTGTCGCCCGCACCTCCTGCGCCCAGAGCTTGGTATCGCTACGCCAATCATTGGACTGCCCATAGGCCAGAAACAGCTGGATGAACCACACACCGATGATCAACAGCAATAGATTGCGCCCTAAACGGCCGTATAGACCCTCATCCTCGCTCAATATCTGGACCGCACGCACCGCGGTCAGCGCAAAGAAAACCCAAAAGAAGATAAACGCGCGCGGCGGAACGATCACACCCAGTTTCAGCGCCTGAACCACCGTCAGCGCAAGCCCGATCGCCATACCAGTCGCAAGATACAAAGCCTCTAGCGGCGCGCGCTTGCGCAGCACATTCAGGGCAAGGATATAGACAAACGGAATAAGCCCGATCAGCGGCGGATACCCGATGCCGGTCCGGTTGAGGAACAGCGTAAATGTTTCCCCCAGCTTCGGCAGGCTGGCGATCATCCCGCCAATCCCGTCCCCCGCGGTCGGATCACGCCAATCGGCCACAGGCACGCCAAATACACCATGAACCTGCCAGTTCAACGTATAGACCGTCAGCACCGCGACAACGAAGCTTGCGCAAAACAGCGCCATCAGCCCCGCCAGATCGCGGATTGACCGGTCCCGCGTACGCGCAATGCAAATCGCCAACAGCAGCAGCGGATAGGTCGTATAGGCCATAAAGCTGACGATCACGAAAATCGGCAACAGCCAGCGCAACTGCGCGCTGGACAGGTAACAGGCCAGCACCGCAAACAGCGCCACAACAGCCAACCCGGGAATGAGCGTATTGAACCAGAGCGAGATCAGCATCTCGGACGGGCAAACCACCAGCAGCAGGGCCAGCACGACAGTAAACCAGCGCTGCGCACCGGGCCCCATCGCCGCAACGGCAAACGCAGCGACAAACGCCGCCCATAGGCTCTGATACAGGGCAAAGTTCAGCCAGGCAGGCGTTACCACCTCGCGCAGGTGCCAGATGTAGTTCAACCACCGCCCCTCGTGCAGGGTCTTGTTCCAAAAGGCGGGCGCATCCGCGAAAAAGGCGGGGTAGTCATCATGGCGGATCATCGGATCCAGCAGATTTTGCCCCGTCAGCAAGAACGCCGCCACCAGTGTGATCAGAAACACCGGTGCCAGCTGCAGCCGTTCAGATTCGGCCCGCATCGCCAACTGCCGCCCAACCGCCGCCGTCATACAGCCGCGCGACCCAGGGTCTTGGCACGGCGCGCCCGCAAGGCAAGCACCATCGCCCGCGCTTGCGCAATGGCTGTGACAACGCCGCGTGGCAGGGTCTTGACCACAGCCAAACGCAACCGCCAGCCAAGGCTACCCGCGTTGCGCAGCTTTTGCCCCGCAGGCACTTGGGTCGCGAGGATCTCTTTCGGCAAACCCGCGCGCCCGGCCTCATTCACATAAAGGATCGCGTTGTAACGATACCAGGGCGCGATATCCTTGTTGTCCTTCAATGCAGGGCGCACGCAATCATAGGCGACATAACCCTTGGCCGCGAAAATATCCTGCCAGAAGGACAAGGGCTGTTCATTCACGTGAAACTCGCCCCCCTGTCCGGTGACCGCAGCGGAAAACAACACACGATCAGATGCCCGCGTGAGACTATCGACCAGAACCTCCGAGGCTTCGGTGGGCAGATGCTCCCCGACCTCAAGGCTCTGCGCCAGATCAAAGCGGCGGCCCGTCTTTACCGGCTGTGTCAGATCGGCGGCCATGAACTGCTCTGGCGCGACTGCCAGTTGCGCCCGGTCTACATAATCCCCGTCTACGGCCAGCACGTCCTCCGCGCCACCTTTGCGCCATTCATCCATCCAAACACCGCGCCCACTGCCCAGATCGATCACCGTCGTGGGCTTCAGCAAAGGAAACAGCAATGACACAAACGGTTTTGCCGATGCGCGCGCACTTTGGTTGATGTAGTCGAAAAATGTATCACTGTAGATATGGCTCATGACATGTACTCCGTCTTGGGGTGCGGCAAGGCGAACACCCATAGGGTCATCAAAATATAGTTCTGCACCGGCAGATACAGCGCAACGGCCAGCGCCGCCGCCCAGGCCGGCATCCCCAAGGCCACGGCCAGAGGGCCCGTGACAAGCATCGACATGCCAAAGCCGCAGCCGACCATAATGGCGAATTTAGTGATCTGGCTGCGATTGATCAGCCGCCGTTCAAAGGTGAACAGGGCATGACCGATGTATTGCAGCACGATCGCCAGAAAAAACGCCAGCGCATTAGCCGCCGGTTGTGGCACCCCCGCCGCCAGAAACGCCGGATACATCGCCACGTAGGATAATGCCGTCATAATGCCGACAACCCCAAAGCGGGCGCACTTATAGTCAAAAAAACGCATCAGGCACGCAACCGTTTCACATCGGGGACCATATCGCGCGTATCATCGCTCACGAAATAAAGCGGGCGATCCTTGGCCTCGACATAAAGTCGACCGATATACTCCCCCAGAATACCCAGCGTCAAAAGCTGCGCCCCCGAGAAGAAGCTAACCGCGAGCACCACCGACGCCCAACCCGGTGCCGTCTGATACACGACCAGCGAATAGATCACATAAACGGCCATCAACGCCGCCATGAACAAGCTGACAAAAGACAGGCGCGTCGCAAGTTTCAACGGCTTCGTCGAAAAGGCGGTCATCGCGTCGATGGCAAAGCGCATCATGGCGCGGAAGGGGTATTTGGTTTCGCCCAAGGCGCGTGGTGCGCGGATATATTCAATACCCACCTGTTTAAAGCCTGCCCAAGCGAACATCCCCCGAATAAAACGGGCCTTTTCCGGCATCGCCAGCACCGCATCCAGCGAGCGGCGGTTGACCAAACGGAAGTCGCCCGTGTCCTGCGGGATCGGGACATCGGACATGGCATTGAGGAAGCGGTAGAACAGATGCGCCGTGGCCTTCTTGAACATGGTCTCGCCCTGGCGCTCGCTACGACGCCCGTAAACCACGTCAAACCCGCGATCCATCATGAACATCATATCGACCAGCAATTCCGGCGGATCTTGCAAATCGGCATCCAGCATAAAAATACGTTCGCCCTGTGCCGCCTCAAGCCCGGCGGTCAGCGCGATTTGATGCCCGCGATTGGCCGAAAGCTTGATACCCACCAGTTGCGCACAGCCGGCTTGCGCGGCCTCGATCGCTTTCCACGTGGCATCGGTAGATCCATCATCCACCAGAATAATCTCGGCCCGATCTTTCCACGGCGCGATCGCCTGCGTCAGCCGCGATACCAGCCCCGGGATCGAGGCTTCTTCGTTCATGCAAGGGATCACAACAGAAAGATACATATCACACCGCCTGAATAATTGACCCGTTCAGGGGTAATGAGGCGATGTGGCTGAAATAGGGCACCGATAGGTTCAATTTGCGAAACCTCTGGCCGTTAGACAGACCCTTTGAAACGTAAAAGGCCGGACAGTTCTGCCCGGCCTTTGATCATCAATGGCGGTCAGATCAATTGCTGACCGCGTTCCCCACACTCAGGATCTGCGGCAGGATCTGCGAAACAGCGCGGCTCCATTTAGTGACGGGCTGCTGCGCGATAAAGATGATGTCATCAGGGCGCAGTTCGAACCGCGGGGCCAACGCGAAATTCGCGGCGTTGCGGGCATCCAGATGCCACGCGGTAATAGCCCCCAGTTCGCGCGGGTCAGAGGATGCGCGCAACACATAGACCTGCGACACATCGCCGGTCGAGGACGCCACACCACCCGCATCATACAAGGCATCTGCCAGACTTGCCTTACGCTCGTACGGCAAGGCAAAGCGCGACTGCGTCCCGACTTCCCCCGCCAGATAGACATAGTCGCGATCATCGGCACCTAGATCACGGCGTGCTTTATAGTTGTCACGGGCCTCATCCAAGCTCGCACGACGAAGGGACACCTCAAGCTGCAGCTCTTGCAATGCCGAGGCACGTGCCGCCTGACGCGCCTGAACCAGAGTGATCTGCTGCGCGAAATATTCCTGCGCACGCGCCAGTTCATATTCCGTATCCACAAAGATCGCATCGCCGGGCAGCAGGCGGGTCTTGGTCAGGCTCGCGCGGGAATAAAGCTGCGACAGCGGGATCTGATACAGCGTACCATCACGGTACAAACGGATCGAGGCATAGTCCTGATCCTCGACCGTGATCCCGCCAGCCGCAGCCAAGGCTTCTTCCAGATAGAGCGGCGTCAGCGTTACCGGCACAACGGTCGGCTGCGACACGGCGCCCCCGATGGACACACGGCGCGAGTTGAACTCGGAAATCTCGAGGCTGAAAGTCGGGTCAATCTGGTTCTCGACCAGACGCTGGAACAAGGCCGCTTCGGCGTCTTCAATGGTCAAACCGGCAATACGCACACGGCCCACATCGGGAATGTTGATCGATCCGTCATCCTGCACCGTATAGCCTTGGCGCGCGTTTTGTGCGGCCAGCAGCCCGGTCAACTGTTCAACCGATCCGCCGGCACGCGGTGTGGCCAGCAGCACCACATCACCGATACCAATCTCGTAGGGACCGGGATCAACCGGGGGCGGCAGGCGCAGCTCAAGCGCGTTAGGGCGGGTCTGAACGTCGAGCGTGGGCGATGGCAGCGCCCCGGTTCCACGCAGCCCCGAGCCAGAGCCTGCGGTGCGGGAAAACACATCGGGCAGGCTCCGCGGCGCATAGGCGGATCTATTCGCCTGAATGACGGATTCAGCAGTGAGGTTCATCACCCGTACATTGGTGCCGCCAGCGACGCCCTCTACAACTTCAGGTGTTCGGTAAACCGTACCACAGCTTGCAAGGGTCAGGCCCAAAACAGCTACCAATAGGTATCGCACTTTAATACTCCCATTCATCATGTGACACCTCGCCCCCAGACAGGTTCGGCCCCTGTTAACCTTAACGGGCGGCGGCCTTGGTCATCAAATACCCGACCTCGTCGCCCGCCCATTGCCGCGCCTGTACAATGGCACCGCTCTTTACACTGACCCAATACGTATTCCGAAACGACTGGTCCAGACTTTTACAATCCTCGGTTACAACCCGCGTCGGCACGGTGCCGATCTCAAGCGCGAGCGTCGCGCTGCCCTGCGGCTCCACCAGACAGCGATACGCGCGGGTAGAAATCTCATCCAGTCCCGTCAGATTGCTGTGCAACCGGTCTGAATAACCGCGCCGCCCGGACAGGATCAGCGCCTTGGGCTCCGACACATCAGCGGCGAAGAGTTCAGACCCAAGGCCGCGTGTCCCTTGCAGCATCCCGTCTTCCAGCATCAGCGCCGTTAAATCCGAACTCAGCCATGTATCGACACCGTTCACACGCGCCTCGCGCAGCATGCGGCCGGTTTGTGCACGGTTCTCGACGGTCAGCAGCAAGGCGGGGGTGGCGGTATCCTGCACCAGCGCGGCAAAACGCGGCGGAAACCCTTGCGCGGTTTTGGGCACGACTGAATCGTCGTCCACAGCAACGGCAACACCACGCGCCAGAAGGTTCTGGCTGGCGCTACAGGCTGTGAGGCCCGCCAGACACAGACCAAGGGTCAACGCACGTAAGATCATCGCAGGTATCTCCCCCAGCTGTCCCGCAGCTCTTTGCCGCGATAGTCGCGCACGACCCCGTGCAAACGGTTGGCGACAGCAAGACGCGCCCCGCCGTCGCGTGTAATCGGCTTGATTGTTTGCTGGACTTTCGTCCGCGACGGGCGTCCGGTCAGCCACGAAAGCGGCACTTCGAACCGCAGGCCCTTGTCGAAAGACCCTTCACCAAAATCATCAAAGGACACATCCGTGAGCGTGAAATACCCGCCAACCTTGAACCCGTTGTTAAACTCACGATCCAAAGAGAACGTCGCGCCATAGTCACCCGCAAGGTAGCGACCCACGTCTAACTGCCCGAAGAACCCATTGCCCAGATCGTAATAGGCCGAGGCATGGCCGGTCACGACGTCATAGTCCTGAAACCCGAACAGCATGTCGAAATCACGTTGTTTGACATAGTTCAACTCTGCCCCAAGTGCGAGCCGGCTATCCATCGGATACCAAAGCACCTCGGTCGACACCCCGCCAAACATCCCTTCCAGATACCCTGCAGAAACACGACCAAACAGGTCTTTCCCTGGCCGGAACAAATATTCGGCCGTGAGGCTGTTCACCTCAAGCTCAGATTCCTTCGCGTAGCGCACAGCATTAGAGCGGACCGGCTCGATCACGGAATCCGACACGCGGAACGATTTGTCGATATTGCCCACCAGCGGATAGCGGAAACGACCCGCAAAGGTCAGCCCCGGGCGCGGCCGGTAATCCATCTTGAGCTGGACGCCGAAATCGGCCCTAATCGGGCTGTTAGGGTCGAAAAAGGATGTGGCGAGATATGGGCCGATCGACGTGTCAAAGACCGGGTAGATATCCGCCAACTCGCCTTCGCGGCCCTGATCGTGCCCGTCTTCAAGACGCGCCCGCGCCAGACTGCGCCAGGCACCATCGTAATCAAACTGCAGCTCTTCCAGATCGGATCTTTGCGTCACGATCTGGTTCAGCGGCACGCCGCGCTCCAGAAACACGACCGTGAACTCTTCGATTGCGGGGGGTAGCGTCACCGCCATGGCCCGCGCCGTGCGCCCTGCCGCTTGGGCCTCATTGTCGAAACGGGTGTTTTCCACGCGGACGGTCGCGCGGTTGCCCGACATGGTGAAGCCTTGCAGCTCCAGCCCGTCTTCCGCCAGCACACGCTGCAACACGGCCTCGACCGCATCACGCCCGCCCCCGGCAGCAGAGTTGTTCCACTCCGCAATCGCCAACCGGTTGCGCGCGCCGATGGTGCGCGGGGCCTGCTCCAACCCGCCGGGTACGGACGGTTTCTTGGGGTTGATGACATAGCTCAACTGCGCGCCGACCTCATGCCCCCCGACGACAAACCCCTTGAGGTGCACACCGTTGTTGAAACGATACTCCAACCCCACGTTGAGGGGCGAAGACACGTCGATGCCCGTGTTCACCGATTCCCGCGTGTATTCATCGGGGGAGTATTCGGCGAATAGCGTCATCTGGTCCGACACATTCCACTGCACGCCCGCGAAGACCGACGTCGGCCCGCGGAACCAGTTTCCTGTCTCTAGCTGGCCGCCCCTGTTGGCGTCGCGCGTCCGTGTGTCAAACCGGTCTGACAAAATACTGAACGGATTCGAGAATGAGTTCCGCCCCGCAAGCCGCCCCCAGCCCAGACCGCCGGTGACCTCCAGCTTCGACCCGAAGCTTTTGGTGGCCACAAAATATTCACTGCTCAGGATACCGGTGCCTAAAAAGTCACGCAAACCCACGGCGAAAGCAGGGCGTAGGTCGGTTTCATCCCAAATCTGGTAATGCACATCAAAGCTGCGGTCGAAGGTATCGCCATCAAGGAACGCATTGGTACTGATATTCTTAATCTGCGAATACCGGAATGTCCCATAGAGACGCGGCAGAACCTGGAACGTCGCTGAATACCGGTAGTTGGGGCCAAACGTGCTTGCCGTGAAGGCCAGATCGCCGTCCTTCAACACGCGGGCCGTCGGCATTTCAACCAATCCGGGTGTGCCGTAGGTCGATAAAGATTGCGCTGAACCTTCGGCAAGACTAGTGACGCAAAACGCCCCGGCTAGCATCGAACAAGCTAGTTTCCTCGAGCGCCCTTGCATCTGCTAACCTACCTATTAATTAATTGTTGCGAATACCGGGACCGTAGAGAAGTTTAGGAAGGACTACACTTTGTGTGCCGTCCAATCAACGGATTTACCATTTCGTTGCGCCAGTTTTGCAACACAGAGGATACGCCAAGACCTATGCTGAACCGTTGGTTTAAACGCCGTCAACCTGACCCCGAGCCCGAACCTCATTTCGATCCGATCACACCGGATGTGCCCGTGATTGCGATCGGAGATATTCACGGGCGTTTTGATCTGCTTGAAAGACTGCCCGAACCTCCGGACGGCACACAGGTGATCTGCGTCGGCGACCTTGTCGACCGCGGCGAACAAAGCGCGCAGGTTCTGCGGGCGCTGCACGAACAGCCCGATATCATCACGCTTATGGGCAACCACGAACAGATGATGCTAAAGTTTATCGACAATCCGAAAGAGAATGGTCCGCGCTGGCTCCGGTACGGCGGGCTCCAGACTTTGTCGAGCTTTGGCGTCTCGGGCGTGTCGCAAACCTCCTCTGGTGACGATCTTGAACGCGCCCGCGACGCCCTGCAAGACGCTATGGGCGAGGCCTTGCTCGACTGGGTGATCAACCTTCCAACCTCGTGGGTGTCGGGCAATGTCGCCTTTGTGCACGCCGCTGCTAACCCACTGATCCCTATCAAGGATCAGGAAAGCCGGACGTTGCTTTGGGGGCATGAGGATTTCGGGCGCAAACGCCGCCGTGACGGCATCTGGGTCGTACACGGGCACACAATCGTCGACACGCCGATGATCAAGGGCGGCGTGGTGTCGATCGACACCGGGGCCTACGCGACGGACAAGCTCACTGCCGCGACGATCCACAATGGCGAGGTCGAATTTAACTACCTCTGATCTGACGGCATCCCGATTTTAACCACACCTTAGGATACCTCTGCTTTAGCTGACGCACCGGCACATGCGCCGGTGTTTGGTTGCTATGGGTAAGAGGTGACGATGGCGTTTATCGATATCGGGATACGGCAGGGCAGTGATGTCCATGCACGTCGGGCGCCGCTATACGAAGGCGGCGGGAAACGGGTGTTCGATCTTGCCCTCAGCCTCGCGCTGCTGCCGCTGATCCTGCCCGTGATTATCGTTTTATACTGTCTGGTGGCATCCACGGGTCAGGGCGGTCTTTATGCCCACCCGAGGATTGGGCGCGCCGGCAAGGTTTTCCGCTGTTGGAAAATCAGAACGATGGTCCCTGATGCACAGGCCGCGCTGCCGGCGATTCTATTGGCGCGACCTGATCGCGCGCTGGAATGGGCGTTGTACCAAAAGCTGACCAAAGATCCGCGCGTGATCCCCGGCGGCCATTTCCTGCGCCGCACCGGCCTTGATGAACTGCCTCAAATCTGGAACGTACTGCGCGGCGATATGTCTTTGGTCGGGCCGCGCCCCGTCACCCGAGCGGAGCTGCACAGCTACGGCGATGCCCGCCACGCTTACCAACGGGTGCGCCCGGGGGTCACAGGGCTTTGGCAGGTGTCGGGGCGCGGCATCTTGCTGTTTGCCGAACGCGCCTCGCTTGATGAACGCTATGCCCGCCAGCCAAGCTTCATGGGCGATCTCAAGATCATCGCGCGCACTCTGCCCGTCCTGCTGCGCCCCACCGGATACTGACAGGGCGCAACAACAGTTAACGCGGTGACAGGCGCTAGACTAGGCCTTTGATCCCCGTTGCGGTGGTGCCACTGTCGCGCACTTTTGAGATGCGAAACGGATAGACGACCCCCGCCATCAAACCGGGCAGCGTGATTGCATCCCCGCTTTTCAGCGTCACCGCGACATCACCGGCCCCACCGACCATAAAGCCACGGGTGATCTGCGGCAGGTTGGCGGTATCGTCGGGCACAATATCAAAGGCCCCGCAAATAGGGCCGGTCAATCCTGCGGTATAGTCATTGAAATTGTCGGTAATTGGCATGTCGCTCTCCGTTTGCTGAAAAGCGCAGCTTGGTCTACCGACCCTACCTAAATCTTACCCCACCGTGCGGAGCACCCCCAAGGCCGGCAACCAGCCTTGGGGAAGATCATTCACGCAAGCTTGCCGTGGCAATGCTTGAACTTTTTGCCCGACCCGCAGGGGCATTCATCATTGCGCGCAGGGGTGCCCCACGTGCTTGGATCATTCTCGTCGAACCCCGCCACAGCGGTAGAGCCGGACGCGGCTGCGGCGGTCGAAGCTGGCGCTTCGCTGTTCTCTGCCGCCGCCTGCGCGGCGTTAACCTGTGCCGCGGCCTGACGTTCCTGCATTTGCGACAGAATTTGCTGCTGCTCTTCCTCTGTCATCGGACGGATCTGACCCAGCTTCTGGGTCACTTCGGTCCGCAGGCTGTCCAGCATGCTTTCAAACAGTTGGAAGGATTCGTTCTTGTATTCGTTCAACGGATCACGCTGCGCATAGCCGCGGAAACCGACGACCGACCGCAGATGTTCCAGCGTCAGAAGGTGATCACGCCACTTGCCGTCAATCGCCTGCAACAACACCTGCTTTTCGATGTTGCGCATGTTCTCGGAGCCGAATTGTTCAGCCTTCTGGGCCATCATGTTTTCGCTGGCTTCGACAAGACGTTCGCGGATGACCTCATCGTCGACGCCTTCTTCCTCACACCATGCTGCAACGGGCACATCAAGGTTCAGCTGATCCGCAACCGAGGCTTGGAAACCTTGAGTATCCCACTGATCTGCATAGGTTTTTGGCGGCATGAACTGGTCGATCAGATCGTCGATCACCTGCTCGCGCATGTCGGCGGTGATCTCTTGCAGATCGGCAGCTTCCATGATGTCGCGGCGCTGGCCAAAGATGACTTTCCGCTGGTCGTTCATCACATCGTCGAACTTCAACAGCTGTTTACGAATGTCAAAGTTGCGCCCTTCGACCTTGGCCTGCGCGCGCTCCAGCGACTTGTTGACCCAAGGGTGTACAATCGCTTCGCCCTCTTTCAGACCCAGCGTCGTCAACACTTTCTCAAGCCGTTCAGAGCCGAAAATACGCATCAGATCGTCTTCGAGAGACAGGTAGAAGGACGATCGGCCGGGGTCACCCTGACGGCCCGAACGGCCGCGCAGCTGGTTATCGATCCGGCGGCTTTCGTGACGCTCGGACGCCAGAACATACAGCCCCCCTGCGTCGAGCACTTTTTTCTTCTCGTCAGCGTGTTCCGCTTCAATCTTTTCACGGATCGCAACGGGATCGGCATCAGGATCAGCGTCCAGCGCTTCAATCACCTTCAGCTCGACGTTGCCGCCCAGCTGAATGTCGGTGCCGCGACCGGCCATGTTTGTCGCGATGGTCACCGCGCCGAACTTGCCCGCATCCGCCACGATCTGCGCTTCCTGCTCGTGCTGGCGCGCGTTCAGAACGTTATGCTTGATGCCCGCTTCGGTCAGCATCTGGCTCAGCATTTCGGATTTCTCGATAGAGGTGGTACCCACCAGAACCGGCTGGCCTATCGCATTGGCTTCTCTGACCTTTTCGATCATCGCCTGATATTTTTCCAGCGCCGAACGATAGACCTGATCGTCTTCGTCCACACGCGCAACCGGCACGTTGGTCGGGACAACGACAACACCCAGCCCGTAAATCTCGGCAAATTCTTCGGCTTCGGTTTCGGCAGTACCCGTCATGCCCGCCAGCTTGTCATAAAGCCGGAAGTAGTTTTGGAAGGTGACCGAGGCCAGTGTCACGTTCTCGGGCTGGATCTGGCAGCCTTCCTTCGCTTCGATCGCCTGATGCAACCCGTCGGACAGACGACGACCGGACATCATACGCCCGGTGAATTCGTCGATCAGCATCACCTCGCCGTCGCGCACAATGTAATCCTTGTCGCGCTGGAACAGCTTATGCGCCCGCAAACCTTGGTTCACATGGTGCACGATGGTGGTGCTTTCGGGGTCATACATCGTTAACCCTTCTTCCAGCAGGCCGCGGCTGTGCAGCTCTTGCTCGAGGAACTCGTTCCCTTCGTCGGTAAAGGTCACGTTACGGGTTTTCTCGTCCAGCTCGTAGTGGCTTTCCTGCAGCAGCGGGATCACATCGTCGACGATTTTATACATCTCGGAGCGGTCTTGCGACGGGCCAGAAATAATCAGCGGCGTCCGCGCCTCGTCGATCAGAATGCTATCGACTTCATCCACGATGGCAAAGTTGTGCTGTTTCTGGAAAATCTGGCTCAGCTCAGACTTCATGTTATCGCGCAGATAATCAAAGCCCAGCTCGTTGTTCGTGGCGTAGGTCACGTCGCAATCATAGGCGGCGCGCTTGTCTTCCTCGGTCATGCCGGACACCGCAGCACCCGTGGTCAGCCCCAGCGAGGCAAAGACCTTGCCCATCCAGTCGGCGTCCCGTTTCACGAGGTATTCGTTCACCGTGACCACATGCACGCCCTTGCCGGTCAGCGCATTGAGGTAAGCGGCCAGCGTCGCGGTCAGGGTTTTACCCTCGCCGGTTTTCTGCTCGGATATGTTGCCCTGATGCAGGAAAATCGCCGACATCAACTGCGTGTCAAAGGCGCGCAGACCCAAGGTCCGGCGTGCGCCTTCACGGCAGTTCGCAAAAGCTACCGGCAGCAGATCATCAAGGCTTTCGCCATCAATCGCCCGCTTGCGCAGCTCTTCCGTTTTTTGCTTCAGACCGTCGTCGGTCAAAGCCAAGAATTCTTCTTCCAGCGCGTTGATCTTTTCAACCAGCGGGCGGGTCGCCTTGATTTTACGGTCGTTTGGGGTCCCAAAGACTTTTTTGGCGAGTGTTCCGATGCCCAGCATGCAATCTCCTGCCGAAGTTATGTTCAAAGGCGTCCATCTGCTTGCCGAGCCGCCGGACAGCCCCTAGATACAAGACTGAACGTGCGCCAAGGCCGCGCCCATAGGGCGATGTAAGGGCCGCACTAAACCGTGTCAATGTAGCAGCCCCTTGTGGCTGCCAAACCAAGGACAGATACATGCAAAAACCTCTCACTTTTCTGGCACCATTCGTGGTGGCAGCTTCACTCGCCCTGCCCGCTGTTGCACAGGACGACACTGCCGAAAACACGGATGCGCAGACAGACGTCACCGCTGAAACCGTGGTTGCCACGGTCAATGGCACCGACATCACGATTGGCAGCATGATCATTGCCCGCGCCACTCTGCCCGAGCAATATCAACAGCTTCCCCCCGAAGTCCTGTTCAAAGGCATTCTGGATCAGCTTGTGCAGCAAACCGCCTTGTCGCAAGACTTTGACGGCGAAGTGCCAAAGCGGATCGAGATGGCGCTTGAAAACGAACGTCGCCAGCTGATCGCGGGCGAAGTGATCGAGAGAGCAATGGCCCAGGACGTCACCGAGGAAGAGCTGCAAGCCGCCTATGACGAAGCCTACGCCGATGCGGAACCGACCGAGGAATTCAGCGCGTCGCATATTCTGGTAGAAACAGAAGAAGAAGCCCAAGCCGTCAAGAAAGAGCTGGATGAAGGCGCGGATTTTGCCGAGCTGGCGAAAGAAAAGTCCACCGGTCCTTCCGGTCCTGCGGGCGGCACTTTGGGGTGGTTCGGGCCCGGCATGATGGTGCCCGCGTTTGAAACCGCCGTTGCCGAGCTTGAAGTCGGCGCTGTGTCGGAACCCGTTGAAACCCAGTTCGGCTGGCACGTGATCAAACTGGACGACAAGCGCCAGAAAGAAGCACCCAAGCTCGAAGACGTGAAGGACGAGCTGGAAACCCAGGTCCGTCAGGTCAAGGCACAGACCCTGATCGAAAAGACCACCGAAGCCGCAGATGTTGACCGCTCGGCGGCTGACTCGATCGACCCTTCGGTTCTGACCAACCTCGGCCTGCTGGAGTAACAAATGGGCAAAATCACCGCTGTATCCCCGCTGGCACCCGATCACTTCCCTGATCTTCCTGTCATCGATGGTGTGCGTTTCGCCACCATCGCGGCGGGGGTACGGTATCAAGGCCGCACCGATGTGATGCTGGCCGAATTGGCCCCGGGCTCGACGGTGGCGGGGGCGTTTACACGCTCTGCCACCCGCGCCGCGCCGGTTCTGGATTGTCAGGCCAAGATCGGCGCGACATCAGACACCGGTGCCGCGATCCTGGTCAACTCGGGCAACGCCAATGCCTTCACCGGCAAGGGCGGCGTCACCGCGGTCGAAGCAATTACCGCTGCGGTTGCTGATGTCTGCAACATTCCCCAATCGCGTGTTTTCACCTCATCGACCGGTGTGATCGGCGAACCGCTGCCCCACGACCGGATCACGGCTGTTCTGGCGGACCTTAAGGGCGCGTTGTCCGACAAGGGCATTTCCGATGCGGCCAAGGCGATCATGACCACCGACACCTTCCCCAAAGGGGCCCGTGCCGAGGTCGAGATTGACGGTAAAACAGTCTCTATCGCGGGGATTGCGAAGGGATCGGGCATGATCGCGCCAGATATGGCGACGATGCTGGTCTATATCTTCACCGATGCGGTTGTGAGCCAACCGGCGCTGCAAAAGATGCTGTCGACCCATACCGATAGCACCTTTAACTGCATCACGGTGGATAGCGACACATCGACCTCCGACAGTTTGATCCTGGCCGCAACTGGCGCGTCGGGCGTGGATGCCAGCGAAAGCGATGCGTTCTCGGAAGCGCTGCACGGCGTCATGCTGAACCTCGCGCATCAGGTTGTGCAAGACGGCGAAGGGGCGACCAAATTCGTCGAGATCGCCGTGACCGGTGCCGCTACGGATGATGATGCCAAGACCCACGGCATGGCAATCGCGAATTCCCCCCTGATCAAGACCGCCATCGCGGGCGAGGACCCGAACTGGGGCCGCGTGGTGATGGCCGTCGGTAAATCCGGGGCCGCTGCTGATCGGGATCGCCTGTCGATCCGCTTTGGCGATATCGAGGTAGCCAAAGACGGCTGGCGCAGCCCCGACTACTCGGAAGAGGCAGCGGCGGCGCATATGAAGGGCCAGAACATCACCATCGGCGTTGATCTGGGCCTTGGCGACGGCAAAGCAACGGTTTGGACCTGCGACCTGACCCACGGCTATATCGAGATCAACGCGGACTATCGTTCGTGAAGGTTATCCTTGTCTCGGCGGTAGCCCTGATCGACGTGGACGGGCGCGTGCTTTTGGCACAGCGCCCGCCCGGCAAATCCATGGCCGGTTTGTGGGAGTTTCCGGGCGGCAAGGTCGAAGCCGGCGAAACCCCCGAAGCCGCCCTGATCCGCGAGCTGCAAGAAGAACTGGGCATCGACACATGGGCGTCCTGCCTTGCCCCGCTGACCTTTGCCAGCCATGCCTACGATGATTTCCACCTGCTGATGCCGCTGTTTGCCTGCCGCAAATGGAATGGCACACCGCAAGCGCGCGAGGGGCAGACCCTGAAATGGGTCCGTGCCAATGCGCTGAAAGATTATCCAATGCCCCCAGCGGACATTCCCCTGATTCCGATCCTGCGCGACTGGCTTTAGGGCCAGCGCGACCTCGCAGCTGTTTCTTTACGCGCGTGAATACTGCTTCCTTGACTTTTTTGTTGCTAGACTTAGGCAAATTGTCGCTTATAAAGATGCAACTTCAGGTTCTTCTGGGAGGAAGCAATGCTTCGCACAATCACCATCGGTTCCACCGTATCCGTCCAGGGTATTTTCGTCCGCGACATGCCCGACGGCCGCGTATCGGTTAAGGTTGATGACGCGATCTATACCGGCAAGCCAATCCAGCGCCGGAACTGATCAGGCACACACAAAACATCTGAACCATCCCCCTGCCCCAAGCGTTTGCTTAGGTCATCAAGGATGGATCAATCATGAAGCCTCAACGTGTTATCGTTATTCTGAACAAAGGCTCCGGCCGCCAAGACGGGACAGAGCGTAAGTCCCGGATTTCAGACAGGTTTCAACACCACGACATTCCCGTCAGCTTCGTTGAATTCTCGCCCAATGGCGCGGATTTGGGGGAGGTGGCGCAATCCACTGCCGAGGCGAACCCCGAGGCCACCATCGTCGCGTCAGGCGGCGACGGAACGATCAGCGGCGTCGCCTCGGGGCTGGCGCATGTGCCCAACCAGATGGGGATTATCCCCGCAGGCACCTTTAACTATTTCGCCCGTTCGCTGAACCTGCCCGAAACGGTTGACGAAGCCGTGGATGTCATCGCCAAGGGCGTTCTGCGCCCCACGGACATCGCCAAGATCAATGGCAACGCGTTTCTGAACAACGCCAGCATCGGGGCCTATGCCGCCATTCTGAAAACCCGCGAAGGCATCTATGACCGCTGGGGCCGCAGCCGTGTCGCGGCCTATTGGTCGGTGGTCAAAGCGCTGGCAACACTCCGCGCGCCGCTCAGGCTGACGGTGACGATTGATGGCAAATCCTTTAAACATAGGACACCGCTGGTCTTTGCGATCAGCAACGCCTTTCAGCTGAACCAAATGGGGCTGAGCGGCGAAGACTGTATCGCCAAGGGCGGCATGGTGCTGCTGGTTGCCCCCGATACCAACCGCTGGGGGCTGTTCAAACACGCCGCCGCGCTGGCCCTTGGGGTCGCGAAACGTGAAACCGACTATCAAATGCACTGCGGGAACGAGATCACGCTTGAGATGCCGCATAAATCACGCCCTGTCGCCCGCGACGGAGAGCTAAGCCGCATGAAAGGCCCGTTCAAACTGCACATGCAGCGCGAGGCCCTGCAGCTGATCGTTCCTGCCGAATTCAACGAGGCCGTCAGATGAGCACATTGGTGCATCTCTCAGATTTACACTTTGGCAAGGATCGCCCCGACCTGCTGGAACCGCTGCTCTCTTGTGTGAACGAACTGAACCCCGATATCGTCGCCATATCCGGCGATTTCACGCAGCGCGCGCGGCGGAGCCAGTTCGAGGAAGCGCATAATTTTATCCAGCGGATCAACGCGCCTGTCTTGGGTGTGCCGGGGAACCACGATGTCCTGCTTGACCGCCCGTTTCAGCGGTTTTTCATGCCATGGCGCAGGTATCGCAAATGGATCAACGCCGATCTGACGCCGCGGTATGAAGATAACGATATGGTCGTCATCGGCATCAACTCGGTCGATCGCTTTTCGTGGCAGACGGGGAAGCTCACGGCAGGGCGTATCGCGCATGCCTGCAAGGCGATGGACGACACCGCCGCGCGCAAAGCCCGCGTGTTAGTGGTACATCACCCGCTAGAGCATCCCAATCATACCAAGAAAAAGCCCATACCCGGTGCGGAAATCGCGCTGGAAAAGCTGCTGTCTTGCGGGGCGAACCTGATCCTGTCGGGGCACCTTCACACGTGGCACGCAGAGAATTTTACCGTCGAATCCGGCGGCACCACAGCGATCCAGTTGCATGCGGGGACCAGCCTGTCGTCGCGCGTGCGCGGAGAGCCGAATGATTTCAACCTTGTGAAGATCTCGGACGATCAGGTCTGTGTCGACCGGCTGAGCTTTAACGAAGATAAACGGGTCTTTGAAACGACAGAAGCCCGGACATTTAACCGGGCTTCTGATCATCAGATATCGGACGAAGTGTAACTTAGTCCAGCGTGCGCACGACTTCTTCACGTGTGAAGATTTCGATAACGTCGCCCGGACGGATGTCTTCGTAGTTCTCGAACGCCATACCACATTCCTGGCCTGACGGTACTTCGGCAACTTCGTCCTTGAAGCGCTTGAGCGTTTTCAGCGTGCCTTCGTGGATCACGACATCGTCGCGCAGCAGGCGCACACCAGCGGCGCGGCTTGCTTTGCCTTCGGTCACCAGACAGCCGGCAACCTTGCCAACGCCGGTCACTTTGAACACCTCTTTGATCGACGCATAGCCGATGAAGTGTTCGCGGATCTCGTTGCTCAGCAGGCCACTTGCCGCAGCTTTCACATCATCAACCATGTCATAGATGACCGAGTAATACCGGATCTCGACACCCTTCTGGTTGGCCGAGGCACGGGCCGAGGCGTTTGCACGGACGTTGAAACCGATGATCGGCGCGTTGGAGGCTTCGGCAAGACCAACGTCGGTGTCGGTGATCGCACCTACGCCCGAGTGAAGGACGCGCACGCGGACTTCGTCGTTGCCGATTTTCTCCATCGCTTGAACGATCGCTTCGGCAGAACCCTGAACGTCTGCTTTGATCAACAAAGGCAGCTCGCTAATGGTTTCGTTCACCTTGGCGTTCGCCATCAGCTGTTCCAGCGTCGTCGCAGCACCAGCCGCAGCGCGTTTGTCTTTGGCGGCTTTTTCGCGGTATTCCGCAATCTCGCGCGCCTGCGCTTCGGTGTCGGTAACGTTCAGAACGTCGCCCGCACCCGGTGTCCCGTTCAGGCCAAGCACCTCTACCGGCACGGATGGGCCTGCTTCTTTCACGCGCTCGCCCTGATCGTTGATCAGCGCACGGACCTTACCGTACTGCTCGCCCACAACAAAGATGTCGCCCTGACGCAGCGTACCGTTCTGAACAAGAACAGTCGCAACGGGGCCGCGGCCCACGTCAAGCTGCGCTTCGATCACGGCACCGACCGCGGCGCGGTTCGGGTTCGCTTTCAGTTCCAGCAGTTCCGCTTGCAGCGCGATGGCTTCCAGCAGTTCGTCCAGACCTTGACCCGTGGTGGCCGATACTTCGACGTCCTGTGTTTCACCGGACATCTTTTCAACGATGACCTCGTGCTGCAGCAGGTCTGTACGGACTTTGTCAGGGTTGGCTTCGTATTTGTCGATCTTGTTGATCGCCACGATCATTGGCACCTTGGCCGCTTTCGCGTGGTTAATCGCTTCGATCGTCTGAGGCATCACAGCATCATCCGCCGCGACCACCAGAACAACGATGTCGGTGACCTGCGCACCGCGCGACCGCATCGAGGTAAAGGCCGCGTGGCCCGGTGTATCGAGGAAGCTCAGAACCTGACCGTTGTCGGTTGTGACCTGATAGGCACCGATGTGCTGCGTGATACCGCCCGCTTCGCCGGACTGAACCTTGGCTTTGCGGATCGCGTCAAGCAGCGATGTCTTACCGTGGTCAACGTGGCCCATGATCGTGATGACCGGGGGACGCGAGACCAGATCTTTCGGATCGTCTTCGGCTTCCTTGATCACGTCTTCAACGTCAGCGTCGGAAACGCGCACCACTTTGTGGCCGAATTCCTCGATGATCAGCTCGGCTGTGTCAGCGTCGATGGTTTCGTTCTGCGTGACCATCATGCCGTTTGTCATCAATGCTTTGACGACAGCGCCAACGCGTTCAGCCATCCGGTTCGCCAGTTCGGAAACCACGATCGCCGGAGGCAGGTTGACGTTGCGCACGACCTTTTCACGCTCGACCGAACCGCCCATTGCCTTCTGGCGCTGGCGTTCCTGCTTGCGTTTCATCTGCGCCATGGACCGTTGACGGCCACCTTCGCCACCGGACAAAGCCTGGTTCAGCGTCAGTTTGCCGGAACGACGGCTATCGTCGCCACCCTTGTTGCGCTTGTTGGTTTCTTCGCGGTCGCCTTCTTTCTTGCGGGCCGCAGGGGTCGGTGCGCCGGATTTGATGTTCGGCGAACGCGGCGCGGCAGGGGCCGCTGCGGGGGCTGCGGCAGCGGCTGCTGCGGCTTCCGCTTCTTTCTTGCGGCGCTCGTCCTCTTCGGCTTTCGCCTTCAGGCTTTCCTCGCGCTCACGCTCTTCGGCTTCTTTCGCCTCGATCTCGGCACGACGACGCTCGCGGTCTTCCGCGCGGGCCTTTTCCTCGGCTGCGCGTGCTTCGGCTTCTTCCGCCTCGCGGGCGCGGGCAGCCTGAACCGCCTTCAGCCGGCGTTCCATTTCGGAATCGGTGATCCCTGCCGGACGCTTGGAGGGATCCCCGAGCGATGGATTACTACCGCCGCCGGCTTTTGCGCCAGCAGGTTTGGGCACCACAACGCGCTTGCGCTTGGTCTCGACCACGACGTTTTTCGTCCGCCCGTGGCTAAAGCTTTGCTTTACGTTGCCGGGACGCGAAGACGCTCCCCGCAGGCCCAATGTCTTTTTGCCGTCACTATCGCTCATGAAGCTCGTCTATCCTTTCGGGTGACCGTTGCCACCCTCGTTTATGCGCACGCCTTTTAACCGCTGAGCCTCCTCTACAACACGAGAGGTAAGACCACCAGAGGCGAGCGCCCCATGTATCACAGTTTGGCGTCCGAAAGCCAAACCCAATTCGTCTGCCGTCAGCCAGCCAATGTAATGGCCGTAATGCGGCGTGCTTAGTTTCGATTTGCCGCGGCCCGATCCATCTACTGCCTGGATCAACACTTCGGCTTCTTCCATTTGCAGCCAACCTTTGACTTTTTCGTAGCCCGCAACGGCCTTGCCCGCCTTGCGTTGCAACGAAATCAGGTCAACCACACGGCGTACAAGTTGCTTTTCAACTTCATCCACCAAATCATCAGCAACCTTGACAGGTTGCTTGGCCGAGCGGGCGAACAGACCCTTCTTGGCCGCTTTTTCCAACGCGGCCCGATCCGCTGACACATACATCCCCCGACCGGGCAGTTTCCCCATAATATCCGGGAAAACATGCATGTCGGGACCAATGACAAAGCGGATCAGCCCGTTTTTGGGCTGCGCCTCGCCAGTGGCGATACACTTTCGTTCGGGACCGTCTTGCCGGTCTTTAGAAACGCCACCACGTGTCATATCGTTCCCCAAGGCCCCGCGATCAGGCCTCGGCCTCCTCGTCCGTCTCGATGTCGGCATCGAACTCTTCGTCGACATCATCCGCTTCAAGCTCGGCAGGATCGACCCAGCCCAGCAGGACGCGCGCGGTCATGATCAGCTTTTGCGCATCTTCCAGCGACAGATCGAAAGGTTCAAGTGTCCCTTCATCCTTGGTGCGTTCGCCATTCACGGTAGTCCAGCCGCCGGCCAGCTCCCAATCCGCGCAAGTCGCGAAATCTTCGAGCGTTTTAACGTCGTCTTTGGCCAGTGCCTCAATCATTTGGGGTGTCAGACCGTCGAATTCAATAAGCGTGTCGTCCACACCCAAGGCGCGCGCCGCATCAAGCGCCGCTTTGTTCTGCGCTTCGATCACGTCACGGGCGCGGGCTTGCAGTTCGCTTGCGGTGTCTTCGTCAACACCGTCGATGACCAGCAGCTCGTCCACTTCGACATAGGCGACTTCTTCGAGGTTGGTGAACCCTTCGGAGACCAGAAGCTGGGCAAAGAATTCGTCCAGATCCAGATTGTCCATGAACAGCTTGGTGCGCAGTTCGAACTCGGCCTGACGGCGCTGGCTCTCTTGCTCTTCGGTCATGATGTCGATGTCCAGACCGGTCAGCTGCGATGCCAGACGCACGTTCTGACCACGACGGCCAATCGCCAACGACAGTTGTTCTTCGGGAACGACGACTTCGATCTTGCCGGCTTCCTCGTCCAGAACAACCTTGGAGACTTCAGCAGGTTGAAGCGCGTTCACAAGGAACGTCGGCTGGTCTTCGTTCCACGGGATAATATCGATCTTTTCGCCCTGAAGCTCGTTCACAACGGCCTGAACGCGGCTGCCGCGCATACCAACGCAGGCCCCCACAGGGTCGATGGAGCCATCATAAGAGATGACAGCGATTTTCGCGCGCGAACCGGGGTCACGGGCAACGGCTTTGATCTCGATGATGCCGTCATAGATTTCAGGCACTTCCATCTTGAACAGCTCGGCCATGAACTCGGGCGCTGTGCGACTCAGGAAGATCTGCGGGCCACGCTGTTCGCGGCGCACATCCTTGATGTACACGCGGATACGGTCGTTCGGGCGATAGCTTTCGCGGCCGATTTTCTCGTTGCGACGCAGGATCGCTTCGCCAGCGCCCACATCGACGATAACGTTGCCATATTCCTCGCGCTTGACCAGACCGTTGATGATCGTGCCGGCGCGGTCCTTGAATTCTTCGTACTGGCGGTCACGCTCGGCTTCGCGGACCTTCTGCAAGATCACCTGCTTGGCGGATTGTGCGGCGATACGGCCCATTTCAACCGGTGGGACTTCTTCGCTGAATTCCTGACCGACTTCGGGGTTGGCCATATACTGCTTGGCCTGCTCTACCGTGAACTCCGCCTGATAGTTCTCAAGCTCGTCATCGGCCACAACCGTACGCACACGGGTAAAGGTCGCGCGACCGGTCTTGCGGTCGATGGAAACGCGAATGTCCATCTCAGCGCCGTAGCGCGACTTCGCCGCCCGAGCGAGCGATTCTTCCATCGCTTCAACCACGAGATTGGGGTCGATCATCTTTTCGCGGGCCACAGCCTCGGCGGTTTGCAGCAGTTCCAGCTGGTTGGCAGATGTAATGGCCATTTAGTCGTCTCCCTCGGTGGACCCTTCGGTCTCGATGTCATCGAATTTGGTTTCGTCAATCGCACCGGACGCTTTGCGCTGG
This sequence comes from Sulfitobacter pontiacus, assembly GCF_040790665.1. NCBI lineage: Bacteria > Pseudomonadati > Pseudomonadota > Alphaproteobacteria > Rhodobacterales > Roseobacteraceae > Sulfitobacter > Sulfitobacter pontiacus. The sequence continues at coordinate 1,280,034 of NZ_CP160849.1, read as the reverse complement.
CGCAGCATTTCTTTGATCAGATCGTCGGTCAGAACCAGTTTGGCGTCGGTCAGCCAATCGAACTTGAGCCCGATGGTGCCTTCCTCGACGTTGATCAGCACCTCGTCATCCTCGACGCCTGCCAGCTCGCCCTTAAAGCGGCGGCGGCCGTCGATCAGTTCGCCGGTTTCGATCTTGGCCTCATAGCCCTCAAACATCTCGAAATCCTTGAGCCGCGTCAGCGGGCGGTCGATGCCGGGGCTCGACACTTCAAGGGTGTATTCATCAAGGATCGGATCCTCGACATCCATGACAGCGCTGATGGATTGGCTGATCAGGGCCAGCTCGTCCACCTCGATACCGCCATCGGGACGGTCTGCCATCACCTGCAACGTCGTCGACTTGCCCGACATCAGGCGAACGCGCACCAGTTCAAACCCCATATCCTCGATCACCGGTGTGATGATCTCGGCCATGCGGCGATCAATGGCTGCTTTTGCAATCAGGTCGTTGTTCATAATCTCACTATCATCCTGCAGTTTCGAGCAGGCACAAAAAAACGGGCGCGCGGCCCGTGTTCAAGATCGGTGGAGCCTCAGGTGTGGACCCCGATGCGCCGCTGTTGAGACGTCATATACGCCCGTATATGTGAAACTGCAAGCCCCGTGTGCCTGCCCGGCTTAGGCCAGCCACCAGCGTTCGGCGGCGCGCAGGTTGTCCAGCGGGCGATGCTGGCCGGTGCGCAGGGGCATGGCGATGCTGCGTGACACCGCATGGGTCACCCCGCGTGCATGGGGCAGCAAGGCAATATCATCATAGGATTGAAGGGCTTCGCCATCATTCAGGTCTGCCGCTTCGACCAGATATTCAGCCATCGCCTGCGCACGAACCTGCTGCGCGGGAATGGACACCAGTTCAACCGTATCGAACCAGCCGGCGCTGCGCCCTTTGTAGTGATCTGCCACACGTTCGGCCAAAACCTGCTGACCCGGCGTAAATCGTCGCAGACGGTACAGGCCGGTGCCGATGCCGTCGTCCATCGCGTGGGCGGCGCGGATCACATGACGCGGGTCCGCCAGCGTAAAGGGCAAGTCCATCGCGGGCGCATCCATCGTGATGCGCAGCTGATGGGGGCCCGTCGCCTCTACCACACCGTCCAGCGCGAGGGACGCGACAACATCGCGCGCGGTCATGGGACGTTGATCGTGAAACAGCACATCCTTGCGCAGATCGACCAGCCAGACGCGTCCGTCGGCGCTGCCCTGCCAGGCTGTTGCCAGCTCTCCGCGCAGGGTGCCGTCAGCGGCGATTTCTGTCAGCGTATCAAAGATCAGCCCCTGCCGCGCCACCTGCATGAACAGGCCATCGCCCTGCCCCCAATTATCGCTGCGCGCCGCCCCCGACAGCGCCATCCGCAACCGCCCGCCCGCTTTGGGCATGGATGCCGCCGACACACCTGTCGCCGCCAGCAAGGCCGCCGCAGCACCCGAAGCAAATAAAGCACGGCGATCCATCAAAGAGCGGGTCATTGCGCGGCAATCCTGTCCATCGTGCGCACCAGTTCGGCGCTGATGCCGGGTTCAGACAGCGCGTGACCGGCATTGCGCACCATCTTCAGCTCGGCGTTGGGCCAAGCCTGCGCCAGTTCATACGCGCTTGAAGGGGGGCAAATCATATCGTAGCGGCCTTGCACAATCACGCCGGGGATATGGGCAATGCGGTCCACATGCGCAAGGATCTGGCCATCAAACTCAAGAAATCCGGCATTGGTGAAATAGTGATTCTCAAGCCGGGCGAAGGTGCGCGAATATTCCCCCGGGCCCTCATACGACCCGCCCGACGCATGGATCGAGGCCAGCGCGTTTTCCCACGCGGCCCAGGCCTTGCCGTATTTCACCTCGGTCATGCGGTCGCCACAGAACAGCCGGCGGTGGTAGGCCGCGATCAGATCGCCGTGCTCGGCTTCGGGGATCAGGCCGGTAAACCGCGCCCAAAGATCGGGCCAAAACTTGCCCGCGCCGCCGCCATAGAACCAGTCAAGCTCCGCCTGCGTCATCATGAAAACGCCGCGCAGGATGATGTTGCGCACCCTCTCGGGGTGGGTTTCGGCATAGATCAACGCCAGCGTCGCGCCCCAGCTGCCACCAAAAGCGATCCATTTCTCGATGCCAAGCGCTTTGCGGATGCGTTCGATATCCGCGACCAGATCCCATGTGGTGTTATTGATGACCGAGGCAAATGGCTTGGACCGCCCGCACCCGCGCTGGTCAAACAGGATCACGTGATATTTTGCCGGATCGAAATAGCGCCGCATCGACGGGCTGCACCCGCCGCCGGGGCCGCCATGCAGGACCACGACGGGAATGCCATCGGGGTTGCCGCATTGTTCGACATAGATCGAATGACCATCGCCCACATCCATCATCCGCTGATCGAACGGGTCGATCGGCGGGTGAAGATATTGCACTGCGCGCTTTTGGTCCGGGATTTTGTCCATTACAGCCCTATATAGTCATTGGACCCAAAAGAGCACAGAGAGATCAGAATGCAAGCGCCTCAAAGCACTGTTGACCCCGCCGAGATCGAAAAGTTTCAGGCCATGGCCGCCGAATGGTGGGACGAGAACGGCAAGTTCAAGCCGCTGCATATGCTCAACCCCTGCCGGCTCGATTACATCACCTCCCAAATCGCCGGAGAGTTCGACCGTGACCTGAAATCGCCCGAACCGTTTCGCGGGCTGCGGATTCTGGACATCGGCTGCGGCGGCGGGCTGCTGTCGGAACCGATGGCGCGGTTGGGTGCGACCGTGGTCGGTGCCGATGCCGCAGCAGGCAACATCCCCGTCGCGCAGGTCCATGCGCAGCAATCGGGGCTCGACATCGACTATCGTCACACCACAGCCGAGGCGCTCGCCGAAGCGGGGGAACAATTCGACGTGGTGCTGAACATGGAGGTGGTCGAACATGTCGCCTCTCCCATCGATTATCTGATCGCCTGCCGCACCCTGCTGAAACCCGGCGGGCTGCACATCTGTTCGACGCTGAACCGCAACCCCAAGTCTTTTATGATGGCGATTGTCGGGGCAGAGCACGTGATGCGCTGGCTGCCCAAGGGCACCCATGAATGGTCGAAATTCATCACGCCGGATGAACTCTTTGACCTGCTGCACAAGGCGGGCCTGACGGCGGTGGATCGCAAAGGCTTCGTGTTTAACCCGATCACATGGTCGTGGCGTCTGTCCGATCGTGACCTGAGCGTGAACTATGTCACCGCCAGCCTGAAGCCAGAGTGACCCAAACCGGCGTCAGCCTTCCAGCTGGCGCCGCAGGGCGCGCAGGGTATCGAGCGTGGCACGCACCTGCGCCTCGCCCAGATCATCGGCCACATCATTGATCAACGGCGAGATTTGCCGGATCGCATGATCCCGCGCATTGCGGCCTGCGGGGCTGATCGCCACCATCTTGCGCCGCGCATCGTCCCAATCGGGGCGGATATGAACATAGCCCGCCCAGACCAGTTTATTCAGCGTGTTCGTCATCGCGCCACGGGTGACATTGAACGTCTCGGCCAGCTGCGCGGGGGTCTTTTCGCCGTCATGCCAGGCCAGATTGTTCAGCACCGAAAAATGCGAAATCTCCATGCCTTTGGGCAGCGCCCGGGTCAGCCGGTTGCGCATCCGTTGATCAGCCGACAGCAATTCGCTGATCAACGTGATCGCAAGTGAGTTTCGATTTTCCGTCATAAGCCGTTACTAAGGTGCCTTGAAATCCCGCCGGTTGGCAAGACTGGGTACGCGGGTACGTGCCTCTTGTACACGCGCCATGTCCAGCGTGAACGGATAAATGCCCGGCGCGGTGCCCGCATCCAGCAGCACCTCGCCCCACGGGGCAACAACCAGCGAATGGCCGTAGGTGTCGCGGGTCTTGTGGCTGTCGCTGGCATGGGTGCCGGTCTGCGCGGGGGCTAACACGAAACACCCTGTCTCGATCGCACGGGCCCGCAGCAGCATGTGCCAATGCGCGGCTCCGGTCACGGGCGAAAACGCGGCGGGCATGGTCAGGATCGTCGCCCCCGCATCCGCCAGCGCCTGATAGAGCTTGGGAAAACGCATGTCATAGCAGATGCTCATCCCGATTTTGGCGAAAGGCGTCTGCGCCACAACCGCCTGATCGCCGGGGCGGTAGCCCGCCGATTCGCGGTAGCTTTCGCCCGCGTCGATATCCACGTCGAACATATGGATCTTGTCGTAGCGGGCTTTGATCTGCCCCTGCGGATCAATCAGGAACGACCGGTTGGCAAAGCGCCCGTCCGCATCCCGCGTTTTCAGCCCAAGCGACCCGATCAGCAGCCAGATGCCCGCCTCTCGCGCCACATCCCGCAAGGCGGCGAGGGTGATGTCATCGTCTTCGTGCTGCAACACGCTGCGCTGGTGGTCGCGGCTGGTCGAGACGCAGTTGGTGACCTCTGGCGTGAGGACAAACGCCGCCCCCTGCGCCGCGGCATCGCGCACCATCTCTACCGTGCCCGCCAGATTGCGGGCCGGTGTATCGCTGACGTTCAGCTGGATCAGCGCCGCCTGCATCAGGAGGCCAACAAAGCGTCCAGCTTGCCCGCACGCTCAAGCGCGTAAAGGTCATCACAGCCGCCGACATGGGTGTCGCCGATAAAGATCTGCGGCACAGTGCGCCCGCCATTGGCACGTTCGATCATCTCGGACTTACGCTCTGGCTGGGCAAGCACGTCGACCTCGGCAAAGCTCACGCCTTTTTCATTCAGCAGACGTTTGGCGGCATGGCAAAAGCCGCACAGCGGGGAGGTATAGATCTCAACAGGTTGCATGTTGATGTCCTTTCAACAAATGGGTTGGATCAAGACTTAAGTATCTTTTGCCACTCTTGCCAGTGTCACAACGCAGATTGGCCCTGCGCGTGCGTCCAGACAGGCCCGCGCCGACGCATGTAATGTCGCGCCCGATGTCATCACGTCATCCACCAGCAGCACCGGACGGTCACGCAGCAGGTCGGCGCGGCAGGGATGGGCGGTGATCGCGCCATCCAGATGGGCGAAGCGTTCGCGACGTCCCTTCCCCTCTAGCGCGGCGGTGCGTCGGGTCCGGCGCAGCGCGTCGGGGCACCACCCAAGCTTGTGTTCGCGTGCAAGCGCACGGGCCAGCAAGGCCGATTGGTTGAACCGCCGCTTCCACAGCCGCGCGTAATGCAGCGGCACAGGCACCACCAAAGTTTCAGGCGTGACGAAGGGCGCGATCACCCGCGCCATCCAGTGCCCTGCGGGTTTGGCGATGTCCTGACGGTCGCCGTGTTTCAGCGCCAGCACCAGTCGGCGGCCGGTATCTCGGTACAAAAGGGCTGCGCGCCCGTGGTCCCACGGCGGCGGCGCGGCAAGGCACGCGTCGCAGCGCACGTCTATCTCGGACACATCGCCCAGCAAGGGAATACCGCAGGTCTCGCAGACCACACCTTCAATGAACCCCGTGTCGCGCCAGCACGGGCCGCACAGCCCCCCATGTGCAGCCACCCACGCCCCGCACGCCAGACAGGACGGCGGATAAATCAGCGCAACAGCGGTTTGTAACTGGTCTCGCATGATCTTATTATCCTTTCATGAACGCTTCACACACCCTGACCGATCGCGCGGCGCTGACCCGCAACCGCCGCCGCGCCACCGATGACGCCCTGTTCCTGCACCGCGCCGCGCTTGAAGAGGTCGATGATCGGCTGTCGCTGGTTAACAGAACCTTTACGTCCGCAGCGATTGTCACCGGCTTCCCGCAGGTCTGGGGCGCGCTGCACCCCTCCGCGACGCTGGTGGAGGACACCGATACGCTTGCGCTGACCCAGGGCGCGCATGATCTGGTGGTCCATGCGATGGGGATGCATTGGGCGAATGATCCCGTCGGTCAGATCATCCAGTCACGCCGTGCCCTGCAACCCGACGGGCTGTTTTTAAGCGTTGGTTTCGGCGGGCAGACCCTGCACGAGCTGCGCGCCTGTCTGGGTCAGGCCGAGGCGTCGATCACCGGCGGGCTGTCGCCGCGGATCGCCCCTATGGCCGAGTTGCGCGATATCGGCGGGCTGCTGCAACGGGCGGGGCTTGCGCTGCCGGTGGCGGATTCCGTGACGCTGACGACCGAATACAGCGATATCTGGCACCTGATGCGCGACCTGCGCGCCATGGGAGAGGCCAACGCCCTGACCAGCCGCCTGCGCCGCCCCAGTGGCCGCGCGATCTTTGACGCGGCGGGGCAGCTTTACCGCGACCACTACGCCGCGCCAGAGGGGCGCATCAAAGCAAGCTTTGAACTGGTCTTTCTGGCGGGCTGGGCACCGGCGGACAGCCAGCCCAAACCCCTGCGACCCGGCTCTGCGCAGCAGCGCTTGGCCGATGCGCTGGCCACGGCGGAAACGCCGCTGCGCGATTGACGCGCGACCATAACCGTTTATCTCAGCGCTAAACGCAGAAAAGGAATGCCAGATGACGCAGCAGCGCCCAGCCCATGCACAACCTGACCACCCCACCGTGCCCGCCCCCAAGGTGGGTATCCTGCTGGCGAACCTCGGCACGCCGGACAACTATGATTACTGGTCAATGCGCCGTTATCTATCGGAATTTCTGTCGGATCGCCGCGTGATCGACTACAGCCCGTGGAAATGGCAACCGCTGCTTCAGCTGGTGATCCTGTCGAAACGCCCCTTCACCAGCGGTGCCGCGTATAAGTCGATCTGGAACCACGAGGCCGGGGAAAGCCCGCTGATGACCATCACCAAACAGCAAACCGCGAAGATAAAAGACGCGATGCAGGCGCGGTATGGTGACGCAGTCATGGTCGATTACTGCATGCGCTACGGCAACCCGTCGACCCAATCCAAGGTGGCGGCGATGACCGCTGCGGGCTGCCAGAAGATCCTGTTCTTCCCGCTGTATCCGCAATACGCCGGTGCCACCTCTGCCACCGCGAATGACGCGTTTTTCGCGGCGCTCGCCAAAGAGAAATGGCAGCCCGCCGCCCGCACGGTTGAACCCTATTTCGACCGCCCCGATTATATCGAAGCGCTCGCCACCTCGATCGAGAAGGCATACGCCAAGATGGAGACAAAGCCCGACAAGCTGCTGTGTTCCTATCACGGTGTCCCGCTGCGCTATTTGATGGAGGGCGATCCCTACCACTGCCAATGCCAGAAAACGACGCGCCTGCTGAAGGAACGGCTGGGGTGGGACGACACCCAGATCATGACGACCTTCCAGTCGAAATTCGGCCCCGAAGAATGGTTGCAGCCCTATACCGTGGAAGAGGTCGCGCGGCAGGCCGAAGCCGGTAACAAAAAGATCGCGGTCTGCGCCCCTGCCTTTTCAGCCGATTGCATCGAAACGCTGGAAGAGATCAACGAAGAGATCAAGGAAAGCTTTGAACACGCGGGCGGGGAGGAGTTTCACTATATCCCCTGCCTCAATGACGACGACTTGCACATCAAGGCGCTGTCCAATGTGATTGAGGAAAACCTGCAAGGCTGGATCGACTAATCCCCCGCACGGGTCGGACCTGAAAACAAAGAAAGCGCCTGTCGTTACAGGCGCTTTTCTTTTGTCTGCTTGTCATCTGACGCTAAACGGCAGACATAAAAAAAGGCGGTGTAGAACACCGCCTTTTTCTAACTGAAACTTCGACCGAATTAGTCGGAAGCAACTGCAGCAGCAACAACGGCCAGCAGCAGCAGAGGAATCAGGATGCCCGAGGAAGAAGAGGTGGACTCTTCAACGATGACGGGTGCTTCGATGATTGGCTCTGCCAGCGAACCAGCAAATGCATTCGATGCAGCAGCTGTCAGAGCAGCGGCGAGAACGAGTTTCTTCATAACATAACCTCCAGAAAAGGCGTACTTCACAGTGTGATAGCACGCGCCCAAGACTTACCTCGTAAAACTTTCTAAACAGCATCAGCGGGTAATTGCAAACCCGGATTCAGCTTTTGAGCACCACAATCGCTAAAAAGTTGTCAAATAAGCAACACTTGGGTGCCGACGTTCGCCATGCCAAAAAGTTCAGCAATATGTTCATTGTACAGGCCAATGCAGCCATTCGACGAACGACGCCCGATCTTGCGTGTGTCATGCGTGCCATGGATACGGTAGTACGTCCAGCTCAGGTACAGCGCGTGGGTGCCCAAGGGGTTGTCAGGGCCCGGCCCGATCACCGCTGGCCACTCTGGGTTGCGTTCCAGCATCGACGGGGTCGGACGCCATGTGGGCCCGACGACCTTCTGGATCACGCTGGTACGCCCACGGCGGGTCAGTTCCTCGGTCAGCGGTACGCTTGAGGGGTATAGTTTGTAGATCGACTGATCCTCGGACCAGTAATGCACCGCGCGGCTGTCGATATCGACAAGAATCGCCCCGTTCTTGGTGTCGCTGAAGTAAGGCTGCCAATCCAGCGTGCGGAAGCTGGAGGTGTTGCGACGCACGGTCTCGGTCAGATCACGCTCCGTCTCCGTGGTCGCTTCGCTGTTGACGCTGCTTTGCGCCAGCGCGGGCGTTGCCAGCATCGCGGCGCTGCCAGCAAGGAAAGCACGGCGCGACGAAAGGGTAAATTTCTTATCAGACATCAGATGTCTCCTGAAGGTAGTTACAACCTAGTATAATACTGTCGTATATGGCTCGAAAGTCGCAGTTTCAAATCAAACAAGCGTTAACAGGCGCGCTCACGCTCATGTGCGTTTGATCTGCAACGCATCAAGCTGTATGGCACGACAAACCCAACTGCGTGGAGCTGCGCCATGATCCGTCTGTTTTCAATCCTTATTTCCCTGACCGTGGCGCTGGCGGCCTGTACCCCTGCACCAACCCCGCTTGCGTCCGACGGTCGCCCCGGCCCTACCGTCTATAAGATCGGGCGCAACGATACCGGCAAGCTGCAATTCCGCATGCTTGATTCCGTGAACGCGCTGCGCGGTGCCTCCGGTCTGGCACCCGTTCAACTGGACGCACAACTGAACGCCGCCGCCGCGACCCATTCGCGGGATATGGCGGTGCAGAACCGCCCCTGGCACTTCGGGTCTGACGGGTCGTCCCCTGTCGATCGTATCCAACGCGTAGGATATACCGGCGCGCTGGTCGGCGAAGTCATCTCGGAAACCTACGAGACCGAGCTCGAAACACTTGCCGCGTGGATGGAGAAACCGGACACCCGCCGCATCATCATGTCGAAGGACGCTTTGAACATGGGCTTTTCCTGGCATCAGGAAAACAACGGCAAGATCTGGTGGACCATGGTGATGGGGAAGTGACCGCCAAGGTCACCCCCGCTTTTAACTAGATATCAGGGGTTCAGTGCGATGGGGGTGTTATCCCCGACCATCGCATAGATCTCCTCCATCTCGTCGTTCGAGACAGAGATACACCCCCACGTCCAATCGGTGCGATTCTTGTCCTTGGCGGTCTTTTGACCGTGGATAAAGATATCGCCACCGGGGCTTTTGCCCAAAGCTTCCGCGCGGGCGCGGTCCATTTCATTGGGGTAGTTGATGCCGATCGACAGGTGGAAGCGGCTGTTCGGATTGCGCCGGTCGATCATATAGATCCCTTCGGGCGTGCGCCCGTCACCTTCGTACACCTTGTGGCCCACAGGCGCGAACCCCAGTTTGATATCGTATGATTCCAGCACCTTGTCGTGGTGCATCAGATACATCCGGCGGTCGCCCTTGTTGACGATCACATAGGTGACCTGCGGCCCGTTGTACCGTTTGAATTTACTGCTGCTGCAGGCCCCAAGCGCGACCAGCGCGGTGCCACCCAGAATCAGGTTTCTGCGTTTCATGTTCACTATGCCTCGTTCCCGCGACCTTTTCGGCCTTATGTGGATGCCCTATCATGTAGCAAATATAGATGCGGTCAAAAAGCCGTTACTGTCGGCTATGCTCTGCCAGCTTCTTTTCGATCGCTTCCAGCTTTTCCATCACCTCAAGCCGGTAGGCATCGGTGCGCACGGTCTCTTCCTCGTTATGCGCGTCCTGCATCGAGTTCACGATCAGACCCACCAGCAAGTTCACCACAGCAAAGGTCGTGACCAGAATAAACGGCACGAAGAAGACCCACGCATAGGGATAGACCTCCATCACCGGGCGGACGATCCCCATCGACCAGCTTTCCAGCGTCATGATCTGGAACAGGCTATAGGCGCTGGCGGGCAATGACCCGAACCATTCGGGGAACTGGTCGCTGAACAATTTGGTCGCAATGACGGACCCGATGTAAAAGATGATCGTCATCAGCAGGAACACCGACCCCATACCGGGCAACGCGGTGATAAACCCTTCGACAACGCGGCGCAGACGCGGGGCGACGGACAGCACACGCAAAACCCGCAGGATACGCAGCGCCCGCAAGACAGACAGCCCCTGCACCGCAGGCACCAGCGCGATGGCAACGACCGTAAAGTCAAAGACGTTCCACCCGTTGCGGAAGAACCCGACCCCTCGCGCAATGATCTTGAGCGTGATCTCGGCGATGAAAATGAACAGGCAGACGCGATCAAGAAACAGGATCAGCGTGCCGTATTTCTCCATCAGGGCGGGGGCTGTCTCCATCCCCAACAAGGCGGCGTTGAACACGATCACACCGATGATGAAATTGCTGACGGCCCGCCCTTCGACCCATCTTCCCAGACGTTCCCGCATGTTTACCGTGCCCACCATAGATCTGCGTTACTTACGTTTGCGTTGTACTTCCGGCGCAGTGAACTGCGCTGCCAGCTCCACATGGGAGGACCAGCGGAATTGATCAACGACTTGCACCCAATTCAACGTATAACCGGCGGCAATCAGCACGGCGGCGTCCCGCGCGAAGGTGACGGGGTTACACGACACATAGGCCAGCACCGGCGGCATCGCTTTGACGATCTCTGCGATCTGGGCCTCGGCCCCCGCGCGCGGCGGGTCGATGACCACCGCGTCGGTCTTGGCCAGCTCGTCCGGCAGCAAGGGTCGGCGGAACAGGTCACGCGCCTCTGTCGTGACGGGTTTAAGCCCCGTCGACATGCGCCACCCGTGATCCAGCGCGGCGGTCATGGCGGCGTCACCTTCGACGGCGTGTACCTCTGCCTGATCGGCCAGGGGCAGGCTGAACGTGCCGCAGCCGGCAAACAGGTCAATCACATGGCGCGCCTCACCGACAGCCTCGCGCACGGCGGTGACCAGCGCCGCCTCTCCGTGCGGGGTGGCTTGCAGGAAGGCACCGGGCGGAGGTGTCACCTTGGCCGCACCGAAACGCTGCACGGGCGGCGTCCGCATCGCGATCACCTCGCCGTCCCAGGTCAGCCGCGCCAGCCCCAGACTGTCGCACAGATGCGCCAGTTCTTGCCGCAAGGGGCCGTCCAGCTCTTTCCCGTTCTGGACGGAGATATCGATCCCCCCGCGCGACGCGGTCACCGTCACAGCCAGTGCGGCCTTGCGGCTGGTGCCGATCACGGCAAGCTTTTCGGCAATCGGCAGCGCGCCCATCACCGCAGGGTCCAGCAACTGACACCCGGGAATTTCGATCACCACATCAGAACCGCGCCCGTGGAAGCCGGCCATCGCGCCCTTTTTGGTGCGTTTCGCCGCAAAGGTGGCCCGACGGCGCGATTGCGCAGGCGAGGTTTGCAGCGGCTTGAATACAGTCTCTATCCCGTGGGCATCCAGCGACGCCTTGACCACGCCCAGCTTGAAATCCGCGACGTAATCATCCGACGCATGCTGCAACTGGCAGCCGCCACAGGCCTTGAAGTGGCGACACGGCGCCGACACCCGGTTCTCCGACGGGGTGACGATACGGATGTCGGTCAGGGTCTGACCGTCAGGCGTGCCTGTCACCACCTCGCCCGGCAGGGTCATCGGGGCAAATAAAGGGCCGGGCGCAATGCCGTCGCCCAGGTGGCCAAGTCGCTGGATTGTATATTCTGTCATGCGCAGGGCTTACCGCGAAGCCGGGCGCAGCAAAAGCCTTATTCTGCGGCCTTCATATCCAAAAACCCGCCCGACTGCCGCCGCCAGTAGCGGGCATAAAGCCCGTCTTTGGCAAGCAGCGCCTCATGGGTGCCGATCTCTACGATCCGGCCCGCGTCCATCACGGCAATGCGGTCCATCTCGGTCAGGGTCGACAGACGGTGGGCGATGGCCATCACGGTCTTGCCCTCCATCACGCGGGTCAGCGCGCTTTGGATCGCGGCTTCGACCTCGCTATCCAGCGCGCTTGTCGCTTCGTCCAATATCAGGATCGGCGCGTCCTTGAGGATCGCGCGGGCCAGCGCAATGCGCTGACGTTGCCCGCCCGAAAGCTTCACCCCCCGTTCCCCCAGATGCGCGTCATAGCCGCTGCGGCCCGTGTGGTCCTGCATCTTCTCGATGAACTCATGCGCCTCGGCCTTGCGTGCGGCGGCGATGACCTCTGCCTCTGTCGCGTCGGGCTTGCCATAGCGGATGTTGTCGAACGCCGACCGGTTGAACATCGCCGTCTCCTGAGTGACCATCCCGATCTGACGCCGCAAGCTTTGCTTGGTCACACCCGAGACATCCTGCCCATCAATCGAAATGTGACCCTGTTCCGCCGTATAGAGCCGCAGCAAAAGCGAAACCAACGTCGATTTACCCGCACCGGACGCGCCGACGATGCCCAGCTTTTCTCCCGGTTTGATCGATAGGCTGAGCTCTTCGATACCGCCCGTATCGCGGCCATAGGTAAAGCGCAGCCCGTCAAAGCGGATCGCCCCTTCGCGCACCTCCAGCTCTGCCGCGTTGTCTGCATCGCGCAGCTGCTGCGGCGCGGCCAGCGTGCGCATCCCGTCTTCGACCTCGCCCACATTCGCATAAAGCGCCATCAGCGTGAAACTGACCCAGCCCGTCATCTGCGCCAGCCGAAGCGACACCGCCCCCGTCGCCGCAATATCGCCCGCCGTCACCAGACCTAGCGACCAATACCAAAGCGCACCCCCCACCAGCAGCACCGGCAAAAATCCCGCAATCGTCATCAGCCAGAACCGGAAAGAGACGCTCACCCGCCCGAAATCGAGGCTCGTGTCCAGAAACTTGCGCATCGCCCCCAAGGCGGCGCGGTCCTCGTGATCGGCATGGGCGAAGAGCTTGACGGTCTTGATGTTGGTGATCGTATCGACCACCTGTCCCGTCACCATCGCGCGCGCCCCTGCCCGCGCTTTGGAATGTTTGCGGACCCGCGGCATGAAGTGGCGGATCAGGAAGACATAGCCGACCATCCAAAGCACCAGCCCCGCAGCGATGCGCCAGTCTACCGTGCCAAGCAGCATCACCGCGCCGACAAAGGACGCGGCGGCGAAGAGCACCGTATGCAGCACCTCGGTCACGACATCGGTCAGCGCGCGGCTGGTCTGCATTTCCTTCTGCGAGATCCGGCCCGCGAAATCATTGTCGAAAAACGTGACCGCCTGCCCCAGCGTGTAGCGATGCAAGCGCGACAGCACGAGGTTGAACACATTCGGCGCGACCACGATCGACTGCATATACGAACTGACGCCGAACAGCGCCGGACGCAGCAGCAAAAAGAACGCCAGTCCCGCCAAGAGCAGCCCCGTATGATCCGAGAATACGGCCCCCGCCTCGGCGGCAAGCGCCGCATCCACGACCCACCCAAGAACCAAGGCGGCCATCACCTCTATCACGCCGGCGAAAATCGACAGCACCCCGGCAACCCCAAGTGCAGGGCCGCTGCCCTTCAACGCCCAACGAAAAAAGGCCGCCAGACGGCGCGGCGGCTCTGTCGTGGCGGGGGAAAACGGGTCGATCCATGTCAAAGGCATTACGATGTCGGCTCTTCTGTGCGAAGGAACCCGCCGGATTGCCGGTTCCAGAAATCTGCATATAGCCCGCCTTGTCCCAAAAGCACCTCATGCGTGCCCTCTTCGACGATACGGCCCCCGTCCATGACCAGAATACGGTCCATTTCAGCGATGGTGGATAGGCGATGCGCGATGGCGATGACGGTCTTGCCCTCCATCATGCCGTACAGGGTCTGCTGGATCGCGGCTTCTACCTCGCTGTCAAGCGCGCTCGTCGCTTCGTCCAGCAAAAGGATCGGCGCGTTCTTGAGGATGACCCGCGCCAGCGCGATGCGTTGCCGCTGCCCTCCCGACAGTTTCACGCCCCGCTCGCCAACCTGCGCGTCATAGCCGGACCGCCCGCCCTGATCGTTCAACTCCTGAATAAAATCATGTGCTTGGGCCTGTTTCGCTGCGGCAATCACCTCTGCCTCCGTCGCGGTGGGACGACCGTAAAGGATATTTTCGCGGATCGACCGATGCAGCAAGGCATTGTCCTGCTGCACCATCCCGATCGCCTGCCGCAAGCTGTCCTGCCGGACGGTGGTGATATCCTGCCCGTCAATCAGAATGCGTCCGCCTTCGGGGTCGTAAAACCGCAGCAGCAGCTTGACCAAGGTCGATTTGCCCGCGCCCGACCGCCCGATCAGGCCGATCTTTTCCCCCGGCTGCACGGTGATATCCACCTGATCCAACCCGCCCGAACCACGGCCATAATGATGGGTCAGCCCGCGCATCTCCACCCGCCCGTCGGTCAGGGCCAGCGGCTTGGCATCGCTGTCGTCAACCAAGGTGATTGGCTGCGCAATCGTTTCAAGCCCCTCGGCCACGACGCCAAGCTGCTGGAAGAACGTCGAAAGCGCCCACATGATCCAGGCGGTCATGGAGTTCAACCGCAGCGTCAGCGCCGTCGCAGCCGTCACCACGCCCACCGTCGCGTTGCCGGTTGACCACAGATAGAACGCCCAGCCTACGACACCGACGATTAACAAACCGTTCAAGCTGACCAGACAGATATCCATGATGGTGAATATCCGCATTTCCTTTTGAAAAGTGACGCGCGCATTCTCGATAGCGCCCTTGGCATATTCAATCTCGCGGTCATGGTGGGCAAACATCTTGACCGAATGAATGTTGCTGTAACTGTCGACCACGCGGCCTGTCACCTCTGACCGCGCATCCGACGCCGCCTGCGACGCAACCGCCACACGCTTGATCGTCCATTGGGTCAGCACAGCATAAAGCGCGAACCACGCGACCAAGGGGATCAGCAGCTGCCAGTCCGACGTGGTTAACAAAATCGCTGCGCCGATGAGATAGGCCAGCGCATAGGAAATCGCGTCAAAAACCTGAAACACGACCTCTCCCGCAGCGGGGGGCGTTTGCATGATGCGGTTGGCGATGCGCCCGGCAAAGTCATCCTCGAACCAGCCGACCGATTGCCGCAGCACCTGACGGTGTCCGCGCCACCGGAAAAGTGTGCCGTAATTTGGCAACACAGCGTTGTTCAGCAGTAACACATGAACCGCCTGCACAGCGGGACGCGCGATCAGGATAAGCAGCGCGACGACGATAAACTCCGCCCCATAGTTGCGCCATACCTCGGCCGGGCTGCCGTCCATCAGATCGACAAGACGGCCCATATAGTAGATCAGCCCGATCTCAACCGCCGCGACCACAACGGAAAGCACACCCGTGACCCAGAACACCGTTTTGAACGGCGCGCTGTAGTTGCGGAAAAAGGGCCACAGCCGCGTGGGCGGCGTGTCTTGCTCGGCGTAGTCCGCATAGGGATCGACAAGATTTTCGAAAAATCGAAACATAATTCACCTGTAGGGCGCGTGTTCGCCGCCACTATAGAAAGAGCCGCGCCGAAAAGACCACAGGTTGCGTCAGCTTTCTGGCGTGTCCAACAAACTGTCCCGCGTCGCCGCAAACCCCGAAGCGATCCAGAGCGCCCTAAGCGCGGCCAGCCGCCTGCCCAAAGCAGGGCCGGTGTATTCCGGCATCAAATCAGCGGCTTGCACGGGAAATACGGCAGCTTCTGCCTGCGCGATACGATCAAGCACAGCCGCATCGGGTGGCGTTTCAGACAGGCAGGCGCGCAGCACAACAACCGCGCGCGCCATATCGCCGCCGTCGATATGGGCAATCGCGGCCACTGTCTCTGCGCCATATGCCGCCTCTTTCAGCCGATGCAGGTGTTTCGCGTCTGCCTTGCTCAACCTCAGGCGCTGGTCGATATCCTCACCGCCAAGCGCGGCCAGCCGCGTGCGCCAGTCCACAGACATCTGCAACAGCTGTTCGAAATGCACGACCATCCCGAGCCAGCGGTCATCGCTCCCCGGCAGAATGGTCCCCAAAACGCCGGTTTGGCGCATCGCCGCGACCGCTGGCGCAGGGTCCGGCGCGGTTAACAGCTTCGTAAGCTCTGCTCCGATCCGCTCCGCCGACAGGCTTTCCAACCCGTCGGTATGCGCTGCAATCGCGGCCAAAGCCTCCGGATCGAAGCCCTCGACCGGGTCCGCATACCACGCGCAAAACCGGAAATAGCGCAAGATGCGCAGGTAATCTTCGCGGATACGTTGGGCGGCATCCTCGATAAACCTCACCCGCCGCGCGCGCAAATCAACAAGACCTTCAAGCGGGTCGATCACCCGCCCCTGCGCATCCGCGTAAAGCGCGTTCATCGTAAAATCACGGCGCAACGCATCGTCGAGGATACTGTCCGAAAAAGCGACAACCGCGCGTCGCCCGTCCGTTTCCACATCCCGGCGGAAGGTCGTCACCTCGAACCCCTTACCACCGCTGACCACAGTGACAGTTCCATGTTCCACGCCCGTCGGTACGGCTTTCAGCCCAGCGCGCGCGGCAAGAGCCATGACACGCTCGGGCAATGCATTGGTCGACATGTCGACATCGCTATCCGCCACGCCCAAAAGCGCGTTCCGCACACAGCCCCCGACAAAATAGATCGCATGCCCGCCGTCCGTCACCGCATCGCATACGGCTTGGGCATCGGGGTCGGAAAGCCAGCGCGTACTGGCAGGAAGGGTCACATCATACGTTCTGTCCATGCCCGCAACATACGCGCGGTTGCCCCCCAAATGTAATAGGGACCATAAGGAACCGTGTAATAATACCGTCGCTGCCCCTGCCACCGGCGCGACTGGACCACGTAATTTTCAGCGTTGAGCACATGATCAAGCGGAACGGTAAAGACTTCCTCAACCTCGCCGGGCTCGGGGATAATTTCGAAGTCTTTTTTCACGAAGGCAATGACGGGCGTCACCAGAAAGTTGGTAACTGTCTCATGTGCGGGCAGCGTACCCAAGACGTCGACCAGATCCGAGGGCAGGCCGATTTCTTCCCGCGCCTCGCGTAGAGCTGCGGCAACAACATCCGCATCACCGCCATCCTGCTTGCCCCCAGGGAAGGCGATTTGCCCCGGATGGTGCTTTAGCGCGGACGACCGTTTGGTCAGGATAAGTTCCAACCGCCCGCCCCGTTCAACGATCGGGGCCAAAACGCCAGCTGGCCGCAATGTCCGATTCGCCGGTGGCGTAGACCCTTTGTTAAGGTCAAAATCGGAAGACGTGACACCAGTTTGCGCCAGCGCCTTCCGAAAATGGGCGAGCTGATCAGCTGCCACTGTTGTCTTCTGCCTCGAACCCGACTGTTTTCGGGTCCAGATCATAATGCGCGCCACAGAACTGGCAGTCGGCCGTGACGCGGCCGTCGTCTGTCGTCATCGTTTCGATATCCCCCGCCGAATAGATCGACAGGCTTTGCCGCACACGATCTTCGGAGCAAGTGCAGCCAAAGCGGACCGCCTGCGCGTCGAATACGCGCGGCATCTCCTCGTGAAACAGACGTTTCAAAAGATCTGTCGGCGGCAAGCTCGGCCCAATCAGTTCAAGCTCGTCTACCGTATCCAGCAAGACGTTGACGCGGCGCCAGTTATCCCCCTCTTCACCGTCGACCAGATCAGTGGCTTGCAGCACCTCGCCGCTGCCTTCCCCTTGCGCGGCAAAGGGCGAGGCTTTTGGCATATGTTGCAGCATAACACCGCCCGCGCGCCAATGTTCATCCTCCCCCGGGGAGGTGGATTTGCCAAAGCTCAGCTCAAACCGTGTGGGCAGCTGTTCGGACTGCGCGAAATACGCCTCTGCACATTCGGACAGCGATTTACCGGTAAGCGGCGTAATCCCCTGATAGGGGGTCATCCCGTTGCCCTGATCGATCATAATGGCGAAATACCCCTCGCCCACCTGATCAAAGGCCGGCCCATCGGTGATCCGGTCGGCATCATAGCTGGCGTAGGCGCGGATGCGAGCGGGTTCACCATCATCCGTAGGCCCGTAGTAGTCTGTCGCAATCATGCGCACGGGACCTTTGGATTGGACCTGCAGCTGCAATTTCCAGCGCAGCTTAATGGTTTGCCCGATCAGCGCCGTGAGCAAGGCCATTTCGGCGACCAACGCTTCTACCTTTTCGGGATAGTCATGCTGACGCAAAATCCCTTCCAGCACGCCATCCAGACGCGCGACGCGCCCCCGAATATCAGAGGCATCGAGTTGAAAGGGTAGAACGGTGTCGTCCCACGCGATTTTGTTTCCTTGGGTCATTTGACTTTCCTTACCGGCAGACGGTTGGCATACCGCGTCTATATAAGGGCAACAAGCCGTGCGAAAAGGGGGAGTCATATGATGCGACGCGTTGGGGAACCGCCCATTCCGGGAAAAACATACACGTCGCGTCCCGGAGCCTATGCGATTTTGCCCCTCAAGGGCCGCTTTTTGATGACCGCCCAGCTTAGGCCACATGTTGATATTCAGTTGCCAGGCGGTGGCATTGACCCCGGTGAATCGCCTCTCCAAACGCTCCACCGCGAGGTGATGGAAGAGATTGGCTGGACCATTGCGCGCCCTCGGCGGTTGGGGGCATTCCGGCGATACGCCTATATGCCGGAGTATGACATCTGGGCCGAGAAAATTTGCCATGTCTATGTCGCCCATCCCGTCCGTCATATTGCCCCCCCGATAGAGCCTGACCACGCAACAGTTGTTCTGTCGGGGGAAGAGGCCGTTTCGGTGCTAGGCAACGATGGGGATCGGCACTTTCTTGAACGGTTTCTGGCGGCAAGGTCCTGAAATTCGAAGCAGATGCCGGAAACATCATCAGGAAAGTCAGCCGTCCCCGCATGATCTTCTAGGCGCGACGTGAGCGCGTCAAAGAAAAGCGGCCCCCTGATGGGGTGCAGATCATGTAGAACCTGATTTAAACCATTATCGTCCAGCATTTGCCCAATCGGGTCAGGACATTCCGTCACCCCGTCGGAAAGCACGATCAGGCGGTCGCCAGGGTAAAGCTGGCTCGCGACTGTTTCATATTGCGCATCGGCAATCAGCCCTACGGGGAGCCCGCCTCTCCCAAAGTTTTCCAACCTGCTGTTGCGTCTCTGAATGAAAGGGTGCGGGTGGCCGGCCTGGGTTGCCCTGATCCTGCCGGTATCAAGTTCAATTTCCGCCAAGAAAAGTGTGAAATACTGCTCCGATTCCATGTCAGAGAGCACTAGGCTGTTCAGCTCGGCGATTACTTGGTCGGGCGGGCGCATTTTATACGTCCCGTCAGATTGGCGTGCCAATGCCAGGTTTTGCTCAGGTGCAACGGCGGAAAATATACCGGCCAATCGGGCGGCCATCAGAGCCGAGCTCACCCCGTGACCGGACACATCTAGCCCGTAGATCCCGATGCTATTTCCCGCTGTGAAATATCCCACCAGATCGCCCCCTACATGCCCGCTAGACCTGAGCATCAAAGACACGGCACCCGCATCGAAGGCGCAAAACGGTTCCTGCAAAAGGGATTTCTGAAACTTTCGCGCCTCGTCTAGGTCCCGATCCAATGCGTCATGTACGTTTTGCAACGCGTCCAGAGCTTCAGTAATGACACAGTTTTTCGACGATAATTCACGCTGCATCGTCAAAATGCGTTCGCCGGCCATAATTCGCGCGCGTAGCTCGTCAACGTTGACTGGCTTGCTGACAAAATCGTCCGCACCGCTGTCCAACCCTTTAACCACCTCGGATTTATCAGATTTTGCCGTCAGTAAAATGAAGTACCCGTAGCTGCCCTTCGAAAGTTTGCGAAACGCCTCGCAAAATTGCAGCCCCGACATACCCGGCATAATCCAATCGCTGATGATCAGATCCGGTAGATTTTGTTCGCAGACCGCCAATGCCTCTTCAGCAGAGGCCGCTCCCTGTACGTCGAATCCCCATCGCGACAGTGTCGCCATCAAGATTCGCCGTTGCAGCGCGCTATCGTCGACAACCATAGCTGTTTTGATCGCGCGAAACCGCTGCGGCGTCTTTGGTCGGGCAATTTTTTCAATCTTGTTCTGCAACATACACAAGCTTTCGACAACTTCACCCCGAGCCTAGCCAACGACAGATTAAGATTCGGTGAAGCCCAAAAGTTTTTAAGTGATGATCGCCCTGCACGCTTTGTTAAGAATTTTGCCCCACATTGGCCGGAGAAAGAGGGCGAATCAGTGATTGACTGGGAACAGGTCGCGACCTTGCAAACCGCTGTTGGGCGCGACGACTTCAGCACAATTATGTGCGTGTTTTTTAAGGAGGTGGAAGAAGCCAATGCTCAGCTAACGATGGGCGTAACGACCGATCAGTTTCGCGATATACTTCACTTTGTGAAGGGCAGCGCATTAAGCGTGGGGTTTGTCGAATTATCAGAACAATGCGCGCAGGCCGAAGGCAATTTTGCCGGCAGCCATCAAATCACATCTATTTGGAAGGAGATCCTTACCAGCTATGAAAAATCGAAAGAACATTTCCTATCGAACACGGAGACCTGCAGTGCGCCTATAGAACAAATTGAGCCAAGGTTTCGTCATTCGTGATGTCCGTATAGGTAAATCCTGCGTCTTTAAGTTGCGCCAAGAACGGCCCAAAACTGTCAGGGCTGCGTGTTTCAATTCCGATCAGGACAGAGCCGAAGTTTCGCGCAGACTTCTTCAGGTATTCAAACCGACAGATGTCATCGTCCGGGCCGAGAATGCTCAAGAATTCTTTCAGCGCACCAGGGCGCTGCGGCATCCTCAGAATAAAATATTTTTTGACGCCGGAGTACCGCTGCGCCCGCTCTTTCACCTCTGGCAGACGCTCAAAATCGAAGTTTCCGCCGGATGCTACGCATACAATGGTCTTGCCCTTGATCTGGTCAGCTACTTCGCCCAGCGCCTCAATAGAAAGGGCACCAGCAGGTTCTAATACGATGCCTTCAACATTCAGCATTTCGATGATCGTGACGCAGATGCGGTCCTCGGCCAGATGGATCACATCACTCTCTGCGACACGCTCCAACCGTGAAAAGTTACGTTGGCCAATTTTTGCGACCGCGGCCCCATCGACGAAACTATTGATAGGAGACACATCCACCGGTGCACCCGCGGCCAAAGCTTTGGCCAAACTAGGGGCCCCTTCAGGTTCAACAAAGCTATACCGGCACGCATTTTGAAAATAGCTGTAAACGCCGGACGAAAGACCGCCGCCACCAACGGGAAGCAGAATATGGTCGGGCACGCGCCCTAACTGCTCCTCTATTTCAACCGCAACGGAGGCTTGCCCCTCAATGACATCTTCATCATCGAAAGGAGACAGAAAATGCGCGCCCTCTTCCACGCAATACTGCTGCGCCGCGGCGAGCGTTTTGTCAAAGTAATCGCCGATCAAGCGAACCTCGACCTGAAGCCCACCGAACATCTTGGTTTTCTGAATTTTCTGTTGAGGCGTCGTGACGGGCATGAAAATCACACCTTTCACACCGAAATGACTGCACATAAATGCAACACCTTGGGCGTGGTTGCCCGCACTTGCACAAACGAAAACAGACTTCTCGGGGATCACTTTGCGCATCGCGTTGAACGCTCCGCGCAACTTATATGATCTAACGGGGCTTAGGTCTTCGCGTTTCAACCATATGTCAGCGTCATATTTTTCTGACAGATGTTCGTTGCGCATCAAGGGGGTGGCGGGAAACACCTCTCGCATCTGTTGCGCTGCGCTGCGTGCTGCAGATTTAAACATATCTGTCATCTCATCGACCTTCCCGTTGAATACTTGTCGATACGATTCCCAGGTGACGCGGTCAACGCAGCCTTCAATCTTGCTCACGCCTTGAAAAACAGGTACTTCGCGGTGCAAACCGAAAAGGAAACATCATGTCCGCGCCCAAAAAAGTTGTGCTCGCCTATTCTGGTGGGCTTGATACCTCGATCATCCTGAAATGGCTGCAAACCGAATATGGCTGCGAGGTGGTTACCTTTACCGCTGACCTCGGCCAAGGCGAAGAGCTTGAGCCCGCCCGCGCCAAAGCTGAAATGATGGGCGCATCCGAGATTTACGTGGAAGACGTGCGTGAAGAATTCGTGCGCGATTTCGTCTTCCCCATGTTCCGCGCCAATGCGGTCTATGAAGGCCTATACCTGTTGGGCACCTCCATCGCGCGCCCTCTGATTTCCAAGCGCCTTGTTGAAATCGCCGCCGAAACCGGTGCCGACGCCGTTGCGCACGGCGCGACAGGCAAGGGCAACGATCAGGTTCGCTTCGAATTGGCGGCCTATGCGTTGAACCCCGACATCAAGGTGATCGCGCCGTGGCGGGAATGGGACCTGTCCAGCCGGACTAAATTGATCGAATTTGCCGAAAAACATCAGATCCCTGTGGCGAAGGACAAACGTGGTGAAGCGCCGTTTAGCGTGGACGCGAACCTGCTGCACACCTCTTCGGAAGGCAAAGTGCTAGAGGATCCGGCCGTGGACGCGCCCGACTATGTGTACCAGCGCACCGTCTCGCCAGAGCAAGCACCAGATACGCCCGAGTATGTAGAGATCGGGTTTGAACGTGGCGATGCGGTAAGCATCAACGGCGAGGCCATGTCGCCCGCGACACTTCTGGCTAAATTGAACGAACTTGGCGGCAAACATGGCTGCGGGCGCCTTGACCTTGTCGAGGGTCGTTTTGTCGGGATGAAATCCCGCGGTATTTACGAAACGCCGGGCGGCACCTTGCTGCTTGAAGCACACCGCGGGATCGAATCGATCACCCTCGACCGTGGGGCGATGCACCTGAAAGACGAGCTGATGCCGCGCTATGCGGAGCTGATCTATAACGGTTTCTGGTACAGCCCCGAGCGCACCATGCTGCAAGCGGCGATTGATGCTTCGCAAACCCATGTAACCGGTACAGTTCGACTGAAATTGTACAAAGGCCACGTGCGTACCGTCGGCCGCTGGTCGGATCATTCGCTGTATTCCGAAGCTCACGTGACATTTGAAGATGACGCTGGTGCCTATGATCAAAAAGACGCGGCGGGCTTTATTCAGCTGAACGCGTTGCGTCTCAAGCTCTTGGCCGCACGCGATAAGCGCCTCAAAGGGTAAACAGAAAAGGCCCGGACAGGGGGATATTCTGTCCGGGCCTTCTTTTGGGTTAGAACGGTTTACTCTGCAGTAATAACCGTCATCACCAATTTACCGTCTGGCTTGATCGGGCCGTCTTCTTTGGCGCCCAATGTGTATTCAAAGCCGCCGGTTTTCATGCCGCCCTCTTCGGAGTGGACCATGAGCATCAACATATCGCCGGATTTCACTTCTTCTTGCAGAATGGCGGCAACGTCGACGTTTTCACCGGCACGCAGAGGCGCGTAGCCGACAACGGGGCCGGGTTTCATCTCGGCATCTGTGCGGTGAACGACCATCCAGCCGTTTTCAGTTGCCATCACCTTATCAGCGCTGACCACACCGTTGGATACATCTTGATCCATCGCTTCGACCATCGCGTTGCTGTGTGCGGCGGCGAAGGCTGTACCCGTGGCAAGCGTGAGAGCCAGAGCGGTTGCTGTAAACATCTTCATGTTAAATCTCCATGTTGCGTGGTTCTTCCTGATAATTCACGCAACATGAGATGATTTAGTTTCGATAAATCGGATATTTTTACCCGAAATCACCTAAGCCGTTGATCATAAAGCTTTTGATAATGTGGAAGGGCTTTGGCACACAGCGCTTCTGCGGCAGGTTCAAGCCTGGGCAACGGCCCCTCCGCCCCTGCGAAACCGGTGCTTTTGTGCACGGCACCATACCAATGTGATGCCCAGATGCCATCTTCGGCACGTGGGCCCGCCGCCCAGGATAGCATTGCCGGATCGAAGGGCAGGTTGATGGCATCACAGAGTTTACGCAACATGCCTTCGGGGTCCGCGCGAATATCAGCGGAATCGATGACCAGCCCACCGATTTGATCGTACAGCGCGGTCTGTTGGCCATAGCCGATATCATTAAAATTCGGCGCTTCCCGTTTCGCGGTATAGCTGGCAATCACGCGGGCGGGGTGGCGTATCAGGTGGACATGCACGCAGCCCTCTGCCCAATCCATCGGAAACCCGTCAATCATATGATGGGGCATGTGTTTCATGTAGCGATGCGGCGTGCCCGGCTCTGCGCAGTGCGCCGCGACGTTCAAGGGGTCGCATTCATGGCCCGCGACAATTTCATCTTTCATCGGATGATCGGCGCCGGTGGCTTTAAGATACGGCGCATAGAACGGTTCATCCATCGCGGTGAAATCGGCGCGGTTTCCGAAACTATACATCATCGCCGTGCTCAAATTGCGCGGGCCGGACCACATTGCGATACGCATCAGGAACATTCCTTTGCGATCAGGTCTTTGTACAAACCGCGCAGCTTTTCGGTCACCGGCCCCATGTCGCCCGTGCCAATCTGGCGGCCGTCGATCGTCGCGACAGGCGTTTGCGCACCGAATGTGCCGGTCAAGAAGGCCTCTTCAGCACCATAGGTGTCGACCAATGAATAATTCCTTTCGAAACACGGGATATCATTGGCGCGACACAAGTCGATCACCTTCTGACGGGTGATTCCATTCATGCAGTAATCGCCGGTGCTGGTCCAAACCTCCCCTTTGCGGACGATGAAAAAGTTACAGGCGTTTGTTGTATTCACGAAACCGTTAATATCGAGCATCAGCCCTTCGTCGGCACCCGCTTTTTCCGCGGCAATACACGCAAGAATACAGTTCAATTTGGAATGACTATTTAGCTTTGGGTCCTGCGTCATCGGCAGCCCGCGCAGATGCGGTACTGTGGCCAGCCGGATCGGGCGCGGCATATTCGGGCGCGAGTGTTCCATAATGATCGTGATGGTGGGGCCCGATTGCGACAGCGACGGGTGCTGGAAGGGCCGCGTTTTCGGCCCCCGTGTGATCATCAGACGCGCGTGGGCATCAGTGGTCATACCATTGGCTTTTTGCGTCTCTAACAAGGCTGAAATCAGGGCGTCGCGCGTCATCCCGATGTCAAGGTCAATGGCTTTGGACGCCTCGAACAGGCGGTCAAAATGATCTTCCAGAAAAGCCCACGTACCATCATACAGCCGCAGCCCTTCCCAGATGCCGTCGCCAAGCATGAAACCGCTGTCATAGACGCTGACCACGGCCTGTGCCTTGGGGACAATCTGACCGTTTAAATAGATCAAAATGTCTTCATTGCGGGCATCTTCTTCGGCTTGGTGCGTGGTGACGTGGGTTTGCATCAAATTGCTCCTTCTTTGGGGCTGACGCTAAGAACTTCGCGCCGCGGGGCCAAGGGTGAAACCGACATCACTTGGCCGTGACATCACGGGCACCTGAGTTGCGTCGCGCAGGCATTGCGGTCACCGTCAGGCAAAACAAAGGAGAGTATTCCATGGGATTTGCCACAAATATGCGCATGATCGCGTTAAGCGCTGCCATTGGTCTGGGCCTTGCAGCACAGGCGACAACCGCAAAAGCCGCCGGAACAGAGACGCTTTTGGTCGCGGGCGGCTGCTTTTGGTGCGTTGAAGCGGATTTTGAAAGCGTGAAAGGCGTGAAAGAGGTCGTATCGGGTTTTGCGGGCGGAAGCGTCAAAAACCCTACCTATAAACAGGTCGTCGCCGGCGGCACCGGGCACTATGAAGCGGCGCAGATCCAGTATGATCCAGCAGTTGTGTCTGCGGACCAGTTGCTGTCGATGTTCTTCCGGTCGGTTGATCCAACGGACGCGGGCGGGCAATTCTGCGACCGCGGCGATAGCTACCGCACCGCGATTTTTGCCGACGGTAACGGGCAGAAGGCCGCTGCAGAAAAGGCCAAGGCCGATGCGCAGGCCGCTTTGGGCAAGAACGTCGTAACCCCGATCTTGGGCAAAGCCGCGTTCTACCCCGCCGATGCCTACCATCAGGATTACTACAAAAGCGATGAACGTCTGGCCTTTACCAGCGTCGGCTTGGGCGTGAAGAAATCCGTCGCCTACAAGCGCTATCGCAACGGCTGTGGGCGCGACCAGCGCGTGAAACAACTTTGGGGCAGCGCTGCGCCTTTTGCGAAATAACGTTAACCCCGCGTTAATCGCGAGCGTTAATCTTCGTCAAAACCGTGATCCTGGATGTCTTTGAGGTCCGGGATCACATCCGCTGTCCCTTGCCGCATGACCATCAAGGCGCCAGCTTGCATCGCCAGCGCAATCGCATCCGGCATCGACAGTTTGCGGTCCAAGGCAGCGATCAGATAGCCGGTAAACGTGTCCCCCGCCCCCGTGGTATCAATGGCTTTGACCGGATAGGCCGGAAAGCTTTGCACCGTTTTCGCCTTGTTAGAGACCCATTTGCACCCCTCAGCGCCCAAGGTCACGATAATATCGTCGATCGGCAGCGCGTCGATGCGGGCTCCTGTGGTTTTTTCAAGCGCCTCTGCCTCGACCTCGTTCAACACCAGCAGATCGATGTCGGGCAGAACCTGCGCCACGATTTCAGCATCAAAGGGCGCGGCGGCATAAGCGACGCGCAGGCCCAAAGTATGCGCGGTCTGCGCGGCAAAGCGTTGGCCCAGGGTTTCGTTCTGTATCAGCAGAAAATCACCGGGCGATGCCTCTGCCAGGGCGGCCCCGATCATCTGGGTGGTGATCTGGTGATTGGCCCCTGAAAACAACACGATAGAGTTTTCGCCATCCTCGGCCACGCAGATATTCGCGTGACCGGTGGCCGTGTCGATCATGCTGATATGCTGCGTTTCGACGCCGTATTCCAGCAAGCGATCCACGGTCCATTTACCGTCCGGCCCCACGGCGCCGATATGCATAACGCGCGTTCCGGCGCGGGCGGCGGCGACCGACATATTGGCCCCCTTCCCGCCCAAACCTTGCCGGAAATCATGCGCGGCAATCGTTTCCCCCGGCGCCGGCAGATGCCGCAGATAGTAGAAATTATCCGCGTTGATAGAGCCGAGGTTCCAGATCATTCGCCAACCTTGCAGGCCGCCAGAATAGCCATGTTCAGGATGTCATTCGCGGTGGATGTGGTCGAACAGATCTGGATCGACTTATCCAACCCCGTCAGGATCGGGCCGATTACCGTGGCGCCCGCCATTTCCTGCATCAATTTGACCGAGATACTGGCCGAATGCCGCGCTGGCACGACGAGGATATTCGCAGGCCCTGTCAGCCGCGAGAACGGATAGTTCTTCTGGCTTTCCGCATTCAGCGCCACATCAACGGTCATTTCGCCTTCGTATTCGAAATCGACCCCGCGTGCGTCCAGCACATCGGGGGCACGTTGCATCTTTTCTGCTCGCTCGGAAACCGGATAGCCAAAGGTCGAGAAGCTGACGAAGGCAACACGCGGCTCAAGCCCCATGTGGCGGGCGACCTTGGCCCCTTTTTCAGCAATATTCGCAAGGTCTTCTTCGTTCGGCCATTCATGCACCAGCGTATCGCCGATGAACACAATCCGCCCCTTGTGCAGCAGCGCAGTGATCCCGACGGCGCCGTGTTTCGCATTGGCATCGAATACGTGGTTCAGCCGTTCAAGAACATGGGCGGATTTGCGGGTTGCACCGGTCACCAGACCATCGCCATGCCCATGCGCCAACATCAGCGCGGCAAAAACGTGGCGGTCACGGGCGGCCAGACGGTGGATATCCTTGCTGTCCGACCCTTTGCGCTGCAAGCGATTGTAAAGGAAGGACTTATACGTCTCCAGGTGCTGGGTATTGGCCGCATTCACGACCTCAAGCTCGCGGTAGGCATCCTCCATCCCCGCCGCCGTCAGCTTGGCCTTTACGTCGTCAGCGCGTCCGACCACCAGCGCCTTGCCCAGACCGGAGCGTTGATACATCACCGCAGCCCGCAGAACCTTGGGGTCATCCCCTTCGGCAAAGATCATCCGCGCCTGATTGGCCCGCGCACGGGCGTTGATCCCGCGCAGGATATTCGCCGTCGGGTCCATCCGCGACTTCAGGCTCAGCTCGTAGGCGTCCATATCGATGATCGGGCGCCGCGCGGCACCGGTGTCCATACCTGCACGTGCAACAGCAGGCGGAATACGATGGATCAGACGCGGATCGAACGGCGTCGGGATGATATAATCCCGACCAAAGCTCAGGTTCTTGCCATAGGCCAGCGCCACTTCGTCCGGCACATCCTCGCGTGCCAGATCGGCCAAAGCGTGGGCGCAGGCGATTTTCATCTCGTCGTTGATGGCGCGGGCGTGGATATCCAGCGCCCCGCGGAACAGGTAAGGAAAGCCCAAAACGTTGTTTACCTGATTGGGGTAATCGCTGCGGCCCGTGGCGACAATCGCATCGGGGCGTACCTCGTGCGCTTCCTCCGGCGTGATTTCAGGATCGGGGTTCGCCATCGCGAAGATCACCGGATTATCCGCCATGCTGGCGACCATCGCGGGCGTCACCGCCCCTTTGACCGACACACCCAGGAACACATCCGCGTTCTTCATCGCCTCTTCCAGCGTGCGCAGCTCGGTCTGCGCGGCATGGGCCGACTTCCACTGGTTCATGCCCTCGGTACGGCCCTGATAGATCACACCTTTTGTATCGCACATGATACAGTTGTTGTGCTTGGCCCCCATCGCCTTGAGCAGTTCAAGACAGGCGATCCCCGCCGCCCCCGCACCGTTCAACACAATCTGCACATCTTCGATCTTCTTGCCCGAAATGCGCAAGGCGTTCAGCAAACCGGCAGCACAGATCACCGCGGTGCCGTGCTGGTCGTCGTGAAAGACGGGAATATCCATCTCTTCTTTCAGACGCTGTTCGATGATGAAACATTCCGGCGCCTTGATATCCTCAAGGTTGATCCCGCCGAACGTCGGCCCCATCAGCTTGACCGCGTTGATGAATGCCTCGGGGTCTTCGGTGTCCAGCTCGACGTCGATCGAATTCACGTCGGCGAACCGTTTGAACAGCACCGACTTGCCCTCCATCACCGGTTTCGACGCCAGCGCACCAAGGTTGCCCAAGCCCAAAACAGCAGTGCCGTTAGAAATCACCGCAACCATATTGCCCTTGTTGGTATAGTCATATGCCAGCTCGGGATTTTCGGCGATCGCTTCACAGGGAACGGCAACACCGGGGGAATAGGCGAGGCTCAGATCCCGCTGGGTCGTCATCGGGACGGTTGCGGTGATTTCGAACTTGCCCGGCGTGGGTTCAAGGTGAAAGGCGAGCGCCTCTTCGGACGTGATGCGGTTTTTGGTCACTAGAACGGCTTTCCTCATGGTTTCCCGCTTGATATCGCCGATCGGCCCCTCACACAATCATGATGGCGCTCACCGTTTGCACGACGTCGCGGCGACGCCGCGCGTGCAACGCCGGTCCGCCCTTTCGTCCGGAGGCACGGTTTTGTACACAACGTTAACTCGAACCGGGGGCGCAGGGTGACCGAAGAAAAAATCACGCCAATGATGGCGCAATATCTAGAGCTTAAATCCCAGTACGCCGAAGCGCTGCTGTTCTACCGCATGGGCGATTTTTACGAGATGTTCTTTGACGATGCCGTCGCCGCGGCTGAAGCACTGGATATCGCGCTGACCAAACGGGGCAAACACGGGGGCGAAGACATCCCCATGTGCGGCGTTCCGGTGCATGCCGCCGAAGGGTATTTGCTGACGCTGATCCGCAAAGGCTTCCGCGTGGCGGTCTGCGAACAGATGGAAAGCCCGGCGGAGGCGAAGAAACGCGGCTATAAATCCGTGGTCAAACGCGATGTCGTGCGGCTTGTAACTCCCGGCACATTGACCGAGGAATCCCTGCTCGAAGCGCGGCGCCACAACTATCTGGCCGCATTTGCAGAGGTCCGCGATGGTCATGCGCTGGCCTGGGTCGATATTTCGACCGGTGCGTTTCACGTGATGCCCCTGACCCTGTCGCGCCTTGGCCCCGAACTGGCCCGTCTGTCCCCGTCAGAGCTGATCGTGTCAGAAGCGAAAGAGGCTGATTTACGTGAATTAGTCTCTGATTTCGACATCGCGCTGACCCCTATCGCACGCTCTGCCTTTGACAGCAGCAGCGCTGAAAAACGGGTCTGCGATCTGTTCGGCATCGGGTCGCTCGACGCCTTCGGCAGCTTTGAACGCGCCGATTTCTCGGCCATGGGCGCGATCATCGACTATCTCGAGATTACACAGAAGGGCAAACTCCCCCTCCTGCGCCCGCCGCAGAAAGAGGCCGAGGCCCGCAGCGTGCAGATCGACGCTGCCACACGTCGCAATCTTGAACTGACACATGCGCTGACCGGTGGTCGCGCCGGCACGCTGTTGTCCGTTATGGACAAGACGGTGACCGCCGGTGGCGCCCGGCTGCTGGAACGGCGCATTTCATCACCTTCCCGGGTGTTAGAGACGATTCAATCCCGTCTGGACGCGATCAGCTTTGCCTATGACACACCGTCGATCCGCAATGACATCCGCCAGCATCTGCGCAACGTCCCTGATCTGGACCGCGCCCTGTCGCGCCTGTCGCTGGACCGTGGCGGCCCCCGTGACCTTGCCGCCATCCGCAACGGCCTGACCGAAGCCAGCCATCTGGCCGACAAGATGCAAACCGCCGCCCTGCCCGATCTGCTGGCCCAGGCTGCCAAAGGGCTTACCGGCCATGACAGCCTGATTGATCTGCTCGACGATGCGCTGATCGCCGAACCATCCCTGCTGGCCCGCGACGGCGGCTTTATCGCGCCGGGGTATGACGCCGAGCTGGACGAGGTGCGCACCCTGCGGGACGAAGGCCGCAGCGTCATTGCCCAGATGCAGCAGGATTTCATCACGCTCACCGGTATCTCGACGTTGAAGATCAAACACAACAACGTGCTTGGGTATTTCGCCGAAGTCACAGCGACCCACGCCGAGAAAATGCTGTCGGCGCCGCTGTCCGATACCTTTATCCACCGTCAGACCACCGCCAATCAGGTCCGTTTCACAACCGTGGACCTGTCCGAGATGGAGACAAAGATCCTCAACGCGGGCAACCACGCGCTGGAGATTGAAAAGCGGCTCTATGAAACGTTGAAACGCGCGATTCTGGATCACTCCGGCCCGATCGGTGTCGCCTCGGCTGGATTGGCCGAGATTGATCTGGCCACCGGTCTGGCCGATCTGGCGCAGTCCGAGAACTGGGTGAAACCCCGCGTCGATAATTCACGTGCCTTCGACATTCAGGGGGGCCGCCATCCGGTCGTGGAACGCGCCTTGGCCCAGCAATCCGGCAGCCCCTTTATCGCCAATGATTGCACCCTGTCGGCCGATGGCGACAACGCGAATATCTGGCTGCTGACCGGCCCTAACATGGCGGGTAAATCGACCTTCCTGCGGCAGAATGCGATCATCGCCCTGATGGCGCAAATGGGCAGCTACGTGCCTGCCGCCAGCGCGCACATCGGCCTGATCAGCCAGATTTTCAGCCGGGTCGGCGCCTCTGACGATCTGGCACGGGGCCGTTCCACGTTTATGGTCGAAATGGTCGAAACCGCCGCAATCCTCAATCAGGCGGATGACCGTGCGCTTGTGATCCTGGATGAAATCGGGCGCGGCACGGCGACCTATGACGGCTTGTCCATCGCCTGGGCCACGCTGGAACATCTGCACGATATCAACCGCTCTCGCGCATTGTTCGCCACACACTACCATGAAATGACCGCGCTTTCGAACAAGCTGGGCGGGGTCGATAACGCCACCGTCGCGGTCAAGGAATGGGACGGAGAGGTGATCTTCCTGCACGAGGTCCGCAAAGGCGCCGCCGATCGGTCCTACGGTGTGCAGGTCGCGCAATTGGCCGGCCTGCCGCCTTCCGTCATCGCGCGCGCACGCGTCGTGCTTGAAGCGTTGGAAAAGGGCGAACGCGAAGGCGGCGCGACGCAGAAAACCCTGATCGACGACCTGCCCCTGTTTGCCGTGGCACCGGCACCTGCGCCCCAACCCAAACAAAGCTCCAAGCTCGAAGAAACGCTGGCCGAGATTATCCCCGACGAGCTCTCTCCACGTGAAGCGCTCGACCTGCTCTATAAATTGAAAGAGGCGGCCAAAAACTGACCGCCTCCCTCGCTTCCAAATGGTGTTAAATCCTCCCCGAAGGGCCGCTCTATCCCGAGCGTTTACCCTGCGGGGGTAGAGGAAACGCCGACCTGCGCCGGACGCAGCAGACGGTCGTGCAACATGAAACCTTCGGCGGCGACCTGGATGATATCGCCTGCTTTGGTATCTGGCACGGGCGCCTCGAACATCGCCTGATGATGCTGCGGATCGAACTTGTCACCCACTGCTGGCGAGATGACTTCGATGCCGTGCTTCTTGAACACGCTCAGCAACTCGCGCATCGTCAGTTCGATCCCTTCCAGCAATGGGCCGGAAATGGTGCGCTGCTCTTCTGTAGCGGCTTCCAGGGCGCGTTTCATATTGTCGTAGACCGGCAGCATGTCGCGCGCCAGTTTCGACCCGCCATAGTTTTCCGCCTCGCGACGGTCCTTGTCAGACCGTTTGCGCGCGTTCTCTGCGTCGGCCAGGGCCCGCATGAAACGGTCTTTCAGCTGGTCACGCTCGGCACGCAATTCGTCCAGTTCCAGCGCTTCGTCGTCAATCTCGGACATCTCGTCGGCATAGGCTTCGGCCTCTGCGTCATCGATATCATCCAGAAATTCGTTCTCTTTCGGCTCTGCCATAATTCACCTCTAGCTGCGGTTCGAAATCAGCTTTCCAACCAGCTGCGCCGTGTAATTCACAATCGGCACGATACGTCCATAATTAAGGCGCGTGGGGCCGATCACACCGACTGCCCCGATCACCTTACGATCAGCGTTCATATAAGGGGAAACGACCAGAGAGGAACCCGAAAGTGAAAAAAGTTTATTCTCAGAACCAATAAAAATGCGCACACCGTCGCCCGCGTCGGCCAATTCGAGGAATTCCGCGATGTCCCGCTTGCGTTCAAGGTCGTCAAACAGCTGGCGGATCAATTCGACGTTCTCGGCCTCGCCTTCGGTGTTGATCAGATTCGACCGTCCGCGCACGATCAACCGCTCGGGGGATTCCCCTTCGCCCTGCCACAGCGCTAGACCGCTTTCGACAAGCTGCTGCGCCAGAACGTCGATCTGTTGGCGCCGCTGGCTGATCTCATGCGCGATGGTGCGCTGCAATTCCGAGATGGTTTTCCCCTCGACCAGCGCATTCAGGAAATTCGCGGCTTCACGCATGCTGCTGGGGGTCTGGCCCGGCGGCGGTGTGAACAACCGGTTCTCCACGTGACCGTCGGAAAAGACCAGAACGACCAGCGCTCTATCGTGAGACAGTGAAACAAATTCGATATGCTTGATCGGCGCCTCGTGTTTGGGCGTCAGCACAAGCGAGGCACCCTGGGTCACGCCGGACAGCGCCGACCCCACCCGATCAAGAATGCCGCTGACATCGGCGTTGTTGCTGCCAACGGTCGCGTCGATCTTTTCACGGTCCGTCTCGGTTGGATCGCCGATCTCGATCATGCCGTCGACGAACATGCGCAGGCCCATCTGCGTCGGGATACGACCCGCGCTGACATGGGGGCTGCCGAGCAGGCCCATATATTCAAGATCCTGCATCACATTACGGATCGTCGCCGCGCTGACCTTTTCGCTGAAATCCCGGGTCAGCGTGCGCGACCCCACGGGATCGCCATTCGCCAGATAGCCTTCGACCACGCGGCGGAACACCTCGCGCGAGCGGTCGTTCATCTCGTCTAAAACTGTCGGTGTTTTGTCCATAGTGGGAGAAGTATGTGCGACAGGGGGCAAACGTCAATCGGGGTTGCATCGCGCCGCAACGCAGAGTTATCCCCAATGGCAAATGGAAAAGGAAATAGCTATGCGCCCCTCTGGTCGGAAACTTGACGAACTGCGTGCCGTATCGATTGAAACGGGATTCACCAAACACGCCGAAGGATCGGCCCTGATCAAGATGGGCGACACCCATGTGCTGTGTACCGCCACGATCGAGGACCGCGTGCCGCCCTTCATCAAAGGCTCCGGTCTGGGCTGGGTCACGGCGGAATACGGCATGCTGCCCCGTGCCACCAACACCCGTATGCGCCGCGAGGCGGCAATGGGCAAACAAGGGGGGCGTACCGTTGAAATTCAACGCCTTATCGGTCGCGCCCTGCGCGCCGGCGTGGATCGTAGCGCCCTGGGCGAACGTCAGATCACCATCGACTGCGACGTGCTGCAGGCCGACGGCGGCACGCGTTGTGCCTCTATCACGGGGGGTTGGGTCGCGTTGAAACTGGCGGTGAACAAGCTGATGAAGGCGGGCGACGTGGTCAGCGACCCGCTGGTCGATCCGGTCGCCGCGATCAGCTGCGGCATCTATGCGGGCCAGCCCGTGCTTGACCTCGATTACCCCGAGGATTCCGAAGCAGGCGTGGACGGTAACTTTATTATGACCGGCACCGGCAAATTGATCGAGATCCAGATGAGCGCCGAAGGCTCCACCTATTCGCGCGACCAGATGAACCAGCTGATGGACCTCGCCGAAAAGGGCGTGGCAGAGCTGGTCGAGAAGCAGAAGGCAGCCACCGCATGACCCGTAAATTCACCGGCGACCAGATCCTGGTCGCCACCCACAACGCTGGCAAGCTGCAGGAAATGACCGAGCTTTTCGCCCCCTTCGGCGTCGCCGTCAAAGGTGCCGCCGAGATGAATCTAGGCGAGCCGGAGGAAACCGAAAACACTTTCATCGGCAACGCCCGCATCAAAGCACGTGCGGCGGTCGCGGCGACGGGCCTTCCCGCGCTGGCAGATGACTCCGGGATCGAGGTCGAAGCGCTGGACAATGCCCCCGGCGTCTATACCGCCGATTGGTCCGAAACGCCCAACGGCCGCGATTTCGTCATGGCAATGACCAAGACCTACAGGTTGCTGGAAGAGGCAAACGCCCCCCACCCGCGCCGCGCGCGGTTCTGCGCGACATTGGTATTGGTCTGGCCCGACGGACATGAAGAGGTTTTCGAAGGCCGCGTGAACGGCACGCTTGTCTGGCCGATCCGCGGCGACATCGGTCACGGCTATGACCCGATGTTCCAACCCGACGGGCACGAGCAGACCTTTGGCGAAATGTCCGCCGTCGCCAAGAACGCAATCAGCCACCGTGCGGACGCTTTCGCCAAACTGATCTCTGCCTGCTTTGACTGAGGATTGGCGCCAGGGGGGCTTTGGCCTTTATATCCATTGGCCGTTTTGCGAGGCGAAGTGCCCCTATTGTGACTTTAACAGCCATGTTAGTCGCACAATCGACCAACGGGCCTGGCGCGATGCCTATCTGGCAGAGCTTGAACGCGGCGCCGCCGAAACCCAAGGACGCGTCTTGAACGCCGTCTTTTTCGGCGGTGGCACCCCCAGTCTGATGGACCCCGATGTCGTCGCTGATGTCATCGCCGCGATCCGTCGACTGTGGCCCACGGCCAATGATTTGGAAATCACGCTCGAGGCGAACCCCGGTTCGGTTGAAGCCGACCGTTTTGCGGCCTTCCGACAGGCGGGCGTCAACCGTATTTCAATGGGGATACAGGCCTTGAATGACGCGGACCTGAAACGTCTGGGCCGCATCCATACGGTTGGCGAAGGGCTTGCCGCTTTTGACATCGCCCGCAACACCTTTGAACGCGTCAGCTTTGATCTGATCTATGGCCGCCAGAACCAGAGCTTGCCCGACTGGCAGACCGAGCTGAAACAGGCCCTAACGCTAGCGATAGACCATATGTCGCTGTATCAACTGACCATCGAACAAGGCACCGCATTTGGCGATCGTTATGCGGTGGGAAAACTACGCGGACTGCCCAGCGATGATCTTGGTGCCGATATGTATGCGGCCACTCAGGATATTTGCGGCGAGATGGCGATGCCCTCTTACGAGGTATCGAACCACGCCCGCGACGGGGCGCAGTCGCGGCACAATCTGATCTACTGGCGCTATGGTGATTATCTTGGCATCGGTCCGGGGGCCCACGGACGCCTGACCCAAAATGGCAATCGCTTTGCGACCGAATGTTTTAGCAACCCCAAACGCTGGCTTGACGCTGCTGCCAGCGGCGCCACCGAAAAGCCCCGCGAGCTTTTGACGACCGAAGATCAGGGGAGCGAGTTTCTGATGATGGGGCTTCGTCTGAAAGAAGGCGTGGACCTGCGCCGGTACGAGGCGCTTTCCGGCGCACCGCTTTCGACAAAAAAAATCACCCAGATGCAGGACATCGGGATGATTTCTAGGGATAAAGACCAGCTTTATGTGACGGATCAGGGCTTTATGGTGCTAAACGCGATCCTGGCCGAGCTTTTGTCGGATTAAGAGGCCGACAGACGTTGGCAAAGCTCGTCCAGCTCGTCCATCGTTGTGTAGTGCAGCACCATCTGGCCCGCCTCCTGCCCCGGCTTGTGGTTCAGGGTTACCTTCAAACCGAGGTTCGCTGACAGATCCCCTTCAAGCGCGCGGGTATCCGCGTCTTTTTCGCTCGAGGATTTGGCCGCCCGCTTGTTTGGACCTTCATTCTCGGCTTGCTGCTCTTTCTTGATCAGCGCCTCGGCCGCGCGCACCGACAAGCCACCGGCGATAATCTGTTTGGCCAGCTTTTCAGGGTTCTTCGACGGCACCAAGGTCCGGGCGTGACCCGCTGTCAGGTCCCCCTGACGCACCATTTCCAGAACATTTTCGGGCAAGTTCAGCAAGCGCAGCAAGTTCGCGATATGACTGCGGCTTTTACCCAAGGCTTCGGCCATCTTCTCTTGCGTGTGGCCAAAACGGTCCATCAGCTGACGATAGCCCGCCGCTTCCTCGATTGAATTGAGGTCCGCCCGTTGGATGTTTTCGATAATCGCAACTTCGAGAACTTCGACATCGGTGAACTCGCGCACGATGATCGGAAGTTCATGCAGCTGTGCCATCTGCGACGCGCGCCAACGGCGTTCACCCGCGACAATCTCGAACGTCCCATCATCACGGCGGCGTACGATCAGCGGCTGGATAACGCCCTTTTCGCGGATAGAGCTTGCAAGATCATCCAAGTCCTGCGGATCAAACCGCTTGCGCGGCTGCTCCGGATTGGGAGAAATCTTTTCAATAGGAACATACTGTTCCGCCGCGCCTTCTGATGCCACCGTTTGTGTCTCCGCTACGTCCGCCATCAAAGCCGACAATCCTCGACCCAAGCCGCGCCGTTTGTCTTTATCTGCCATTGCCTGACCCCTTATTTATACGGCACTATTTGCCAGTACTTCTTTCGCCAGATCGCGGTACGCTTTGGCACCTTTCGACCCGCTATCGTAACTTAGAACCGGCATCGCGTAACTGGGTGCCTCACTGACCCGTACGTTGCGCGGAATAACGGTCCTATATACCAGTTCGCCCAAATTGCTTCGGGCGTCCTGCTCAACCTGTTGCGACAGGTTGTTCCGCTGATCATACATCGTCAGCAAAATTCCTTCGATCCGCAGATCCTTGTTCCCGCTCTGGCGCACTTCGCGGATGGTCAGCATCAACTGCGACAATCCTTCAAGCGCGAAAAACTCGCTTTGTAGCGGGACAAGCACAGAATGCGCCGCAATCATCGCGTTCACTGTCAGCAAGTTCAGCGATGGCGGGCAATCAATCAGAATGTAGTCGAAGGCGTAGCTGTCCATCTGCGTCTGCCGCAGGGCGTCGTGAAGAAGAAAACTACGTTTCTCATTGGCGATCAATTCCATATCTGCGGAACTGAGATCGACAGTGGCGGCAACGATATGCAGGCCCTCTGTCTCGGTCGTCATAATCACTTGATCAAGGTCGATATCCTCAAGCAAAAGCTCGTAGGTTGTAAATTCCCGATCATCCAGTTCAATACCCAGACCAGTTGACGCGTTGCCCTGCGGATCAAGGTCAATCACCAAAACGCGCTGCTTCTGCTCAACCAGAGCCGCCGCGAGGTTGATCGTCGTCGTGGTTTTGCCCACCCCACCCTTCTGGTTCGCTATCGCAATAATTTTGGGCCCCGAAGGTCGAGACAGATCAGACATGTTTGATTTCCTTGATCTTAAGAATTGCGGCGGATGGGTTCGTCTGGCTTTGGATCGCGTCGCAGGTATATGCCCACGTCTCTTTCGCTGCGGCATCCTCTGCGCGCCAGTTCTCCCCCTTCGGGAAAAGCGCAGTGCCGGAGGGTAACAGATGGCGATCTGCAAAGCCGAGCAAAGCAGTCAAGTCGGACAGCGCCCGCGCGCTTAGAACGTCTGCTTCCAAGGGCTCAATCGCTTCAATCCGCGCGTTCGCCACTGTTGCGTTCAGCTCAAGCTCCCGAATGGCTGTTCTCAGGAACGCGCATTTACGCTGGTCGCTTTCGACCAAGGTAAATTTCGTCGCACGCTCGTCTTGCTGCGACATCAGCGCTACGACAATTGCCGGAAAACCGCCACCGCTTCCAAGATCTACCCAATGGCCCGCATTGGGCGCGTGGGTATAGACTTGTAGAGAATCCAAAATGTGACGCTCCCACATCTCGGGGACGCTCGGCTTGGAAATCAGATTAATCTTCGCGGTCCATTTCTCGACCAATTGCGAGAAATGCTGAAGCTTCTCCAATGTTTCACGTGAAACATCCTCTTCAAAGGTGCTCATCATGCAGACTTCTTCTGGCTGCCGCGCTTGAGATGAGACAGAAGCAGCGTCAAGGCCGAGGGCGTCATACCGTCAATTCGGGCCGCCTGTGCGAGGTTGGTCGGGCGTGTCAGCGAAAGCTTCGAGGTA
The DNA here is from genome assembly GCF_040790665.1 of Sulfitobacter pontiacus. NCBI lineage: Bacteria > Pseudomonadati > Pseudomonadota > Alphaproteobacteria > Rhodobacterales > Roseobacteraceae > Sulfitobacter > Sulfitobacter pontiacus. The sequence goes on along the minus strand of NZ_CP160849.1, from coordinate 1,241,093 downwards.
AGCTCATTTGACAGCCCGTCGATGGCTTCATAATCAAAATTCGCGGGAATAACATGCGCCTCGTCCTTCTGGAGGAGGTCGATATCCCGTTGCTGACGCGCGATATAGTTTGCATATAGCGCATCCCGCTCGACCTGACGGCGAATTTCGGGTTCTACCGTTTCAAGCGCTGGATTAATCAAAACGATCTGCTCGAATGTCACATCCGGAAATGCCAACAGTTGGAAACCGGTCCGCTTCGTTCCGTCTTGGCTGACCTTGATCCCTGCCGCCTCGATCGCCTTTGATGCATAGGGCGTTTTCGTGAGTTCTGCCATCGCCGCGTCGATCTTGGCCATTTTGGCGTTAAAATGCGCAATCCGTTCTTGCGATACGCAGCCCAAGGCAATCGCCAATGGCGTGAGGCGCTGGTCAGCGTTATCAGCACGAAGCGACAACCGGAATTCGGCGCGAGAGGTGAACATGCGATAGGGCTCTGTCACACCCCGGGTGGTCAGGTCATCAATCATCACGCCAATATAGCTATCGGCGCGGCTGAACGTCACCGGCTCTTTACCCTGTGCTGCAAGTGCCGCGTTCAATCCGGCAACCAAACCTTGTGCTGCAGCTTCTTCATAGCCGGTGGTCCCGTTGATCTGACCAGCGAGATATAGGCCAGCCACAGTCCTCACGGAAAGGGCCAGATCAAGGGCCCGGGGGTCGACATAGTCATATTCAATCGCATAACCGGGCTGGATGATTTCTACATTTTCCAACCCAACCATCGACCGCACATAGGCAAGCTGAACATCCTCAGGCAGCGAGGTCGAAATACCATTGGGGTAGATGGTGTGGTCATCGGCACCCTCAGGCTCCAGGAAAACTTGGTGCGAGGTTTTGTCAGCGAAGCGGACAACTTTATCTTCGATCGATGGGCAGTATCGGGGCCCTACCCCGTCGATATGCCCCCCGTACATCGCGGAGCGCGACAGGTTATCGCGAATAATTTGATGTGTTTCTTCATTGGTATGCGTAATGCCGCAGGAGATTTGCGGGGCCGACGTCGTCTCTGACAAGAAAGAGAACAAGACAGGCTCATCATCCCCGGGTTGCGATTCCAGCTTCTCCCAGTCAATCGTCCGTCCGTCCAAGCGCGGCGGCGTCCCCGTTTTCAATCGTCCGAGTGGCAAGTTGAACGAATCAATGCGGTTTGCCAGGTCGACGGAGGCTTTATCGCCCATCCGACCGCCGGAGCGCGACACATCTCCAATATGGATGACCCCGCGCAAGAAAGTACCCGTGGTCAAAACAACCGCAGCCGCTGCGATCTGTTCACCATCGGCAAGAACGGCACCAGAAACCTTGCCATTGTCGAGAATGAAGTCGGTCACCTCCCCCTCTACGATGGTCAGATTTTTCTGACGTTCGGTCTCGGCCAGCATTTCTTTCCGATAGATCGCACGGTCCGCTTGCGCCCGCGGTCCTTGAACAGCGGGCCCCTTGCGGCGGTTCAAAAGACGGAACTGGATGCCGGCTTTATCCGCGACACGCCCCATAACGCCATCCAGCGCGTCAATCTCGCGCACCAAATGCCCCTTACCCAGCCCACCGATAGCCGGATTGCAGGACATCACCCCGATCCCATCGCGCGACATCGTGATCAAAGCAGTATTCGCGCCCATACGCGCGGATGCGTGGGCCGCTTCGGCTCCGGCATGGCCGCCACCGATAACTATCACGTCAAAATGTTTCACGTGAAACACTCCATCTATTTTCCCAAGCAAAAGCTCGAAAAGATTACATCCAGCAGGTTCTCAACGTCAATTCGGCCTACCAGCGCCTCAAGTGCGCGAATCGAATGGCGCAGTTCTTCTGATGCTATATCATATTGATCGGGCCCGTGATCCAGAACCAACATCGCAGCGGCTAATCCCTCGGCTGATTTCTGCAATGCAACGCGGTGACGTTCGTGCGTCGCAAGGCCGGCATTCAGACTTCGCGCGCCAAGGATGGCCTGTATTCTTTCTATCAGCTGCGGTACGCCCTGCCCTGTCACACCAGATATAGCGTCGTCCGCGCTATCGCGTAAGTCAGCCTTTGGTCGCAGGACGATATCATCCGCAACTGCGGCAACAGGCAGATCCTCACCCTCTTCACTCAAAAACACGCGCAGGTCAGCTTGCTCGCCGCGGGTTTTCGCGCGGTCGATCCCGATGGATTCGACCTCGTCCGCCCCCTCGCGCAAGCCTGCCGTATCCAGCAAGGTCACCGGCAGGCCACCAAGGTCCATCCGGACCTCGATCACGTCGCGCGTCGTACCCGCCACGGCAGAGGTGATCGCTGCATCGCGCCCCGCCAATGCGTTCAACAAAGTCGATTTCCCGGCATTGGGTCGGCCGATGATCGCGACCTCAAAACCCGTTCGGATACGTTCGGCCGTATGGGTACCGGCGATTTCAGCCAGAATATCGGCGTTCACCGCATTCAGCAGTTCCGTAACCTCGGGCGAGACGTCGACGGGAACGTCTTCATCCGCGAAATCGATGGTCACCTCAAGCAGAGCGGCCGCTCGGATCAGTTTTTCGCGCCAGATATCGACCTTTTGACCCAAGTGCCCGGACAAAACGCGCAATGCTTGTTTTCGCTGGGCTTCGGTCTCTGCCTCGATGAGGTCACCCAAGCCTTCAACCTGCGTGAGATCCAGCTTGCCATTCTCCATCGCACGGCGGGTAAATTCGCCCGGCTCGGCAAGGCGCGTGCCGTTAAAACCAGAGAGCAGCGACAGCACCGCACGCACCACCGCGATGCTGCCATGCAAATGAAGCTCGACCGTATCTTCGCCGGTAAAGCTGTTCGGGCCTTCGAAAGTCAGGACAAGGGCACGATCAATGACCTGCCCATCGGCGTCACTAATTGCCCGCACGGCGGCCAGCCGCGGGGCGGGCAATGGCTGCGCGATGGTTTCAGCGATAAAAAACGCCTGCGGGCCCGAGATACGAATGACGCAAACACCGGCCCGCCCCTGCGCTGTGGCTTGGGCGAATATCGTATCCATATCAGTTAACCCACTGATTTAAGTGAATATTTAGCTATTCATTGAGTCGAAGAAATCGGAGTTCGTCTTGGTTTGCTTCAACTTCCCGATCAGGAATTCAATCGCATCCGTCGTGCCCATCGGGTTCAGAATGCGACGCAATACAAAGGTCTTTTGCAGATCGTTTTTGTCGACCAGCAGATCCTCTTTCCGCGTACCGGACTTGAGAATATCAATCGCAGGGAAGACCCGCTTGTCCGCAATCTTGCGATCCAGCACGATTTCAGAGTTACCAGTCCCTTTGAATTCTTCAAAGATCACCTCGTCCATGCGGCTGCCGGTGTCGATCAGCGCGGTGGCGATAATGGTCAGCGACCCACCCTCTTCGATGTTCCGCGCGGCGCCGAAGAAACGTTTGGGGCGTTGCAGCGCGTTGGCATCAACACCACCGGTCAGAACCTTACCCGACGACGGCACAACAGTGTTGAACGCACGGCCCAGACGGGTGATCGAATCCAGCAAGATCACAACGTCGCGCTTATGCTCGACCAGACGTTTCGCCTTTTCGATGACCATTTCCGACACGGCCACGTGGCGCGTTGCAGGCTCGTCGAAGGTCGAAGAAACAACCTCCCCTTTGACACTACGCTGCATATCAGTGACTTCTTCGGGGCGTTCGTCAATCAGCAGAACGATCAAGTAGCACTCGGGGTGGTTCTGTTCGATCGAATTCGCGATGTTTTGCAGCAGAACCGTTTTACCGGTCCGTGGCGGCGCCACGATCAAGCAGCGCTGTCCCTTACCGATGGGCGATACCAGATCGATGATACGCGACGACCGGTCCTTGATCGTCGGATCATCGACTTCCATCGTCAGACGTTCATCGGGGTAAAGCGGCGTCAGGTTTTCAAAGGCCACCTTGTGGCGCGCTTTTTCCGGCTCTTCAAAGTTGATCTTGGTGACATCTGTCAGCGCGAAATACCGCTCCGCATCATCTGGCGCCTTGATCAGACCTTCGATTGTGTCGCCGGTGCGCAGCGAGTGCTGGCGGATCATCTCGGGCGAGACGTAAATGTCGTCGGGGCCCGGCAGATAGTTCGCTTCGGGCGACCGCAGGAAGCCAAACCCGTCCTGCAACACTTCCAGCACACCATCGCCCGAGATTTCCCAGCCTTCATCCGCACGTTCGCGCAGGATCTGGAACATCATTTCGCCTTTACGCATGGTCGATGCGTTTTCGATCTCAAGCTCTTCGGCCATCGCCAGAAGATTCTTGGGCGTCTGCGCCTTTAGATCGGCAAGGTTAAGTGTTTCAGTTGTCATGAAAATATCCTGTTCCGATCCCGGAATGCGGGCGGGTCGTGTCATAAAAATGGGCAGATGTATACGGTCCCCGGACGGGGTGCAGGAAACACATACTCAGAATGGCGGGTTTCGTCAATCAGCTTAGAATTTCACGACGACCGAGACTACAATGATGATCATCAGCAGCGTCGGGACCTCGTTCATGATCCGGTAACGTTTACCGCTCAGCCGGTTCTCCCCCGCTGCAAAGGCCTTCACACGCCCGACAAGCCACCCGTGGAACCCTGTCATCGCAAATACGCTTGCCCCCTTCGTCCAGGGCCACACAGCGGCCCAGTCGACGATGCCCGGTGTGAACACCAGCGCGAGCCCGAAAATCCAGGTGCCGATCATCGCCGGGCGCATGATCACGGTGGCAAGCTTGAACTCCATCATCTTGAAAAGATCGTGGGTCTTGCCGCTTTGGCCCACCTGCTCTGTATGATGCACGAGAAGCCGCGGCAGATAGAACAGCGCCGCCATCCACGAAATGACCGAGATGATATGAAGCGATTTTACCCAAGGATAGGCGATGGCAAGCAAGTCGGTCATGTCACACTCCGGTTGGTGCCTTCTTACTAATATAAATAAGAAAAGAAGAAAGATGATGATGTAAGTAGGGGGATCATTTTCTGTGGATTACTGTTTTGTACCTCGATTTATCCACCTGTGCATGTTGTGAATCCCGTATCGATGATAACTCGGCGCCGCGCGGATAAATTCACCCTTTTTCAAATACTTAAATAAAAAAATTTCAGGGGATAAACTGTGTAGCTTTGTGGATAAGCTTGGGATTAACTCCGTTCAGGGGGTTTGCGTTTTATCCTTATGCCGCCCCGTATAAAACTGGAATTTCCCGCTGGCAGGCAGGGGTTTTCCCGACGCTTTCGCGCACTCTCGCCATTCGGGGGAAAAATCCCTAAGAACTTCCTAGCGTCGCACACAGGTTTATCCCCATGCCCCAACGTTTCATCCTCGCCTCCGGGTCGTCGATCCGGTCACAACTGCTGCAACAGGCCTGCGTCCCCCATGAGGTGAGCGTGGCGCGAATAGATGAACAAATGATTAAGATGGCCCTGCTGGCAGAGCAGGCACCCCCTCGCGACATCGCCGATACATTGGCCGAGATGAAAGCCCGCAAAGTCAGCGACAAGACCCCGGGCGCCTTGGTGATGGGCTGTGATCAGGTGCTCGACCATCGCGGAACGCTGCTGTCAAAACCCGCCACGCCAGACGAGGCGATTGCCCAGCTGAAATCCCTGCGCGGCGATCGCCATAGCTTGCTATCCGCCGCCGTGATCGTCGAGGATGGCAAACCGATCTGGCGTCACGTGGGTCAGGTGCGGCTGCGCATGCGCGACGCGTCCGACAGCTATATAGAGGAGTATGTCGCGCGGAACTGGGATAGTATCCAACATGCGGTCGGCGCGTATAAGCTGGAAGAGGAAGGCGTCAGGCTGTTCAGCGGCATTGTAGGCGATTACTTTAATGTCCTAGGGTTACCCCTGCTTGAACTGTTGAATTATCTGACGCTACGGGGGGATCTATCCGCATGAGCTTGGCTAAAATACCGTTAGCAGGTGTGATCGGGTCGCCGATTGCCCATTCAAAATCCCCGCAGATCCATGGCCATTGGCTGAAAACGCTTGGCCTGCAGGGGGCCTATATCCCGCTACACGTCGAACCCGAAGACCTCCGCCAAGTGCTTGAGGCGATGCCGAAAATGGGGTTCATCGGGGCCAATGTCACGATCCCCCATAAAGAAGCGGTGATCGAGATCGCAGATATCATCACAGACCGCGCCGCGATGATTGGGGCCGTGAATACGATCACCTTCCGCGCAGACGGTAAAATTCAGGGCGATAATACGGACGGTTACGGGTTTATTGAAAATCTCAAGGCAGGCGCGCCGGATTGGGTGCCGGGTAATGGCCCCGCCTGCGTCTTTGGTGCCGGTGGCGCCGCGCGGGCCGTGATCTCTTCGCTACTGGACGCCGGCGTGCCCGAGATCCTGCTCGCCAATCGCACCCGTGTGCGGGCCGAACGGTTGCGGTCGGTCTTTGGCAACCGTGTGACGGTCTATGACTGGTCGCAGGCGGGGACGATGGTCAGCCATGCCGGCCTCGTGGTGAACACGACGTCGCTGGGGATGATCGGAAAACCCGAGCTGCGCGTGCCGCTTGATGGGCTGCGCGCCGATACCGTGGTTACAGATCTGGTCTATGCGCCGTTGAAAACCACGCTTCTGGCAACCGCAGAGGCGGCAGGATGCGTCACTGTTGACGGTTTAGGCATGCTTTTGCATCAGGCGGTGCCGGGGTTCGAACGGTGGTTTGGCGCGCGGCCGACGGTGGACCATGAAACACGTCTGGCGGCGTTGCGCTGATGTTTCTTCTGGGTCTGACCGGGTCGATCGGTATGGGGAAATCGACCACCGCACAAATGTTCGCTGATCTTGGCTGCGCCGTCTGGGACGCAGACGCCGCCGTGCATCGGCTCTATGCCAAGGGGGGGGCCGCCGTCGCGGCCTTTCAGGAAACGCTACCTGATGCGGTCGTTGCGGGCGAAGTGTCGCGGCCCGCGCTCAAAAGCCTGATCGATGCGGACCCCACCGTATTGAAAACGATCGAAAGCATCGTGCATCCGCTGGTCGGCGAAGATCGCGCGGCGTTTCTGGCGGAAACAAAGGCCAAGATCGTCGTGCTCGACATCCCGTTGATTTTTGAAACCGGTGGTGACAAACGCATGGACGCGGTGGCCTGTGTCACGGTCTCGGCCGACATCCAGCAAAAGCGCGTGATGGCGCGCGGGACGATGACGCTGGAACAGTTCGAAAACATCCGCGCCAAACAGATGCCAAACGATGAAAAATGCGCTTTGGCCGATTATGTGATTGAAACAGACACCCTGCCCCACGCCCGCGCGCAGGTGGAGGCTGTCATCGAGGATATCAAAGGAAAGCTGTCCCATGCGTGAAATCGTACTGGATACGGAAACCACCGGATTCGACCCTGAAAGCGGCGATAGGATCGTTGAAATCGGGGCGGTTGAACTGATGGGTCACGTGGCGACCGGCAATACCTATCACCAATATATCAACCCCGAACGCAGCATGCCCGCCGAAGCCTTCGAGGTGCACGGGCTGGGCGACGAGTTTTTGCGCGACAAACCCAAGTTTGCGCAGATCGGGCAGGATTTTCTGGATTTCATCGGTGATTCAAAGCTGGTGATCCACAACGCCGCCTTCGATATCAAGTTTCTGAACGCGGAATTGAAATGGATGGGGCTGCCCCAGATCCCGTGGGAACAGGCGCTTGATACGCTGGCCATCGCGCGCAAACGCTTTCCGGGCTCGCCCGCATCGCTGGATGCGCTGTGCCGCCGCTTTGGCATCGACAACACGTCGCGGACGCTTCACGGTGCTTTGCTTGACAGTGAAATTCTGGCGGATGTCTATCTAGAGCTGATCGGCGGGCGGCAACCGGACTTTGGCCTGTCGACCAAACCGGAAAAGAAAGAGGGCGACACCACCCCCGATTGGACGCCAAAACCGCGCCCGACGCCCCTGCCCTCGCGGATTACCCCGCAAGAGGCCGCCGCCCATACCGAATTTGTCGATAAACTGGGCGACAGCGCTGTGTGGAAGACGCTTTAGGCGTCCGCTTTTTGCGTATTCTCGGCCTGACGGCGCGCGATCTCGTTGCGATACAGCGCAACAAAGTCGATGTTTTCTAGGTTCAGCGGCGGGAAGCCACCGTCGCGGGTCACATCGCTGACAACGCGGCGCAGGAACGGGAAGATCATGCGCGGGCATTCAATCAGCAGGAATGGGTGCATCTGGTCTTCGGGCACGTTTTCAACGTGGAAGATACCGACATAGTCGATTTCCAGCAGGAACAGCGTCGCGTCGCCGCCTTTGGCTTTTGACGTGACCTGAAGCTTGATCGCGGATTCATACTGGTTCTCGGCCGACCGCTTTTTCGCATCCAGATTGACCTGAACCTGAACGTCGGGCTGTACATCTGTCGGCGCGCCTTTTTGCGCCATGATGTTTTCAAAGGACATATCACGGATGAACTGACCCAGAATGCGCATCTGCGGCTGTGCGGCCTGGGTCGGTTGTGTTGCTTCTTCTTCAGCCATTTAAAGGCTCCTTAAGACAATAAACTCATTTAGTCGGGCTTATCAGATCGCCTTGCCGCGCTCAATGGCCCGCATCAAATGGCCTGAAGTCAGTGGCTCGCAGTCAATGCCCCGTCGTCAATGATCGGTCCAGCCAGAGGGGCGTTTGGGCCCGCGGTCCTGTTCCGACAGCTCGTGGTATTCGCCATCGATCACATCCCCCTGCATCGGACGATGGGGTTGCGGGCGTCGTGGCCCTGCGGTGCCGCCCATATGGACGCTGCTCACGTTGACCTTGCTGCGTGCGGCTTTGAACGCAGCGGTACGCACGCCGGGGATCAGCAGGGCAAAGCCCAGGGCATCGGTGAAAAACCCCGGTGTCAGCAGCAACGCGCCGGCAAACAGGATCATCGCGCCATGCACCAGCGGTTCGGTCGGATCACGGACTTCGGACAGGGACGATTTGATCTGGCCAAGCGCCAGCGCACCCTGAGCGCGCATCAGATAGGTGCCGATGATTGCGGTAGAAACAACAATCGCCAGCGTCCAGCCGAGGCCAATTGCCCCACCCACCTGAATGAACAACGTTATTTCTATCAACGGTACGGCAATAAAAGCCAAAAACAGCCACATGGCATGCGTCCTTTCCTATGGGCCAGAGTGGACTTGGCCCGGTTCACACCCTACATAGGGGCACTAGACCGACGTTTCCATGTTTCTCAGCACGAGGTACCTATGAATTCGCCCATGATACAGCTTCTGGTACTGGCCGCTATTGCCGTGTTCCTGATCCTGCGGCTCAAGAATGTGCTTGGCACACGCACCGGTTTTGAAAAACCGGCCGAGGTCAGCGAGAAACCCGAACGCCCCAGCGGCCCCGCGTTCGAAGTCATCGAAGGTGGCCCTGATCTGGATATCACCGATCACGCGCCCGAAGGGTCCGATACCGCGCTCGCACTCGCCGAAATGAAGCGTGTCGAGCCGTCCTTTGGGGTCAGCGACTTTCTGGGCGGCGCCCGCGGCGCCTACGAGATGATCGTGATGGGCTACGAACACGGTAATCTGGACGAGATCAAACCCTTCCTTTCGGAAGACATCTACGAAAGCTTTGTCGAAGGCGTCGCCGCGCGCGAAGATCAGGGCCTGACCGTGGAAAGCCACTTTATCGGCATCCGCGAGATGGAGCTTGAGAACGCCACGATGGACAAGACCACCAACGAGGCAGAGCTGACGATCCGTTTCGTGGCCGAGCTGACGTCGGTCGTGAAAGACCGCGATGGTGAAATCGTCGAAGGCAGCACGACAGAGGTCAATCGTCAAAAAGACACATGGGTGTTTGCCCGTGTCATGGGCTCGGATGATCCAAATTGGCTGCTCGTTTCTACAGACGGTTAAAACGTGCCTGTGCGGGTGCATTGCTGTGGGCGGGCCTGATGGCGCCGCCCGCTTCTGCGACAGATGTGTCCTATTCGATCCTGTCGTTCGACCAGCTTGAGGGGTGGGAAACCGACGATCACGCCGCCGCCCTGCGCGCGTTTCTGAATACCTGCGGTGATATGAAGGATGTCGATTGGCGCAACATCTGCGCCTATGCCAGATCCGACCCCGATCCGCGCCAGTTCTTTGAACTTTTGTTCCGGCCTGTGTTGATCGAGGACGGAAACGAGGCGATGTTCACGGGCTATTTCGAACCTGAACTTGATGGCGATCTCTACCCCTCCGACCGCTACCGCTATCCGGTCTATGCCATGCCGCCAGAGGCGAAGGCGAACAACCCGTGGCTGACCCGCCGCGATATTCTGGATACCGACGTGATGAAGGGCCGCGGCCTTGAAATCGCCTATGTTGACGACCCGGTAGAACTTTTCTTTCTGCAAATCCAAGGCTCTGGCCGCATCAGGCTGCCCGATGGCAATTATCTGCGCGTCGGCTACCGTGGTGCGAACGGCCACCCGTACCGGTCGATCGGCGTCGAACTGGTGCGCCGCGGCGTCTATGACCCGCATCAGGTCAGCGCAGAGGTGATCAAGAACTGGGTCCGTCGTAACCCCGAAGACGGGCGCGAGCTGCTGTACCACAACCCGTCCTATGTGTTCTTTCGCGAGGTCAATCAGGTGCCCGCCGATCAGGGGCCGCTTGGCGCGATGAACCGGTCGGTGACCACCCTGCGCACCGTTGCAGTGGACCCCAAGTTTGTACCGCTCGGCGCCCCTGTCTGGATCGAAAAACAGGGCAAGGAACCGATGCACCGCTTGATGATCGCGCAGGATACCGGGTCGGCGATCAAGGGCGCGCAACGGGCGGATGTGTTCTTTGGCACCGGCGACAAGGCGGGGCGTGCCGCGGGCAAGCTGCGTGATCCGGGGCGGATGATGGTCCTGATGCCGATCCAGCGCGCCTATGCGCTTTTGCCGGAGCCGCTGCTATGAGCCGCAAGCGTCTGGATAAGGATGATCTATCACTTTGGAAAAAGGTGACAGAGCGGACGGAAAAGCTTGATGTTGACAAGCTGTTCCGCGCCGAGATTGACGGCACCTCCCCGATCCACGGCCCCACGCCAACACCGCCGCAAATCCGCAAGCGCAGCTCTGTTGTCATGGGCAAGCCCGATCCCAAGCCGCGGCGAAACACCCATGACCTGATGCCCTCCCTGCCCGATCAGCTGCGTCAGGCACCGGTGCAGATGGATTCAAAGGCGTTTGGCAAGCTCAAGCGGGGCAAGATGCGCCCCGAGGGTCGCATCGACCTTCACGGTATGACGCTGGACCGCGCTCATCCTGCGCTGACCAAGTTCATTCTGGGCTCGCACGCCAAGGGGCGGCGCCTTGTCTTGGTGATTACTGGCAAAGGCAAGATGCGCGACGAAGGCGGCCCGATCCCAGTGCGCCACGGCGTGCTGCGTCATCAGGTGCCGCAATGGCTGGCGATGCCGCCGCTGTCGTCAGCGGTGCTTCAGGTCAGTCAGGCGCATATCAGCCACGGCGGCGGCGGCGCCTATTACGTCTATCTGCGGCGTCACCGTTAGGCCGTGACAGGCGCGACCAACCGCTTGCGATAGCGTAGCACCCCGACCGTCGCCATGATCGCGGCCACGGCATAGTAGATCGCAATCGGGATCATCTGCTGCGGGAAATCAACGCCCAGATCAATGAACAGCCCCGTCACACCCGGCCCGATGGCCGACCCGAACACCATCAGCGCGGCGCCCACGGCCTTGATCGACCCGATATAGCGCGTGCCATAGAATTCGGCCCAGAAAACAGAGGTCGCGGTGGCCTGCATCCCCTGCCCCACGCCAAAGATCATCAACCCGACCCCCGCCATCGCAATCGTATCGGCAAAGGCGAGCACGGCGAAAGACAGCGCAAAAGGCAGCATTTGCACCGGCGTGACCCGCGTCACGCCAAACCGGTCGATTGCCCAGCCCGACACAAAGGTCGAGACCACGGATGTCACCGTATAAAGCGGCATCAGCGCGACAAAGCTGACCAGCGTCCAGCCCTTCACCTCTGTCAGGTGGACCTGCTGAAAGAAAAGCGCCGTCCCCCAAGCCGGAGGACCGATCACCAGCGGGATCATCAACCAGAACAACCCGTGGCGGATCATCTGCATCCGCGTCCAGTGCTGCCCGTCCATCCCCGCCGATTGGGTGCTTTGCGCCATGGATTGCGGCGTACGCTCTTGCCGCAACAGCAGTAGCATCACCGGCATGGTGATCAGCACCAAAGCAGCCGCCAGCACCCAAAGGCTGCGCCAGTGAAAGCTTGCGAAAAGGGCGACGAAGACGACAGGCAAAATCGCCTGACCCGCCGCAAAGCCCATAGACGACAGCGACAGCGCCTTGCCCCGTGCGGCTTCGAACCAGCGCACCATCGCCACGGCCCCAAGCTGAGACATCATCCCCTGCCCGGTCAGACGCAGCGCATAGATGACAAAGATCAGCGCGATCCAGTTCGGCACAGCGGCCATCGCCAGACAGGCGCCCGCCAGCGCGACCATTACCCAGAAGGATAGACGGCGCACCCGAAACCGGTCTGTCAGCACACCCGCCCAGATCATCGTGATCGCCGAGAGCGTCGTGCCGATGGTATAGATCCCGCCCCATTGACCGTCAGACAGCCCGAAACTGCCCTTAATCTCGCCCGCGAAAAGCGAGATGAAATAGGTCTGCCCATAGGCCGAGGTAAATGTCAGCAGGAAACCCGCCAACAAGAACACCCAATTGGCGCGGATAAATCTGAAGTATGCCATGCGCCATCATTCTCAGGCGCATGGCAGATTGAAAAGCCCTAAAGAACGTAGCGTGACAGATCGGTGGATCGTGTCAGTTCGCCCAGGTTCTTTTCGACGAAATCGCCGTCGACGGTGATCTTTTCGCCGGTGCGATCCGGCGCGCTGAACGACAGCTCTTCAAAGACACGCTCCATCACGGTGTAAAGCCGCCGCGCGCCGATATTTTCGATCGACTGGTTCACATCGGCGGCGATCTTGGCCAGCGCCTTGATACCTTCGTCGGTGAATGTGACCTCGACCTCTTCGGTGCCCATCAACGCGGTATATTGCAGCGTCAGCGCATTGTCGGTCTCGGTCAGGATGCGAACGAAATCATCCTCCGTCAGCGCGCGCAGCTCGACGCGGATGGGCAAGCGGCCCTGCAATTCGGGCAACAGGTCGGACGGTTTGGCAATATGGAAGGCGCCCGAGGCGATAAACAGGATATGATCCGTTTTCACCGGTCCGTGTTTGGTCGATACGGTGGTGCCTTCGATCAGGGGCAGCAGGTCGCGCTGCACGCCTTCACGGCTGACATCGCCGCCACGCGCGTCAGAGCGGGCGCACACCTTGTCGATCTCGTCCAGAAAGACGATGCCGTTCTGCTCTACCGCCTCGATCGCGGCGCGGTTGACGGTTTCGTCATCCAGCAGCTTGTCGGCCTCTTCGCTGATCAGCACCTCGTAGCTTTCGGCGACTGACAGACGTTTCTTGACCGTCCGGCCGCCCATGGCTTTGCCAAAAAGATCGCCAAGGTTCATCATCCCCATACCGCCGCCGGGTTGTCCGGGGATATCCATAGCCGGAAACGGGCTAGAGGTATCGGCGACTTCAAGCTCGATCATCGTATCGTCCAGCTCGCCCGCTTTCAGCTTCTTGCGGAACATATCGCGGGTGCCTTCGCGGGCGTCTTTGCCGGCAATCGCATCAACAACGCGTTCTTCGGCGGCCTTATGGGCGCTGACCTTCACGTCTTCGCGCATGTATTCGCGGGTCATGACGATGGCGCTGTCTACCAGATCACGGATGATCTGTTCCACATCGCGGCCGACATAGCCGACTTCGGTGAATTTCGTCGCCTCGACCTTGAGGAAAGGTGCCCGCGCCAGTTTTGCCAGGCGGCGGCTGATCTCGGTCTTACCCACGCCGGTGGGCCCGATCATCAGGATGTTCTTGGGGTAGACTTCGTCGCGCAGATCATCACCCAACTGCTTGCGGCGCCAGCGGTTGCGCAGCGCCACGGCCACGGCGCGTTTGGCGTCGTTTTGGCCGATGATAAAACGGTCAAGTTCAGAGACGATTTCGCGGGGGGTCAGATCGGTCATTGTGTGATTTTCTCCACCGTGAGGTTACCATTGGTATAAACGCAGATGTCCGAGGCGATCTTCATCGCATCCCGCGCGACGGTTTCAGCGTCGCGGTCGCTGTCCATCATGCCGCGCGCCGCGGCCAGCGCGTAATTCCCGCCCGACCCGATGGCCGCGACAGAATGTTCAGGCTCCAGCACGTCACCCGCGCCGGTGATCACCAGCAGCTCGCGCCCGTCTGACACGATCAGCATCGCTTCGAGCTTTTGCAGGTATTTGTCGGTGCGCCAGTCTTTGGCAAGCTCGACACTGGCGCGCGCCAACTGCCCGGGCGTGGCTTCAAGCTTGGCTTCAAGCCGTTCCAGCAGCGTGAAAGCATCAGCAGTCGATCCGGCAAAGCCCGCCACAACGTCAAACCCGCCAGGGCTAAGCCGGCGCACCTTCCGTGCGGTTCCTTTGATCACGGTTTGGCCAAGGCTGACCTGACCGTCGCCCGCGATCACGACTTCGCCGTCTTTCTTCACACCGATGATGGTGGTCCCGTGCCAGCCGGGGAATTCTTGCTTTGACATGTAGCCTCCATAGTTCAAACCTATATGAAAACCCCGCCGCTGTTTCGCAAGGCTAATGTCCCGAAAGGATTTGAATGCCCCCGGTAGACGACCTGAAAGTGCAGGCATTTCAGATATTTGAGGGATTAGCGGCCAAGGCAGGGATTGCGCCCGAAACCTTTACCTGCGGGGCCGAGTGGATCAAGGATGACAGCAACCAGCGCCAGATCGTGCAGCGCTATGACGGGCGTGACGGGGGCTCTGTCGTGCTCAAGCACGTGGCCCGTCCGTGGGATACCGACAGGTTCACCGCGATGCTTGCGGCCCATCAGGCAGCCTGTGATGCACTCGACGGCGTGCCCGGCTATAGCGTGCCGCAGATCCTCGCGGCGGAGGCGGGCCAGCAGGCCTATCTGATGCGCTTTGCCAAGGGCGACACGTTTCTGGACCTGTGTCGGCAGACAGAGGATCACGCCCCCTTGCTGCGACGGGCGGGCGGCTGGCTGGCGGCGTTTCACGGGGCCACTTTGCAGGGCACCCATCCGTTTCAGCCGCGGTTCATGGTCAATCACCTGCACCGTCTGGTGGCGCGTGTTGAAAGCGGTGCACGTCGGATCAACGGCAAGCAACGATTTGCGGCCTTTGTGGGCCGTATCGCGGACTACGCGCCGCAGGCCCAAGGGCACGCGGGCCAGATCGCGGCGAAACACGGCGACCTGAACGGGTATAATCTGGTGATGGCGCCCGACGAGACGGCAGCGTTCGATTTTTCAGCGACCACACCGTCGCCCGTGGGCTATGACATCGCGCGGCTGCTGCAAAGCTATACCCAGATGGTAGGCGACCTTGATGCCTTGCCCAAAGGCCATAGCGTTCCCCCCGCCGCCTGGGACGCGTTCTTTGAAGGATACACGCTGGTGCCGCCGGATGATCCCACGGTGCACTTCCTGACGCGGGTGCAGATCCTGACCGACTGGAACCGGATCCAAGAACATGGATCTATCGCCAATGTCATGCGGTTCGAGCGGATCAAAAAAATAGCGCGCCAGGCCTTTGCCTGACGCGCCATTGACTGTGCTTGCTGCGGGTGCGGCAGCTTAGATCGACTCTTCGATCCAGCCTTGCAGCGCGGCCTTGGGGCGGGCGCCGGCCAGGTTCGATACGACTTCGCCGTTCTTGAAGATGAACAGGGCAGGGATGCCGCGCACACCCATCTGGGCTGGGCTGTTCGGGTTCTCGTCAACGTTGACTTTGACGATCTTTACCTTGCCGTCCATCTCGGAGGAAAGTTCCTCGAGCGCGGGGCCGATCTGCTTACAGGGGCCGCACCACTCAGCCCAGAAATCCACCACAACGGGGATATCGGAATTCTTAACTTCTGCGTCGAATGTTGCGTCTGTGACTGCGACGGTTGCCATGTTGCTGCTCCTGCACGGGGTTGGTTAGAGTGGGAACCTATGTAGCCCCATGCGTCCCGTCAAGATCGCGCACCCGCGATAGGGCGTTTGTGATCAGCGCGTCGGGCAGTTCCATCAGCGTGGCGGTACGGGTCCATAAAATAGCGGTGCGGATGCGGTGATCGGGAAACACCTGCGCCAGTGCTGCGGCATAGGCCCCCATCTGGCGCAACAGCCCTTCGGGGCAGCGATCAGGCGTATCGGGCACCACGCGGTTGGTTTTGTAATCCACCAGCAATACATCCGTATCCGACACCAGCAGCCGGTCGATTGTCCCGTGCAGCCGTTCGGTGCCCAAGGGCGCGGTGATCGGTACCTCTGCCAAGGCGTCCTTGTCAAAGACATGCGCTAGATCGGGCGTATCCAAGACGGCGATCGCCTCTCTCAAGGCGGCTTGGGCGACGGTTTCATCATACCCCTGCGCCAGCGTGTGCAGCACGCCGTTCCAGCGGTCGCTGTGCATCATCGGCAGGGTTTCCAGCATCTTATGCACCAGATTGCCGTATGATTTCGCCGCATCTTCCGATTGGCCATCATCGCCGGGCAGGGCCTTGGCACCGCCCAGATCAGAGGGGGCCAGCGTTTTGGCGCGCAATGGGATATTGGTAAGAGGGGTGTTAAAAACAGGCTCTAACACTGGCGTGGTGTGGGTTTTGGGGGCGGTGTCGATTACCGGCAGCGCATCCCAGTCGCCATGTTCAAACCGCATCCCGCCCGAGCTGCCGACCGGCTTGGCACCGGCTTGACCCATCGCGGCACCGACCATCTGATACCAGCTGTTGCCATCCTTGGGCAGCTCCCCCGCCGCGGCCACGATCAGCCATTTTTCGGCCCGCGTCATCGCCACATAGAGCAGCCGCAGCCGTTCGGCCATCTCGCGCGCCTTGCGGTCGTCCAGCGCGCCGCGCATGGCAGCGGGCATATCCCCTTCGGACAGTTTCCACACAGGCGTGTCACCGATCTTGATGATCTCGTCCCGGATCACCAAAGGGCGTTTGCCCGTGTCCGGCAGGATCACAATCGGCGCCTCTAGCCCCTTGGCCCCGTGCACGGTCATCACCCGCACCTGATCCGAGGCATTGTCGATCTGGCGCTTGATCTCAAGGTCGTCGGTCTGCATCCACACCAGAAACCCCGTGAGGCTGGGGATCGCGCCGCGTTCATACGATAGCGCCTGCGAGAGCATGGCGTTGATCCCGTCCTCTGCCTCTGACCCCAGCCGCGCCAGCAGCTTGCGGCGCCCGTCATGGCGGGTCAGGATACGTTCGATCAGGTCATAGGGCCGCAGGAAATCGACCTGCGCCCGCAAATCTCGCAAGATGGCAACGGTTTCGGGGTAGGCATCGCTGCTGCGCAACGCCTGCCACAGGTGATCTTCCTTGCGGTAGTGGGACAGGGTGAACAACATCTGCTCTGTCCACCCGAACAAAGGCGATTTCAGCGCCGTCGCCAGCGACAGGCTGTCTTCGGGCGTGGCAAGGAACGACAGCAGCGCCGCCAGATCCTTGACCGCCAGTTCGGCCCCGACCTTGAGCCGGTCCGCGCCCGCAATCGGCACACCGGCGGTTTTGCACGCGCGGATGATTTCCGAGAACAGATCACTGCGCCGCTGCACAAGGATCAAAAAGTCACCCGCCCGAATACGCCGCCGCGCAAAGGCACCGGGGGTATCGGTATCGACGGGAAGATAATGTTCGCCCTCGATCAGCTCCTTGATCTGCGACGCAACCTGATCGGCCAGAACGACCGTATGGTGATGCGCCGACTTCTGATCGACAGGATCGGACCATTCACGGTCATCGGGTTCATCGGTTTTCTCGACCACAGGCCAAAGATCAACACGGCCGGGCAGGGCGGATTTAAACGCCTTATGCGCCGCATCGGCCTGAAACCCTGCATCCGTATGCGGGGCAAGCGTTGTATCCACTAGGTGCAGGATCGCCGAGGACGATCGGAACGAATATTCAAGACTGCGCCGTTGAAAGATCTGACCGGCTTGGGAGATCTTTTGTTCAAACAGATCCTGTTTGTGATCAAACTCGCGCGGGTCGGCCCCCTGAAACGAATAGATCGACTGTTTTTTATCGCCCACGACAAACAGCGTGCGGTCTTCCTCTTCGCGGGCACCGTCGCCGCTGTAGAATTCATCTGCCAGCCGTTCGATCACATCCCATTGGCGCGGGCTGGTGTCCTGCGCTTCGTCCACCAGAATATGATCAATGCCACCGTCGATCCGATAAAGCACCCAAGCCGCGACCGCAGGGTTGGTCAGCAGCGCCCGCGCCTTGAGGATCAGATCATCAAAGTCGAGCCAGCCGCGTTTCTGTTTCTCGTGGGCATAGATTTCAAGGAAACGATGCGCGAATTGATGCAGCACATGGGTCTTCTGCGCCGCCCGCAGCGCCAGCCGCGCGTCACGGGCATCTTCGACCCGCCGCATCAGGTCATCGACCTGCGGCATCAGATCAAACAGCAGCTTTTGCGTTGGTTTCGTGGGCAGGCTGCCGACCTTGGCGGTAAAGGGTTCCTTGGCACCCGCACCGGTCAGCATCACGTCTTCCAGAACGGGCAGGGCAGAGATATCCATTGTCTGGATCGTCGCCAGCTTTTCCGCCGCTTTGCCGTCCAGCCCGCCCTTGGCCCGCATCGGCGGGATCATCTGTTCAAGGATCATCGCCTCTGATCCCAGAAACACCGAAGCCGTGATCTTCTCTTCGGTCAGATCGGCGGGCTGATCGAACAGCGCCAGCACATCTTCCCATGACAGCACAGTGGCAAAGCCTTCGCGCTGCCCGACGATACTGCGGGTGAGCTTGCTGAAATCCTCGCCCGTGTACATCCGCGCTAGCGTGGTGGTCAGCGCGGCATCCTGCCCCTCTGCCATGGTATCCACGATCTCGGCCCGCAGCAGATCGGCGGCGCGGTCTTCGATCTCGGTGAACTGCGGGCTGACCCCTGCTTCCAGCGGAAAGCGCCGTAATAGAGACGCACAGAACGAATGGATCGTCTGGATTTTCAGCCCGCCGGGGGTTTCGATGGCGCGGGCAAACAGGGTGCGGGCCATGCGCAGCTTTTCGGGGGTAAAGCCATCCTCGACCCCCAGCTCCGACAGTGAATGACGCAGATCGGCGTCGGTCAGCATGGCCCAGGCACCGAGCCGCTTGAACAGCCGGTTCTGCATCTCTGACGCGGCGGCCTTGGTGTAGGTCAGACACAGGATATGCTGCGGTTCGACCCCGTTCAGCAACAGCCGCGCCACGCGGTCGGTCAGCACACGGGTCTTGCCCGACCCCGCATTCGCCCCCAACCACGTAGAGGCATCGGGCCGCGCCGCATCGATCTGGGCGCGGGTGGCGTCGTCAAAGGGGGCGGTCATGTCAGATCCTCCGGCGTGGGTTCGGTCGTGGCATCCCATTCGCCAAACCGGGCCAACTGGTCGTAATCGCCCGCGAAATCGGTGGTTTTTACCATACGGCGCGCGGTAAAGCCTTGTTCATCCGACAGGTAGCTGGTGATCAGCGCGTGCAGCTTGGCCAGCACCTCGTGCGGGGGTTCATCCTCAAGCGGCGCTGGGCGTTCCACCGGTTTGCTGCCAAGCCCGATATAGGCGGCCTGGGCAACGGGGGCGGGGCCGATTTCTTTAAACCCGCCTTCCTCGACCATCGCGGCTTCGAGCAGCAACTGCTTATCAAAGGCTTTCTGCTCGGCCACACTGGGCGGCGTGCCGGTCTTGTAGTCATAGATCAGAATATCGCCATCTTCCGTCCGGTCGATCCGGTCGGCAAATCCCATAAGGGTAAAGCCCAGATCGGGGAATGCGTGACTGCCCTTGGCGGCTTTTTCAAAAGCGGCGGGGGTGGAGTAGCTTTGTCGCTGCAATTCGTTTTCGATGAACCAATCGGCAATCCGTTCGATCTTGGTCAGCCACATGACACGGGCGGCGGGCCAGGGGGCTTCAGCCTCTAACACGGTGCGGGCCGTCTCTAACAAATGGCTTTTCGTCAAAAGCGCAGGCTCCGCTGTCACCGATTTGATGAACCGTTCCATGATCTCGTGCACGATGATGCCGCGCACGGGCGCGTCTGGCGATTGCACCAGCGGGTTCAGCGCACGCAGTTTCAGGCTGTGTTTGGCATAGATCGCATAGGGGTCGCGGATCAGGCGCTTGATCTCTGTCACCGACAGCGCGTGGGGGCGCGCGGCACGGGGCGGGCGCGGCGACGGGCGCGGCGCGGGGGGCACACGGGTCACGGTTTCCAGCGCACGGGCCTGATCCAGCCAGTGGTCGCCGCGTTTGATCATCGCCTTCCACGCCGCATCACCACCCTGTGCGGGCAAGCCATTCAGCAGGTTGCCCAAACGATTCAGCCAACGCGAAGGCACGGTTTCCGCCTCGTCCGACCGGATCGCGCGGGTCAGGCAGACCTCGGGCGCGGCGATGGATTGTTGATAGTCATGGGCCGACAGGCCGATCCGCCGTTCGGGCAGCAGCAAACCGGCTTTCAGGCGCATCTGGCGGTTCAGCCAGGGGTCGGGCGGCGGGGCTTCGGGCCAAGTGCTGTCATTCAGCCCGCCAAGGATCACCAGATCGGCGCCTTGCACGCGGGCCTCGAGCGTGCCCCAGATCATGACGTTGGGATGCGGCGCATCGCGATCGCGGATTTCGCCCTGTTGCAGCAGGGCACCCACCAGATCGGTGTAATCCGCCGCCGACATCTCGCCACCATAGGGCGCGTTTTCGGCAAGGTCGTTCATCACCTTCGCCGCCTCTTCGCCCGCGTGATGCTGCCACAACCCGTTGGGCTGGCTTGGCGTGGCACCGTCGGCGATGGCATCGGCCAGCGCCATATGCAGGGCGACCCATTCCTCTAGCGGCCGGTCGCCGGTCAGTTCGCAATCAGTCAGATGGGTGCCGACCCAATCGGCCCAGACATCCATCTGCGCGGGGTCTTTCGACCGCGATACAGTCTTGCGCGCCAGTTTCAACACACCTTCCGCATCCGGATAGGGCAGCCCGTCGCGGCGCAGTTGCAGTTCCAGCCGTTGGGTGTTGAGCTGGTGAAAATTGCGATCCCCGCCGCTGTGGGTCAGCGGATGTTTCAGCAGGGTCAGCAAGGCTTCGGAATCCAGCTTGCGCAGGAACAGATCGCCCACGTGACGCAAGAACCGACCCGGAGGCGACAGGTGCAGCGGCAGGCCCGCGCTGTCGTCGGGCAGGATGTTCCACCGGTCCAGCGCCGAGGTCACCTGACGCGATAGCATCCGGTCCGGGGTGATCAGCGCGGCGGTTTTGCCGTCCTCGACCGCTTGGCGCAGGCGCAGCGCAATCGCGAGCGCTTCGGCACGCGGGGTGGGCGCCTGTATCAGGGTTAACCCTTCGGTGGCCTGATGCAGATCGGGCAGTTTCGGCCCTTCGGTCAGCCAGACGTGGGTCACAGGGGCAGGGCGCAGGGACAGCGACACCAACGCATTGCGCGCGGCAGAGGGCGGCGGCGTGTCGGTCCAGGCCTCGATCTTGCTGCGCGACATCTCAAGCTGGCGCAGCAGGTCGCGGAACCGGTATTGCGGATGATCCTGCGATATCTTTTCCTGATCCTCGCCCAGATCGGTCCAGACCGCTTGCGGCATGTCGAAACAGAAACCGGGGAGCACAAGCGCGCCTTGCGGCAGCTTTGCCACCGCCTCCATCAGCAGGGCAGAGGTGCCCCGCGATCCGGTAGAGCCTGCGACAATCACCGGATGCTGAGGCGGGTTCTGCTCCCACTCTGCGATCAGGCGCTGTGCGACCTGACGTTGCCGCGCGCGCGGATCGGGGCGGGTGACGCTTTCCCCCAGATACTGGTGCGCGATGGCGAGGAACTGTTTCGCGCGTTCCCAATGGCCCGATTGGTCACTCACATCCAGCTCGGTCACGGCCTCGACCGGCACGCCCTCGCCCTGCATTTCGTCGATCAACTGCGCCAGACTGTCCGACAGGTCATAAAGCGACGCGCGCGGGGCCAGTTCAGGCGCTTGATCCAGCAGCTTTGACACCAGCGTAATCAACTCTAACCGGCGGCGTAGAGCCGGACCGGGGCGCGGCAGATCAACGCCGCTGCCAAGGGTATCAAGGTTGTCGATCAGATGGATGCGCGGCAGTAGGCTGGGCGGGCCCGCGTCAAAGATATCGCGCAAACGCCGCTGCATCCGGCGGGTGTTCACCACCAGATCGATCCGCCCGATGGCATGGGCGGGTTGCCCTTCCAGCCGCGAAAGCAAACCCCGCACCAGTTCCTTGGGGAAGTCGACGCCCGGGGCCAGCCCGAAAACGCGCGGTGCGTCCTGCGGTTCAAACATCGGCGGCGTCCAGCATGTCTTCGGCAAGGGTGATCCCGCCGGGGTGGCCAACATCGCACCAGCGCCCGGGATAGGACAGCCCGTACATCCGCCCGCGGTCCAGCATCACGTCCCACAAGAGGTTGAGAGAGAATGCACGCTCTGAAATCGTCTCTAACAAACCGGTTTTGATGATTTGCACCCCGCCATAGACAACCCCCGGCCCACGTTTCAACGCGCCGTCGGTGCCCATCGTAAAGTCTCCGTCGCCCCCATGCCCCACGGCCTGCGCCACCGGCACGCCCATCAGCAGCGCATCCATCCTGTCGGGGTCCCATGCGTCCGCCAGCAAGGACAGCGGGTTGGGGCCCGCCCAGATCGCATCGGTGTTCATGGTAAACACCGGCCCGTCGCCCAAAAGCGGCAACGCATTGCGCAGCCCGCCGCCGGTTTCCAGAATATCGGGCTGTTCCACAATCGTCTGCACGTCGCGCCCTGCCAGATGGTCCAGCAGCGGGTCGGGCTTATAGTGCAGGTTCACGACGATCCGCCGCAGCACGACACCGCGCGCCAGATCAAGCGCGTGGTCGATCAACGGCTTGCCCGCGACAGGGATCATCGGCTTGGGCTGGTCCTTGGTCAGATGTTGCATCCGCGTGCCGAAGCCGGCGGCAAACATCATCACGGCATCTGGGGCGTGGCGCATCTGGCTTTCAAATCCTTCAGAAACTCGGGGGTCGGTGCGGGGAGGGAGGGACGCAGCACATCGGCCAAGGGTGCAAGCGCCGGATCATCAAGGTTACGCTGCACATAGCCCCAAACACGGGGGATGAAATCGACGTAATGCGCCTTGCCGTCGCGCAGGCAAAGCCGTGCAAAGATCCCCAAGATCCGCAGGTTGCGTTGCAGGCCAAGCAAGGCATAGGCGCTGCGGAAGGCGGCATCATCCTGTCCGCTTTGCCGGATGTAACGGGCGATCATCGCCGCCTCGATCTGCGGGGTCACATCGCGCCGCGCATCTTGCAGGATCGACACCAGATCATAGGCGGGGTGGCCCTGCAGCGCGTCTTGGAAATCCAGCAGCCCCACGCGGGCAGAGCCCGTCCTCTCGGGTCGCCACAACAGGTTTTCAGCGTGGTAATCGCGCAGGATGATCACACGGGGGCTATTGTCCAGCGCACGGGCCAGCGGGGTGAAGAGGGCATTAAACTCCGCCGCGGCGCCGCTGTCGGGGGCGTACCAGTCAAACACCATCTGTGCCGCTTCTGTCAGCCAATCGGCATCGCAGAGCGGCAGATCGGGGGGCGGGGCCTTGTGCAGGTCCAGCAGACAGTCCGTCGCGGCGGTATAAAGCTGCCGCGTCATCGCGGGCGATTGGACCATCAGCCGCGCAAACAGGTCATCGCCCAGATCCTCGATCAGCAGAAAGCCGTTGCTTGCGTCTTGCGCGTAAACCTCGGGCGCGCTGGCCCCTTGGGCGCGCAGCCAATCGGCGATGCGGACAAAGGGGCGCACGTCTTCACCCTTGTCGGCAGGGGCGTCCATCAGCACGGCGGTGCGGCCATCATCACGGGTCAGACGGTCATAGCGGCGGTTCGATGCGTCCCCGGCCAGCAGATCGCGCCGCGCCTGTGCCCAACCCGCATCGGCAAGAAAGCGGTCCATAGCGGTCATACGGTCGTTCATTTGCGCCAGGCCCCCAGCTTTTCGGGCCATTTATCGTCGTTCCACGTAGCAGAGAGCCGCCGTGTGTCGTCGCCGGTGACCGTCAACGTCAGATCAAGCGCGTCTTCGGGGCGCAGATCACCCAGCCTGTCGGGCCATTCCACAAGGCAGATGGCATCGCTGAACGCATCGGTCAGTCCCAGCTCTTCGATCTCGTAGACAGAGGTGAGGCGATACAGATCCGCATGCCAGATCGCGGCGGCGGGGGCGTCATAGGTCTGCACCAGCGTGAACGTGGGCGAGGGCACGTCTTCGGGCACCGCCAGCAGCGACTGGATCAGCGCCCGCGCGAAATGCGTCTTGCCCGCGCCAACGTCGCCGGTCAGTAAAACAACGTCGCCCGCAGTGAGCGCGCGCCCGAGGGTCACGGCCAATCGGGCGGTTTGGTCTGCGTCATGCAGCGTAAGATCAAGTGCGTGTGATGCCATGCGCCAAGGTTACTTGGGCGTGGTGGTGCGCCGCAAGGCGAAAGCGGGGCGTCAGGCGTCTTGCGGCGGTTTCTCGGCTTCGGGGTTTTCAATCTCTGCCACCGGCTTTTTCGGCTGGTGAAACCGGATCAGCGTGGCCCCGTCCACGATGGGGGAAAACAGGCAGGTCAGCTCTGTCCCATTGGCAAGATACAGCGGCATGCTCCACTTCATGCGATCTTCGCGGTTGGTCACGAAATCCTCTATCTCTTGCCACAGCAGATTGGGGGCGGACCGGCGGTGCCAGCCCTGAATGGCATCGTGGATAGAGATATCGGCAAAAGTCATGTCGGGATCGACACCCCAAAGGTCTTTATACGCGGTGTTAGAGAAGGTCAGGATACCCGACGACGAAAAGACGACGATGGCATCGTCCAGCGTATCAAGCATCGCCTGCCCCTGTTCCAGCTCTGCCCTGAAGGTGCGGGTCAGGCTGACCTGGGCGCTAATATCCTCTATCAGAAAGGCCGTGGCTCCGTCGGGATGCGGCCTGCCCTTGACCCGAAAGGTCTGCCCTGACTCAAGCGACCATATCTCTTCATAGCGGCCATCATGGGCGGCGCTGATCAGCTCGGACACGGTGGTGCGCCAGGTGGCATAATCCTTGGGCTCGGGGATTTTGCGCGCCTCGCGCAGCTTGTCGAAGAAGGTCTGGATCGCAGGGCGCGCGCTCAGGAACTGCGCCCCTAATCCGGTCAGGTCGATTAACGCGGGGTTAAACAGCACCAGCTGACTTTTGCGGTCAAAAATCGCAAGACCAATGGACAGCTGGGCAAAGGTCTTGGTCAGCGTTTGCACGAAATTGCGCTGCGCCTCTTCGGCGCGGACCAATGTGGTGATGCAGGTCGCCTGATAGCAGTTGATGCTACGCGATTGGCTGTGGGTGACCGCGTACCAGTCTTTCACCCCCGTGATCTGGTCGCGCAAGGACAGACGGTGGGTCGCGTTGCTGAAATCGCTGGGAAACAGCCGCTGGGTTTCAATCGCCTGACCGGGGTGACAGGCGTTAAACAACTCGTGATAGGCATCGTTGTACCAAAGCAGCCGGTTTGCATGGTCCGTATGCCAAAGCGGCACCGACACGGTAGAGCGTAGCCGCGTCAGCGTGACCTCTGCCTCTGACCGCAGATCGACGCCCATATCATTGGGGTCCAGCACCACCACGCGGCACAGATGCTTTTCCCAGGTGATGCGGATCAGCGTGTGAATCTTGGGGTCGGTGGCCGCGACGATCAACTGGCCTTCAGGCGTCGAAGGGGGTTTGTCGGGGAACATCGCAAAGCGACCTGACACGTTGTGATGCAAGTCGGACCATTCGTGAAACCCCGCCTCTAGCGGGCAAAACTGCGCTGTCGTACCAGAGGCGTGCTGCAGCACCCCGTGGTCAAAAAGATAGGACAGCTCGGGCTCCCCCCGCGGATCGGCCTTGTCGGCGGTCTCTGCGTTATCGAGCCAGAGATACGCGATATAGCCACTCGAAAGAATGGCAAAGATCACGAGCGCAATGTCGAAGGTGGAAGCCACAGCGGGACTCAATTCTTTAGGGTTCCACTCAGTTAAGCGCCCAAATAGTTAACAGTTTATTAACCGCCGTGTGAATGGCCGTGAGACCTACCGCGGAAAATCGCCGAGATCGTCTTTGGTGCCCCCACGCCGCTGCCGCAGGGATCACGTGAAGCGCGTGTTCTCTCCGGTGGGTAGGGGCGTTTCCCCGTGATGGGCGTCAAGTTTCGCACGCGGCCATGTGACCTTGACCACTGCACCCACGGGGGTGTCCGTCTTGGGGGCGCTGTCGGGGCCATTGGCAAAGCGCAATTCGGCACCGGACCGCTCCAGCAGGGTCTTGGCGATGAACAGCCCCAGCCCCATGCCTTCGTATTCGGGGCGCCGCGCGTTGCTGCGGTCCGAAGGGCGCCGCCGCATGAAGGGGTCACCGATGCGGCCAAGGATATGCGGCGGAAAGCCCGTACCATCGTCAAATATGCGGACCGAGATCACCGTGTCAGACCAGTTTGCCTCTACCCAGACCGTTGTGGCGGCGAAATCTACTGCGTTCTGCATCAGATTGCGCAGGCCGTGAATAACTTCCGGCCGGCGCAGGATCGCGGGCTGGTCGGCGGCGTCCCCGGCATCAGGGCCGAGGGTAAAGGTAAACGTCTTGCCGCGCATCCGGTGCGGTTCGGCGGCTTCTTCAAGTACCGTCATCAAGGGGGCTTGGCGCAGATGCAGATCGTCTTTGCCCGCCCGCCCCATGTCGCGCAGAATATCGCGGCACCGGTCGGCCTGATCGCGGATCAACGCGGCATCCTCGGCCAGATCGGGCTGGTCTTGCAGTTCATTCCACAGCTCGCTGCTGGCCAGTTTGATCGTGGCAAGGGGCGTGCCCAGTTCATGCGCGGCAGCGGCAACTACGCCGCCAAGATCGGTCAGCTTCTGTTCGCGCGCCAGCGCCATCTGAGTGGCGGCCAAGGCGTCTGCCATCGAATGGATCTCGGTCGTGACGCGGCGGGAATAGGCGGTAGAGAACACAATCGCGATCACCAGCGCGATCCAGATGCCGAAGATAAAGATGCCCGGAAGCTCAAGCACGCCCCCATCTTGAGTGATCAGCGGCAGGTGAAACAGCGCCAGCCCCGTCGCCAGCCCAATGGCTGTACCACAAAGCACGATGGTCGACCGCAGGCTCAGCGCTGTGGCAGAGATGGTCACCGGCCCCAGCAACAGCAGCGAAAACGGATTATGCAGCCCGCCCGTCAGGAACAGCAGAAAGGCCAGCTGCACCAGATCGAACAGCACCATCAGCAGGTTTTCATACTCAGACAGACGCTTGTTTTCGGGAAACACCAGAATGGCGATCAGATTGCCGATCACCGACACGCCAATCGCGAAATAGCACAGCCCCAGTTCCAACTGCAGGCCAAAGATGCGTTGCGCGACGGTGATCGCCGTCAGTTGCCCCGCAATCGCCACCCACCGCAGCACGATCATCGTGCGCAGGCGGATCCAGTTGGCACGCGCGCCCTTGCCCAGGCCTTTACCCACGGGAATGTTAGCGGCCTGCGTCATCGGCGCACCTTTTCAAAATGTCGGTTACGTTGATAAAGGGAAAGCGTAGGTCTGTGTCCGACCGGGATCAAGAGCGCCTAACCGCGCAGGAGAATGAATATGAGAAGAGTGTTGGCAATTGGCGCGGTGTTGGTCGTGCTGGCGTTTTTGGCGGTATCCCTGATGCTGGTATACCGGACCGATGGCGACAGCGACAAATACGCGCAGTGCAAGAACTCTGCCGTGGCCGGTGGTGCCGAATTGGGCGGGCCGTTCGAACTGGTGAATGCCCAAGGCCAGACCGTGACGGACGCGGATGTGATCACCGAACCCAGCCTCGTTTACTTTGGCTATACCTTCTGCCCGGACGTCTGCCCGCTGGACGTGGACCGGAACGCCCGCGCCGTGGATGAGCTGGAGGCGCGTGGTATGTCCGTGACGCCGGTGTTCATTTCCGTCGATCCTGCCCGCGATACCCCTGAAGTTGTTGGAGATTTTGCCGCCAACATGCACCCCAAGATGATCGGGCTGACCGGATCGCCCGCACAGGTCAAAGCGGCAAGCGATGCCTACCGCACCTACTACAAGGCGCATGAGGATGAAGGCGATGACTACCTCGTGGACCATTCGACCTTTAGTTATCTGGTGATGCCGGGCGAAGGTTTCGTCGATTTCTTCCGCCGCGATGTCCCGCCAGAGCAGCTGGCCGACAAGGTCGCCTGCTTTGTGGAACATCAGTAAAAGTTTGACCAAGCTAGGCCACCGCCACATATCTGGATAAAGTCCCGGTACAACATTCAACCAGCGGAGCATGATATGGTTCAGGAAAATGCGCTTGATCTCGGCGAGGATCGGTCCCTCCTTCTGGTGGATGATGACGAACCGTTTCTGCGCCGCCTTGCCAAGGCGATGGAGAAGCGCGGCTTTGACGTAGAAACCGCAGGTTCCGTCGCCGCCGGTGTGGCCATCGCGACCGCGCGGCCCGCGGCCTATGCGGTGGTCGATCTGCGGTTACAGGACGGCAACGGGCTGGATGTGGTCGAGGTGCTGCGCGACAAACGCCCCGATGCGCGGGTTGTGGTGCTGACCGGCTACGGTGCCATCGCCACCGCCGTCGCCGCGGTCAAGATCGGTGCGACAGATTACCTGTCAAAACCCGCTGATGCTAATGACATCGTGAACGCGCTGCTGGCCACGGGCGATGACATGCCGCCGCCACCGGAAAACCCCATGAGCGCGGATCGTGTGCGGTGGGAACATATCCAGCGTGTCTACGAGCTTTGCGATAGAAACGTGTCCGAAACGGCACGGCGGCTGAACATGCACCGCCGGACCTTGCAGCGCATCCTGGCCAAACGGTCCCCGCAGTAACGCGTTACACGTCGTAGCGTTTGCTGATCTTGTCCACGACCTGACCCGAGGCAAGCGAGACCCCTTCGTCATAGTGCCAGTCGCGAAATCCGCGGCTTTGGTAATAGGTCAGCCCGCCGTGGTTGTCGGCGCGGATCGTGGCGTTGATCCAGACATAGCCCAGCCGTGCCGCTGCCTGCGCGGTGGCATCAAACAGCGCCGACCCGATGCCCAGACCGGTACGACCAACCTGCACAAAGCTCGCGATGTCGCAGGCCTCGGGCGGCAGATCGGGATGCGGGCTGATCCACTGGAACCCCACGACGTTTTCCTGATCGTCCAGCGCCACATGCCACGCGCTTTGATCGGCGTTGCTGGCCATCCATTCGGTCAGATCCTTGCCGGTGACAGGGCGGGTCATCGCAGTGGTGCCCCCGATGGTGATGATCTCGTTCAGCAGTTGCGCCATATTTCCGGCATCCAGCGCGATTGGCGGGCGGACCTTGACCATCACAGCGCGCCCAGCAAATCCAGATGCCGCGCGGTGAAGTCATTGCGCGTGTCCACCGGCGGGCGCAGCACGATCGACAACCCCTCCATCAGATCGGGGTTGGGCCGGCCAAAGAACTTGGACGCCTCGGCCTCCGAGAAACCGGCGATCTGCGTCGCCTCCATCCAGGCGCTGACCTTATCGGCGCGCTTGATCTGCTGCTTGACCGATTTCGGCAGCGCCGCAGGCAGGCCAAAGCGGATATGGATCGCGGACATCAACCGGTCATCCAGCGCACCATATTCCGGCCCGACCGCCGCCTTCACCGGAGAGATCATATCGCCGATCACGTATTCCGGTGCATCGTGCAGCAGCGCGGCCAACCGCCACTTTGGCGGGGCCTTGGGGTTCATCCGGCCGTAAATCGTCTCGACCAGCAGCGAATGTTCGGCCACGGAATAGGCAAAATCCCCCCGCGTTTGCCCGTTCCACCGCGCGACAAAGGCCAGCCCATGGGCGATATCCTCGATCTCTATATCGACCGGCGTCGGGTCCAGCAGGTCAAGCCTGCGGCCGGATAACATACGTTGCCATGCACGGGATTGCTGCGCCATTCTATTGCTCTGCCTTTGACACGTGGAACATTTGCGGGTTTCGCGGTGTTCTTCCCACGAAGGAGACGATCATGAAACCTGTTATTTCTGCTCTCACACTCGCACTTGGCCTCGGGACCGTGGCCGCACCCGCATTGGCAAGCGATGTCTGCATGCCCGCGCAAGAGCTTAAGGCGTCGCTGGTGGATTGGTACGGCGAAACGCCGGTTGAAGGACAGGACGGCGGCGCGGTGCAAATCTGGGCCTCGGATGACACAGGCACATGGTCTGCTGTAAAAACCCTGTCGAACGGCATGGCCTGCGTCACCGCGCAGGGGGCAAACTGGATGGCGGGGATGACCACGGACGAGATGATCGTCGCCTCGGCAGAGTAACCGTTTCGTGTGGCGCTTGACCGCCACCGTTGAGATCACCGCATCAAAGTGCTACGGCCCTTTTCAAATATACGATACATAGCCGATCTTTTGAAAAGGGATGCCCCGATGGCCAACGATTACATCGTTAAAGACATTAGCCTTGCCGCCTATGGCCGCAAGGAACTTGATATCGCAGAAACCGAAATGCCCGGCCTGATGGCCCTGCGCGCGGAATACGGCGACAGCAAACCGCTGTCCGGTTCGCGCATCGTGGGCTCTCTGCACATGACGATCCAGACCGCTGTTCTGATCGAAACGCTTGTCGCGTTGGGGGCCGATGTCCGTTGGGCGTCGTGCAACATCTTCTCGACCCAGGATCACGCGGCGGCGGCGATTGCCGAAGGCGGCACGCCTGTTTTCGCGATCAAGGGGCAATCGCTGGAAGAGCATTGGGATTACCTGGATAAA
Organism: Sulfitobacter pontiacus; assembly: GCF_040790665.1. Lineage (NCBI taxonomy): Bacteria > Pseudomonadati > Pseudomonadota > Alphaproteobacteria > Rhodobacterales > Roseobacteraceae > Sulfitobacter > Sulfitobacter pontiacus. Next base: position 1,210,197 of record NZ_CP160849.1, on the reverse strand, counting down.
TCCTTCCAGTTCCCCGACGGCCCGAACCTGATCCTTGATGATGGCGGCGATGCGACGCTGTACATCTTGCTGGGCGCCCGTGCCGAAGCTGGCGAAGATGTGATCCCCGTGCCATCGTCGGAAGAAGAAGTCGCGATCAAGGCGCAGATCCAAAAGCGGATGGAGCAATCTCCCGGTTGGTTCACCAAGATGCGCGACCAGATCAAGGGCGTGTCCGAGGAAACCACCACAGGCGTCCACCGTCTCTATGATCTGGTTAAGCAAGGCCAGCTGCCTTTCCCCGCGATCAACGTCAACGACAGCGTCACCAAGTCCAAGTTCGACAATAAATACGGCTGCCGTGAATCGCTGGTCGACGGTATCCGCCGCGCGACAGACGTGATGATGGCCGGTAAGGTCGCTGTTGTCTGTGGCTATGGCGACGTTGGCAAAGGCTCTGCTGCATCGCTGGCCGGTGCCGGTGCCCGCGTGAAAGTGACCGAAGCCGACCCGATCTGCGCGCTGCAAGCGGCGATGGACGGGTTCGAGGTTGTCCTGCTGGAAGACGTGCTGGACACCGCCGACATCTTCATCACCACCACCGGCAACAAGGACGTGATCCGCATCGAGCATATGCGCGAGATGAAGGACATGGCGATTGTTGGCAACATCGGCCACTTTGACAATGAAATCCAGGTTGCCGCGCTGAAGAACCACAAGTGGACCAACATCAAGGAACAGGTCGACATGATCGAGATGCCTTCGGGCAACCGTCTGATCCTGCTGTCCGAAGGCCGTCTGCTGAACCTTGGCAACGCCACCGGTCACCCGTCCTTCGTCATGTCCGCGTCCTTCACCAATCAGGTGTTGGCGCAGATCGAACTGTGGGAAAACACCGGCAAATACGAGAACAAGGTCTATATCCTGCCCAAGCATCTGGACGAAAAAGTCGCCCGTTTGCACCTTGATCGTATCGGCGTGAAACTGACCCAGCTGAGCAGTGAACAAGCCGCTTATATCGGCGTCACACCCGAAGGCCCGTTCAAACCGGAGCATTACCGCTACTAAGCCGGTGCATACCGTCTGACAAAACGCCGCCTTGCAGGAATGCAGGGCGGCGTTTTTCGTGGGTCAGCTGCCAAGCGCGAAACGTTCGACCTCGTGAAAACGTCCCTGCGCATCCTCGCCGCAAAGCGTCAGACTATCGATGGTGAAGGGGGCAGGGGTATCCGCCCCTAAATAGCGGTGCAGAGCCGTTTTTACGGGGTCGATCTGATCGGGCGCAAGCGGTCCGGTGAGGGTGATGTGAAAGCGGAAATACTCCATAATATGGGGGTATCCGTAGGTTTTGAGGTAAATCCGCTGCTGATCGGTCAGATAGGGGGCGTTCTTGCGCGTGAACTCCGCCTCTAACAGCGGTGCGCGGAAGGCGTCCAGCACCACATTGGCCGAGGCCGCAAGACTGCCAAGCGCGGTCATGTCGCCCTGCGGCACCAGCGCCAGGAACCGCCCGATCTGCGACAGCTCCAGCCCGTCCAACTGCACCGGCGCTTGCCCTTTGCAAAAGGCGGCGAGGCCATCGGTCAACTGGGCCGCGCTGGTCGCATCGGCCAGAAAGAACGGCGCCTTGACCGTCCCGTGTAGCCCGTATTTGCGTGGTCGCTGGGTCAGCTTGGCAATATCAAGCCCCGCGATATCGGGATGTGCCACAGCTTCGCCGGCCTGCACATCCCAGCCCAACCAGGCCGCGCCCCGCCGGGCGAAATCCCCCGGCGGCGGCGTATAGTAAATGGCGTAGCGTTTGAACATCTTGGGCCCCCTTATCGGTCAGCCTAGACCCCTAACAGCGCCATGTAACAGCTTAAAGATAGCGATTTACCAGATTTTCCAGCGCTTCCTGACGGCCCGAGGCGGGCTGCGGGTTCAGCGCATCGGCTTTGACCTGCGCGTTGATCGACTCCAGATCGCTGCTCAGCAGGCCTTGGCCGCGTTCAGAGCCCCAACCGGCATAGCGCGCGTCACGCGCCGCTTCGAGCTTGCCATCCTCCAGCATCGCGGCGGCGGCTTTCAGGCCCTTGGCACAGACATCCATCGCACCGACATGGGCCAAAATCAGATCCTCGGCGTCCAGCGACTGGCGGCGCAGTTTGGCGTCAAAGTTGGTGCCGCCGGTGGTGAAACCGCCCGCTTTCAGCACTTCGTAATAGGCAAGCGCGACTTCGGGGACGGAATTGGGGAATTGGTCGGTGTCCCAGCCTGACTGGTAGTCGTTGCGGTTCATGTCGATCGACCCGAAAATCCCAAGCGCCGAGGCCATCGCCAGTTCGTGTTCGAACGAATGCCCGGCAAGAATGGCGTGACCCTGTTCGATGTTCACCTTCACCTCGTTCTCAAGCCCATAGTCCTTGAGGAAGCCATAGACGGTGGCTACGTCGTAATCGTACTGGTGTTTGGTCGGTTCCTGCGGTTTAGGCTCGATCAGGATTGCGCCTTTGAAGCCGATCTTGCGGGCGTATTCGACCGACATCTGCAAGAAACGCCCCGCCTGTTCGCGTTCGCGTTTCAGGTCGGTGTTCAGCAGCGTTTCATAGCCTTCGCGCCCGCCCCACAGCACATAGTTCTCGCCGCCGAGCTTATGGGTGACGTCGATACATTCCTTCACCGTCGCGGCGGCATAGGCAAAAATATCGGGGTCGGGGTTTGTGGCGGCACCCGACATATAGCGGCGGTTCGAAAACAGGTTGGCCGTGCCCCAAAGCAGCTTGGTGCCCGTCTGCTCCATCTTCTCGCCAAAGTAATCGGTGATCTCGTGCAGCCGCGCGGTGCTTTCGGCAAAGGTATCGCCCTCGGGGCGGACATCGGCGTCGTGGAAGCAGAAATACGGCTGACCGAGGATCTTGAACATATCAAACGCGGTGTCAGCCTTGGCGCGGGCGGCGTCCATCGTGGTGTCGAACCACGGGCGCAGGAAGGTCTGGCCGCCAAAAGGGTCGCCGCCTTCCCATGCGAAACTATGCCAATAGGCGACGGCAAAGCGCAGATGCTCTGCCATGGTCTTGCCCATCAGCATCTCGTCGGGATTATAGCTGCGATAGGCGAAATCATGGTCCGCTTGCGGGTCGTAAGAGATCGTCGGGATGCCGTCGAAAAAGCTGGTCATGGGGATGGTCCTTCTTGTCTTAGCGCAAATGTTTTACGGCGCTATACGTGTCTGAATATCGGGCGTGGGCCTCCGAAAAGGCATCTACTAGGGCCGGAACAGGCTCTATCACGCGGGAAATGGGGGGTGGCACGGCGATCTCGGCCCCGGCACCGGTGGCGGCCATACGACCCAAGCGCGCAGCCCCAAGGGCACCGCCAAAGTCACCCGCGGCGGGCAGCTGGATCGGCATGTTCAGCGAGGTGGCGATGGCCGACAGCCAGTAATCGGATCGCGACCCGCCACCGACGGCAATCAGGCTGTCGATGTGGGTGCCGGTGTGCCGCATCGCGTCGAAACTGTCGCGCAGGGCGTGGGTGACCCCTTCCAGCACCGCGCGGGTCATGGCGGCGCGGTCGGTGTTATGGGCCAGATGCAGGAAACCGCCCCGGATATTGGCGTCGTTATGGGGCGTCCGCTCTCCGCCCAGATAGGGCATAAAGATCGTGCGGCCGGGGGCCTGCAACGCGCCCAGATCAGAGGTAAGCGTCCGCGCGTCCTCGTTCAAAACACTGGCCAGCCAATTCAGCGAATCCGTGGCCGAGAGGATCACCCCCATCTGGTGCCACAGGTCCGGCAGCGCGTGGCAAAAGCTGTGCAGCGCGCTTTCAGGTGCCGCAGCATAGCCCGGCGTTGCGGCAAACAGCACGCCCGAGGTGCCAAGTGAGACAAACGCCTGACCCGGTTTCACCACACCCATCCCGATGGCCGAGGCGGCATTATCGCCACCGCCCCCCGCAACGGGGATCCCCGCAGGTAGGCCCAGTTGCGCAGCGATAGAGCCGCTTAGGTGCCCTGACACCTGCGATCCTTCGACCAGTGATGGCATCTGCGCCCGCGTCAGGCCAGACCGTTCCAGCAAAGCGTCGGACCAGTCGCGCGCGCCGGTATCCAACCAGCTTGTGCCTGCGGCATCGGACATCTCTGAAACGGCTTCGCCGGTCAGCCAGAAGCGCAGCGCGTCCTTCGGCAGTAGCACCTTGTCGATCCGCGCGAAAATATCGGGTTCATGGTCGCGCACCCATTCCACTTTGGGCGCGGTGAAACCGGGGAATACGATGTTGCCCGTGACCGCGCGCCAGAGGGGATCAGCATCCATCGCGGCGGCTTGCGCTGCGGCGCGGGTGTCGTTCCACAGCATACAGGGGCGCAGCGGCGTGCCCGCACCATCCAACAGGGTCGCGCCATGCATATGCCCGCTGAGCCCGATACCTTGCACGGCGGCCAGATCAACCCCCAGCCCTGCAATCGCATCGGCGCAGGCGGTGAACCAATCGCGCGGGTCCTGTTCGACCCAGCCATCGTGGGGGCGCGACACCTGCAAGGGCACCACGCTTTCCGCGATGATGTTTTCGGCGTCGTCCACCAGCAGGGCCTTCAGCCCAGAGGTGCCCAGATCAAGCCCCAGAAACATGGTTTTCCCCTTTGTCAGCGCCTATGCGGCGTCGCGCGCCTTGCCCATGATGATCATGCTTAGGATGTCATCCTCGGTCACGTCGCCGACCTTTTCGGTGCCGATCAGCGCGCCGTTTTTCATCACCGACACACGGTCGCACAGCTCCAGCATCTCGCGGGTGTCGTGGCTGATCAGGAAGATGCCAAGCCCTTGGGCCTTCAGCTCTTTGATCAGATCGGCAACCATCTTGCTTTCATGCACCCCAAGGGCGGCGGTTGGTTCGTCCATGATCAGGATCTTGGCGTTGAAATAGACCGCGCGGGCAATCGCAACCGATTGCCGCTGACCGCCCGAAAGCGCTGAAACAGGCTCGCTTATCTTCTTAAAATTGGGGTTGAGACGCGCCATGATCTTGCGGGTCTCTGCCTCCATCCGCGCATCATCCACGAGGCCGAGTTTATTGGTCAGTTCGCGCCCCAGAAACAGGTTGCTGGGCGCATCAAGGTTATCGGCCAGCGCCAGTGTCTGGTAGATGGTTTCGATGTTGTGGCGGCGGGCGTCACGGGGCGAATGGATGCTGGCTTTCTTGCCCTCGATCCAGATTTCGCCCTCGTCCATCTGATAGGCTCCAGCGAGGATCTTGATCAGCGTGGATTTCCCCGCGCCATTGTGCCCCAACAGGCCGACGACCTCGCCCGGATACAGGTCCAGCGTAACGTTATCGACGGCACGCACCCCCCCGAAGGACAGCGAGATATTCTTGAGCTCTACAAGCGGTGTCATGATTTCCCTCCCATACGGCGGCGATAGACGATGTCGATCCAGACGGCGAAGACAAGAACCGCACCGACGACGATGTTTTGCAGCGGTGCGTCAACGCCCACCATAGCCATGCCCGATTGCAGCGATTGCATGATCAAGGCACCCAGAATAGCCCCGTGGATCGTTCCTATACCGCCTGCCAGAGCCGTGCCGCCAATGACAGCCGCCGCGATGACACGCAGTTCGTCCAAAGTGCCGATGTCGTTCGAGTGGTTGGTCAAACGGGCAGAGGCAACAACCGCGGACAGCGCCACCAAGGCCCCCATCAGGGCAAAAACCTTGACCGTCAGCAGACGGGTGTTGATGCCCGACAGCTCTGCCGCGTCGGGGTTGCCGCCCGTGGCAAAGATATAGCGCCCCAGCCGCGTGCGTTTGGCCATCACGGTCATGCCAATCGCCAGCGCGATCAGCAGCAACACCGAATAGGGGATGCCGTAAGACGCGGTATAGCCTTCGGGCATCACATCGCCACGGGCCTTGAACTCGCGCATCAGACGCGCGGTCGGAACCTCGTAGGCGTTCAGGATCGCGACAAAGCCCAGAATGCCCACGGCGATGATCAGACCGACCAGCACCTCGGCCCAAACCGGTTTCACGTGAAACCCGTGGTTGACCTTGTTGCGGCGTGACGACCACAGCGCCCAAAGCGCCAGAACCACGGCGATCAGCCCGACGACCCAAGACCACGTCTCGCCCAAGGTTCCGTTGATTCCGCCGAACTTGCGGAAGGTTTCATCCAGTGGCCCGATGGTTTGACCGTCGGTCATATACCACGCCACGTTGCGCCAGATCAGCAGGCCGCCAAGGGTCACGATAAAGGCAGGGATCGTGAGGAACCCGATCAGCCAGCCCTGAAACGCGCCGATGATGGTGCCGAACAGCAGGCCGACGACGATGGCGATCCAGGGGATCATCGGATGCCCCAGCCCCATGCCCAGCATACGCGGCAGGATATCGGTCTGGGTCATCGCCATCGCGGCAGAGCAGGTGGCCAGCATCGCGCCGACCGACAGGTCGATGTGACGGGTCACGATCACAAAGACCATACCGGTCGCCATAATGGCAACGCTGACCGTCTGGATCGTGAGGTTGAAAATATTGCGCGGCGTCAGAAAGCGCCCGTCGGTCAGCACGTTGAACACGAGGCAGACCAGAATGAACGCACCGATCATCCCTAACAGACGGGTATCGATTTCGAGCTGGCTAAGAAAAGAGCGCTTGGGCGCTGTCGGCGACGGATGTACATCTGCCCCGGTTTCGGTGGTCGTATCTGTCATGTGATTGGCTTCCGGATTGGGTCGCAATGTCAATCAGCGGGGCCGCAAAGCGCGGCAGCCGGGCTGAAGCAAACGGGTGGCACACCCCGCATCAGGGGCGGGGTGTGCGTTTTGGTCTTAGTTACAGGCCGCGACGTCTGTCACGCCTTGGCACAGGGCTTCTTTCGAAATCCAGCCGGCGTCCAGAACCGCGTTCAGGTTGTCGATGGTGACCGGCACGGGGGCTAGAAACTTGGCCGACAGGGCTGTGCCCGCAGGGGATGTCCATTCCTGCGCGCCGTCCACGTCTGCCATCTCGGTGCCGCCGGCAAGGGCAACAGCGATTTCGGCGGCGTTCTTGCCCAGATCGCGGGCGTCTTTCCAGACGCTGACGGTCTGCGTGCCCTTGGCAACACGGTTCAGCGCGGCGTGGTCGCCGTCCTGGCCGGACACGGGCGTGCCTTCCATGCCTTGCGCGGTCAGCGCGGCAACGGCGCCGCCTGCTGTCCCGTCGTTAGAGGCAACAACCGCATCAACGTTATTGTCTTGCGCGGTCAGGATCTGCTCCATGTTGCGCTGCGCGTTGGCGGGCAGCCAGCCGTCGGTATAGGCTTCGGCAACGATGGTGATATCGCCCGCATCAATCGCGGATTGCAGCACTTCTTGCTGGCCGCCGCGCAGGAAGTCGGCGTTCGGATCGGTGGGCGAGCCCTTGATCATCACATAGTTGCCCTTTGGCATCGCTTCCAGCACGGCACGCGCTTGCATACGGCCCACCTCGACGTTGTCGAAGGTCAGGTAAAAGGCGCGGGGGTCCTCGATCAGGCGGTCATAGCCCACAACCGGAATACCTTCGTCCGCGGCTGCGGTGATTGCGGGGCCGATGGCCTGGCTGTCTTGGGCAAGGATGATCAGCGCATCAACGCCTTGGGCGATCAGGCTTTCCACATCCGACAGTTGCTTGGCCGACGACGATTGCGCATCGGCACTGACATATTTCGCACCGGCAGCGTCCAGCGCGGCCTTGATCGCGGCCTCGTCTGTTTTCCAGCGCTCTTCTTGGAAGTTCGACCAGCTCACGCCGACGGTGATATCCTCGGCTGCTGCGGTCTGAGTGAAGCCAGCAGTGGCGACGGCCGCTGCCATAAAGAGTTTACGCATTTCTTTCCTCCCAGATGAAATGATCCGATGTCCTTGGTGGCATCGGTGACGTCGTAGTATGAGGTTGCGCACTTTAATTCAGTTGTCAAAATAAATTTTACATTATGACACAAAGAATTTGACACAGATTGGCAAAACACGGCTTATTTCCTGTGGGAGACAGAGGGATTAACCTGTTGCAGGGGAATTTCAAAATACATCGGGAGGATAAAGTTTGGCGAGCGAACTAATTCGCGACCTTGGGTCGGAGGGGTCAAAACTTGTGTCTTCAGGCTGTGGCCCGCTGCTGGCCTTGCCGCAGGATGATACACGCCCGCTGCGCCAACAGGTGTTTGAACAGGTCCGCGCGAACGGGCAGATGCCGCGCATGGATGTGGCGCGCAAGCTCAATATCAGCCCCGGGTCGGTGACCACCATCACCTCTGATCTAATCGCGCGCGGTCTGTTGCAAGAGGTAGAGGACAGCCAGCGCGGCCCCAGCCGTGGCCGTCCGCCCATTGCCCTGCGGGTCGCCCCGCAAAGCCGTTTCGTCGTGGGCATGAAGCTGTCGGACGAACGCCATACCGCGGTATTGCTGGACCTTGCGGGCACGATCATCGCCGAGGCCCATGTCGCCAGTGCGTCGCTGCGTCAGTCTACCGAGGATATGTTGACCGAAGTCAGTTCCCTCATGGACAGGCTGTTGCAGAAATCGGGACGCGTGATGTCCGACATCAGCGCCGTGGGAATCGGCTTGCCCGGGCTGGTGGATGCGAGCCTCGGGATCGTGAAATGGTCGCCGGTGATGCTGGACACGGACATGCCGCTGCGCGATCTGCTGTCGAAAACGCTGGGGCTGCCTGTGTCCTTGGACAACGACACCAACCTGTTGACGCTCGCAGAACTGTGGTTCGGGGCCGGTCGGGGGATTTCGAATTTTGCCGTGGTGACCATTGAACGCGGCGTCGGCATGGGGCTGGTGCTGAACAACCGACTGTTCCGCGGCGCCCTTGGCCCGGGGATGGAGCTGGGCCACACCAAGGTGCAGTTGGACGGGGCCCTGTGCCGTTGCGGGCAGCGCGGCTGTCTTGAGGCCTATGTCGCCGATTACGCCATTATCCGCGAGGCAGGCACAGCATTTGAACGCGATCCGCGCGCCGAAAGCTCTGCCGTGTCGATGATCGAAACCCTGTATGACGAAGCGAACGCAGGCAACGAGGCCGCGCTGGCGATCTTTAACCGCGCCGGACGGTTCCTGAGCGTCGGGCTTGCCAATATCGTGCAGTTGTTTGACCCCGAACGGATCATTCTCAGCGGCGAACGGATGCGCTATGACTATCTGAACGTTGACGATGTGTTAAGCGAGATGAACTCTATGATCCTCCCCGCAGGCCGCGCGCCGACCCCTGTCGATATCCACGCTTGGGGCGGGTCCGTCTGGGCGAAAGGGGCCGCTGCATTGGCTCTGTCCGATGTGACCGACGCCCTGCTGGGGGAGAATGCTGCGTGATCCATCGTTTGATGGCGGCAGCCTGTGTTTTTGCCTCTGCTGCCCATGCCGATCCGTTGTTTCAGGACATCAGCGCGGGCCTGCCGGACCACCATTATACCGGCGGGTGGGAACATTTTGTCGGCGGCGGTGTGTCGGCGTTTGACTGTTCGGGCGACGGGCTGCCCGATCTGGTGGCCGCAGGTGGCACTGCACCGCTTTTGCTGCTCAAAAACGTCTCTGACACGGGGAAAATCGCCTTTGAACGAGCTGTGATCGACCCCGAGATTACGGGGGCCACCGGGGCCTATCCTGTCGATATGAACGGCGACGGGCTGCTTGATCTATATGTCATGCGCGTCGGGCCGGACCGCGTACTTCAGGGCGGCGCGGATTGCCAGTTCACCGATGTGACAGAGGCATGGGGCATCCCGCAAACCGATCAATGGACCACCGCCTTCACCGCCTGGTGGGAGGATGGCGCATCCTTTCCCACGCTTGCTGTCGGCCATTATGTTGACCGCGCCAATCCCGACGGGCCGTTTGGTGCTTGTGATAGCAACACGCTGCTCGCGCCCAAGGGCGGCACCTCGCCCCGATATACCGCGCAAGAGCTGTCGCCGGGGTATTGCGCCCTGTCGATGCTTGCCGCAGAGGATGCGCGTGGGCTCAAATCGCTGCGAATCTCCAATGATAGACACTATTATGTCTCCGGCGGGGCCGAGCAGATGTGGGACATCGCCGAACAGCGGTTCCTGACCGAAGCGGATGGCTGGGCCAAAGTTTCGCTTTGGGGGATGGGGATCGCCAGCCGTGACCTGACGGGCGACCAACGGGACGAGCTGATGCTCACCTCTATGGGGGACCAGCTGATGCAGGTGGCGCAAGCGGACGGGAGTTATCGCGGCGCGCCCTATGACATCGGCACCTATGCGCAGCGCCCCTATGTGCCCGGCGATGGCCGCCCGTCTACCGGATGGCACGCCAGTTTCGCCGATGTGAACAACGATGGCCGCGCCGATCTGTTTATCGCCAAGGGCAATGTCGACCAGATGCCCGGCATGGCGATGCGCGATCCGAATAATCTGTTGATCCAAGGGGCCGATGGCCGCTTTACCGAGGTTGGCGACACCTCAGGTGTGGCCGATATCGCGCGGTCACGGGGGGCGGCACTGGCGGATTTTGATGGCGACGGGCTGTTGGATCTTGCCGTGGTGAACCGGCGCGCGCCGATGCGTATGTATCGCAATGTGACGCCCGAGGCAGGCCGCTTTGTGCGCATCGCGGTGCGGGGCGCGGGCGGCAATCGCTTTGCCGTGGGCGCGCGGGTGATCGTGACGGTGGGCGACGCCGTGCAAAGCCAGCAAGTCACCATCGGCGGCGGTCATGCGGGGGCGGTGCTGGCACCGCTGCATTTCGGCATCGGCGATGCGGCAGAAGCAACGGTGCAGGTCCGCTGGCCCGATGGCACGCAAAGCGACCCCATGCGCGTGACGGCAGGCGATCAGATCACGGTGACGCAGCCCGATTGATCAGGGCGCACCGCCCACGGCCAGCCCGCTTGGCACCGTGTCAGGGATACCCAAGCGCCCCGACAGCGCCTGCGGGTCATCCAGACTGCGCAAGAAAGACACTAACGCGGCGATATCACCCGGATTCAGCCCTTTGGGCGTGCGGATCATCGCGGCTTGGGTGATGGCATCGCGGGCGGCGGGGTCATCCATCTCGCGCCAGTCATCCCCGTCCAGCGGCGGCAGGCGGACCCCGTTTCTGTCAGCCGCGCCGGGGGCAAAGCGTTTCGCCGCACGGGCCGGATCCATATGATCGCGCAAGAACTTCTCTATCTGGCTGTGCCCGCCCGCATGCCCCCAAGGGCCGGTCTGCATCACATTGCGCAGGGACGGCGTGCGGAAGGCATAGGCATCGGCCCCATTGCCGGTCACCCCCATGCGCCCCGTATCGCGGGTATGGGTTTCAAACACGGCCGCCTTGCCGGGGCCAAGCTGCGGTGCCCCCATCGCATGAAAACTATGGTCAGTCTGGAACGCCCCCGCGTGGCAGGTGCTACAGCCCGCAGCGCCATAAAACAGCGCCATGCCCTGTTGCGCATCGGCGTCCAACGGGGCTGACGGATCGCGCAGATAGGCATCAAAGGCAGAGCTGTCTGACCGCCATTCATGGGCCACAAACACGGCAATAGCGTTTGAAATATCGGTAAATCCGATGTCGTCAGGGCTGTTGATGTGATCATAGACCGATTGGAACCGCTGCGCATAGTCGGGCAAACCCGCCACCCGTCGCGCCAGAATATCCCACGCCCCATCCTGCGCCGTGATCAGACCCTGACGCACGGCTTTGGCCACGTCATTCTCCATGTTCTGGCCGGCCATCTCGTCGGGGCTGAGCACCGGAAACATGGTTTGGGCCGAGAGCAAAGACGCAAAACCGTCAAGCATATCGTCGTCCAGCGGCGTGCGGAAACCCGAGGGCATCTCGGCGTCAACCTCGATCCGGCCATCGTGGAACAGCACGGTGAATTCCTTTGCGCCCAGATTGAACAACGCGGGCGAATTGCGCGGGATGCGGTGGGGCGGCATGTTGTCGGGATCCCCGCGTCGTTCCAGCCCCAGCCCGACCCCACCTTCGCCCAGACCTAGCGACACGCCATCGCTGGTGGCAAAATCAGGGTGGTGACAGGTGGCGCAGGCGATATTGCGGTTGCCCGACAGGATCGGATCGTAAAACAGCAACTGCCCGAGGATCGCCTCGTCCAGATCGACGGGCGCAAAGCTGGCCGGATCAACGGGGTCGGGCAGCGGACCCGCGGCGCCAGGAAACGGCGCAAGACAAAGGGCGAAAGCGGTGACAAGGGCGGTCTTCATCCTCGTAGTTTTGCGGAAAAATCGCTTCGGTACAAGCGTTTGACGCGGGGCGAGCCGCAATCAAGACATGCCGAAAACCGCACAGACAAACGCAGGGGGGAAAAATTTCTTTTGCGCGCGTCAAAACCGCTTTAGGGTCTGAAACAAGGCCGGAAACATCGGTCAAATCAACGGTTGGAGACCACGAATGGGCAAAAGAGATGAATGGATCGCGAAATATGCCGACGATCTGCAAACAAAATGCGGCATGACGCCAGATATGGACCTGCTGACGAAAGTGACCATCGGCTGCGGTCCGTCGATCTATAACGCTGACGCGCAGACCATCGCCGCGTCGCAGGAAAGCGAGCTTGAGCTGGTCAAGAACAACTTCCTCATCAAAAAGCTTGGTCTCTCGGATAGCCCCGAGCTGATGGACGGTATCCACAAAGCCGTAGAGACCTACGGCAAATCCGAGCGGAACAAATACCGCGCGGTGGTCTATTATATGCTGACCAAACACTTCGGCAAAGAATCCGTTTACGCGTAAATCTGTCCCTGTCGAACTGAAAACGCCCGCTTGGTTCAGCGGGCGTTTTTATGTCCAAAGTGTGTGCCTAAATCGTGTAGTAGGCTCTAGGGTTTGGTGTTTCCAAGGGCGCAGATCGCGCTCCATTGCTCTGATGTGACAGGCTGGACAGACAGACGCGGGCTTTTGACCAGCGGCATATCATCGAACCGGCCATCGGCCTTGATATCGTCCAGCGTCACCGGTTTTTCAAACGGGCGCACGGCTTTGATATCGACACATTCCCAGCGTGCATCCTCGGTCGAGCGATCGGGATGCGCGGCGGCGCAGACCTCGACAATGCCGACAATCGCGCGCTCGCCTTGCGAATGGTAGAAGAACCCCAGATCGCCAACCGCCATCTCGCGCATGAAGTTGCGCGCCTGATAGTTGCGCACGCCGTCCCATTCCTCGCCCGCGTCCCCCTTGGCGACCTGATCCGGCCAGCCCCAGGTCGAGGGTTCGGATTTGAACAGCCAGTAGGCCATTACCCGATCACCCGGTTCCACGGGATCAGCTGCACATCGGCGAACAACCCGGCCTTGGCATAGGGGTCATTGTCGGCCCAATCCTGAGCCGCGGCTTTGTCGGCGACATCCAGAATGACCAAAGACCCGATCATATCGCCGGCATCATCCAGCAGCGGACCGGCCTGGGCAACGACGCCAGTGGATTTCAGATACTCCACATGGGCGGGGCGGTTTTCCTGACGCACGGAAAGCGCGCCAGCTTTGTCTTTGGCAATAAGGGCAACCAGCATGTTATTCTTCCTTTAAAGGGCGGGTCAAAAGCGCTTTCATCGCGCTTGCTACATCTAAGCGGTTCTCGACCAGACCTGCAACGGCGGCGGTGATCGGCAGATCCAGCCCGTTGTCATGGGCCAGCGCATCGACCGCCCGCGCGGTGGCGGCACCTTCGACGGTGGTGGCGCTGTCAAAGGGCTCCCCCCGGCCGAGGGCCAGCCCCAGCCGGTAGTTCCGCGATTGGGTCGAGGTGCAGGTCAGCGTCAGATCGCCAAAACCGGACAGGCCCGCCAAGGTCACCGGATCCGCGTGGTGATGCGCGGCGAGCCGCTGCATTTCGGCAAAGCCACGGGTCATCACCGCAGCCCGCGCGCTTTCGCCCAGACCCGCCCCGATCGCCGCACCGCAAGCGATGGCCACAACGTTTTTCAGCGCGCCCCCCAATTCCGCACCCACGGTATCAGAGGTGCGGTAAAGACGCAGGTTTGCCGTTGTTAGGCTCTGTTGTAGGGTCGCGCAGGTGGTTTTATCGGCGCAGGCGATGGTCAGCGCCGTGGGAAGCCCCCGCGCAATATCCGCGGCAAAGCTTGGCCCCGTGAGGATCGCTGCGGTCGCATGGGGCAGCACCTCGCGGATCACGGCGACAGGGCCAAGGCCGGTGTTTAGCTCGATCCCCTTGCAACAGGCGACGATGGTCTTGCCGTCCAATGCGGCAGCGTGATCGCGCAGAAACCCGCGCAGTTTTTGCATCGGAACAGCGGCGAGCAATGTCTGCGCCTTGGCGGCCTCTGCCAGATCCTCGGTCACGAACAGGCCCTCGGGCAGTGGGCAACCGGGCAGGCGAGCGGTGTTTTCGCGGCTTTGCCCCATGCCCTGCGCATCCCGCGCCCATAGCGTCACCGCGCCCTTACCCGCCAAAGAGATCGCCAACGCAGTGCCAAAGGCACCGGCTCCCAGAACGGCAATGCTCATGCTTTCGCTCCTTTTTTGCCGCTGCCCAACATGGCGGGCTGGCTTGTGTCCAGCGGCCAACGCGGGCGAGCCGACAGGGTCAGATCATCGGGCGCGCGCAGATGGCTTTGCTCAATCGCGGCAAAGGCTATCATCGCGGCATTATCGGTGCACAGCGACAGCGGCGGCGCGATAAAGGCGCAGTCTACTTCGGCGGCAACAGTCTCTAATCCGCGGCCTATTGCCTTGTTCGCGGCCACACCACCCGCAACACAAAGGCTGCGCACAGCAGGTGCGTGATCCAAATATTTCCGCAAGGCGCGGCGGGTCTTTTCGGCCAGTACATCGGTAACGGCAGCCTGGAAACCGGCAGCCAGATCGGCCTGATCCTGAACGCTCAACCCGCCTTTTTCGTCGATCACCTTGTCCCGCGTGCGCAGCACCGCCGTTTTCAACCCCGAAAAGGACATGTCGCAATCGGGTCGGTCCAGCAGCGGGCGCGGCAGGGCAAAACGCTTCGGATCGCCCGCCTTGGCGGCTTGCTCAATCGCGGGGCCCCCCGGTTGTGGCAAAGAGATCAGGCGCGCCACCTTGTCAAAAGCCTCGCCGGGGGCGTCGTCGATGGTGCCGCCCAAGCGCTCAAACCGGTCCGGCCCATGCACCAGCAGGAACTGGCAATGCCCGCCGGACACCAGCAACATCAGATAGGGATAGGGCACATCATCGGTCAGCCGTGGCGTCAGGGCGTGGCCCGCCAGATGGTTCACGCCATACATCGGCTTGCCCGTCGCGGCCGACAGCCCCTTGGCGCACATCACCCCCGACAGCACGCCCCCGATCAGACCCGGTCCCGCGGTCACGGCGAAACCGTCAACATCCGCCAAGGTCAGCGTCGCCTCGGCCAGCGCCTTTTCGACGCAAAGGTCCAGCTTTTCTGCGTGGGCGCGGGCTGCGATCTCGGGGACGACACCGCCGAAAGATGCGTGAAGCTCGGTCTGCCCCACAACAACGGAGGACAGTACTTGGGCGCGTTGCCCCGGCAGCTGACGCACCAGCGCGGCGGCGGTATCATCGCAGCTGCTTTCCAATCCAAGAAGTAACATGGCTGTTTCCGTTGCAAGGGTGACAGGGGCCAAGTAACACCTTGGGGCAGGTGGAACAATCCTTGGGGCCCAAGCGTCAGATGACAAAACCAGCGTTGATCCTGACCCGCCCTGCGCCCGCCTGCGCGGCGTTTGCGGCCAGCCTGCCGGATGCGCTGCTGTCGCGGGTGCGGTTGGTGACCAGCCCGCTACTGCACATTCTACCGACCGCCGCGCCTGTTGATCTGGGCGGTATCGGCGGGGTGATCTTTACCTCGGCCAATGGGGTGGCGCATGGCCCGAAGGGGGGCACCCTGCCGGCCTATTGTGTGGGCGAGGCGACGGCGCAGGCGGCTGCGGCCAAGGGCTGGCAGGTCGCGTTTCACGCCCCCGATGCGGCACGTTTGCTGCCGATGATCATGGCACATCGCCCCGCAACGCCCTTGCTGCATCTGCGCGGCACGCACCAGCGCGGGGATATTGCCGAACGGTTAACGCAGGGCGGTCTGCCGACACGCGCTGTGGTGCTTTATGACCAGCAGGCGCTGCCCCTGACGCGCGACGCCCAAGCCGCGCTGGCAGATGGCCCGTCGATCGTGCCGCTGTTTTCTCCGCGCACCGCCGCCCAATTCGCTGATCAGGCACATGACTTGCAACGGTCCACCATCATCGCCCTGAGCCCCGCAGTGGCCGAGGCGCTGGACCGCACAGTGGTTCAGCAGATACTCATCGCCCCTGAACCAACCGCCACGTCACTGCGTTTTACGCTTGAAACTGCGGTGGATTGGAACAGGTTAGCTTGAAGGTCGACCTAGATGCCGTCTAAGGTTGTGCAATACGTCTGATATCAGGTCAGAATCGGAAAGGTTTTTAAGCGTGGCGAAAGCGAAAACACCCAGCTCAGGTGACGACACCCCGAAGACATCTTCGACATCAAGGGCGTCTGCTGCCGCCGCCAAGCCGAAGACCACAGCCAAGAAAACCGGATCGTCAACGGCGACAAAACCGGCTGGGACAACGGCGAAGCCATCAACGGCCAAGCCCAAGCCTGCGGCCAAGACATCTGCTGCGAGCGCGGCGAGCGCTGATAAAACCGCGACAGGTAAAGCCAGCGATGACAAAGCGACCGTCAAACCGGAAAGCGTGAAAGCCACCGACACAGCATCGACCGCCGCGAAAGCAAGCGACGCCAAAGAGGCAACGACACCCACCGTGAAAACGGGGGGCAGTGATACGGCGGCCAAGGCTGCTTCGCCCGCGGCCTCCGCCACCGCCGCGACGTCCGCCAAACCCGAGACGAAGCCAACCGAGACAAAATCCGACGCAAAGCCTGACGCGAAGGATGCGAAGTCGGACACGGCCTCTGATAAACCGACCACGCCCGCGTCAAAGCCCGCAACGTCAACCGCATCGACCACATCAGCGAAACCGGCCGCGCCGACCAAGACGCCGCCCCCCGTCACGCCTGTGGCAGAGCCTGAAAAGCGCGGTAGTGTCTTTTGGCCGATGCTATTCGGCGGCATCATCGCGGGCGGGATCGGTTTCGCTGTTGCGGAATATGATCTGCTGGAACAAGCAGGCCTGCGCCCTGCGGACACCTCGCAATCTAACCTGACCGACACGATCGCCGCGCAAGAAGCACGGATCAAGGCGCTGGAAGAGACAGACCCGGCCCCCGCGCCCACCGATGACGCCGCCCTGCAAGAGGTTCAGGCGCTGGTGGCCGAGCTGGCCACCCGTGTGGATGATCTGGGCAACCGCCCCGCGACAGAGGCACCGGCCCCCGTCGATACGTCAGCCTTTGAAGAGGAACTGGCGGCGCTGCAATCCTCGGTCGAGACACAGCGCGACGAGATTCAACGTCTGCTCGACAATGCGCTCAGCGTAGAGGAAGCGACCGCGCAAGCCGCACAGGCCGCGACGTTGCAATCCGCCTTGGGCCGGATCGTATCTGCCGTCACAACCGGCCAGCCCTTCGAGGCAGAGATCGCCGATCTGCAAGCCAATGGTATTCAGGATGTCCCGCCGGCCCTTGCTGATACGGCGGCGACGGGCGTTGTCACCGCTGCCAATCTTCAGGACCGTTTCCCCGATGCGTCACGGGCATCGCTTGCAGCGGCGCGTGCGGCCTCGCCCGAGGTGGACGGGGGCGGCATTGGCGGCTTCTTCAAGCAGCAGTTGGGTGCGCGGTCGGTTGCGCCGCGTGACGGGGATGACCCCGACGCGATCCTGTCTCGCGCCGAAGCCGCAATGCGCGACGGGCGTCTGGCCGATGCGCTGGCAGAGGTGAAAGCCCTGCCGCCCGAAGCCCAAGAGCCCCTGTCCGAATGGCTCTCTGATGCGCAAGCGCGTCACGACGCTCAAGACGCCGTACAGACATTGACACAACGCCTGACGGCGAACTGAGGAACCTGATTTATGCTTTGGTCACTGATTAAGATCGTTGTGTTCGTTGCGGTGATTGCCGCCATCACCTGGGGCGCATCGTTCTTGCTGGAAAGCTCGGGCGGGTTGCAGGTCACCGTGATGGGCACCGAATACAGCTTTGGCCCGCTGCAATCCGTCATCGCCGTGGTCCTGTTGGTTGTCGCGGTCTGGATCATGCTCAAGATCTTTGCGCTGCTGGTTGCGGTCTGGCATTTCTTGAACGGCGACGAAACCGCGCTGTCGCGCTATTTTGACCGCAACCGCGAACGCAAAGGCTACGAGGCGCTCTCCGAAGGGCTTATGGCGCTGGCCAGCGGCGAAGGGCGTCTGGCGATGGCCAAAGCCGCAAAGGCGGATAAATACCTTGAACGTCCCGACCTGACCAATCTGCTGATCGCGCAGGCTGCGGAAATGGCGGGCGACCGTCGCAAGGCAGAAGAGACCTATCGCAAGCTGGTCACCAACGAACGCACCCGTTTTGTCGGTGTGCGCGGGATCATGAAACAGAAGCTGGCCGAAGGCGATACGGAAACCGCGCTGAAGCTGGCCGAGAAAGCTTTTGCCATCAAACCGAAACATGCCGAAACCGGTGATGTGCTGCTGAAACTGCAGGCCGAGAAAGAAGATTGGGCCGGTGCGCGCCAAACGCTGAACACCAAGCTCAAGAACGGCCAGATGCCGCGTGATGTGCATAAACGTCGCGATGCCGTGCTCGCCCTGTCCGAGGCGAAAGACGTCATTGCCGAAGGCAACAGCATCGAAGCCCGCGAGGCCGCGATCGAGGCGAACCGCCTGTCCCCCGATCTGATCCCCGCAGCCGTGATGGCGGCGCATGGTTATATCGATCAGGGCAAACCGAAATATGCGGCCCGCGTGCTGAAAAAAGCGTGGGACGTGCAGCCGCACCCCGATCTGGCCGGTGCCTTCGCCGCGATCCAGCCGGACGAGACCCCGAAAGAGCGGCTCAAGCGGTTTACCACGCTGACCCGCGTGCAGCCGGACCACCCCGAGACCAAGATGCTGCTGGCAGAGCTGAACATCGCCGCCGAAGATTTCCCGCAAGCGCGCCGGTCCTTGGGGGATCTGGTCGAAACCGACCCGACCGCGCGTTCGGTCACCTTGATGGCGGCCATCGAACGCGGCGAGGGGGCTTCGGATACCATCGTCAAAGGCTGGCTGGCACGGGCGCTGACCGTATCGCGCGGCCCTCAGTGGATTTGTGACAACTGCCAACATATCCACGCGAGCTGGAAGCCGATCTGCGAAAACTGCCACAGCTTCGATACGCTGGCGTGGAAAACCCCGCCCCTGTCCGAAGTCGCCATGCCCGGCGGTGTGCAGATGCTGCCGCTGATCGTCGGCGCGCTAGAGGATAACTCGGGCGCGGATGCCAAGCCGCCTGTCGCCACCCGCGCCGATATCGAGGATGCAGAGCTGATCGACGACACCCCCGCAGGCACCGTCGATCCGGTTGAAAAACCAGCGACCCAGCCCGAGAAATAGCGCAGGGCCCAAAGGTGAACGAAAACAAAGGCCGGCACGTATTGTGTCGGCCTTTTGCGTTGCAGCTTATGTCTAACCGGCCTTTTGGTGTCTTATCGGATGACGGGGCTGCCGCAGGGGCGTATGTCTGTGGCACGACTATTGCAAAGGATATCCCCCATGCCCGCTGATGATTTTGTATTCCCCCCGGCACCTCAGGCCAGTCTGGCTGTGCAGGGCACCGACGCCCGTTTTCCCATGCGCCGCATCTTCTGCGTGGGTCGCAACTACGAGGCGCACGCCCGCGAGATGGGCAAAGATCCGACGCGTGAGGCGCCGTTCTTTTTCACCAAACCCGCCGATGCGGTGCTGGATACGCCTTGCATCATCCCCTATCCGCCCCAGACAGAAGATCTGCACCACGAGATCGAGCTGGTGATCGCCATCGGCAAAGGCGGGCGCAACATCGCGGAAGCTGACGTGATGGATCACGTCTGGGGGGCTTCGGTCGGGATCGACCTGACCCGCCGTGACCTGCAGGCAGAGGCGAAGAAAGCCGGTCGGCCATGGGATTGGGGCAAGGCCTTTGACAACTCCGCCCCGATTGCCGCGCTGAAACCCATCGCCGACGTCCCGTCTGTGGAACAGGGGCGCATCTGGCTTGCCGTGAACGGTGAGGTGCGGCAGGACGCCGATCTGGCCGATCTGATCTGGTCGGTGCGCGAACACGTGGCGATCTTGTCGCAATCTATGGCGCTGGCCCCGGGGGATATCATCATGACGGGCACTCCAGCCGGTGTCGCAGCCCTTGTGGAAGGGGATGTCGTGACCGGCGGCGTTGACGGGATCGCGACGCTTGAGGTGACAATAGGCCCCCGCGCCTGAGCCCCAGCATCGCCCCGCGACAAAAGCGCCCGTTGAAATCACGGGGGCACCCCCTAGGTTACAAGATGATTGATACATATGGGAAATCGCAATGAAACATATCTATAGCGCTCTACTGGCCACTGTGATCGCGGTTCCGGCCCTGGCAGACAGCCATAGCATGGGTGACGCAGACGCCGGCGAAAAGCAGTTCGGCAAATGCAAAGCCTGCCACATGATCGTGGACGACGCAGGCGAGACGATCCAGCGGGGCGGCAAGGTCGGTCCGAACCTTTACGGTATCATCGGCAAGCAGGCCGGCACCGTCGAAGACTATCGCTATGGCGATGATCTGGTCGCCGCCGGTGAAGCCGGTCTGGTCTGGGACGAAGCCAATATGGCCGAATACCTGCAGAACCCCACCGATTTCCTGCGCACCACACTGGATGACAAGAAAGCCCGTTCGAAAATGTCGTTCAGAATGCGTAAAGGCGGCGAAGATGTAGCGGCCTATCTCGCGACGTTCTCTCCCGAAGCCGAGGCCGCAGCAGACGCGCCCATGGCTGACGATGCAGAGGCCGAGAAAACCGAATAAGCGGCTCTAACCAGCCGGATTGGCCCGCGTTTCCAGAGGGGAGCGCGGGCTTTTTTATGAGTTTAGCTGTTCAGATCAGACCAGCAGGGCAGCAGATCGCCCGCCGCCGGTGTCGCGTGATAGGCTGCCCGCGCAATCGCCCGCGCCAGACACAGTGACGCGGCATGGCCGATCAGCGGCAGAATGCTCTCGGCAACCTCATGCGCGCCGGTGCTAAGGCCAAAGACCAGATCACCGTCATAGGGGGTGTGCGCAGGCACCGTAGCCCGCCCGATCCCGTCATGGGCCGCAACGGACATCCGCTGGCATTGCGCCTTTGTCAGGGTCGCATCCGTGGCGACAATCGCGATCGTCGTATTCTCGCGCGGGGACATCGACGCCATCTTGCGGCTTTCCATCGTCATCCCCAGCCCCGTCGCCGGGTCCGGGCCCATGCCGCCGAACTCTGCATCCACCTCGAAGGGGGCGGCGTAGAAGTGACGGTCACTCGGCGTGGTGACAGCACCCACCGGATTGGCCGCGACCAATGCGCCGACCATTGTTCCATCGGGCAGGTGCAGTGACGCGGACCCCAGCCCGCCTTTCACCATCGCGCTCAGCGCGCCGGTGCCCGCGCCGATGGTGCCAAGCGTGAAATCCTCAGCCGCGGCATCATAGGCGGCACGGCCCAAGGCGCGGTAGGGGTTCTCTGCCCAGGTCTTGTCACCGCCGTTCAGCAGGTCGAACAGGATCGCCCCCGGCACCAGCGGGATCGTTGCGTCGCCCAGCCGGAACCCGCGCCCCGCCGCGCGCAGCCCGTCCACCACGCCCGAACAGGCATCCAGCCCATAGGCCGACCCGCCCGACAGCACCAGCGCATCCACCGCGGCGACCGATTTATCGGGGGCGAGCAAATCCGTCTCGCGCGTGCCGGGAGCACCGCCCATCACATGGACAGAGGCGGTAAAGGGGTCATCCGCCAGCAGCACCGTCGTGCCGGATTTCAGCGCATCGTCCTGCGCGTTTCCCACCCGAAGGCCGGGCACATCGGTGATCAGGTTTCTGGGTCCGGATTTCATAGGGCAGGGCCTTTGGTTGGTGCGGGACGCTCCGCGGGGAGTTTATTTGGCAAAATGAAGCAGGGCATCACAGATCCGGCAAACGGGGCGCGGCGGCGAGGAGCTTTTGTGTGTAAGGGTGTTGGGGGTGATCAAAGACGTCGACGGTGGCGCCTTGTTCAACGATCTGCCCCGATTTCATGACCAGCACCCGATCCGTGACCGTGCGCACCACCGACAGATCATGGGAGATAAAGAGGTAGGTCAGGTCATAGGCGCTGCAAAGCTCTGCCAGCAGATCAAGGATCTGCGCCCGAACCGAGACGTCGAGCGCGCTCACCGCCTCGTCAAAGAGGATGAGGTCGGGGCGGATGATCAGGGCGCGGGCGATGGCAATGCGCTGGCGCTGCCCACCCGAGAATTCGTGGATGTATTTGGTCGCATCGTCCGGCGACAGCCCCACGGCGGTCAGCGCATCGGCGATGGCATCGCTGCGGGCGCGGCCCTTGGGCGGGTCGGGCAGCAGGTGGAACGGTTCGGTGATCAGCCGGTCCACGCGGTGGCGCGGGTTGAAGCTGCCGAAGGGATCCTGGAACACCACCTGCATTTTGCGCCGCACGGCAAGATCGGGTTTGCTGCCGCTATAGACCGCGGTGCCGTCGAGTGTGATGTTGCCCGATTGAACCGGTTCCAGACCCAAAAGCGCCCGTGTCAGGGTCGATTTCCCGCAGCCGCTTTCACCCACGAGGCCAAGGCGTTCCCCCCGTTGCAGGGTGAAGGACACGTTATCGACGGCGCGGAAACGCCCCGGTTTGCCGAACAGCGTCTTGCGTGGCAGCACGTAGTCGCGGCTCACGTTTTCCACCTTCAGCAGTGGTTGCGGAGGCGGGGCGGCAGGCAGGGCGACCGCATGGGTCGAGGCGGCAAACAGCATCCGCGTATAGGGGTGGCGCATGGTGTGCAGCAGGGTGTGTGTGTGCCCCTGTTCGACGATCTCTCCCTTGCGCATGACGATGATGCGGTCGGCCATATCGGCGACCACCGCCAGATCATGGGTGATCATCAGCAGCCCCATCTCGTCGTCACGCGCCAGCGATTTCAGCAGATCAAGGATCTGCGCCTGGGTCGTGACATCCAGCGCGGTGGTCGGTTCATCGGCGATCAGCAAGCGCGGCCGCAGCGCAATGGCCATCGCGATCACCACCCGTTGGCGTTGACCGCCCGACAGCTCGTGCGGGTAGCGGGACAGGGGAAAGCGGTCATTTGGCAGGCCGACCCGTTCAAGCGTCTCGGCGGCTTGGCGGGCTGCGGCGTGACGTGACACGGTTTTGTCGTGGATCCGGATGGTTTCCGCCACTTGATGGCCGATGGTTTGCACCGGGTTCAGCGCCGTCATCGGTTCCTGAAACACCATGCCGATGTCATTGCCGCGAATCGCGCAAAGCTCGGCTTCGGGCAGGGCCAGCAGGTCTTGATCCCCCAGCATGATATGACCGCGCGCCTGCGTCCCCTTGGGCAGCAGCTGCATCGCCGCCAGCGCGGTCATGGATTTGCCCGAGCCGCTTTCGCCGGTGACGGCCACGATCTCTCCGGCGTCGACAGAGAGGGTTACGTCCTGCAGGATATCGAACCGGTGGATCGCCACCGACAGGTTGGTGATGCTAAGCAAGCTCATATCCGGCGCACCCGCAACCGCGGGTCCAGCGCATCGCGCAGCCCGTCGCCCATCAGGTTCAGCCCCAGCACCGTCAGGATGATCGCGAACCCCGGCACCAGCGCCATATGCGGTGCGATGCTGACCATGGTCTGCGCATCTGCCAGCATCCGGCCCCAGGATGGCGTCGGCGGCTGCGCGCCCAGCCCGACATAGGACAGCCCTGCCTCGGCCAGAATGCCGAGGCTGAACTGGATCGTCCCCTGCACGATCAACAGATTGGTCACATTGGGCAGGATATGTTCGACCGAGATCCGCGCCGCCGATTTACCAGCGACCCGCGCGGCGAGGATGAACTCACGCTCCCACAGGCTGAGCGCGGCCCCGCGGGAGATACGCGCAAAGACGGGAATGTTGAAGATGCCGATGGCGATGATCGCGTTCACCGCGCTGGCCCCGAAGATCGCCGTGATCAGGATCGCGATCACCAGTGAAGGGAAGGCAAAGACCAGATCGTTGCCGCGCATGATGATCTCGTCCACCAGCGACCCGCGTTTGGCTGCCGCCCACAGACCAAGCGGCACGCCAAGGCCCATGCCGATACCCACCGCCACCAGCGCCACGGCGATAGAGGTGCGCGCGCCGACCATGATCATGCTCAGGATGTCGCGGCCAAAGTGATCGGTGCCCAGCAGATGCGCACCGCCGACCCCTTGCAGCTTGTTCGGGATATCCATTGCCGTATGGGAAAACGGCGTCCAGACAAAGGACACAAGCGCGGACAGCACAAAGACCGAGGTCAGCAGCGCGCCAAGGATCAGGTTCCGGTTCATGCGCGCGCCCTCAGACGCGGGTCAACCGCCGCATAGGCCAGATCCACAAGGAAGTTCACCACAATGACCGAGAAGACCAGCAGCATGACCACGGATTCCACCACGATCAGATCCCGCGCCGAAATGGATTGAAACACCAGCCGTCCAAGCCCTGGCAGATAGAACACCTGTTCGATGATGATCGACCCCGCCAGCAGGAAGGAAAATTGCAGCCCGATGATCGTCAGCACAGGGATCAGCGCATTGCGTAACCCGTGCCGCCACAGCGCTTGTCTTTCGGTCAGCCCTTTGGCGCGGGCGCTGCGCATATAGTCTTCGCCCAAGACATCCAGCAGCGCCGACCGCATGACCCGCGCCAGAATGGCCGCCTGGGGCAGGGCCAGCGCAATGGCGGGCAGGGTCAGGGCGTGCAGCCCCGTCAGCACACCCTGATCCCAGCCGACAAAACCGCCGGCGGCGAACCAGCGCAGGTTGATGGCGAATATCAGCACAAGGATCATCGCGAACCAGAAGTTGGGCACCGCGACCCCCAGTTGTGTGGCCCCCATGACCCCCATATCACCGGCTTTGCCACGCCGTGCCGCCGCATAGATCCCCGCGGGAAAGGCGATCAGCGTGGACAGCCCAAGCGCGTACAGCGCCAGCGGCAGGGACACCCAAAGCCGCGCGGCGATCATCTCGGACACGGGGGTGCGGTAGGTATAGGAGGTGCCGAAATCCCCTTGCAGCAGCCCGCCGACCCAAGCCAGATAGCGCGCCGGTTTCGATGCATCGAGCCCAAGTTCGTTGCGAAGCGCAGCAAGCGTCTCAGGCTGCGCGTTCATCCCCAACATAAAAGAGGCCGGGTCACCGGGGGCAACTTCGATAACGGTAAAGATCACCAGCGACGCAACAGCCAGGCTGATACAGAGCGAAAGCAAACGTTTGAGCGTGTACCGGATCATGGGGCCGAAGGTAGGCGCGCAATCCAACAGCGTCCAGCGCAGAAAAACCTTTTTAAGGCGAACGGCTTACCCGTCGCTCTCTTTTTGGTGAAGCGATTAGTTTTGGGGCAGGGGAACCAATTCGCGCTGCACGGGGTTGGGTATGCAGAAACGAGAATTTAGGAGCTTAACGATGACCAACACATTTAAGACACTCGCTATTGCCGCCCTTATGGGTACCGTATCCGCACCAGCATTTGCTGCCGCACATGCTGACACCTCGATGACCTGCGCCGAGTTCAACGAACTGTCGAAAGACGATCAGATGATGGTGGCTTCCGCTGCGATCGCAGAGATCGACGATGGTGACAACGGTGGCTCAATGGGCGACTCTGGCCGTGACACCGGCGATGCAACCACCACTACAACAGTGACAGCTGCTGAAGCAACTAACGACGAAGCTGAAGAAGGTTCGCTGGAAGGTGATCTGAAAGCTGTTGAAGACACAGGTGGTAACACTGCTGAATCCAACATGACGGCAGAGCCTATGGACGAAGCCGCGATGGAGCAGTTCATGGTTGTATGTAACCAGAACCTTGACGCCACAGTTGGTGAGGCCGCTGCCGGTCTGCCAGGCGACAAATAAGACTTAACCCTTCAGGGTTTTGCGGGCGGGTGCAGAAATGCGCCCGCCTTTTTTGTGCGATACAGTGTAGAATACAGTGACTATACCGCGTTTTAGGGTCAGGTGCGGGCCTCTGCCGTTGTCACTGTATTACGGGTCCGAATGGCCTTGGTCGCCTGCTGCCGGGCCAGATCAGCGCTTGCTTGCAGGATCAGGCGCGAGGGGGTCTTGCCCTTGCCGCGCGCAGGCGCGCCGTGTTGGTTCAACACCTGTTTCTTTTTCAGGAACACGCGTGCTGTGGGGCCATAGACCTTGGCGACTTCTTCGCGGCTGACGCGCCCCGTGCCCAAGGCGGGCAGTACCTTGGAGAATGCCGCGCGATGCGGTTTGCTCATCTGCGTCAGCGCCATCGGGCCGGGGTAGAAGCTTTCCGACGGGACGTTCTCGGCAAAGATCACCTGATGGTCGTCAAACATCAGGTGAACGTAGGTGACCGATTTTTTGCCCTTGGCGATGCGCACGCCTTTGGCCGCGTCGGCAAGATGTTTGGCGCGGGCAAAGCTGTCGCCGCTCTGGCCGACCAAAACACCATGTTGCTGCGAGACCAAGAGATCCCGTTCGGCACCGAAAGTGCCACGTTTGATCAGCACGGGGTGCAGATGTGATCCCTTTTGCATTTGTTCGGGATCGTAGGACCGCGTGTTGATCCAGCGGATTTTCTGCGGGCCGTTGTCCATTGTGGTGACAAGATCGCCGACACGCAGGTCTTCGACCAAGACATCCCCGCGCGGCGTGCGGATGGCGGTGCCTTTGCCAAAGCAGACAACGCCGGTGTTGTCGTAGGTAAAGTGCTGCGCCTGCACGCCGATGAACTTGAGCGACCCATCCTCGAACTTGGAATTATAGGTGTAATCCGTGGTTTCGAAGTTGGACTGATCCAGAATGCCATTGTCTTCATAGTCAGCGCGCAGATCGAAGATCTTGTCGTAATAGCCGCTTAGATCAATGAAATCATTATTGGTGGTGTCGTCGTCATCCAGCGGGCCGGTATTGCCCGCGTTGAAATCGGTGATCGTGTCGTGACCGCCGGAGTAGACGAATACGTCATCGCCGTCGCCGCCTGTCAGCTGGTCATCGCCCTGACCGCCGTCCAGCGTATCATTGCCGTCGCCCCCGATCAGGGTATCGCGGCCCGCGTCGCCATGTAGATTGTCATTGCCACCGCCGCCATCGATTGAATCATTGCCGTCGCCGCCGGACAAGCTGTTGTCCTGTGTTCCGCGCGCGGTGATGGTGTTGTCTTTGCTGTCGCCCTTGACCGACGCGGCAGAGTTCTCGAGCGCGACGTTTTCAAAGTTCAGCAGATCGCCACGGTCGTTTCCTGCGTGGTCCAGCCGGCTGGCGGCAAGATCGACGGTGTGGTCCGCCCCCAGCCCGCTGCCTGCGACATAGGTATCGATGCCATCGCCCGCGTCGATGACGGAGTTCGCGTCGTCCGCTGTGGTGCCCGCCTCGCGGATGATCCGGTCGTCGCCCGTGCCGGCGTCGATGTTATAGGCGCCATCACCAACCTTGATCGTGTCATCGCCTGCACCGGTATCAACCGCGACACCGCCAATGCTGGCATCCACATAATCCGATGAACTGGTCAGAACCAGCTTTTCAATCTCGGTGAAGGAAACGCTGTTGGGGCCTTCGGTCGCGGTGCCCGCCTCTGCGCCGGTATAGGTGACAGAGACACCGTTGCTCAGCGCGTCGAAGGTAACGACATCATAGTCCTTGCCGCCTTCGCCACCGGCGATTTTGTCGGTGCCGAAATCATCTTCCATGACAAACAGATCGGCGTCATCCCCGCCCGACATGGCATCATTGCCAGTGCCGCCCGCGATCGTATCGTGGCCCGTGCCACCCTCGATCCGGTCGTCACCGCTGCCGCCGGACAGGCTGTCATTGTCCGCCCCACCGGAAAGGCTATCATCCCCACCGTCGCCATAGATCGTATCGTTGCCAGCCCCACCGTCCAGCGTATCATTGCCCGCATCGGTCGCGCTGATGGTCGACATCTTGAGGTCGCCAACACGGATCGCGTGGCCGGTATCATCGGGGTCGTGGTTGTTATACTCGATCTCGATCCGCGAAACGGGGCCCGCGATATCGACCTGCAGGAAACCCGTCTTGGCATTGGTCGTGCCCCGCCCCGCATCCGTGCTGATGGCACGGCCGGTTTCGTCGTTCACGTCCAGCGTATCGCTATTGCCCGCCGTCAGATTAACAGGGATAAGATTGCCGTCGGCGTCATAGGCCCGCACGATGACTTCATCCACGAAGCCATAGGCCTGATCGATGTCGAAAATACCGAAGGTGACATTGCTCACCTCGTCCGACACGCCGCTGTCCAGCGACGAGAAGTCGATGCTCATCTTCGCGGTATTCGGGTCCGACCCCGCCGCACCGCCAAGGATATGGATCGACGAACTGTCGCTTAGTTCGTTGTAGTCGTACAGCGGGTCGTTCCGCTCCATCGTGGCAGAGCGAAAGTTCTCCCCCTGATCAAGCGACATCGTGACCTGGATATCGCCGGAGTCGGTGACGCCGGTGATGCCACCCGTGACACTGACACCATCTTCGATGTTTTGGTTGGCCCAGGAAAACGACGTTGCTTCAGTGGTGTCGGCGTCGCCGTGGATGCGGTCGTCGCCGTCATTCCCCGCGATATAGTCATTTCCCGCACCGCCCAAAATTGTGTCATCGCCCGACCCGGCCGAGATTTTGTCGTTGCCCGCGCCCAGCTTCACCACGTTGCCGCTGTTGTCCACCTCGTCGGCTTGCGCGTCCGTCGATCCCACACGCATGGAATCATCACCCGACGTCCCATCAACGGTGCCATCCGGCGCAACATAGTCGGCATCGACGCGGCTGGCGTACATCATCGACTCGTTTGAAGAGACAGTGTTGAACGTGATGGAGTCGATGGGCCCCGCCTCAAGCGCGGATTGATAATCGGAGGAGCTGGCAGCCGGCGCAAGAAACAGGTCTCCGTTGGTGGATTGGAAGACAATCGCCGTTACGGTCGCCTGGGAACCGTCGGCGTAGGTCAGCGTCGCGGCATAGGAAGCGATGGCGTCAAAGTTCTGGCTGTTGCCATCGTCGATGCGGAAGGTATCAGACCCGTTTTCCCCACTGTTATCAGTAGAGTATGTGCCGCGTGCAGTATTTCCATACCCCCGCGCCCCCGGAGAGAAGGATTTGATGTTGTTGTAAAGCGGGCTGTTGGCACCCCCAAAGGTTTCCCCCTCCAGCGAGCGTGCGTTTTCGCTGATCTGGTTTCCCTCGGTCGTATCGATACGACCGACATTCCCAAGGTAGAAAACGTTAAATCTGGTTGCCATTGTTACAGCCCTCAACATCTTTGAACCGGTGGCAGGCCTGTGGCCCGCGTCCTGTGTATTGTTGTGGGTACGGGGACAATGTGGCGTCACTTTGACCGGAAACAAAAACAATGTGGCCATGTTTCTATGCTTTTGATCGAAACAATACACATTCTGGTAAGGATCAACGCCAAGCGCACAGCGCGGAAACGCGGGGGCAGGGCGTATGCGCTGCGATGTGATCAAATGGTCTAAAATGCCGGGTATTTAGAGATGTGACCGAAGTGCACGGTAAAAGCGGCGTGAACTTGCAGCGGTCATAGGGGGGGCTTGCGGAAGGTTGACCGCAGAGGTTTTGCCCTAGTCGACTGAAAATAAGCGAGTTTATCCGTCTCTCCCCCCTCGGGGCTGATCTCTTGCTCGGTTTAAACCCATCGGGCCACAGGGCGCCCCTGACCCTGTACCGCGCCGCCATGCAGACTCCGCGCCTCAATTCCGCCGCACGAATGCCGCCGCAGCGCCTCAAGCCTCTGTCGAAGGTGAATGCACCCCCAGCATCCCCGCCGGGTTCATCAACCAAAGGAGCTTTCCGTGCCACATCATGCCCCCCCTGAGCCCAAGACCGGCCTTTGGCACATTACCGGTGCCGCGATGGCCGCGATGTTCTGCTTGTTTGCGCTGCTTGGGGGATGGGCCGCGACAACACAGATTTCGGGGGCGGTGATCGCGACGGGGCAGATCGATGTGGCGGGCAAGCCCAAGGTGATCCAGACGGTGGATGGCGGCGTATTGGCAGAGTTGCCGGTCAAGAACGGGGATATCGTCAAGGCGGGGCAGGTCTTGGCGCGGTTTGATGCCACGATCTTGCAGATTGACCTGCGCATGGCGCGCGCCCGTCTGGCCGAGGCAGCGGGTCTGCGTGCCCGTCTGGAGGCAGAGCGTGACGAAAGCCCCGCCCCCCGTTTCGATGCCATTGATCTGCCGCCAAAAATCGGCGCGCTGGATATGTCGCAAGCGCAGGCAGGGCAGGCCGCGATATTCAAGGCGCGGGCCCAGATGCGCGCGGGAATGCGCGCCCGTATGGCCAGTGATCTTGCCGATGTCGAAACCCAGGCCACGGGCCTTAACGGCCAAATCTCTGCGCTGGAACAACAACTTGCCATCCTCACGACAGAGCTGCGCAGCCTCACGCGCTTGGTTGAAAAGGGGTTGGCCCCGCAGGTCCGTTTGTCGCAACTACAGTCCACGCGGGCCGGTTTGCGCGGTGACCTTGCCGCGCGGCGGGCGGATCTGGCGCGGTTGATCCACCAACGCTGGACGCTCAAGCTGGAAAGCCTGCAAGCCGATCGCCGGTTTCAGGAACAGGTCGCGCTGCAACTGCGCGAGGTCACTGCCGAAGTTCAGGAACTGACCCTGTCGATCCTCACCCGCCAGGCGCAGCTTGACCGTATCGCCCTTCGGGCCCCCGTCGACGGGATGGTGCACGAACTGCGCGCCACGACCGTTGGCGCGGTTGTTGGGGCGGGTGCGACCTTGATGGATATCGTGCCGCAGCAGTCAAAGTTCGAATTCGAGGTGCAGGTCGATCCGCGCTCGATCAATCTGGTACGCTATGATCAGCCTGCCACCCTCGTGCTCACCGCCTTTGACCCGCACACGACCCCGCAACTGACCGGCAGCGTTTACAGCATCTCTCCGCAGGTGGTGGTGGACCCGCGCAATGGCGACAGCTTTTATCGGGTCATTCTGGATATCCCCCGTACCGAGCTGGACCGTCTGCCAGCCTCCGTCCGTTTGGTCCCCGGTATGCCGATCGAGGCGTTTTTGAAGACCAAAGACAGAACCGTGTTGAGTTATCTGGCAGAGCCTATCAGCAGCCAGCTGCGCCGGGGGTTCCGCGGCTCCTGAGACCTCGACGTTAGCGAAATCTTTACCATCTTCGCGTCTTAAGAGGGGATGAACACACCGTCCGCCCCGCCCGGCATCACTGTCGTGATCCCCCATCTCAACCAACACAACGCCCTTGCGCGTTGCCTTGCCGCGCTGGACGCGGGCACATGCAAGCCGGTCGAGGTGATCGTCGTCGACAATGGCTCCGCCCGGTCACCGCAAGAAGTTGTTAACGATTACCCATGGGTATCCCTGATCCACCAGCCGATCCCCGGCCCCGGCCCCGCACGTAACCTTGGCGCGGCGCGGGCACGGGGCGATGTGCTTGCCTTTCTGGACGCCGATTGCCTGCCCGACGCGCATTGGCTGGCGCATATTGCCGCGCATATGGCGCGCGACCCCCATAGGATCCTTGGCGGTGATGTCCGTATCGAACGTAAAGGGCGCAGACTTGACCCCGCGACCGCATATCAAGCGGTTTTTGCTTATCGGATGGACCGCTATATCGCGCAGCAGGGGTTCACGGGGACGGGCAATCTGATCGTGCATCGCAAGGTGTTCGACGCGGTCGGCCCGTTCAAGGGCCTCCACCATGCCGAGGACCGCGACTGGGGCCAGCGCGCCACCTTTGCCGGATATCGCATAGGCTTCGCCGCCGATCTGGTTGTCTATCATCCGCCGCATACGGCGACGGGCCTGCGGCTGAAATGGGACAGGCAGCTTGCCCATGACTGGACGCGATGTACCGGCCTTGGCGGCCGGATCCGGTGGGCGATAAAGGCGCTGCTGCTTATTCCGTCACCGCTATGCGCTGTAGCGGAGGTTATGACCAGCCCCCGCATCAAGGGTGCGCGCAACCGTGTGATGGCGTTGATCGGGCTGACGTCTATCCGGCTTTACCGCGCGCGACGGATGCTGTCGCTGCTGCGGGGCCATGACCCCGAACGGCTTTTGCACCGGTGGAACCGCATTGACCTGCCCTGACATCAGATGCGCAACAGGGGGTGGACCGTGATCCGGTCCTTTGGCTTTCTGCTGTCCGGCAACGCCTGCGCCGCGGCGATCTTGCTGCTGCGCACGGTGGTGGTGTCGCGCCTGATCAGCCTCGAAGATTTCGGGATCGGCACAAGCCTCGTGCTCGCGCTTGCTATGATAGAGATGCTGACCGCGCTTGGCTTTCAACAACAGATCGTCAATGCGCCCAAGGGGGATGACGCGGATTTCCATAGCGCGCTGCATGGTGTGGCGCTGATACGTGGCATGATCGGGGCGGTGGCACTGTTCCTTCTCGCGCCGCTTCTGGCGCATGCCTTTGGGGTGTTGCAGCTATCATGGGCGTTTCAGCTGATCTCTGTGGTGCCGCTGTTACAGGGGGGGATGCATCTGGACGTCTATCGCCAGACCCGTCACCACAAACATCGCGCCGCGATATGGATCGCGCTGCTGCCGCCGCTGGGGTCGTTGGCCGCGCTGCTGCCCCTATCGCGGATGTTCGATGACTTCCGCATCATGCTTTTTGCCGTGTTGGTGCATATGGCGCTGGCCACGCTCATGTCTCATGCAGTTGCGAAACGCCCTTATCGGCTGCGGTTTGATCGCACCGTTATGGTTCAAAGCATGCGGTTCGGCTGGCCCCTCATGGCAAGCGGCGCGGTGATGTTTCTGGTGTTCAATGGCGAACGCGCCATCGTCGGGCGTCTTTTGGGGCTAGAGGCGCTGGCCCTGTTTTCCATGGCCGTATCGCTAACACTGACCCCGTCGCTGGTCCTGATGCGTAGCACGATGAGCCTGTTTCTGCCCCGCCTGTCAGCCAGCACCGCGCGCCAGGAATTTCGGGCCCAGGCGATCACCACGATCCAAAGCCATATTGTGCTGGCTGCGGGAATGGTCATGGCAGTCAACCTGCTTGGCGGTTCCTTCGTGCACCATGTGTTGGGCGATAAATACCGCGCTGTGCTGCCCCTGCTGACGCTCTTGACGGCGGTTCAGGCGTTGCGGGTGGTCAAAGGCGGGTGTGCGATTGTCGCGCTGGGCGAAGGGTATCGCAAGACCGAGCTTTTGACGGACCTGTTGCGTATCACGTTCCTACCCCTCGCGGCATGGGGTGTGCTGCAAGGCGCAAGCCTGCCCCATGTGGTGCATATCGCAGGACTGGGCGAAGCCGCGGGGCTGATGATTGCGCTGCTCTGGATGCACCGCGTGCAACGGGTGCCGCTCCGGTCATTGGCCCTGCCGCTGATCTGTATGGTCGCGGTATTGGCTTGGGCGGTTTTCACGCAGGGCCAGCCGATGGGGGTTCGGGCCGCAGGCTTCGGTCTGTTGCTGGCCGGTCTGGCGATGGTGCTGCCTGATGTCTGCAGAATTACTTTCACAAAAGGAGCACCCGATGGGATGGAGTCCAAGGCGATACAGCACCGATAAGAAGACTTTGACCGCACAAGTGACATGCCCCGGCCAAAGCAACGGCAGCCGCTCACCATGAAGAGACGCGTCAAGCCGCCTCGTCTGTCCGAGCTTGCCATCGGGCGGGACAACCACTTTAACCTCATTCGCTTTCTCGCGGCGGTGGCGGTGTTGGTCTCTCACGCGTGGCCGCTCGCGCTTGGGCGCGGCACGGTTGAGCCTTTGAAAACAGCGCTTGGCTATTCGCTGGGGGAGCTGGCGGTTTTTGTGTTCTTTGGCCTGTCCGGCTTTTTCATCGCGGGCAGCTACGACCGGCAGGGGTCTGCCTTGTCCTTTGTCACGGCGCGGGCCGCGCGTCTGCTGCCGGGGTTGGCCGTGTCCATCTTGATCGTGGCGCTGATCATGGGGCCGCTGGTCAGCGGGTTAGACGCGGGTACGTACCTGTCGCATCCCGATACGGCGCGGTTTATCGTGCAAAATATACTCTTGTTTAAACCACAATATACCTTGCCGGGCGTGTTCACCACGAATCCCTATCCCACCGTAGAGGGGTCGATTTGGACGCTCGCGCATGAGGTCGCCTGCTACGCGCTGATCCTGTTCGTCGGCCTTGTCGGGGCCCTGTCCCGCCGGCGGGTGATGGCGGTGCTGTTGGCGCTATACCTGATCGCGTGGATGGGTGCGCCGTATCTCGGCGACCTCATTCATCCGCGCCTACAGCAAACGCGGCTGCTGTCCTTGCCCTTTGTTTTCGGGGCGTCCTGCTGGATCTGGCGCGATTATATCCCCTTGCGGTGGCCCTTCGTCGTTGGGTTGATCGTCCTGACATGGGCCGTGCACGCTACGGTTTTTGCTTTTCCAATGCTTGCACTGGCTGTGACCTACACCAGTCTCTGGGCCGGGTATTGCAAGCTGGGCCCCCTGCTGATGTTCAATAGGGTCGGAGATTATTCATACGGTATATATATTTACGCGATGCCGCTGCAGGGGCTGGTGGTTTGGGTGTGGGGGGACATGACGCCGGCGCTGAACATTGCGCTGGCCTTGCCGTTGACGTTGCTTTGCGCGGTATCGTCCTGGCACTGGATTGAACGGCCCGCGCTGACCTTCGTGCGAGAGGGTTTTCTGCGCGGGTCTTTGATCACGCGGAGGATAGCACCGCGCCGATAAAGCCGCTATCGCCCAATGTATTTCCCACAAGGTCGCTCCCATAGGGGGCCTGCGCGGGTGATACTTTGGGCAGATCGGACAGTGCGTCGGGGCGGTAGTCACCGCTGCCTGTGTTGCTACCGGTGTGAGAGCGGTCGTCGACCCAAGGCGAGGCGATATGTGAAACCTCACCGATCGACGGCAGTTCCCCCAGCCACGAGGACGGGCCATAGCCGGGTTCATTACTTGACCCTGCGATTGCGACATTATGCGACCATCCAACCTTGTACCGCGCTGGCCAGTTGCCGGTAAGGGAGGTTTCGCCGGAAAATACATCGCTTTTGATATTGATGCGGTGAAACAGATTGTTCCGGAAAGAGCCCGATTTCGCCACGTTCTCGGTGCCGTCCAGATACAGCAAATTCGCGCGTTCCCCCGCGATGGTATTGTTGTGCACAACGATGTTTTGGGCTGCATTTGCGTCGCTGTCAGCGTTCAATCGCAGCGCCGCATTTGTAGAGCTCCCCCAGCTTTCCACGATGTTCCCTACAAAAGCAAAGCCTTGCGCGCCGATCTCGGTGCTTACGGAAACGATTGCATTGGTCGCGCTGCCATTGCTGAAAGTGTTCCACCCTAAAAACGTGCCGGTCATGGCAGGCCGGTTGCCAATCGGTGCCCGGAGGGTGAATTCGTCAAGTCCCGAACAGCCGAGCGCCTGATAGGTAATTGTTCCGGCACAGCTTTCGCAGCCGATCGCGGTGACCATGATTGCTTCGGTCGAAAAGGAATTGCCCTGGCGTGGATCTTTGTTGGGCACGACGGAGCAGTTGATTTGTACAAAACGCCCCACCCGGTAAACCCAAGCGCCGTAGCTGCCGAAACCGTTAGCGTCCCAAAGACAGTTCTTTGTTATCAAAAGATTGCCTGCCGAGTCTGCACCACTGTCCAGAAACACCGTGTTCGCCCCGCCTTTCTGCAAAGTGACATCACAAATCTTGAGGTGCGTTGGTATGCCATTGAACCGATTGACTCCACCGTCCGTTAAGATCGTGCTATCCCGTTTGGACGGGTCTTCAGCCCTGATACACAAGGGCAGCTGTGCCGATCGACCGGCAGCCTTGAAAGGCGTTAGGATATGCGCCCCCTCTGCCAGTAAAATCGTACCACCGCCCGCATCATCCACCCGCCCAAAATGCGCGGCATTGAATTCCTTGATCGCGTTAGCCGCGGCCGCGATTGACGCAAATGGGGCGGCAATGGCATCTGCGCGCGCAGACGCAGCCTGACCCGTCGCATCGTCGCCCGTGGTTCCATCGACTTGGGCATAACATGCCCCATACCCGCCGCTCGTGTCGTTCAGCATCCGAAGCGTCGTCAGGTTGGGGGACGGATATTCATCGGCGCCGGCACTGATGGAAAAGGCGTCCCCCACCCATGGGTAGATGGTGGCATCTACAGTCAATAAATCCTCCTGGGCCAAGCCTAATAGATCAACCGTCGCTGCATAATGCGGAACATGGAGCCCCGACGCCTCAAATCCAAGACTGCTTTGCGACGACACAAGCTGCGATGCTTCGTTGCCAAGCGTATCGCGGACGATGAACCGCACCGCCGCGACGGGTTGCCCCTGTTGGGCATATGCGTGGGCAACTGCCAGCCTTAGTATATGTGCATCATCTTCTACCCTCTCACGGTCGTGGTTTAACCACATGGCAATAGGCCGGGGCGCTGGCCTTGTGCTGTGATTGATTGCACCGTTGATAGTATCGCCCGCGTAAACAAAGTCTGAACACGCGACTGTCTTGTCAGTAAAATTTGAATGATCTGGGTAGGGCTGCCTGACACGGCTGGTGAGCTGCACAACCGAAGCCTTGCTGACAGCCGTCGCCGCCGTATCAAAACCGCGCCGGTTCACGGTCACATTCCGCGCCTCGGAAGTGGTGGAAAACGACGGCATATCTCGGTGCTCGGCCCGCCAACCATCTGCAAGAATTTCCGTGACGGGCGAAATCTTTAGCGGCAGCGACCCCGCCATCGTTTGCCCCAGTTTCATGCCCAGTCCGAGTGTCATCTGCATAGTCCATACCTTGCGATCAGAATTCGTAGGCATCGATACATATCAACCTCGCTGAACCGTTGCATTCGCAGGGAAAGAGGCGGAGGGCGGGTTAATCTTCACGCAATATTAAATGTTCAGCCCAATGGTGGTGGCACCGCCGATTCTTCTTACGAAAGGACAGATATGATTTGGACGTGAACCATATATACGCGACGGACCAGCACCGCTCTCTCAAGCGCATACGGCTATATCATCAACAGCCGGTATCACGGGTTGTGCTCGTGTATTTCGGGCTCCTGCTGGTGCCCGTCGGCTTCAATTTAGGGTCGGTCTATATGACCGGGACCAAGGCGTTGTTAGCAGTGCTGATTATTCCGCTAAGTCTCCGCCTGTTTTGCGGCCACTTCGGGCGTGTTTTGTTGACAGACATTATGTTCTTTATGCATTTTCTCTGGGTTTCGCTGGCCTTGGCGGTCAACAACCCGGTGGAAGCGACCCAGAATGCAGGCTCAATCGGGGTCGAGTTTCTAGGCGGGTATTTGATCGGGCGCGCCTTTATCCGAGACAGACACAGCTTTGCCGCAGTGGTTAAGATCCTCACAGGACTGATCATTTTATGCTTCCCTCTGGCTTTGATAGAATCGCAAAGTGGGACATCTGTTCTCATTGAATTGTGGAAGATGACCGGGCTTACGACCCCGGTGGATCTGGCGATTGATCGCCGCATGGGACTGGAGCGGGTGCAACTTTCGTTCGAGCATCCAATTCACTGGGGCTTGTTTTGTACAATCGCGACGTCCCTGTACTTTATTGGGCTGGCGGGACGGCACAGCTTGGGTTTGCGGTCCGTGGTTATGACGGTTATTTGCGCCAGTTGTTTCCTATCGCTGTCCAGCGGCGCGCTACTGGCGGCAATCGTGCAGATAGGGCTGATTTTCTGGAGTTTCCTATGTCGCAGGATCGGGCGACGATGGCTAATCCTCTCAACTTGTTTTGTTATTTTTTACGTCGTGATCGATTTGCTTTCCAATCGAACCCCGATCCAAGTTTTCATGAGCTATGCGACATTTTCTGCCGAAAGCGCCTACTGGCGGTCTGCTATTTTCCAATGGGGCATGACCAATGTCTGGAGCGCGCCTGTATTTGGACTTGGGCTAAACGATTGGCTCAGGCCGGTTTGGATGCACACCTCGAGTATCGATAATTTTTGGCTATTTATCGCGATGCGTTTCGGATTGCCGGCGCTTACTTTTTTGACAGTCGGCTATGGCTATGCGCTCTGGCGTGTGGGGCGCAAAGATTTCACCATGGATCGGACCCTAGCGGCGCTACGGCTAGGCTGGATACTCTGCTTTACCGGGCTCACCCTCACGCTGTCGACGGTGCACATTTGGGGCAGCATCTATGGTTTCGTATTCTTCATATTTGGCGCAGGACTGTGGATGGTGGATGCGAAGCCGCGATCCCCGCGGAATGAAACTACAATTTGAAATATTGATCCTTTTCGGGTTTGCCAATTTTTCCACTTTGTAAAGGAAATCACCCTACCACAGAAGTCAGGCCGCAAGGGGATGTCGGCCATGACGACTGATTGGTTTGGGGGAAGTGCAACGTGCAGACGCACAACATCTATGCCGCCGCGTTGCGATCACAGCTTGGGGGGATTGGGTTACTTTTTGTGGTCAGTGGGTTGATCAACATCCTGCTGCTCACAGGATCGATTTACATGATCCAGATATATGACCGCGTTTTGCCTAGTGGGTCAGTGGTCACGCTGATGGGGCTCTTCGGAATTGTGCTGCTTCTCTATTGTTTCTTCGGGCTTTTTGACCTGATCCGGCAACGGTTGTTGGCCCGCCTTTCGGTGCGTTTGGACCTGGCGCTTGGGGCTGAGTGTTTCGCGGCTTGGATCCGCAATGATGAAAAGAACAACGTACCGGCAAGCGCACAAGAGCCCCTGCAACAACTGGGGGATATTAGACGGCTGCTGTCTAGCCCCGCGTTCATAAGTGTCTGTGATATGCCGTTTGTGCCGATCTTTTTGTTGGCCTTATTCATCATTCACCCTTGGTTGGGGGCGATGGTTCTGGGCGGCGCGGCCTTGGCTTGTGCCGTGATGGCAACGGGCCGCTATTTGACGCGCAACACGATCAGCATCTCGGCAAATCAGGAACATACCCTCGCTGATATGTCCTATCACAGTCGCCGTCTGGCGGAGCCGCTGCGCGCCATGCGTATGCAAGATGATCTTGCCACATATTGGCGTGGGCTTCAGCGCAGCAGTCTGGCGTGGCACCAGCGCCTGCATGCCCCGCCGGATGCGCTGGCATCGTTCAGCAAATCGTTCCGTCTGATGTTGCAATCCTCGATCCTGACAGTCGGGGCCATATTGGTCATTCAGGGCCAAATCTCGGCGGGGATGATTATGGCCGCTTCGATCTTGGCGGGGCGCGTTCTGGCCCCTATCGACCAGATGATCAGCGGCTGGCGGGGGGTTGCCTGCGGTTGGTCCGCGCACCGCCACCTGCACCGACATTTTTCACAGAATATCCCGGCGCGCGAGGGGGTTGCATTGCCTGAACCAAAGGGCCGGATTTCTTTCACCGCCGTTTCCCACGGGATCGAGGGGCGGGCGGAAAACGGGCTGAAGGATGTCTCTTTTGACCTGTCACCGGGGGATGGGCTGTGCGTGCTTGGCGGGCCAAATGCGGGCAAAAGCATATTGGCAAAACTGGCCGTTGGCGTTGCGGCTCCTACAACCGGTGAGGTTCGGTTTGATGCCGTTAACCTGGTCCGATGGCCTTCCGCGCAGATCGGCCCTGCGATCGGCTATTTGCCCGATACCATTGATCTTCTGCCCGCGACGATTTTCGATAATATTTCCAGATTTCGCCCCGATACCACGGGTGCGCAGGTGATCGCCGCTGCGAAGCTGGCCCGTGTACACCACGCCATTATGGCTCTTCCGGATGGGTATATGAGTGTTGTGAGCGGCGGTGGGGGATCCTCGTTAACCCAAGGGCAGATACAGCAGATCGGGCTGGCGCGGGCGTTGGTCTGCAATCCGGCGCTGGTTGTGATGGATGATCCGCTGCGGTCGCTTTTCAGCTGTCCCGATGCTGAACAGATCGTGGCAGAGGTCGCACGCCATATGCGTGATCGGGGTAGCACGGTGGTGATCACGGCGCGCCAGCCCTGTGTAATTTCGGCGTTGAACAAAGTGCTAGTATTGTCCGAGGGGCGGATAAGGCAGTTCGGCTTGACCAATGATATCTTCGGGCGCGCTTTCCCTACGCGGGTGGCGGCGAAGGTTCAGACACTGCCGATCTTGGGCAATGGCACACCACGGGCGAGCGGGGGGTAATCATATGGTATAAAAAAGGGGCATTGCGCACGACCCAAGCCCCCTTCTATCGCTTTCTTCAAATGTCGCCCTATTCGGACCAAGAAACACCGGTAAGGTCGACAGCCTGCGTCGGGGCATTGCGCCAAAGGCCGGTCAGACCTGCCTTTGCAACGGACAGTGACGCCAGTTGGAACAGGAAACCGTTGACGTGATCTTGGGCGATCATGGTCTGCGCCTCGCCCAGCAACGCGTTGCGTGCTTCCGGGTCGGTGGTCGTGTTCAGCTTGGTCATCAAAGTCTGAAAATCGGGGTTGTCATATTGGAAATAGTAATCAGGGTTGGCGTAGATGCCAATATCCATCGGTTCGGTGTGACTTACAATTGTCATGCCGAAGTTCTTTCCCTTGAACACCGTCTCAAGCCATTGGGCCCATTCGACATTGTTGATCTTGGCGGTGATACCAACCTCGGCCAGCTGCGCGGCGATGATCTCTCCGCCGCGGCGGGCGTAGGAGGGGGGTGGCAGGTCCAGCGTGGTCTCGAACCCGTTGGCAAAGCCGGCTTCGGCCAGCAAGGCTTTGGATTTTTCGATGTCATGCAGGCTCAGCGCGGTTTGATCGACATAGGCCGGGTTATGGGGCGCGAAATGCGTACCGATGGGCGTGCCGTATCCGAACATCGCACCGTCAATAATGGCTTGACGATCAATGGCATGGGCGACGGCAGCGCGCACCTTGGGGTCATCAAACGGCGGCTGTTTGTTGTTCATCGCCAGAATGGTTTCGCCCTCGGTAGAACCGACAAGCACTTGAAACCGCGGGTCCGCTTCGAACTGCGGCAGGTTCTCGGGTGCGGGGAAGCCGGCGAACACATCAACATCTTCGGCCATCATCGACGCGAAAGCGGCGGTCGGGTCAGAGATGAATTTGAACGTGGCGATATCCAGCGCGGCCGGGGTCCCCCAGTAGTTCGGGTTCTTCTCGATGCGGATATTGTCGCCCTGGGTCCAGCTGGTGAATTTGAACGCGCCGGTGCCGATGGGCAGTTGCTTGATATTGTCGATGCTTTCGGGTGCCACGATCACCGCGTCGCCCCATGCGAGGTTGAACAACAGGTTGCCGTCCGGCTCTGACAGTTTGATTTCGACGGTCGACGGGTCGACGACTGTCACCTCCGAGATCGCGCCAAACAGCGCCTTTTGGGCATTTGCACTGTCTTCGGCATTGATCCGGTCAAGCGAGAATTTGACGTCGGCGGCATCCATCGTCGTTCCGTCGTGAAAGGTCACGCCGCTTTGAAGTTTGAACGTATAGGTCAGGCCATCGTCAGAGATTTCCCACGATTGCGCCAGCCCGGGCACGACCGATCCGTCGCCCATAAAGCGGGTCAGCCCTTCGAAAACGTTGGAATAGAGCACCTGATCAATAGCCCCCGCCGCAGCGCTGGTCGGGTCCAGATGCGGTGGCTCAAGTTGCATCGCGACGGTGATGTCGTTTTTCGCGGCGACGCCGGTGGCCATCAGCGCGGCAGCGCAGGTGCCTAGAATACGTTTGCGAAGATGGGCCATGGGTGTCTCCTGTTGGCAATAAGGAAAATGTTAACCAGTTCTGTCAGGTTTGACCAGCGTCGGGATGCTGTCGCAATTATCGGTTGTACCCAGCCTGTGCGCGGTTTATGCGCCGTTTTTTGAGGTTTTGAAGGGGCGCGCCATGGCTACGATGTCACCCACTTTGGGTATCGATTTCGGAACGTCTAACTCTGCCGTGGGGTATGCAGTAGACGGTGTGCCGCATTTGATTAACGTCGAGGCGGGGCAGAACACGCTGCCGACCGCGCTGTTTTTCGATAATGAGGAAAAGCGGATCATCTATGGTCGCGGTGCCCAAGAGGCGCTGATCGGCGGCGACGACGGGCGCTATATGCGTGCGCTCAAAAGTCTGCTGGGCACGCCCTTGATGCGCGAAAGTCGTGTTCTGCTGGGCAAACGCATGGATTTCATCGCCATCGTGGCGAGCTTTCTGGCCGAGCTGAAGACGAAGGCAGAGCGCGCCACCGGCCAGCAGTTTGATCGGGCGCTGTCAGGGCGACCTGTGATGTTCCACAGCGCCGATCCGGCGCGGGACGCGCAGGCGTTGGTGGATTTGACCGAATGCTATACGCAAGCCGGGTTCAAACAGGTCCGCTTCATGCCCGAACCCGAGGCCGCGGCTCTGGCCAATCGTGCCGTGCTTGAACCCGGCGATCTGGGGCTGATCGTCGATATCGGGGGCGGTACGTCTGATTTTACCCTGTTCCGGCAGGAAGGTGACGCGGGCATTCATATCCTCGCCAGCAAAGGGGTGCGCATTGGCGGGACCGACTTTGACCGCGAGCTGAGCCTTCAGCATGTGATGCCGCATCTGGGGATGGGCAGCCAGATCAAACATGTGTTCGGTGATGAAACCCACGCCGCCCCTCATGCGGTCTTTGCCGATTTGGCGACGTGGCAGAAAATCCCGTTCCTTTACACCCGCGAACAGCGTCGCGCGGTCGAGGATCTGGCGAAATACGCGGTAGAGCCGAAGCTGCTGAACCGACTGCAACGTGTGTTGGAGGATGAGCTGGGCCACGATATGGCCTTCGCGGTAGAGGCCGGCAAGATCGCGGCGAATGACCCCGATGCCAGCGCCCCGCCGCAGATCGACCTCAAGATCGTGGAGCGCGGGCTGACGGTCCCACTGCCACCGGCGATGATGGCGGCGAGTTTGGCGCAGATGGCGACCGAGATCGCGCAGGTTGCGACCGATCT
Organism: Sulfitobacter pontiacus; assembly: GCF_040790665.1. Taxonomy (NCBI): domain Bacteria; kingdom Pseudomonadati; phylum Pseudomonadota; class Alphaproteobacteria; order Rhodobacterales; family Roseobacteraceae; genus Sulfitobacter; species Sulfitobacter pontiacus. The sequence continues at coordinate 1,167,268 of NZ_CP160849.1, read as the reverse complement.
GACGGCGCAGGCAGAGGTAAAACCCGATGCCGTGACCAAGCTGATCTTTGTCGGCGGGTCCAGCCTGATGGGCGTGATCGACCGCGCCATGCGCGATGCATTTCCGCAGGCCGAACTGCACCGCGGGGCCGCGATGACCGCGATCGTCGACGGTCTGGCAATCGCCGCGCCACACGCCTTTGCTGACGGCTGAGGGCCTTAGTCTTTCGGAAGCAACAGCGTCTCTAGCGCGGCGCCCATCACGCAGGCACTGTCGACCATATCGTCGATGTCGATATATTCATCCGGCTTATGCGCCAGCTCTAGCAGGCCGGGGCCATAGGCGATGCAATTCTTGAGCTTGCCGATCCGGTCGATGTGTTTCTGGTCGTATGACCCGGGGGAGGCGACGTATTCAGGCGCTTTGCCCATGATATCCTCGATCGCATGGGCGACAGTTTGCACGACCGGCGCATCGCGGTCGGTCATCGACGGCAGGACCGAATTCAGCTCTGTCAGCTCGTAGTCAAAATCGACCCGCGTTTCGCGCAGACCTTCCAGCAGGGCGCGCACTTCGCCGCGCACCTGATCCAGCGGTTCTTCCAGCAAAAAGCGCCGGTCAATGGTGATGCGGCAGCTGTCTGGCACGCAATGGGCCGGTAGCCCGTCGAAATCCGGGTCGTTCTCCTTTTGCCCACCGTGGATCGAATTGATGTTCATGGTCGAACTGCGCGCCCCTTCGGGGACCACGGGCATGTCTGTGTGACGGGCGGCCATGGCAGGGAACAGCTTGTTTTCGAACTCGGAGAGCACTGCGCCCATGTGGCGCACGGCGCAATCGCCCAGAAACGGCATGGAGCCATGGGCGATCTCGCCCTTGGTTTCGATCTCGGCCCACCAGCCGCCCCGGTGCCCCAGACAGATACGGTCTTTTTGCAGCGGTTCGGGGATGATCACATGTTGAACGCGGTCCGGGTTGAAATGCCCGTGCTCGGCCAGATAGGCGACACCGCCGTAGCCGCCGGATTCCTCGTCCGCTGTGCCGGAGATTTCGATTGCGCCGCTGAAATCGGGGTGCTGTTCGATAAAGGTCTCCGCCGCGATGATAGAGGCCGCCAGCCCGCCTTTCATATCGCAGGTGCCGCGTCCGTAAATCTTGCCGTCCGAGATTTCGGCCCCAAAGGGATCAAACGTCCAGCCGGCCCCGACCTCGACCACATCGGTGTGGCTGTTGAAGTGGACACATTCGCCCGCCCTGCGCCCTTCGCGGCGGGCGATGATGTTCCAACGGGGGTATTTCTCGCTATCGCCGGGGGTACCAAAGGCGCGGATCAGCTGCGTCTCGAACCCGTGCTTGCGCAGGCGGGTATCAAGGTATTCGCAGATCAGCCGATAGTCCTGACCCGGCGGATTAAGCGTCGGGATGCGGATCAGATCTTGGGTCAGCGCGATCAGATCGTCACGCTTGGCGATAATGGCGGTAGAGAGAGTGCTTATCATACCGCCATGTTTGAACGGGCGTTCATATATGGCAAGCGAAGTCTGCAGTTGCCCCGTCGGATTCGAGTTTATTTTGCAAAATGAAGCCGCAACCGGGCATTTATGCGGCGATGTCTTTCATCGCCGTGAGCAGGGCGCGGACTTCGTCCATGGAGTTGTAATGGCAAAGCGACACACGCACCGCGGCATCAAGCCCGAGCGGGGTCAGGATGTTGCCGGAGTAGTGATCTGCCTTGCGTACATGGGTCCGGATGCCTTGGGCGTTGAGTTGCGCCACGATATCCGCCGCGGCCAGGGTGTCGAGCGTGAAGGACACAAGCCCCTCGCGGTCGGGGTTGTCGGTGCCGCCCAGGATCGTGACGCCCGCCAGATCAGCCAATCCGGCGAGGTTTCCCGTGCCGAACAGCAGCGCATTGGTCAGCTGCTGTTCGTGGTCGTGGATCGCAGCGGCGGCGGCCTCTATCCGCGCGCGGGGGGCAGTGGCGTCTGACACCTGGCTGCCGAGCCAGTCGAAATAGCGCACCACATCCGAGAATGTCGCATAGGCGCCCGTGTCACGGGTGCCCATTTCCCAATTCCCTGCGGGACCGTTCGCCAGTGTCTCGATCGGCAGCGCGGTAAGACGCTTGGACGCCCAGGCAATGCCATAGCCGTGGCGCGAGAACAGTTTGTACGGAGAGATGACATAGCCGTCGATGTCATAGCTGGCGATGTCGATATGCCCATGGCTGGCGTGCTGGATGCCGTCGACAAAGATATAGGCGTCGGGGGCGATGGCGCGGATCGCGGCGCTGATGCCCGCCACATCATTGGCGATCCCCGTCACGGGGGAGGTGTGCAGGATCGTGGCGACCCGTACCTCGGGGATCATCAAAGCGGCGTAGGCGTCGGGCGTTACCTGACCTGTCGCGTTATCGTGGGGCACGCTGATATAGGGTTTGCCCGCCACATCGGCCCAGTGTTGCGCGGCGCTGCGCGAGGCGGGGTGTTCCACAGTAGACCCGATGACGGCACCCGGGGCGCTGCCCATGACGGCTGTCCGGATCAGGCGGAACGACAGCTCTGTCCCGCTTTCGCCGACAAAGAACTGCCCGTCAGGCGCGTTGAAGAACAACGCCATATCGGCGCGGGCCTGTTTGATGATATCGACCAGCGCATGGGACGCGGGGTTGTCGCGCCCCTGATTGTCGGGGATGGCCGCGAATTTGGTCGAGGTCTCGACGACCGTGTTCAATGTCAGCGCGCCGCCAGCGTTTTCGAAAAACACGCGCGGTCCCTGGAACGGGCAGCTGTCAACATGGGCAAAGCGGTCGCGGATTGCCGACATGAGTTTGGTATCTTCTGTGAACATTATGCGGCCCTGCTGCGTTACTTTCTGTGCTTATGCAGTTTCTGCGCTAGTTTGATGCTGGATCACAATCAGATTTTGCGGGCTCGGCCCCATTTGTTCGTAGTTTTCAGGAGCGCAGGAATGGCCCCTCTTATTCAACGCAGGGTTTCGCGTAAGAAACCACAGGACGCACAAGCCGAGGAGAAATCGGTCAGCGAAGCGACGGCGTTGTCGCCCAAGCTGATCTACGAAGTGATCCGCCGTGAGGGCGAGGAAGAGCTGGCGCGCAGCAAGCGGTCGTTGATCTGGTCGGGGATCGCGGCGGGGGTGATGATCAGCCTGTCGGTTCTGGGCGAGGCCGTGTTCCGGACCTATCTGCCCGATACCTCGCATCGTTTCCTGATCGAGAACCTGGGCTATTCGCTGGGTTTTCTGGCGGTGATCATGGGGCGGATGCAGTTGTTTACCGAAAACACCATCACCACCGTTTTGCCGATCATGCGGGCCAAGACCTGGCATTCGCTGATGTGCATGTTCCGCCTGTGGGGGATCGTGCTGGCGGCGAATGTGGTGGGGGCCTTTGCCGCGGCGATGCTGTTTCTCTGGACGCCCGCGATTTCGCCCGAGGTGCTGCCCGCCATTCTGGACCTGTCGCATCACGCAACCAGCATGGGGGCCTATCAGGGGTTCTGGCGGGCCATTCCGGCGGGGGTCATCGTCGCGCTTATCGTCTGGATGATGCCGCAGGCGGATGAGACGTCGTTTTTCCTGATCCTTGTGTTCACCTGGCTTATCGCCGCGGGGGATTTTGCGCATATCGTTGCGGGGTCGGTCGAGATGGCGGTGATGATACTGGACGGCCAGCTTGGCCTGATGGCGGCGGTGTTCGAGTTCTTCTTACCGGTGCTTGCGGGCAACATTGTTGGCGGAACGATCATCTTTACCCTCGTCGCTTGGGGTCAGGTGCGCGATGAGGTAGAAGAGGAAAAGTAGCGTAAATGTGATGTGGCGGGGGCAGCAGCCGTGGGGAACGAGGATCAAGGGTTTTGACACAGAAATCGGTGGGCACCGTAAAGCTGTACTGGGATGCGCTGAAAGCGGCGCTGGTTGATATCTCTGAAAAGAACGTCTCGCTGATCGCGGCGGGGGTCGCTTTTTATGCGATGTTGTCGCTGTTTCCCGCCCTTGCCGCCTTGGTCACGATCCTGAGCCTGATCTCTGACCCTGTGGTTGTCATTGCCCAGCTGGAAGACATGCGCGGTCTGCTGCCCGATGACGTCTATGATATTCTCAATGATCAGGTGGTGTCATTGGTCACGACCAGCACCGGCAAACTGGGGTGGGCTGGTGCGGCTTCGGTTCTGGTGGCGATGTGGTCGGCGCGGGCAGGTGTGGGCGCGATGATGATCGGCCTGAACAGCGTGTATAGTGAACGCAATCGCAACGCCGCGCGGCATTATCTGCGGGCGCTGATGCTGACCTTTACCTTGGTGATGGTGGGGCTGATTGCGCTGATCACTGTGGTGATCGCACCGATTGTGCTGTCGTTCATCCCCCTGGGGGTATTCGGCTATTTCGTCGCCGAGATCATCCGCTGGAGCATCGCGATTTTGGTGCTATTGGCCGGTGTTGGTGTGCTGTACCGCTTTGGCCCGAACCGTCGTGCGGCGCGCATCGGCTGGCTGACATGGGGGGCCGTTTTCGCGGTGTTTTCATGGGCAGTGGTGTCGATCGGGTTCAGCTATTACGTTGCGAACTTCGGCAATTACAATCAGGTCTACGGGTCTATTGGCGCTGTGATCGCCATGCTGGTCTGGCTGTGGATCAGCAGTTTTCTGGTGCTGATGGGGGCGTCGTGGAACGCGCAGGTGGAACTGCGCACGCGCCCTGACAGCACCATTGGACGCGACCGGCCGCTAGGCAAACGCGGGGCCTATGTTGCGGATAATCTGGTAAGTGTGAGCGAGGAATAGCGCCTACATCAAGGGGCGCTTGGCCGGTTTGCTGCGCTCTGTCTCGGCGACGTCGGCGAGCTTGTCGAGGTCGTTGACCTGCAGAACCTGATCCGACCAGGACGCGAGTTGCTGGTCCCGCAGCTTCGCGAGGGTTTTGTTGGTATGGACAAGCGATAGACCCAATGCATCCGCCAGATCGCGTTGCGTGAAGGGCAGGGTCATTGTGTTATTTGTCACCAAGCCCAGCCCCATCCCGCGTTCAAAGAACTTGAGCATCGCCCATGACACCGCTTGCAGCGCGGTGCGTTGGCCGACAGTGGCAAGCGTTTCGCCAAGGAAATGCTCCTCTATCGCGGCGAGCCATGTGATATCGAACGCGCGGCTGGGGTTGCTGCGGAAGAAGGTCCAGAAATCCGACCGGTTGAACACGCACATGCGCATATGTGTCCGCGCCTCCACGCTGTGGCCCATTTCGCCAAGCATACCGGCCTGAAGCCCCATGAAATCGCCGGGGAAGACAAAATTAATAACCTGCCGTTCACCATTATCCAGCGACTTATGCCGGATGCCCATGCCGGACAGCACCGTATAAAGTTGGGGGGAGTTGGATCCCTGCATCAGGATTGTCGTGCCGGGGTCGACGCTAAGCTCACCGACCTTGAATTTCTGCATGAACTCAAGCTCTTCCCTTGTCATGGTGACAAAGGCGTCCTTTTTGTGAAGCGGACAATAGCGGCAATCGATACCCATGAAAAAATTCCTAACTCGTATGTCATAGTTTAACGCGGCGCTTTGGGAATATTGCTACCTTTGCGGGATTAGAAAGGCGCGATGTGATTCCTTTTTTCGTATTCGATACTGACCCGATCGTTCGGGCGGATGTGATCGACATGCTGGAACAGGCATTCGGTGACGCCGCATTGTCTGTGTCCGAAACCCTTTCCGCTTTTATCTCTGAGCTGCGTAGCTGTTCGTCTCAGGCCGTGGCGCTTGTGTCCGGCACGTCGAATGACCTGTCGGAACTCTTTGCCGCAGACCTGCCCACGAAAGATGTCGCCTATGTTCTATACGGCGAAGGTCAAAGCATTCCCGACACCTACATCTATTCCGTCGTAGACCGGCCTTTCACCAATGACACCATGGTGCAAGGCATTAGCGACGCGCTTGCTTCCCTGCGTTCAGACCGTTGACGAAAGCCGTGATGATCGCGGCGATTCCGCCGACGCCGCCGGTGGCTTGTGCCTGTTGCATCGCCTGTGCGCGTAAGGCGGCTTCGCGTTTCTGACGCCGGATTGCACGAGCCCGGATTGACAGGGCCGCAATCAATACAAGACCCATACCGAAAAACAGGCTGCCCATAATCAGACAGGCTACCAGCGGTGTGGTGATGGTAAGCAAAAACAGCCACGCGGCGACGGCAAGAAACGCCCCGCCAACAATCAGGCAGAGCATTGCGCCAAAGCCGATGGCGGCAGTTTGCGCCGTTCGGGTTGCCTTTTGGGCAACCCTATCCGTCACATATTCGAACATTAGCGGCGTGTCGCGAACAGACCGGCGATAAAGCCGACGCCGGCAGCGATGCCCAATGCGGCGGCGGGTTGTGTGCGTACAAAGTCTTCGGCTGTTTGCTGCGCTTCCAATGCCTTGTCACGGCCAGAGTTCGCCAGATCTTGCGCTGTGGATTTCGCCTGGTTGGCGGCTTCGGCGCTTTTGGCTTTGGTCAGATCGGCCATCGTGCTTGTCAGCGACGCGATGTCGTCTTTCAAAACGGCCAGCTGGACCGAGATATCATCGACAGACAGGTTGCTTGTGTTGGTTACGTCCTTGGCCATGGTGGTCTCCATTATTCATGTGTTCACCAACCAAACGCGCCCTGTAGATATAAGTTCCTTAAAGGCGTGGCTTGCATCCCACAGGATCGATAAAAAAAGGCCACGGTGGAACCACCGCGGCCTTGTTCGTTTGCCTGTATGCCGGTTTAGCTGTGCAGCGTCTCTGTCGACGAGAAGAACATCGCTTGCGAAACAGCCGATACGACCTGATCCACCGTGTAGGGCTTGGAGATTAGGAACGCGGGTTCGGGCTTATCGCCGGTCAACAGGCGCTCGGGGAATGCGGTGATGAAGATCACCGGACGGTTACCCAAATCGCGCAGCAGGTCGTTCACGGCATCGATGCCGGAGGAGTTATCGGCCAGCTGGATATCCGCAAGGATCAGGTCTGGCACATCCGCCTTGCCCAGTTTGACAGCTTCGTCACGCGTGCGCGCAACACCGGTCACACGGTGGCCCATTTCGGCGACGATGGATTCGATGTCCATCGCGATGATGGCCTCGTCCTCGATGATCATGACCGAACCGGTCACGCTATCTGCCATTTCGCGGCGGGCAATCTGCACCAGCTCGCTGGCTTCGTTCTCTTCAACACCGATGATCTGGCCGACTTCTTTAAAGGAGAACCCTTCGATCGTGTGCAGCAGCAACGCTTCGCGGCTGTGGTTGGTCAGTTTGGCGAGGTGCTTTTGCGCCTTGGCGCGGGGCCCGCTTTCACCTTCCTCGACAGGCGCACCGGCGCTGGCCCAGATGCCGTACAAAACGCGGAACACACCTGTGCGGGTGTCTACACCATCCAGAACCGACCGGTCCGTCAAAATCGCTTCGAGCGAGGCGGCTGCAAAAGCGTCGCCGCTGTTCTGGCTGCCGGTCAGTGCGCGCGCGTAGCGACGCAGGTAAGGAAGGCATTCACCCAACGCATCGCTGACACTTGGTGTTTCGGTGACATCCGTCATTTATTGTCGTCCTTTTAAAATATTTCTGGAACCAAACCCCCTAACGCTGTGTTTGGTTCCGTGTCATATGTATAAATACAGTATTTAAAGAAGGCAGGAAACTTGTTCATGCAATCAGGCCAAAACGACGAGCGTGAGCGCTTTATCGACGAAAATCTTCGCCGCGTTTATGACGAGACGATGGAAGAAGGGATTCCCGATAAATTTAAAGACCTGCTTAATCAGTTGAAAGAACAGGATAAAAACGCTGGTAAAAAAGGATGAGCAATTCTGATCCCCGCGACCAACTGGTGGAGCATTTGCCCGCCATGCGCGCCTTTGCCATCAGCCTGACCCGGAACGGTGCCGTCGCGGATGACATGGTTCAGGATACTCTGGTCAAAGCCTGGACCAACATCGAAAAATTTGAAGTCGGCACAAATATGCGCGCCTGGCTCTTCACAATTTTGCGGAACACCTATTATTCTTCCCGTCGTAAAGCCAACCGCGAGGTCGCTGATGTGGATGGTGTCTTCACCGAAAGCCTTGCCGAAAAGCCAGCGCATGACGGGCATATGCAAATGACCGATTTCCGTAAAGCTCTGGGTTTGCTGAAAGACGAACAGCGCGAAGCATTGCTGCTGGTCGGTGCATCGGGCTTTTCCTACGAGGAAGCCGCCGAGATGTGTGGCGTTGCCGTCGGTACGATCAAAAGCCGGACGAACCGTGCCCGCGCGCGGCTGGCTGAGCTGATGGGCCTGCGCGATGACGAAAGCCTCGAAATGACGGATGATGCGACGATGTCGGTTATCTCGGCATCTAAAGTGTCTTCTTTCTGATCGTGACGTCGGGGTTTCTGTCCACAAATATCTTTCGTGGCCTCGCGTTTCGCGTGCTGCTTTTCCTATCGCTCGCGTTGCTGCCCATCGGTTTGATCGCCGTTGTGCAGACGCGAGAGATTGCGGAGCAGAACCTCGAGAATGCCGAACTGTCGCTGCTTGCCATTACAGAGCAAGCGTCGGCGAAGGAAAGCGGCACCATTCAGGAAGCGTTCGGCGCAGCGGCGGCTTTGGCGTCCGTGGTCAAACTGATCAAGTCTGACAATGTGTCCTGCAGCGCCTTCATGCGGGAATACCAACAATCTTCTGAACTTTATACGGTCGCAAGCTTCATCCAAAACGACGGGCGGATGGATTGTGTGTCGACAGGCGTTTCTGGAAACGTGTCGGACCGGCCTGTATTTCAAAAGATGATCGAACACAAAAGTCGCATGGCGAATGTCACCAGCACGCCGGCGCAAAGCAAGGAACCGGTGCTGATCGTCACCAACCCGCTTAAGGTGGAAGAAGAGCTGATCGGCTTTATCAACCTGTCCATTCCCGAAAAGGTTTTTAACGACGCACCGGTGCCCGAGACAGGGTCGCAGCCGATCGCGATGCTGACCTTCAACGCGCAGGGCGACATCCTGACGACCAAAAATGGCCTTGAAGCGGCCGAGCAAGAGCTGCCCTCCTTTGCCGCGTTGAAATGGTATGTGGGCCAGTCGGGTCGCGTCTTCCATGATACCAACCAGCAAGGGCAGGACCGCGTCTATGCCGTTTTGCCCATCGTCCCCGGTGTTGCCTACGCCATGAGCGTCTGGCCCGAGGATTCACCGCTGCTTCAGGCGGGGGCGATGACAACGCTTAGCTTCGTGCTGCCAGTGGCGATGTGGCTGGCAAGCCTTGTCGTGGCCTTCTGGGCGCTGAACCGTCTGGCCATTAAACACATCCGCAAACTTGGTCGGCAGATGCGCCATTTCGCGTTGAACAGAACCTTGCCGCGCACGCCCTTGGGGGGTGTCGTCCCGACCGAGATCGTGAATATGGAGCATGCCTTTGTCGGTATGGCGGAATCGATCCTGCGGGATGAAGCGTCGCTAGAAGACAACCTGCGCCAAAAGAATATTCTGCTGAAAGAAGTGCATCATCGGGTGAAGAATAACCTTCAGCTGATCTCTTCTATCATGAACATGCAGATCCGTCAGGCGACCACATCGGATGCGAAACGCGTGCTACAGCGTTTGCAGGACCGGATCCTCAGCCTCGCGACGGTGCACAAAAGCCTGTACCAGAACGACAACCTGACCCGCGTCGACGGGGGCGCGCTCATGCATGAGATCGTGAACCAGCTCCTTAGCGTAGGTCTGCCGTCCGGCTCTGGCGTGACGGTGTCGCAAAACTACGAGGCGGTTCAGCTTGATCCCGACGACGCCGCACCGCTGACGTTGCTGGTGTCCGAGGCGATTACCAATGCGCTGAAATATGTCGCCGCCGACGGCAAGGCAAAGGGACATATCGAGGTGAGCCTGTCTCATACCCAGCCGGAAATGGCGTTGCTGTTTGTTAAGAACACCACCGGCAATATTGATCCCGAAGCAGGGACGGGCCTTGGTTCTCGGTTGATCAACGCGTTCTCGCGTCAGTTGAACGGGCAGGTAGAGATCATCGATGAAGAGGGCACCTATACGCTGAGCGTTGAATTCCACGTGCCGCTGCAGGCGAAAGAAGTCTACGACTACTGAGGGTTCGGCGCAGAAAACTCGGTAAAATTAAATTTATTTTCAGTATGTCGGCGGTGAATCCTTCGCGTCCCAGCCAGCGGGGCCTGTTAGGCTGCAACCTGCCGGATTCATGGGACTTTCGGTCGTTTCGCGATGGATGTGGTCCCGATCGCGTATGTCAGGCGACATTCGCCGTCTCAGCAAAGCGCCGCGCAAACTCTGCAATGCAGCAATTGCGCCCTCCAGCCTGTGGAACCATGTGACCCGTGGGCTGTTAGTCTCCTGAACGAGCCACACAAGCGAACAGGAGGCATCAATGACGACAGATTTGTTTATCGCTTCATTTTTGATTCTCGCTTTGGCCGCAATCGCTATCGTTTCGCTGACCACGCAACGGGGCAGCGAAGAGAAAAAGCGCCAAAGATCGTCATTGCATAGCCATTCCCGGCGCGACGACGAACGATAATCAAAGGTTTAGTGCGGGCCATCCGCACGTCAAGAAAACGAAGTCAAAAACTCGGCGGCGTACATGCACTTACAACAATGCATTGTACGTCGCCGATGTTTCTGAACCGGTGCGGCAAGCGGCTGTCAAAAAGATAGCCATCCCCCGGTGCCAGCACCGCGACGGCATCATCGACCGTCACCTCGATCTCTCCGGAAATAACCACGCCAGCTTCTTCGCCCTCATGCACCAGCAGTTCGGGGCCTGTGTCCGCGCCGGGCGGGTAAGTTTCGTGCAGCACCTGCAAGGAGTGTTGCTCCGCATTGCCAAGCTGGCGCAATGACACCTGACCGTCATAGGTGGGGGAGACTTTGGTAAACTCGCTCTCGCGGTAAAAGACCTTGGGCGATTGCGTATCTTCCAGCGTTGAAAAGAATTCAGCCATGCTGATCGGGATCGCGTCCAGCAGGCTTTTCAAAGACGCGACCGAGGGGCTCGTCTTGTTCTTCTCGATCAAGGAGATGGTGCCGTTGGTCAGCCCTGCCTTGGTCGCCAGTTCGCGCTGAGACAGGCCGCGTTCTTCTCGAATCGATCTTAGTCTTTGACCTATGTCCACGTCCGGTCCCCGGATTATTTCTGTCAGCTACCTAACCCGTATCTTGGTGCGATCACAGGCAAATTTTGGCGCAGCCGATTCAACTGACGCGCGCTGAGGCAAATCTATATTGACAATTAAATTAAACGCAATAAGAGGATTTTAAACGCGGGTCGCGTTTCAACAAGAGGATTTGTATATGCCTAGTACTGTCAAAAAGCAGCCGCGCAAGGCCGCTGCAAAGAAACCGGCAAAAAGCAGCGTCGTGCCCGACATGCTTGATGCAAACGTATCTGTCGAAACCAACGCTCAGTTGATCGCCCGCCGTGAACAGGCTGTTCCACGTGGCGTTGCCTCTGCGGCGCCGATCTATGCGAAATACGCCGAGAACGCGGAACTTTGGGACGTGGACGGCAACCGCTACATCGACTTCGTTGGCGGCATCGGCGTGCTGAACACCGGCCACCGTCACCCCAAGGTGATCGCGGCAGCTAAGGCGCAAGAAGACCAATATACGCACACCAGCTTTCAGGTTGTGCCCTACGCCCCCTACATCGAACTGGCGGAAAAGCTGAACGCGCTGGCCCCCGGTGACGCGCCCAAGAAAACGCTGCTGGTGACAACCGGTGCCGAGGCGGTGGAAAACGCGGTCAAGATCGCCCGGGCTGCAACCGGCCGCCCCGGTGTGATCGCCTTTACCGGCGGCTACCACGGACGCACGCTGCTGACGTTGGGGATGACGGGTAAAATCTCTCCTTACAAAAAAGACGTTGGTCCCTTCCCGTCCGATATCTTCCGCGCGCCTTTCCCATCGCCTCGCGACGGGATCACGGTCGAGGATGCGATCACCGGCCTGAAGAACCTGTTCCTGACCGATGCGCAGCCCGAACGTGTGGCCGCCATCATCATCGAGCCCGTCTTGGGCGAGGGTGGGTATACCCCCGTGCCGTTCGAGATGATGCACCAGCTGCGCGAGATCTGTGACCAGCACGGTATCATGCTGATCGCCGACGAAGTGCAGGCGGGCTTTGGCCGCACCGGCAAATGGTTTGCCATCGAACACTCCGGCGTTACCCCCGATCTGATCACCGTCGCAAAGTCGATGGCGGGTGGCTATCCACTGGCGGGTGTCATTGGCCGCGCTGATGTGATGGACGCGATGATCCCCGGCGGGTTGGGTGGCACTTACGGGGGCAACCCCGTCGCCTGTGCCGCAGCGCTTGCCGCGATCGAGGCGATCGAGGAAGAAGGCCTGCTGCAGCGGTCGCTGGACATGGGGGAACACCTCAAGGCGCGCTTTGCCGAGATCGGCGCACGCTCTGCGCCGTTCCGCATGTGGGATATCCGCGGTCTGGGTGCGATGGTCGCGGTCGAGTTTGTGACCGACTTTGACACGGCGACACCGGACGGTGATTTCACCAAACGCGTCATCGCGCACGCGCTCAAGCGCGGTCTGCTGCTGCTGAGCTGTGGCATGCAGGGCAACGCCGTGCGTGTGATGGTGCCGCTGACCGCGTCGGATGAGATCATCGAAGAGGGGCTCGGGATTTTCGAAGCCTCCGTCGCTGCCGCGGTCGCCGAAGAAGCAAAGTAAGCTCTGTAATCAAAATGAAAGGCGCGCCGGGAAACCTGCGCGCCTTTTGTGTTTCCGGTCTTGGGCGCGTTTAATCAAACGGTACAAAGCTGTCGGCCTGCGCCCGCGCCCAACGGGTTTTATTGCCGTTATAGTCGGGCGATTGATCATCCAGCAGATAGCCTTCGGGCAGGTAGCCATAGACCTGATCACCCTGCACCATGCTGTTATCGCTTTGCCGCATCATCATATGGCGGGGCAGGAAATCGCTGGGGTGCTCTAGACCGGCGGCGCCTGTCATCTCGCCCAAGGCCATCAGCGTATTGCGGTGGAACCGCGCGACACGCTGGCTTTTGTCATCCACATCCAGGGCGCGCTGACGCGTGGGGTCTTGGGTCGCGACGCCGACGGGGCAGTGATTGGTGTGGCACGCTTGCGCCTGGATACAGCCCACTGCAAACATGAACCCGCGGGCGGAATTGCACCAATCCGCGCCCAAAGCCAGCGCACGGGCGATATCAAAGGCGGATACGACCTTGCCCGCCGCGCCCAGTTTCACCTGATCGCGAATACCGGCACCGCGCAGGGTGTTGTGCACAAAGGTCAGCCCCTCGACCATCGGCATGCCGACGTGGTTGGCGAATTCAAGCGGGGCCGCACCCGTGCCGCCTTCGGTGCCGTCGACGACGATAAAGTCAGGCACGATCCCCGTATCCAGCATCGCCTTGACCATACACATGAATTCACGCTGGTGGCCGATGCACAGCTTGAACCCCACAGGCTTGCCGCCCGACAGATCGCGCAGCTTGCCCAGAAACTCCATCATCTGCACAGGAGAGGTGAACGCCGAATGGGCGGCGGGCGAGATGCAATCGTGCCCCATCGGGATGCCCCGTGCCGCCGCGATCTCGGCACTGATCTTGGATGCGGGCAGCATGCCCCCGTGACCGGGTTTGGCCCCCTGGCTTAGCTTAAGCTCGATCATCTTGATCTGGTCGTTAGCGGCCTGTTCCTTGAACTTGTCGGGGTCGAACTGCCCGTCTTCTGTGCGGCAGCCAAAATAGCCCGACCCGATTTCATAGATCAGGTCGCCGCCCCCCTCGCGGTGATAGCGGCTGATCCCGCCTTCGCCGGTGTCATGGGCGAACCGGCCCATCTTGGCCCCCTTGTTCAGGGCGCTGATCGCATTGGCCGATAGCGACCCAAAGCTCATCGCCGAGATATTGTAGATCGACGCGTCATAGGGCCGCTTGCAGTCCTTGTTGCCGATGGTCACGCGAAAATCCGTGTCGGTGATATGGACCGGCTGGACCGAATGGGTGACCCATGAATACCCCGCATCATAGACCCGCATCCGCGTGCCAAAAGGCCGCGCATCTTCCACGCCTTTGGCGCGTTGATAGACCAGCGACCGATCATCACGGCTAAAGGGTTCTTCGTCCTGATCGGATTCAATCAGATACTGCCTGATTTCCGGGCGGATACCTTCAAAGAAAAACCGCATGTGCCCCAGCACCGGATAGTTGCGCAGGATCGAATGTTTGGGCTGGATCAGGTCGTACACCCCCATCACCGCCAGGATGCCGAAAGTCACCGACGGGAGAGCCATCCACCACGACCACAGCGCTGTGAGCATCGCGAAGGCACCGAAAAGGACGATGACAATCGCAAAAAGGCCAAAGCGGCCGAGGGATTTGAGTGCTTTCATGGAGGGCTCCTGCTCGCGCGTCTGGGTCGAAAATCGCTGCTTTTTCGGTTATATAGCACAAATAACCCGAAAGTACCGCGCGGCGAAGGCAGATGTCCGGCACATATTCCGGCCCGCAGTTTTGATTTTGTGCCGCTGCGCGCTAGTATTTTTAGGCACGGGATTGGGGGAAGTGAAATAAATATGGAAAATCAGTTTATTACATCGTTTTTCGCGTTGCGATTTACCATCCGCGTCCCCTAAATGACGGGTGCCATGTGTGCCGCATAGTGAAAATAATTCATGATTTCACGCCGCGATTCGCACAGGGTCAGAGCATTATTTCGGGGAAAAATCGCAATAAATCAGCTTGTTTTGCTCCGGAATATCTGCGCTCATTTCAACCATGACGGAGAGCATGCGCATCAATGACGTGTGTTCAGACAATTAAGTTGGGAGACTTCAAATGACTATTTTCAAGTCCATCGCCATCGCCTCTGCACTGGTCGCGGGTACCGCCGCCACCGCGCAGGAGAAATTCATCACCATCGGGACCGGCGGCCAGACCGGCGTCTACTTTGTTGTGGGTCAGTCGATCTGCCGCTTGGTAAACCGTGACAGCGCCAAAACCGGCCTGAAATGTACCGCTCCGTCCACCGGTGGTTCCATCGCCAACATCAACGCCATCAAGGCGGGTGACATGGACATGGGTGTTGCCCAGTCCGACTGGCAGTTCCACGCGTACAACGGGTCTTCGCAGTTCGAAGGCGACAAGTTCGACAAAGAGCGCGCGGTCTTTTCCGTACACGCCGAACCCTTCAACGTCATCGCGCGTGCCGATTCCGGCATCGAAAGCTTTGACGACTTGAAAGGCAAACGCGTCAACGTCGGTAACCCCGGTTCCGGTCAGCGCGCCACGATGGAAGTCGTTCTGGACGCCAAAGGCTGGACAATGGATGACTTCGCGCTCGCATCCGAGCTGAAGCCAGCCGAACAGGCCGCCGCTTTGGGCGATAACAAGGTCGACGCGATCATCTACACCGTGGGCCACCCCAACGGGTCGATCCAGGAAGCCGTGTCCACCGTCGACGCCAAGCTGGTGCCGGTTGAAGGCGAAGCGATCGACAAGCTGGTCGCCGATAACCCCTTCTACGCATACTCCACCATCCCCGGTGGCATGTACAAAGGCACCGACGCGGATGTGAAAACATTCGGCGTGAAAGCGACCTTTGTGACCTCCGCTGATGTGGACGAAGAAGTCGTGTACGAAGTTGTAAAAGCTGTGTTCGACAACTTTGACCGCTTCAAAAAGCTGCACCCCGCGTTTGAGAACCTCAAAGAAGAAGAGATGATCAAAGACGGTCTGTCCGCCCCTCTGCATGATGGTGCGGCGAAGTACTACAAAGAGCGTGGCTGGATTGAATAAGCCCGCCGTTTGACCATTCGCGAACGCGAGGACAGCCTCGCGTTCGCATCCTGCGGCAACGACCGCAGTCGACCGACAATAAACGTGCACCTGTCCTGATACGGGGCCACCAAGGGGACGAAGATGTCACAGAACGATCAACACCAAGCCGCCGCTGTAGAAGCCGAAGCCGCCGGAAAAGGCGGGCTGAGCCAAAGCGAACTGGACGAACTTGTCGCGTCTTCGGACACGGGCGGCAGGTCAGCGACCGGAAGCGTTGGCGTCTTTCTGGCGTTGACCGCGCTGGCGTGGTCGCTTTTCCAGCTGTGGATCGCCTCCCCGCTTCCATTTGTTTTCGGCTGGGGTGTTTTTAACGATACCGAAGCCCGGTCAATCCACCTGGCCTTTGCTATCTTCCTTGGCATCGCCGCCTTCCCCGCCGCGCGCACCAAGGTGCAACTGGGGCTGGGGATTATCGTGCCCGTCGTGCTGGCCTATCTGTTCATGGTCGCGGCCAAAGACGGCACGCCGACCTGGTGGATCCCGCTGGTCGCCATCGTCATTGTCGCATGTGTCGTGCTTGGATCGCCCAAAGACCGTATCCCCTTGTGGGAATGGGCCCTGGCGCTGGTTGGCGCGGCGGCTGCGTTGTATCTGTTTGTGTATTATCGCGAGATCTCGGGCCGTGTCGGTGCGCCGAACATGCAAGATACGGTCGTTTTCGTGATCGGCATCATGATCCTGCTAGAGGCAACGCGCCGCGCCCTTGGGCCTGCGCTGATGATCGTTGCGTCGGTCTTCCTTGTCTATAACGTCTTGGGCCCGATGATGCCGGATATCATCGCGCATAAGGGTAACTCGCTTTCTGAGATCGTGAACCATCAGTGGATCACCACCGAAGGTGTGTTTGGCATCGCGCTTGGTGTGTCGACGTCTTTCGTATTCCTCTTCGTCCTGTTCGGCGCGCTGCTGGATAAGGCCGGTGCCGGTAACTATTTCATCCAGGTCGCCTTCAGCATGATGGGCCACATGAAAGGCGGGCCTGCGAAGGCTGCTGTTGTGTCCTCTGCGATGACGGGGCTGATCTCGGGCTCCTCCATCGCCAACGTCGTGACCACGGGGACATTTACCATTCCACTGATGAAAAAGGTGGGGTTCAGCTCTGAAAAGGCCGGCGCGGTCGAGGTTGCGTCTTCGGTCAACGGTCAGATCATGCCGCCCGTCATGGGGGCCGCGGCCTTCCTGATGGTTGAATATGTGGGCATCCCCTATTTCGATGTGGTGAAACACGCGTTTCTGCCCGCGGTGATCTCTTACATCGCGCTGGTGTATATTGTGCACCTCGAAGCGCTGAAGGCCGGTATGGTCGGGTTGGAACGCCCCTATACGCCCAAGCCGATTGTGCAGCGCTTGCTGGTGTCCGCCTTTATCATCGCCTGCATCTGTGCGCTGAGCTTTGCCGTTTACTATGGCATGGGCTGGCTGCGCCCTGCCTTCCCCGAGACGGCAGGCTATATCATCTTTGTGTTGCTGACCGCGGTCTATGCCGGTCTGCTGTACATCGGATCGAAAGAAGAGCCGCTGGTGCTCGATGATCCGAACGAGCCGGTGACACGTTTGCCCTTGCCCGGTCCGACGGTGCGGTCGGGCCTGCACTTTATCCTGCCGATCGTCGTGCTGGTCTGGGCCTTGATGGTGGATCGTCTGTCACCCGGCCTGTCGGCGTTCTGGGCCACGACCTATATGATCTTTATCCTCGTGACACAGCGTCCGCTGATGGCGATTTTCCGGGGCGAAAGCCAGTTTGCCAATGATGTGGTCGCGGGGGTGCGTGACCTGATCGATGGCTTGGTCGTCGGGGCGCGCAACATGATCGGTATCGGTATCGCCACGGCAACTGCGGGTATCATCGTGGGCGTTGTCAGCCAGACCGGCGTTGGGTCGGCGCTTGCCGATGTGGTCGAGGTTCTGTCGGGCGGCAATATCCTTGCGATCCTGTTCCTGACCGCGATCCTGTCGCTGATCCTTGGGATGGGGCTGCCGACGACGGCGAACTATATCGTTGTGTCGGCCTTGCTGGCGCCCGTCATTGTGACACTGGGGCAGCAGAACGGTCTGATCGTGCCGCTGATCGCGGTGCACCTGTTCGTGTTCTACTTTGGCATCATGGCTGATGTGACGCCTCCGGTCGGGCTGGCGAGCTTTGCCGCCGCGGCTGTGTCTGGTGGGGATCCGATCAAGACCGGTGTCGTCGCGTTCTTCTACAGCTTGCGGACGGCGGCCCTGCCGTTCCTGTTCATCTTCAACACCGAACTTCTGTTGATTGATGTGACGATGGTGCAGGGTATATTCGTCTTCATTGTCGCGACCTTTGCGATGCTGCTGTTTGCAGCGGCGACCCAGGGCTGGTTCCTTGCGCGGAACCGCTTCTACGAGACGATTGCCCTGTTGCTGATCGCCTTTACCCTGTTCCGGCCCGGTTTCTGGATGGATATGGTCTTTCCGCCCTACACCGAAGAAGCACCGGCCGAGATTGTACAGGCCGCGGCCGACACACCGCTTGGGGAGGATCTGCGCCTGCGCGTCGCGGGTATCAATGATCTGGGTGACCCGATCGAATTTGTCGCCCTTCTGCCCATCAACGAAGGCTCCACGGGCGAAGAACGGCTGGAGGCTGCCGGCGTGATTACGCGTGTCGAGGGCGACCAGATGTTCATCGACGACGTTCTGTACAACTCTGCCGCGCAATCGGCGGGTCTGGATTGGGACCAAGAGGTGCTGCGCGTGCTCAAACCCGTGGCAACCCCAAGTAAATACTGGATGTTTATCCCCGCGCTGTTGTTGCTGGCCCTCGTGGTCGTCATGCAACGGGGCCGCAATGCACGTGCGGCCCACAAAGCAGCGGTGGTGTAGCAAATTAGTTTGTGCATGTTACGCATAGAAGCCATGCAAATGACGGTGGGTTCGCCATCACGTCACGTGTTTAATATTCCCAACAATGGGAGTATGGACTTGTCACCTTGGGCGTATGGGCGGAGTATTTCCGGCCCCTTCCGCCCGTTTGGACGGAGTGACAAGTTATGACACCTTTTGCGATTGCAGGCGTGCAGATGTACGTCAACGCGCTGGAGTCCAACGTCGATGGCATGATCCAACGACTGGACATCCTGATGGCGCGTTTTCCTTGGACCCAGATGGTCCTGTTTTCCGAGCTGGCCCCCTTTGGCCCGCTTGACCGGTTTGCATTGCCCCCCGAGAATGAAACGCTAGAGGTGTTTCAGGCCGCTGCACGCAAGCACCGTGTCTGGCTGATCCCCGGCTCCATGTTCCTCAAGAACCCCGAGGACGGGCGCGTGTACAACACCGCCGTGGTGATCAACCCCGAGGGCGAGATCATCCGCCGCTACGCCAAGATGTTCCCGTTCCGGCCCTATGAATCCGGCATCGCGGCGGGCACCGAATTCTGTGTGTTCGACGTGCCGGAAGTCGGGCGTTTCGGCTTGTCGATCTGCTATGACATGTGGTTCCCCGAAACCACGCGCCAGTTGACCAGCCAAGGCGTCGAGGTTCTGCTGACACCGGTTCTGACCGGCACCACCGACCGCGACGCAGAGCTGGCGATTGCCCGCGCGACCGCGGCGCAGTTCCAGTGCTATGTCTTTGCGGTCAACGGTCTGGGCGCAGGCGGCGTCGGTAAATCGCTGGTTGTCGATCCGACGTCAATGGTCCTGCACCAGTCCGCCGGTCAGGAAGACATGTTCCCGATCGAAGTCGATCTGTCGATGGTGCGTCGTCAGCGCGAAACCGGCATGAAGGGTCTGGGGCAGGTGCTTAAATCCTTCCGCGACCGGTCTACCGACTTCTCGATCTATGACCGTTCCAGCGGGACAGACGCCTATCTGAACACGCTTGGCCCGCTTGAGGTGCCCCATCAGGGGACCCGCGCCGGTCTGCACGTCGATGTGCCCGCGCAGCGGGTACCGGACGCGCCCGTGTTCAAAGGGCATGAAACAACGACACCAGCGGTTCAGCCGGGCTTTGCCCCCGAACCGCTACCAAATCCAACGGCGGGGACTGCCAATATCACGGCCCCTGCCGAAACACCTGTGGCTCCGGCTGCAGCGACACCAAATCCACCCGTAAAGCCCGGTGATTTGCCGGGCAGCGGGCCGACATCTAGCGGCTAGGCTGCGGCGTTCAGGTCCGGCGCTTTTCAAAAGTGCCGGACACCGGGATGCAGCAGTCGACCGCCCAAAGCGGAGTACGATTGATGCATTCTATGAACGATTATTCGTCGGCAATTCAGCTGAGGTCCGACCGATGGAGCGCGCTGCGTGAAGCGGCGAGCGGCCTGACCCGCACCACCACAGCCAAGGAAATCGAAGCCCTGCGCAGCAAATGCGCCGCGCTGTTTGACTCCCTGTCGCTGATCGAACCCTATTGGGCCTTTCCGGGCATGGCGGCGTTCGAACACCTGCAGCGGATGCTGAATAACAACAGCTTTGACGACATGGCCTTTGCGGTGAACCGCATCACGCGGGCGCTGACAACAGGGGCCTATCGCCGTCGCACCATCCCGCTGGAACGCGACAGCATCGATCACGACGAACATGACGACGAGGCGATGCTCTCTCCCGAGGCGCGGGCGCTGACCAAACCGTATTTCGAGGTGCTGATCGTCGATGATGTGAACGACCAGCAAGAGCGCTGGCTGAAATCCAACGTCAGCCGGATGCGCCGCCCCGAAGACCCGTTCCACTACGAAGCCGTGGTGGTCAAATCCATCGAAGACGCGCTGATCGCGGTGCTGTTCAACCACAACATCCAGGCCATCGTTGTGCGCCCGGGGCTGACGCTCAAGTCCAAGATGGACGAGACGATCCTTGTTCGGTATCTGGCGCGTGCTGGCGGGCAAGAAGAGATCGACAAGCTCCAGCCCGAGAACTACGGCCCCGAGCTTTGCCGCATGATCGCCAAGGTTCGCCCCGAGCTCGACGCCTATCTGGTGACCGAACGGTCGGTCGAGGATATCGCGGGTCTGGATCTGGGGATCTGCCGTCGGGTCTTTTATAACCAAGAAGACTTTATGGAGCTGCATCTGAACATTCTGCGCGGGGTGCAGGCGCGGAACAAATCGCCTTTCTTCACGGCGCTTGTCGAATATTCCAAACAGCCCACGGGCGTTTTCCACGCGATGCCGATCAGCCGGGGCAAGTCGATCACGCGGTCGCATTGGATTCAGGACATGGGCGCGTTCTACGGGCCGAACATCTTTTTGGCCGAAACCTCTGCCACCTCGGGCGGGCTGGACAGCTTGCTTGAACCACACGGGCCGATCAAAGAGGCGCAAGAACTGGCCAGCCGCGCCTTCGGGTCCAAGCAGACGTTCTTTGCCACCAATGGCACTTCGACCTGCAACAAGATCGTGGTGCAGGCTCTGGTGCGCCCCGGTGACATCGTGCTGGTCGATCGCGATTGCCACAAATCCCACCACTACGGGATGGTGCTGGCGGGGGCGCAGGTGTGCTACCTTGATAGCTACCCGCTGAATGAATATTCCATGTACGGTGCCGTGCCCCTGCGCGAGATCAAGCATCAGCTTCTGGCGCTCAAGGCTGCGGGCAAGCTGGATCAGGTGCGCATGTTGCTGCTGACAAACTGCACCTTTGACGGGCTGGTCTATAACGTCGAACGGGTGATGGAGGAATGTCTGGCGATCAAGCCTGACCTCATCTTCCTGTGGGACGAGGCGTGGTTCGCTTTTGCCCGTTTCAACCCGACCTATCGCCAGCGTACGGGCATGAACGCGGCCAATACGCTGCGCGCGCGGTTCAAGTCGGACGACCACCGCATCGCCTATGAAAAGCAACAGGCTGAACTGAAGGATGCCGACGACGAGACGCTGCTGAACACGCGGTTGATCCCTGCGCCGGATTCGAGGGTGCGGGTCTATACCACGCAATCGACCCATAAAACGCTGACCTCCCTGCGGCAGGGATCGATGATTCACGTGAACGATCAGGACTTTAAGGGCGAGGTCGAACAAAGCTTCCACGAAGCCTATATGACCCATACCTCGACCTCGCCGAACTACCAGATCATCGCCTCGCTTGATGTGGGGCGACGACAGGTGGAACTTGAAGGCTTCGAATTCGTGCAGCGCCAGATCGAGGCCGCTTTGTCCATGCGTCGTGCGATTGCCGACCACCCGCTGCTGAGCAAATACTTCAAGGTGCTGACAGCGGGCGACATGATCCCCGAGGAATACCGCGAAAGCGGAGTGACCAGCTATTACCATCAGGAACAGGGCTGGACCGATATGTGGGACTGCTGGGAGAAAGACCAGTTCGTCCTTGATGCCAGCCGTGTGACGCTGCTGGTCGGCGGGACGGGCTGGGACGGTGACACGTTCAAGACCGATATTCTGATGGATAAATACGGCATCCAGATCAACAAGACATCGCGCAACACGGTCTTGTTCATGACCAATATCGGCACCACGCGGTCCAGCGTCGCCTATCTGATCGAGGTGCTGGTCGAGATCGCGAAATCGCTGGATGACCGTCTGGATGACGCCAGCAAGATGGAGCGTCGGTCTTTCGACAACCGCGTCGCCAACCTGATGGAGAACTACCCGCCGCTGCCGGACTTCAGCCGCTTTCACGAGGCCTTCCGCAACGACGACGTCACCTCCGAAGGGGATATCCGCACGGCGTTTTTCCTCGCCTATGACGAGAAGAACACCGATTACCTGGAGCTGAACGGCACGCTGAAAGAGGCGATGGACGCCAACCAGACGGTCGTGTCCGCCAGCTTTATCATCCCCTATCCCCCCGGCTTTCCCATCCTCGTCCCCGGACAGGTGGTAAGCCAGGAAATCCTGTCGTTCATGCGGAATTTGGACGTCAGCGAAATCCACGGTTACCGCCCCGATCTGGGGCTGCGCGTCTTTACGGATGCGGCGCTGAAACGGGTGCGCAAGAAAAACCTGTCGTCTTCACCTGACTAAGATTAAGCAAAGGACCAAATATCATGGCAACGACTGTTCTCAAGAATATCTCGGAAATTCGTCGGTTCTTTCACCGTAACGAAGACCCTGTTTACTTTATCTCGGCCACGAACTTTAACCTTCTTGGTCTCGATGAGTGGGTGAAAAACTTTAAGTATATCTGTTACATCGACTGCTACGGCGGCAAGCACCCCAACGTGTTCTGCCCCTCGGAACAGCCCCACGCTGAATTCCAGAGCATCGAAGACATCAACAACTATCTGTTGCAGCACAAAGAGGTGATCGACTTCGTCAAGCGGCGCGGTGGCAAGCCCAAGTTCGTGTTCCTGATGTTCGACGAGGAAACCGAACGTCTGTCGAAAGAGCTGGGGGCGGATGTCTGGTTCCCCAAGGCCAAGCTGCGCCAAAAGATGGACAACAAGATCGAAACCGTGCGGATCGGCAACAAGGCCGGTGTGCCGTCGGTGCCGAACGTGCTGGCCGAGGTCAAGGATTACGAAGACCTCAAGAAGACCTGCGAGAAGGCCGGGATCGGTCACGATCTGGTGCTGCAATCCGCCTTTGGTGACAGTGGCCACACGACGTTCTTTATCAAGTCCGAAGCAGACTTCCGCCGTCATGAATCCGAAATCGTCGGCGAGGGCGAGATCAAGATCATGAAGCGGATCGACTGCCGCGGTTCCGCGATCGAGGCTTGTGCCACCAAGGAGGGCACGATCGTTGGCCCCTTGATGACCGAATTGGTCGGTTTCAAGGATCTGACGCCCTATCGCGGGGGCTGGTGTGGCAATGAAATCCTGTCGACCGCCTTCCCGCCCAAGGTCCGCCAGAAAGCGCGCGAGCTGACCTATAAGTTCGGCGAACAGCTGCGCAAGGAAGGCTATCGCGGCTATTTCGAGCTCGACTTCCTGATCGACAAAAAGACCGGTGACATCTGGCTGGGCGAGCTGAACCCGCGCATCACGGGCGCGTCGTCGATGACGAACCACGCCGCCTTTGCCCATGCGGATGCGCCCTTGTTCCTGTTCCACCTGCTGGAATTCAGCAAGAAGAAGTTCAATCTGGATGTAGAAGAGCTGAACAACCGTTGGGCCGACCCCGAGATGATCGACGGTTGGAGCCAGATGGTGATCAAACATACCGAAGACAGCGTCGATATCTGCACCGAAGCGCCCGAAACAGGCATTTACAAGATGCTGGAAGATGGCCGCGTTGTGTTTGACCGTTTCGATTATCACCGTCGCGCCGTGGAATCCGAGAACGAGGCGTTCTTCCTGCGTATCCTGCAACCGGGGGATTACCGCTATGAAGGGGCCGATATTGGCATCCTTGTGACCCGCGGTCGGTCGATGACGAAGTCTTTCCAGTTGAATGAGCGCGCGAAAAAGTGGATTCACGGGATCAAGCAATCGGTGAACGGTCGTCCTCTGCCCGTCGCAGAGGCGGGTCCGGCGATGTCTGATCCGGCGTTCAAAATCCTTTAAGCACCGAAAGGGCAGCACATGCTGTGGCGTGCCATTTCAGAAGAATTGCCCGGTCCCAAATGGGCCGGGCTTTTCGCCGAATATTGGCCCTTCTACCGTAAATGGTGGCTGAAGGAGGGCGAGCCCGCGCGCCCGACCTATGCCGAATGTCGTCGTGCGCTAAAGGCGCATATGCCCGACCTCATCCCGCTGTACGAAGATCTATGTGATCAGGCGGGCGGGGGTGATCTGGCGGCAAGGTTCCTGAGCTTTTACTGCCCTCCGCCCTATCTATCGGGATGCAGTCAGGCGGTTTGGGGCGGCAAGGAACCTGTCATGGTGCGCAACTATGACTATAACACCAACGCGTTCGACAGTCTGGTGCTGCACACCGGCTGGAAGGGGCGCCGCGTGATGGGCACCTCTGACGGGTTGTTCGGGCTGGTGGACGGGGTGAATGACGCGGGGCTGTCGATCTCGCTCACCTTTGGGGGCCGTCGTGTGGTGGGGGTGGGCTTTGGCGTGCCGCTGATCCTGCGCTATGTGCTGCAAACCTGCGAGACTGCCGAGCAAGCGGGCGAAATTCTGGCACGTGTGCCGACCCACATGAGCTATAACGTCACCGTGTTGGACCGCAAACGCAAGTATCTGACGGCGCTGATGGCACCGGATCGGCCTGCGATCATCACCAAGGCAGCGGTGGCCACCAACCATCAGGAGAATGTCGAATGGATCAGCCATGCGCGGTTCACGGCGACGGTTGAACGCGAAAGATATCTGCTGCAACGGCTCCGGTTCCACCGTGATCCGGAAGAGAAATTCATCAATACGTTCCTGAAACCGCCGCTGTATTCGCACCAGTTCAACGCAGGCTTCGGCACGCTTTATACCGCTGTCTATCGCCCCCGCAAACGCGAGATGGAGCATCGCTGGCCCGGAACCGTCTGGCATCAGAAGCTGGACGCGTTCGAGGAAGGGTCGCGCAACGTCCTGATGCCGGGGGTTGTGGCGTAACTTTTTCCCTGCGCACGAAAAAAGGCGGGACACATGCCCCGCCTTTGTGGTTCGCTGTCGCCTAATTTAAGCGGCTTTGCGGCTGTGTTCACCTTCTTCGACTTCCTCGACGATCTTGGCGATAAACGCATCCAGATCTTCCGGGGAGCGGCTGGTGATGATGCCTTGGTCCACGACAACTTCGCTATCCTCGTAATGCGCACCGGCGTTTTTGACATCCGTCGCGATTGAGGCATAGGAGGTTGCGGCGCGGCCTTTGATAATGCCTGCTTCGATCAGCAGCCAAGGGGCGTGGCAGATCGCGGCAACGGTCTTGCCCGCGTCAGCAAAGCTTTTGATCAGCGATACCGCGTCCTTGTTGGCGCGCAGCAGGTCGGGGTTGATCTGACCGCCGGGCAGGACAATCGCGTCGTAGTCATCAACAGTGACATCCGACAGGGCTTTGTCGGCAGCAACTGTGTTGCCCCAGTCGTCTTTGTCCCAGCCCTTGATGTCTTTGCCATCAGGGGTGGCAACATGCACGGTGGCCCCTTTGGCCTTGAGGTCATTCAACGGGCGCTCCAGCTCGGATTGCTCGAAACCATTGGTGGATAGGATCAGAATTTTCGCGTCTGTGATCTGTGTCATTAGAAAGCTCCTTTCATCTTCGCTATCTTCACCGACACAACAAAGACACTGCGCGAATGTTCCAGCGCTGGAACCTGCATTGACGGGATTCCGCCGATGCCCAGAATGAACTTTTCGTGTCCAGAATTCGATACACACGGTTTGTGATCTCCTTTATACCAAGGGGATGAAAGACACCGTCGACCCTGCACCATCCGTCAATCTGGAGGAGATCATCGTCTGCCCCCAATGCGACGCCGTGTATCACCTCAAGGTGCCCAAGGTCGGCGAGAAGGCGGTGTGCGAACGGTGCCATACCGTGTTGATCGAACCGCGCAAAAAAGCGGGGCTGAAGATCATTGCCATCGCCATTGCCACCTTTGTTCTGATCCTTGGCGCGACGTTCTTTCCGTTTCTGGATATTGATGCGGCGGGCAACAAGAACTCTGTCTCTGTGATGGACGCGGCGCTGGCGTTTTCCAGCGGGCCACTTTTGCTGCTGTCGCTGGCGACGGCTGCCTTGATCATGCTGGTGCCCTTGGCGCGGGTGATGCTGACGCTCTATGTGCTGGTGCCCATCGTGCTGGACCTGCCGCCCGCACGCCACGCAATGCAGGCGTTCCGCCTGTCGCAAGCGTTGCAACCGTGGTCGATGGCCGAGATTTTCGCGCTTGGCTGTGCCGTGGCGCTGGTGAAGATTGCCGATCTGGCAACTGTGGGGTTTGGGCCAGCTTTCTGGATGTTTTGTGGTTTGGTTGTTCTGATTGTGGCGCAGGACAAATTCATGTGTAAATGGTCGGTATGGAATTCGCTGGAAAATCCCAAGAAATCCTAAGCGCCCGCGACATGGGGTTGGTGGCCTGCACACGGTGTACCCGTGCGTGGCCTATCGGCACGCCTGTCTGCCAACGCTGCGGCCACAAGATGCTGTCGCGTGACTTTGGCAGTATGCAGCGGGTCTGGGCGTTCTGGGTCGTGGGGCTGATGTGCTATATCCCCGCCAATATGTACCCGATGCTGAAAACGCGGACCCTGTTTCAGGTGGATGAAAGCACCATCGTCGGCGGTGCGGTCGAACTGGCGCATCACGGCTCTTACGGTATTGCCTTTATCATCCTGCTCGCGTCGGTCGCGATCCCGCTGGCCAAGTTCTGGGCAATCGCCTATCTGGCGGTCAGCGTTAAGACGCGTAATGCCGCGGCACATCGGTCGCGCCATGTGATGTATGAAATTGTAGAGTATATCGGCCGCTGGTCTATGATCGATATCTTTGTGGTTGCGATCCTCTCGTCGCTGGTGCAACTCAAAACCCTTGCGACCATTAACCCCGGCCCTGCGAGCATGTTTTTCGCCTTGTCGGTCATTTTTACCATGCTTTCTGCACAGGCCTTCGACTCCAGACTGATCTGGGACACGAATGCTTTCGATGGGGACCCCGATCAACATGTCTGACACGCCACCCGAGGTTAAGGTTAAATCCGCGCGCAAACTGTTCCTGAGCAGCGCGTCGATCGTCTGGATCATCCCGATCCTGGCGTTGGTTGCGGCTTTGGGTGTTGCGTTCAACAGCTACAATTCCCGCGGTCCGGTGATTTTTGTCGAATTTGACAAAGGGGCCGGCATCAAGGCGGGCGAGACCGAATTGCGTTACCGTGACGTGACCGTTGGCCGGGTCGAGGAAGTCGGCTTTACCACCGGTCTGGGCAAGGTCGTCGCGTCGATCCGCGTGGACAAGAATGTGGCGCCCTTTATCGACGCAAGCGCGTCCTTCTGGATCGTCCAGCCCGAGGTTTCGGCGCAGGGGATCTCGGGGTTGGGGACGGTGCTAAGCGGCGTCTATATCGAGGGCAGCTGGAATGACGAAGTGGGCGATTTCGCCGAACGGTTCGTCGGGTCGGATTCGCCACCGCTGATCCGCGCCGGGCAATCCGGTCTGCAAATCGCCTTCCGCACCGTTGGCAACGGCACCCTGACCGATGATGCCCCGATCCTGTATCGTGGGATCGAGGTGGGCCGTTTGGGCAAGGCAGAGATCGCCCCACGCGGGAACTTTGCCATCGTAGAGGCGCTGATTTACGAAGAGCACCGCAACCTGATCAACAGCAGCACACGCTTCTGGGACAGCTCTGGTTTCAGCCTCTCCCTCGGGCCAGGTGGTGCCGAGATCGACTTTCAGTCCATTGCGACGCTTATCGGGGGCGGGGTGACGTTTGATACATTCGTTTCCGGCGGCGACCGCGTGCAAGACGGCACCGTATTCGACATTTTCCCAAGCAAGGAAGACGCTCGCAGCGCGGTTTTCAACGCCTCGGAAGTCGAGCCGCTGTTGATCAACGTGATCTTTGATGAAAACGTTTCCGGACTGGCCGTCGGCGCCCCTGTCGAGCTGAGCGGTCTGAACATCGGCGAGGTCGACTCCCTCGCCGGTATCGTGGATTACGACCAGTTTGGTGACAGCCGCGTGCGGTTGAACGTGACGCTGGCCATCCAGCCCGCGCGGCTTGGCCTGCCGGGTGATGTATCTGCCGAAAGCGCGCTGGCGTTCTTGCAGGACCGTGTTGTGAACGGTCTGCGCGCGCGGCTTGCCTCTGCTAGCCTGTTGACCGGTGGCCTGAAGGTTGAACTGGTGGTGGTCGAGGACGCGCCAAGCGGGCGTCTGGTGGCCGCGGGCGAAAACTTCCCTGTTATGCCGACGACCAAGAACGAAACATCAGATGCCGCTGCCACTGTCGAAGGTGTCTTTAGCCGCATCAACAACCTGCCCATCGAAGAGCTGTTGAACAGCGCCATCGGTCTGATGAATTCGCTACAGGCCTTTGTTGGCAGTGACGAGCTGCAACAGACCCCGCGCGATGTCCGCACGTTGATCAACGAGGTCACGGGGCTGGTATCGTCGGATGAGGTGCAGAATATCCCCGTATCGCTGAACGCCACGCTGCTGCGTGTCGAGACGCTGGTCGCGACACTCGAGGAAGAGCAGATGGCGAAACGTCTGCTGGATGCGGTCGACTCCGTCTCGGAGGCCGCCACCTCCTTCAGCACCTCGACCGAGGGCGTGCCCGAACTGGTCGAAGAGATGCAGGCCGTCGCCGCCAAGGCAAGCGAGCTGGAACTGCAACAGCTGGTGGACGAGTTGACCGCGCTGACCCGCTCTGCCGATCAGGTGATTGGTACACCGGACGCCGTGGCGCTGCCCGGATCGCTGAAAAACGCGTTGGACGAGCTGAACTATACGCTGCAGGAACTGCGCGAAGGCGGCGCGGTCGAGAACGTGAACCGGACGCTGGCATCAGCGCGTAACGCGGCGGATAACATCGCGGTGTCGGCACAAGACCTGCCACAGATCGTGAACCGTCTGTCGACCCTGTTCACGCAGGCAGAGCGTACAATTGAAGGGTACAACAAGGGTGATCAGATCAGCCGTACCGCACAAGAAACCATGCGTGATATCCAAAAAGCAGCCGATGCGCTTGCATCCTTGGCGCGCACCATTGAACGTAACCCCAATTCATTGTTGCTGGGACGGTAAAATATGAACGTTGTAAAAAGTATCGCAAGCCTTGGTCTCGTGGCCTTTCTTGCCGCTTGTGGATCCGCAGATCGCTATGCCGTGGACATGCCCCCGGTCACAGAGCAGGTGAGCATCCGCTTCAACTCGGTCGAAGTGCGTGACGTATCGCTGCCCAGCTATGCGGCTGCCGATGAAATCCACGTGCGCAAATCGAACGGTACGTTGGTGAGCTCTTCCGACGAACTTTGGGCGGATTCGCCCGAACGGGCCGTCGCATTGGAATTGAGCGAGAACCTGTCGCGCCTCACCAACCGTCGGATCGCATCCGAGCCTTGGCCATTCGAAGCCTATCCCGATGCCCGGCTTGAGCTGCGGTTCACCGAATTGCTGGCCGCTGAAACAGGCCAGTTCCGCGCCTCGGGCCAGTATTTCGTCGCCGTATCCACCGGTGGAAGCGAACGATCGGGGTTGTTTGACCTGACCGTGGCTTTCGACCCCAAGGGGGGACCGGCTGCCATTGCAGCCGCACGGGGGCAACTGATCCTTGATTTGGCCAGCTATATCGCCAAGAATGGACTAAAGTGACGTAATTCCAGCGCGATTTCCCGATAGGGGAAAATTTTATACGACTTTTGATTGAATTTTTTTCATAAGGATTTAGCAAGGCCGCCATCACCCTTTGGGCGCAATCGCATAACAGGCAGACCTTCTTCATCTCATGCCC
This sequence comes from Sulfitobacter pontiacus, assembly GCF_040790665.1. Lineage (NCBI taxonomy): Bacteria > Pseudomonadati > Pseudomonadota > Alphaproteobacteria > Rhodobacterales > Roseobacteraceae > Sulfitobacter > Sulfitobacter pontiacus. The sequence continues at coordinate 1,137,163 of NZ_CP160849.1, read as the reverse complement.
GTTGACGCTACCTGCGATATCGCGGGCATCTTGCCTGATACATTACTTTTAGCCAGTTCTGGCCATGATCAACGGACCACATGCATATGATGAACCAAAGCCAATCGAACTTTTCCGGGCCCAGGGACGAAGATGACGACACCATCGATCTTGGCGCGCTGATTGGTACGTTGTGGCGGGGCAAGCTGATTATCGCTGCTGTCACACTGATTTTCATGCTGCTGGCGGGGTACTATGCCTATGGCGTGGCTGTGCCGACCTATCGGTCCACCGCGGTTGTGGTGCTGGACACCAAGGAAGACAGCATCGTGGACCTGCAGGCCGTGGTTGGCGGGTTCTCGGGCGATAGCACCGAGGTCAATACAGAGGTCGAAGTGCTGCGGTCCCGTGGGTTGGCGGGCAAAGTTGTCGACCGGCTGAACCTGATTGATGACCCAGAGTTTAACGGCGCACTGCGCGAACCGTCCATGATCGGTGGCATGATCTCTGGCCTCAAGGGGATGCTGTCTTCGGGGGCACCCGAAGAAGAGTTGGACCCTGAACTTCAGAAAGCCAAAACCCGCGATGCGGTTGTGCAGGCTTTGCTGGACAAGGTCTCGGTTTCTAACATCCGCCAAAGCCTTGTGTTCAACGTCACGGCTGAAACGGAATCTCCGGTTAAATCTGCCCAGATCGCGAATACGATTGTCGAACTGTACATCTTGAACCAGATCGAAGTGAAATTCGAGGCGACGGAAAAAGCGACTGAATGGCTAAGCAATCGTGTGTCCGAGCTTCAGATCGAGCTTGAGAATGCCGAGAAGAAAGTATCCGAATTTACGGCGCGCACCCAACTGGTTTCGATCGAGGGCCTGCAAGCGCTTGAGCGTCAGATCAAAGAGCTCCGTGACCGCATTGATGGTGCCGCCTTGACGCGCGAGGCGCTTCAAACACGCCTTGCTGACCTGGAGGCCGCGCAGACGCCGGATGAAAAGCTCGACGCCGCGCAAGACGCCGCACTGACCCGTATCTTTAGCAACGGGCTGTCGTCCGAAACGAACCAGACGGCATTTGACCTGCGGTTTGACACGGTGATGACACGGGTTCGGGCTGATCTTGTGCGCAGCACGCAACAACTTGAGGCGCTGCGCAACTCGGAAGAAGAGCTTGCAGCGCAGCTGGCCTCGCAAGGACAAGACCTGATTGAGCTGCAACAGCTGACCCGTGAATCCGAAGCAACGCGTCTGCTGTATGAATATTTCCTGACCCGCCTCAAAGAGACCTCTGCCCAAGAAGGCATTCAGAAGGCCGACAGCCGCATGCTGTCCAGCTCGGTCGTGCCAAATTCACCAAGCGCGCCGAAGAAATCGCAGATCATTGCGCTGGCGATGATCCTTGGGGCGATGGTCGGCTCGGGGCTCGTACTGCTGCGCGAATTCAGAACCCGCACGTTCCGCACCGCGAACGAGCTTGAGCAACACACCGGCTATACCGTGATCGGGCAGATCCCGCTGATCCCTACGCGTCACCGCAAGGACACGCTCAAGTATCTGTCGGACAAGCCGACGTCTGCCGCCGCCGAAGCGATCCGCAACCTGCGCACCTCGTTGATGCTGTCGAACCTCGACAAAAAGCCGCAGGTCATCGTATCGACCTCGTCCATCCCGGGGGAGGGTAAAACCACCGTCTCGCTGTCGCTGGCGAAATTCCTGTCCGGTCTGGGCAAATCCGTCCTGCTGGTCGAAGGCGATATCCGCCGCCGCACGCTGAACGAATACTTCCCCGATATGCCGCGCAACGGCATCGCGTCTGTCCTGAACGGCGATGTGAAATTCGCCGATGCGATCCATACGCCTGACGGTTTTGGCGCGGATGTTCTGGGCGGCGAAAAGACCAATGTGAACGCGGCGGATATCTTCTCCTCCGATCGGTTCAAATCCTTCATCTCCGAAATGCGCGATCAGTATGACTTCATCATCATCGACACGCCGCCTGTGCTCGTTGTGCCGGATGCACGTATCATCTCGCAGAATGCCGACGCGATCCTGTTCTCTGTCAAATGGGACAGCACGAACAAGGGTCTGGTCGAGGAATCCATGCGTTTCTTCCACAACTCGAACCAGCGGATCACCGGTCTTGTGCTCAGCCAGATCGATGAGAAGGGCATGAAACGCTATGGCTATGGCGGCGAATACGGTGCCTATGGGGCCTACGGCAAGGGCTATTACGACAGTTAAGCAAGGCTTGGGCATGCCTCAAAACTGCCCAAATCTTTCCCCTCAAGGGTCATAACAGGGCCGCTCTGCTAGGCGATATTCATTGGGAAGTTATCCCAGTGAGGACCATCAGATGGCACGTATGAAAGAGATCGCGACAGCTGCTGGCACGCTCGCCTGCGCTTTGGGCATCGGCTACGTGATGCAAAGCTCTGACGCTGCGACAGCCCGCTATGGCTCTGACGCCGCTGTGAAAGAGCAAGAGCTGCGCCGGCTAAGCAACGAGAATGCCGTGCTCGAGGTCGAAGACATCGTCCTCACCTCGGCCGAGTTCAATGCGGCCCCGCTGGAGCCCACGGTGGAGCTGCCCGATTCTGCCCCCGTCATGTTGGCCGCTGCAAGCGCGGACGAACCGATCTCTCGCCCAGTTTCCGCCCCAATTGCGACGGAACCAGCGGCCACACAGACCTGCGATATCACCGCAAACGCGCGCCCCGTCGCGGCAGCTATGGTGAACCTGACACTGGCGGCACCCTGCATGCCAAACGAACGGATCACAGTGCATCACAGCGGCATGATCTTTACCCAAACGACATCTGACACCGGCGCGCTGGACATTACCGTTCCGGCGCTTGCGCAGGATGCGACCTTTGTCATTGCTTTCGGAAACGGCGAAGGCGCGGTTGCGGATGCGAAGATTGATGATCTGGCCGAATTTGACCGCGTGGTTCTGCAATGGAAGGGTGACACGGGTTTCCAGATGCACGCCCGCGAATTCGGGTCCGACTACGATGGTTCGGGCCATGTCTGGGCTGGCAAGCCGCGCAGCGTTGCCTCCGCGATCACGGGGGAAGGCGGATTTATGACCGTGAACGGCGACCTCAGCGCGGCAGAGCCACTGGTGGCCGAGGTGTACACATTCCCCGCTGCGATGGAAAACGCCGACGCCCGCGTTGCGCTGACCGTGGAAGCCGAAGTGATCCAGGCGAACTGCGGCCAAGAGATAGAGGCGCAATCGATCGAACTGCTTGGCGATGCCACGCTTAGAACACGCGACCTAAGCGTCGCAGTGCCGGATTGTGATGCGGTCGGCAGCTTTCTTGTGTTGAATAATCTGCTCCAAGACATGAAGGTTGCGGGACACTAACGCAACGCTTGGGGTCTTATGATCACGATTATACGTGCGGCGGTTCTCGCCGCACTTTTCTTATGTTCGGCGACGCTGTCCGCATGGGCGCAGGATGTCGCGCTTTCCTCCCGTGATGGCAAGATTGAACTAAGCGGCACCTTGCTGGGCTTTGATGGCGAGTTCTACCGCGTCGAAACCGAATATGGCGAGCTGACGGTCGACAGCACCGGCGTTCAATGCGAAGGGCCGGGCTGCCCTAATCTGGACCCTTTCGTCGCCGAACTGCAGCTTTCGGGATCGGCCACGATGGGCGAAGTGTTGATGCCTGCCCTGATCGACGGGTTTGCGCAGCGCAACGGCTATACCGCTGTGCGCGAGGATGAAGACGAACACCGCTTTACCTACCGGTTGATCGACGAAAAAAGCGAACAAACCGTGGCACTGTTCATGTTCCGGGCAAGCAACAGCGACGAAGGCTTTGCCGATCTTCTGGCAGATGAGGCTGATATCGTGATGTCCCTGCGCGAAATGCGCCCTGAAGAGCGGGTCCGCGCGCGCGAGGCGGGGTTGGGGGATATGACGGGCCTGAACCGCAGTCGCGTGCTGTCGCTTGATGCTGTGGTGCCGGTGGTGTCGGCCTCGAACCCGGTCAAGCAGATCTCTCCGTTGATGTTGGCGCGGGCCTTTGCGGGTAAGGTGACCAACTGGCAGGCGCTTGGCGGGCCGGACGCACCCATTGATCTGCATCTGCCTGACACCAGCAGCGGGCTGGCACAAGCGATTAGTGATCAGGTGATGCGGCCCGCGACGCTGAAGTTCACCGAAAATATCACCCGCCATGCCCGCCCTGCCGATCTGGCGGAAGCGGTGGCAAACGACAGTTTCGCGCTTGGCATCACCAGCTATGCCGAACAACGTGATACCGATGTGTTGACGCTTTCGGGCAGCTGTGGCTTTGCGCTCGATGCCTCGCGCCGCACCATCAAGACCGAAGATTACCCGCTGACCGCGCCGATGTTTCTGTACTTTCCGGCCCGCCGTCTGCCACAGGTGGCGCGTGAGTTTCTGGCCTTTACCCGCAGCCCTGCGGCGCAGATCGTGATCCGACGCGCGGGGTTTGTGGATCAGACGCCCGAGGAGATCCCTGTCGAGGATCAGGGCAACCGATTTACAAACGCGATTGCTGTCGCGGGGCCGGAAATCACGCTTGAGGAACTACAGCGGATGAATGCAGCGTTGAAGCCCATGGCGCGGCTGTCGACCTCTTTCCGGTTCGAGGCGGGATCGGTGCGTCTGGATGCGCAATCGCGGTCAAACGTGCAGCAACTCGCCCGCGCGCTCGAGGTGGGGCAATACGACGCGCGCCGTTTGTTGTTCGTGGGGTTCAGTGACGGGCAGGGCGCGTCTTTCGCCAACCGTGACATCGCGCTGCGTCGGGCAGAAGCCGTGCGGCAAGCGGTGATCACCGCGGCGGTTACCGCCAATCTGGAACGTGTGACGCTGGATCTGGACGCCTTTGGCGAGGCGATGCCAATGGCCTGTGATGATACCGCATGGGGCCGTCAGGCCAACCGGCGGGTAGAGGTCTGGGTGCGCTGAACCCTAGCGAAACTGGGGCGGGGCGTATTTCAGCAGCACCGGCACGACCAGTTCTTCCTCGTCGATCAGATGGCGGTTCAGCATGGGTTTGAACGCATCCAGACGCTGTTTCATGGCCGCGGTACTGTCGAGGAACCCTGCCGCGTCCCCCTCATGGCGCAGGACGGCATTCGCCGTCTCGGCCAGATCGTTCAAAATACCATCAAGACTGTGGTGGTCGCGATCCAAAATATCGAACCCTTGCGCCGCACCTCGGTCAAGCTGCGCCATCACGGGAAAATACTGGGCATCCTCGATATGGTGGTGACCGTGCAGCTCGTTGATCAGCATCCCGCCGAAACGCGATAGTTTGCGTTTGTAGGTCTCGGGCGGCTCGACGCGGTCCATCGCCAGTTGTGCGTCCCCCTCCATCTGGTCCAGCAGACGGCGGAACATCATATGACGATCCAACCAGAACGCGATCAGGCGGGAGTAATTCGGGTTCTCCTCCCAACCGTCGCGCGGGAAGGCTTTGATCAACGCACGCAGCGGATCGGGCAGGCCATCGCGCTGCATCAGGGAAAGCGGGTCGGGGGGCGGCGTATTGGACATAGGCCAAAGCTAGTGCCGAGGGGTGATCCGGTAAACTGCGCAAATTCGAACAGATCAGTTGCGCTTATAGGTACCCTTCGCTGCGAAAACTAAGCTCGCGTGATTTGCCGATGATCAGATGGTCATGCAGGGTCAGCCCCAGGGCGCTGCAGGCCGCGAAAATCTGCTGCGTCATGTCGATGTCGGCCTGTGATGGTGTAGGGTCGCCCGAGGGGTGGTTATGCACCAGAATAAGCGCGCTGGCGTTCAGTTCAAGCGCGCGTTTGGCGACCTCTCGCGGGTAGACGGGGACGTGATCGACAGTGCCCTTGCCCTGTTCCTCATCGCCGATGACGACGTTCTTGCGGTCCAGATAAATGACGCGGAACTGTTCGGTTTCGCGGTGCGCCATCGTGGTGTGGCAATAGTCAAGCAGAGCGTCCCAGCCTGAGAGCACATGCTGCCGCATCACCCTGGAGCGCGCCATACGGTGGGCTGCGGCTTCAATCACCTTAAGCTCGACAATCACTGCGTCGCCCACGCCCGAGATATCCCTAAGCCGCGGTTCAGGCGCGGTGATCACGCGGTTGAAGTCGCCGAACCTGTCCATCAGCGCACGGGCCAGCGGTTTGACATCACGGCGCGGGATGGCGCGGAAGAGCACCAGTTCTAGCAGTTCATAGTCCGGGATTGCGGCGGCACCGCCCTGCATAAAGCGTGCGCGCAAACGTTGTCGGTGATCCGCGATATAGGACGGCTGTTTGCCCGATGCTACCGGTGCGGGCACCGCTTCGTCCCCCAGAAAGGGCAGGCGCGGGTCAGAAAAGTGAGCGTTGTTGCGTCCCATTGGCCCAGCTTGCGGCCAAAGAGGTTATCATCCCGTTAACGCGGGCAGGGGCAGAAACAAAAAGGGCGGAGCCTGCGCCCCGCCCGATGTTTTGTATGCTCAGGTCTTACCCTTTCATCGAATCCCAGAAGGATTTCACCGACGAAAAGAAGCTGCTGCTTTCAGGATTGTTGTTGGAGGATTCCTTTTCGAACTCCTGCAACAATTCCTTTTGGCGGCTGGTCAGGTTCACCGGCGTCTCGACCGCCAGTTCGATGATCATATCGCCCGTGCCACCCCCACGCAGCGGGGGCATACCCTTGCCGCGCAGACGCATCTGGCGACCGGACTGGCTGCCCGCCGGGATTTGCACGCGGCCACGACCACCGTCGATCGTTGGCACCTCGATGCTGCCCCCAAGGGCGGCGGTGCTCATCGAAACGGGAACGCGGCAGAACAGGTTTGGCCCGTCGCGTTCGAACAGCTTGTGGTCCTGCACCTCGATAAAGATGTACAGATCACCCGACGGCCCGCCACGCATGCCTGCTTCGCCTTCGCCCGCCAGACGAATACGTGTGCCGGTTTCAACGCCCGCAGGGATGTTCACCGACAGCGCACGGTCTTTTTCGACGCGCCCTGCACCACGGCAGGATTTACAGGGATTCTTGACGATCTGACCCATGCCCGAACAGGTCGGACAGGTGCGTTCCACCGTGAAAAAGCCCTGCTGTGCACGGACCTTGCCCATACCGGAACAGGTGGGGCAGGTGGTCGGCTCTGCGCCGCCTTCTGACCCGGAACCGTTACAGGAATCGCAGGCCACAGAGGTGGGCACGTTGATCGACTTCTGCATGCCCCGATACGCATCTTCGAGCGTAATCCCGAGGTTATAGCGCAGATCGGCACCGCGTGCGGCACGGCGTCCGCCGCCGCCCCGCTGTCCCCCCATGAAGTCGCCGAACAGGTCGTCAAACACGTCAGAGAACGCCGAAGAGAAGTCGCCTTGACCGCCGCCGCCAAAGCCGCCGCCACGATGGCCACCGCCACCGCCCATACCCCCTTCAAAGGCCGCATGACCATACCGGTCATAGGCAGCTTTCTTTTCGGGGTCTTTCAGGACTTCGTAAGCTTCGTTCGCTTCTTTGAACTGGGCTTCGGCATTGGGGTTGTCGGCATTGCGATCGGGGTGCAATTCCTTGGCTTTGGTGCGGTAGCCCTTTTTGATCTCGTCGGCAGAGGCACCTTTAGCGACGCCGAGCGTCTCGTAGTAATCACGTTTGGCCATGAATTAGCTCCTACGCTGGAACGTGACGGGCCGGCCCGGCAAGCGGACCGGCCCCTTCAGTGGTTCCGTGGGCGTGCTTACGCGCGCTTGTTATCGTCCAGATCTTCGAAATCGGCATCGACGATATCGTCGTCACCTTCGGGTGCATCCGCAGCCGGGGCAACGTCTTCGTTTTCGTCCTGAGCCGCCTTGTAGATGGCTTCGCCCAGTTTCATCGCCGCTTCGGTAACGTTCTGGATACCGTTGTTGATCTTATCAACATTGTCGGTCGCCAGTTCGTCGTTCAACGCAGCAATGGCCAGTTCGATCGCTTCGACGGTGGTCGGGTCAACCTTGTCAGAATGCTCTTCCAGCGACTTCTCGGTCGAGTGGATCAGCGATTCCGCCTGGTTTTTCGCCTCGATCAATGCGCGGCGCTCTTTGTCGGCGTCGGCATTTTCTTCGGCGTCTTTCACCATCTTTTCGATATCCGCATCGGACAGACCGCCGGATGCTTGGATCGTGATCTTCTGCTCTTTGCCCGTGCCTTTATCCAGCGCGCCTACGGCAACGATACCGTTTGCGTCGATGTCAAAGGTCACTTCGATCTGGGGCATACCGCGGGGTGCGGGTGGGATGCTTTCCAGATTGAACGCGCCAAGGATCTTGTTGTCCGCAGCCATTTCACGCTCCCCTTGGAAGACGCGGATGGTCACGGCGCTTTGGTTATCCTCGGCGGTCGAGAAGACCTGCGACTTCTTCGTCGGGATCGTGGTGTTGCGGTCGATCAGACGGGTGAACACGCCACCCAGCGTTTCGATACCAAGGCTCAGCGGTGTCACGTCCAGCAGAACAACGTCTTTGACGTCGCCTTGCAGAACACCGGCCTGAATGGCCGCACCCAAGGCAACAACCTCGTCAGGGTTCACACCCTTATGGGGCTCTTTGCCGAAGAACTTGGTCACTTCCTCGATGACGCGCGGCATACGGGTCATACCGCCGACCAGAACGACTTCGTCGATCTCGGATGCGGATACACCGGCATCTTTCAACGCGGCTGCGCAGGGCTTCATCGACGCTTTGATCAGGTCACCAACCAATTGCTCCAGCTTGGAGCGGGTCAGCTTCATCACCATGTGCAGTGGCGAGCCATCTTTGCCCATCGAGATGAACGGCTGGTTGATCTCTGTCTGGCTTGCGCTGGACAGTTCGATCTTGGCCTTCTCTGCCGCTTCTTTCAGACGCTGAAGCGCCATCTTGTCTTGCGTCAGGTCGACGCCGTTGGTCTTTTTGAATTCATCCGCAAGGTAGTTCACGATGCGCATGTCGAAGTCTTCACCGCCGAGGAACGTGTCACCGTTGGTGGATTTCACTTCGAACAGGCCATCGTCGATCTCAAGGATGGTCACGTCGAATGTACCGCCGCCAAGGTCATAGACCGCGATGGTTTGCGTGTCTTTCTTGTCCAGACCATAGGCCAGGGCCGCCGCTGTCGGTTCGTTGATGATCCGCAGCACTTCCAGACCGGCAATCTTGCCCGCGTCTTTGGTCGCCTGACGCTGAGCGTCGTTAAAGTAGGCAGGAACAGTGATCACGGCCTGGGTGACTTCTTCGCCCAGATAGGATTCCGCTGTTTCCTTCATTTTGCCAAGGATGAACGCAGAGATTTGCGAGGGGGAGTATTTCTCGCCCTTGGCTTGTACCCATGCGTCACCGTTCCCACCGTCCATGACGGTGAAGGGCAGGTTCTTTTTGTCCTTGGCCAGATCCGCGTCGTCATTGCGACGGCCGATCAGGCGTTTCACGCCGAAAATTGTGTTGTCGGGGTTGGTAACCGCTTGCCGTTTGGCAGGCTGTCCAACCAGACGTTCGTCGTCTGTGAACGCAACGATGGAGGGCGTGGTGCGCGCGCCTTCGGCGTTTTCGATAACGCGAGGCTGGCTGCCGTCCATGATGGCGATACAGCTGTTTGTCGTTCCTAGGTCGATACCAATAACTTTGGCCATGTTTGATCCCTCTTTTACTCAAGGCGATGACACGAAGCGCAGGCCCGTTGTGGCACCTTTGCCCCGATCTTTTTCACCAAAGGCCGGATGCCTTTAGCGGTTCTCGGCGTATATAAGGAGCAGATATGGACCCTGCAACCGTTGCATGAGAAAGGAGAGGCGGATTCTGCGTGGATTTTTCGCGAAAGCAGGCAAGAAGGGCGTTTAGATGACGATATTGCGGTTACGCGGCTTCGAAATTCACAAATCTTACCTTACGTTGTCGGCGCAGCGCGGGCTGCTGGATGCCGTGCGCGGGGTGGTCAAACAGGTGCCGTTCTTCCGCCCCGTCATGCCAAGCGGGCAGCAGATGTCGGTGCGTATGACCTCCGCGGGGGACTGCGGCTGGCTGTCCGATACGCAGGGCTATCGCTATGCGCCAACCCACCCCAACGGCACCCCGTGGCCTGCGATCCCGCCTGAGGTTTTGGCGATCTGGAATGACCTGACGGGGTTGGAACGGCAGCCGGAGTCCTGCCTCATCAACTATTACGCGTCAGACGCGAAAATGGGCCTGCATCAGGACAAGAACGAGACGGATTTCCGCTGGCCGGTCGTGTCCATCTCGCTTGGCGACGAAGGGATGTTGCGCGTCGGCGGTCAAAAGCGCGGTGGCAAGACCGACAGCCTTTGGCTGCAATCGGGCGATGTCGTTGTCATGGGCGGCGAGGCACGGCTGAACTATCACGGGATCGACCGCATTCGTACGGGGTCTTCGACGCTGTTGCCCAAAGGCGGGCGGATCAACATCACGCTGCGGGTCGTGACCTGAGCCTAGCGTCGCGCGCTCCAGCTCGCGGAGGCATGTTTACGGGTGTAGAATTCACCCATCAGCCCGATCACCATCAGGACCACACCGACCCAAACCGCATATTCCCAGTTACTGTAGCGCGGGTTGTAGTTAATAAACGCATACCCGCGCGCCTGGTCGATGACGTGGAACAAGGGGTTCCAGTCAAACATGGCCAGCATGAAGGACGGCAGCGAATTGGCCAGAAACATCTTGCCCGAAGCGATCATATTCGCCCGCTGGTAAATCGTCGTGAAGATCTGTGTAAAGGCCGGTGCCCAGGGTTTGATGGCCAGCAGCACCATCCCCACGGCCACGCCCGTAAACCACGCGATCATCAGCATGAACATCACGCCCGACGGGTCGTAAATTACTACCGGATTGAAGGCCAGGTGATAGACCGACATGATCAGGATCAGCGATAGCATCTGAATATACAGCGCGCCCAAGGCCGCCGCAGCCAGTGCGATCATCGTGGTCATCGGCGCGTGTTTCATCATCGCACTCGCCGGTCCCTCGGCAGCGGCGACGGCGGCAACCGTTTTGGTGTGCACCATAAACAAAAAGATGCCGGTCATGATATAGATCACGAAATCGCCCCGAATGGCCGCCCCGCGCATCCCCAGAACCGAGAACATGACATAAAACACGCCAACAAAGATCACCGCTTGCAGGATGTTGATCCCGATGGCGGCAAAGGCATTGTTGTGCTGCTTGCGCACAGAGCGCACGACGGAGTGGTAGATGAGTTCGAAGAAGTTAACGGCCGAGCGGAAATTGCCCGTGTTGGTGCGCCTTGGTTGAAACATCGTAAAGCCTCTTTGTGACGTACCCTCGCACGGAATTCTTGCTGTTCCGTCAAGGCGCAATCATAAGGGGTTTGCGCAAAGTAATCAACGAAACTGAAAAGGCCGCGACATTATGGATTATGAGCAACTGGTAACGGTGATGCGCCGTTTGTCGATCGAAGCAGGCGACAAGATCATGGAGATTTACGGCGCGGATGATTTCGAGGTCAAAACCAAATCCGACGAAAGCCCCGTGACCATTGCCGACGAAGCGGCGGACAAGATCATCTCGGACGGGCTGCGCGCGGCGTTCCCTGATGTGATGCTTGTCACGGAAGAGCAATCGGCCACCCATTCGGCGTCGGGCGATACATTCCTGATCGTGGACCCGCTGGACGGCACGAAAGAGTTCATCAACCGTCGGGGCGATTTCACCGTGAACATCGCGCTGGTCGAGGGCGGCTTGCCGACGCGCGGTGTTGTCTATGCCCCAGCCCGTTCGCGGATGTTCTTCACGCTGGCCGATGGCAGCGCGGTCGAGGAAACCGGCGATTTCCCAAAAGACAGCATGGGCCCTGTGCAGCCGATATCAGTCTCTACGCCGGATAATGCCGCGCTGATGGTCGTCGCGTCTAAGTCGCACCGCGATCAGGCGACCGATGACTACATCGCGAAATACAATGTGCGCGACATGAAAAGCGCGGGCTCGTCGCTGAAGTTCTGCCTGATCGCCACGGGCGAGGCGGATCTGTACCCACGCGTCGGGCGCACGATGGAATGGGACACGGCTGCAGGCCACGCGCTTCTGACCGGCGCTGGTGGGGCCGTTGTGCGCTTTGACGACCTGACCCCGTTGACCTACGGCAAAGCCGATTTCGCCAACCCCTTCTTTATCGCCCATGCACCGGGCGTTGATCTGAAAGCCTCCTGATGCCGGTCCTTATTGTCATTCCCGCCCGCTATGCCTCCACCCGCTATCCGGCGAAACCGCTGGCGCTGTTGACAGGGGCGAGCGGTACGGCACGCAGCCTGATCGAACGCAGCTGGCGTGCTGCCTGCGAGGTTCAGGGCGTCGACAAGGTTGTTGTGGCCACCGATGATGATCGCATCAAGGACGCCGCCGAAGCCTTCGGGGCCGAGGTGGTGATGACCTCGGTCGACTGTGCCAACGGGACAGAGCGTTGCGCCGAAGCCCATGCGGTTCTGGGCGGTGGCTATGACATCGTGGTGAACCTGCAAGGCGACGCGCCGCTGACACCACATTGGTTTGTCGAAAGCCTTGTGCAGGGTCTGCAAGGCGACCCTAATGCCGGGATCGCGACGCCGGTATTGCGCTGCGATGGCGCGGCGTTGAACGGGCTGCTGGCCGACCGCAAAGCAGGTCGGGTGGGGGGCACCACCGCCGTTTTCGCAGCGGATCATGCGGCGATGTATTTTTCAAAGGAAGTCGTGCCGTTCACGTCGAAAACCTATGAGGATACCGATGCCACGCCGGTGTTTCACCACGTGGGCGTCTATGCCTATCGCCCCGACGCGCTGGCGGCCTATCCGTCATGGAAGGTCGGCCCGCTTGAACAGCTTGAAGGGTTGGAGCAGCTGCGCTTCATGGAAAACAGCCACAAGGTGCTCTGCGTCGAGGTCGAGGCCAAGGGCCGCCAGTTCTGGGAGCTGAACAACCCCGAAGATGTGCCAAAGATCGAAGCGATGATGGCCGAGATGGGGTTGGCGTAACCGCGCCGCCCCACCGCCATCACCAATATTGCGGTGGGGCGTGCAACCTGTAATGAATAAAACCGCAGCGATCCGACGTTTCGATTTATTTAACGAAAACGTCGGATAAGGCGCAAAGATGTGCAAGCTGCGGCATAAAGGAGCTTTCGACCGCAAAATCAGCAAGAAGCCGCCATATTTTAGGCGCTGCCCATATTTAGGGCTGGCAGCATGGTGGTTTGCAATTCAATGAGCGCTAACTCGGTTATCCGCACGTAAATGTATAAAGGCGACGATTTCACATGGCTAAGAAAGTAACAAAAGCGATTTTTCCGGTGGCTGGTTTAGGAACGCGGTTTTTGCCCGCGACGAAATCTGTCCCCAAAGAGATCATGACCCTGGTCGATCGCCCGCTGGTGCAATACGCCATCGACGAGGCCCGCGCTGCGGGCATCAAGGAATTCATCTTTGTGACCTCCCGCGGCAAGGGCGCGCTGGAAGATTACTTCGACCACTCTCCCGTGCTGGAACAGGAACTACGCTCCAAGGGCAAGACAGAGCTGATGGAGATCCTGAAAAGCACCAATATGGACAGCGGTGCCATCGCCTATATCCGCCAGCACAAAGCGCTTGGTCTGGGCCACGCGGTATGGTGCGCCCGTCGTCTGATCGGCAACGAACCCTTTGCGGTGATGCTGCCTGATGACGTGATCGCTGCCGACAAACCTTGCCTGCAGCAGATGATCGAAGCCTATAACGAGACGGGCGGCAACATGGTTGCGGCGATGGAAGTGAACCCTGAAAAATCCTCCTCGTACGGGATGCTGGACATCGACGAGGGCCAAACCGATGGCGAACTGGTCAAGGTGAAGGGCATGGTCGAAAAGCCCAAAGCCGAGGACGCGCCGTCGAACCTTGCGGTAATCGGCCGCTATATCCTGTCGCCAAACGTGCTGAAGAACCTGAACCAACTGAAGTCCGGCTCGGGCGGGGAAATCCAATTGACCGACGCCATCGCAGCAGAGCTGACCCAAGGTAACGATGTCTATGGCTACCGCTTCAAGGGCCAGCGTTTCGACTGCGGTTCCAAGTCGGGGTTCCTGCAGGCGACCGTGTCCTTTGGGCTGGCACGTGAAGAGCTGCGCGATGATCTGCGTGCGTATCTACAAGACATCATGCAGGGTGAAACCGCGGCGCAATAAGCGCAGGACGATAGGGACGGGCGTATGGCGAATATCTTGGTCACCGGCGGTGCGGGCTATATCGGGTCGCACGCGTGCAAGGCGCTGGCCGCCGCAGGGCATACCCCCGTCACCTTCGATAATCTGGTCACCGGCTGGCGTGACGCAGTAAAATTCGGCCCGTTCGTGCAGGGTGACCTGCTGAACCGCGCCGAGATTGACGCCGCGTTTGAACAATACCAGCCGGTCGCCGTCATGCATTTTGCCGCGCTTAGCCAAGTGGGCGATAGCATGAAACAGCCCGGCACCTATTGGCGCAACAACGTCGAAGGGTCGCTGAACCTGATCGAGGCGACGGTCGCCGCAGGCTGCAAACACTTCGTCTTTTCGTCCACCTGTGCGACCTATGGCGATCAGGATAATGTCGTGCTGGATGAAAATAGCGCGCAGCACCCGATCAATGCCTACGGGGCCTCCAAACGCGCGATCGAAGATATCCTGCGCGATTTCGAGGCGGCTTATGGCCTGCAAAGCGTGATCTTCCGCTATTTCAACGTGGCCGGTGCCGACCCCGAAGGGGAGGTCGGCGAATTCCACCAGCCCGAGACACATTTGATCCCGCTGATGCTGGACGCCATCGACGGCAAACGTGATGCGCTGACGATCTTTGGCACCGATTACGACACGCCCGATGGCACCTGCATTCGTGACTATGTGCATGTCTGCGATCTGGTCGATGCCCATGTTCTGGGGCTGAACTGGCTGCGAGAGGATAAGGGCAGTCGCGTGTTCAATCTGGGCACCGGCACCGGGTTTTCGGTGCGCGAGGTAGTGGAACACAGCCGCGAGGTCACCAACCGCGCCGTCCCCATGACCGAAGGCGACCGGCGGCCGGGCGATTGCACCAAACTGGTCTCGGGCTCGGTCCGCGCCGAGACAGAGCTGGGCTGGCGGCCCACGCGGTCGACCCTACAGCAGATGATCACCGACGCGTGGAGATGGCACCAGACCGGCCACTATAGCGCATGACCAACAGCGCCGCTGTTCCCGCGTCGCGAGGGGCCCGGCTATGGGGGGCCTATCGGATGCGGTTGAAACGGCGGCGGCTGCTGTGGCGTGCATTGCGGTCGCGGCATCAGTTGAAAGCGCCAAGGCGGCCCGCCATTCCGCGCGATGGCGTGCTCGCCTTTGTCGTGCTGCGTAACGAGTCCGCGCGGCTTCCGTATTTTCTGGATCACTACCGCGATCTTGGCGTTGCGCATTTTCTGATGATCGACAATGACAGTGACGACGGCAGTACCGAAATGCTGGCGGCACAGCCCGATGTGACCCTGTGGCAAACCTCTGCCAGCTATCGCGCGTCGCGGTTCGGGCTGGACTGGCTGAACTGGCTGCTGTGGCGGCATGGGCACGGGCGCTGGTGTCTGACCGTCGATGCGGACGAGCTGCTGGTCTATGACCAGATGGAGACGCGGAAACTGCCCGCGTTGACCGATCAACTTGAGCGTAAAGCGCGCAAAGGGTTCGGCACGCTGATGCTGGATATGTTCCCGAAGGGCCCATTGGGCGCGCAGTTCTATGCCCCCGGCCAAGACCCGGCGCAGCTGCTGGATTGGTTCGACCCCGCCCCCTATCGGGTGGTGCGCCAGTGGCCGATGAACAATCTCTGGGTGCAGGGTGGTGCCCGCGAACGGGTTTTCTTTGCCGATCGTCCCAGCCAGTCACCGACGTTGAACAAGATACCGCTGATCCACTGGCATCGGCGCTATGTCTATGTGAATTCGACCCACTCCCTCCTGCCGCCCGCGCTGAATGACATCTACGACGGGCCGGGGGGGAAGACGGCCTCGGGGGGGTTGCTGCACAGTAAGTTCCTGCCAGAGATTATTGCTAAGTCCCGTCAGGAAAAGGCGCGGGGGCAGCATTTTCACAACCCGGAACAGTTTGACGGTTACTATGACCAGATCGCCGACGCCCCCGATCTGTGGCACGCGGATGCGCGGCGCTATACCGGACCGGCGGATCTGGAAGACAGCGACCTGATGCGCAGCCCCTGGGCCTGATATTCCCCGGTCCTGCCCGTCATTCGTGCAACGCGTAACTGTTTCAAAGTACGTTGTTTATGAACACGGCCCATGACATATTGGCTCGAAACCTGATGGGATGAGGGCCTTAGACCGGCGGGGCGTTCCGCGCAGGGTATGGAGAACACGTGAGCCTTTGGGATTCTTACAAGATGCGCGTGCGGCGCAAGCGGCGGTTGATCCGGGCGCTGCGCAAGTCGTCCGAGCTGACACATGTTCAGGACAACACCAGCGCCATCCGTCCCGATGATGTCTTGCTTGTCTGCACCATGCGGAACGAGAAAATCCGGCTCCCGTATTTCCTGGAGTATTATCGAGAGCTGGGGATCAATCACTTTCTCTTTGTCGATAACGGGTCCGACGACGGCAGTGCCGATTACCTGCGCGGGATGAAGGATGTCTCTGTCTGGCATACCGATGCCAGCTATCGGCGGTCGGGGTTCGGTGTCGACTGGATGAACTACCTCAAACGCAAATACGCGCACGGGCATTGGGTGCTGGTTGTCGATCCGGATGAATTCTTTGTCTATCCGTTTTGCGATACGCGGCCGGTTCAGGCGCTGACCGACTGGCTGGACAACTGCGAGATCCGCAGCTTTGGCGCGATGCTGCTGGATGTCTACCCCAAGGGACGGCTGGGGGATGAACCCTATCAAGAGGGGCAGAACCCGATGGAGATCGCATCGTGGTTCGACAGCGGCAACTACGCGATCTCGCGCAATGCCAAATATGGAAACCTGTGGATACAGGGCGGGCCGCGTGCGCGGGTATTTTTCAAACACAAGCCCGCCAAGGCCCCCGCGCTGAACAAGGTGCCCCTGGTCAAATGGGACCGGCGCTATGCCTATGTCAGTTCCACCCATATGCTGCTGCCGCGTGGGTTGAACCGTGTCTATGACGAATGGGGCGGAGAGAAAGCATCAGGCGTGCTGCTTCATGCCAAATTCCTGGATACCTTTAGCGCCAAGGCGGCAGAGGAGCTTGTGCGCGGCCAGCACTATGCCAAATCCATCGAATACAGGACCTATGCCAACAACCCCGACCAGAACCCGCAGCTGTGGGGCAAGTGGTCCGAGAAATACATCAACTGGCGCCAGCTCGAGATTCTCGGGCTCATGTCCAAGGGGAACTGGGCATGAGCGTCGGGATCGTCATGCTGGTGCACACCGCCCTAGGCCGCGCTGAACAGGTCGCGCGACATTGGGCGGCGGCGGGCTGTCCGGTGGTGATCCACGTCGATAAATCGGTGCCACGCCAGACCCATGATGCTTTTGTGCAGGCGTTGGCGGATGTGCCCGCGCTGGTGTTCAGCAAAAGATACCGTTGCGAATGGGGGACATGGGGGCTGGTGGCCGCCTCGCAAACCGCGTCCGAGATGATGCTGAACCGCTTTCCGGATGTGCGCCATGTATATCTGGCATCGGGGTCATGCCTGCCGCTGCGTCCGGTGAAAGAGCTGATCGACTATCTTGCCGCCCGCCCGCGCACCGATTTTATCGAAAGCGCCACCACAGCCGATGTGCCCTGGACCGTTGGCGGGCTGGACGAAGAACGTTTTACCATGCGTTTTCCCTTCTCGTGGAAACGGCGGCGCTATCTGTTCGACAAGGCGGTGGCTGTGCAGCGCTTTATCGGGCTCAAGCGGCGTATCCCCAAGGGGGTCGTGCCGCATATGGGGTCGCAATGGTGGTGCCTGACGCGGCAAACCCTGTCGGCGATCCTGCAAGACCCGAAACGCGCGGCATACGACGCTTATTTCCGCCACGTCTGGATACCGGATGAAAGCTACTTCCAGACGCTCGCGCGGCTGTATTCGACCCAGATCGAAAGCCGGTCGCTGACGCTGTCCAAGTTCGATTTTCAGGGCAAGCCGCATATCTTTTACGACGATCACCTCCAGCTTTTGCGGCGGTCCGATTGCTTTGTCGCGCGCAAGATATGGCCCAAAGCGGACAGGCTCTACGAGGCGTTCCTCACCGATGAGGCGGGTGCCATGAAGCGGACAGAACCGAACCCCGGCAAGATTGACCGTGTCTTTGCCAAAGCGGTTGAACGGCGCACGCGGGGGCGGGCGGGGCTCTATATGCAAAGCCGCTTCCCCAATGAAGATTGGGAAAACGGCGTCACTGCCGCGCCCTATTCCGTGTTTCAGGGATTTGTCGAGCTGTTCGAGAACTTTGAACCCTGGCTCACCAAATCCACCGGCGCGCGGGTGCATGGCCATCTGTTCGCACCGGATCGCGTGCATTTTGCCGATGGGCAGAACTCGATCAACGGGGCGCTGAGCAATAGCGCCAAGATACGCGACTACGACCCCAAGGCGTTTCTGACCAATCTGATCTGGAACACCCGTGGCGAACGTCAATGCTTCCAGTTCGGCCCGCAGGACAATCAGGATATCGTCTGGAACATCGCCAAGGATCCGAATGCGCAGGTGTCGGTGATCACCGGGGCTTGGGCCGTGCCGCTGTTCCGGTCCAATCAGGATTTCGCCGACATTCGCCGCACCGCCGCCGCGTTGCAAAAGATCGAAAGCGAACACATGAAAGTGCTGCGGTCGCATTACGCCAAGGCGCGGGTGCGTATTTGGACGATGGCCGAATTCATCGAAGCCCCGATGGAGCCGCTGCAAAGCATTCTGGACGAGATCGGGCAGGTCAAAACCGGTCGTCTGTCCGAAGTGCCAAAGATGGCGGATCTCACCGGCTTTGGCCAATTCCTGCAGAACCTCAAGAACCAGGGGATGCACCCCTATCTGATGGGCGACTTTCCTGTTGAACGTGGCATGTCGGCCCCCCAGAAACCGCCGCGCAAACCCTATCTGGTGCAATAAATATGAGTTCTAATTTCAAAAGCTTTGTCGTTTTTGCCGAAATGCGCACGGGCTCCAACTTTCTGGAGAGTAACCTGAACGCCTTTGACGGGATCACCTGCCACGGCGAGGCCTTCAACCCGCATTTTATCGGCTACCCCAAAAGCACCGAGATTTTGGGCATAGACCAGCAAACACGGGACGACGACCCGACAAAGCTGCTGGTTGCGATACGCGACAAGACCAAGGGCATCGGCGGGTTTCGCTATTTCCACAATCACGACCCGCGCGTGCTGGACCCGCTGTTGGAGGACGCCGCCTGCGCCAAGATCATCCTGACGCGCAACCCTGTCGAAAGCTACGTCAGCTGGAAGATCGCGCGCAGCACCGGTCAGTGGAAATTGACGGATGTGAAAGCGCGGAAAAAGGCGCAAGCCGTCTTTGACGAAGAAGAATTCTCGGACCACCTAGAGGCGCTTCAGGCGTTCCAGCTGACACTGTTGAACCGGTTGCAGACGCTGGGGCAGACGGCGTTTTACGTGGCCTATGAGGATCTGCAAAGCGTCGAGGTGATGAACGGTCTGGCGCGGTATCTGGGCGTGGATCACCCGCTAGAGGCGTTGGATAAAAGTCTGAAGAAGCAGAACCCCGACCCGATCTCGGCCAAGGTCAGCAATTATGACGATATGCTGGATGCGCTTGGCCGGATGGATCGCTTCGACCTGACCCGCACCCCAAATTTCGAACCCCGCCGCGGGCCGGTGGTGCCGTCCTATGTCGCGGCGGCCGAAGCTCCGTTGCTTTATTTGCCCTTGCGCAGCGGGCCAGAGCCGCAGGTGCTGGACTGGATGGCGGCGCTGGATGGTGTCGGGCGGGACAAGCTGCAAACCAAGTTGAACCAGAAGCAGTTGCGCCAATGGAAGCGCCGGCATCCCGGTCACCGCAGCTTCACCGTGCTGCGGCATCCGGTGGACCGTGCGCATGACGCGTTCTGCCGGCACATCGTGACCACGGACAAAGGCAGCTACCCGCAGCTGCGCACGACGTTGATCAACCGCTACAAGCTGCCGCTGCCGAAAGGCGAACCGGACAACAGCTATGACGCCGATGCGCATCGCGCGGCGTTCAAGGCGTTTCTGACCTTCCTCAAGGGGAATCTGAACGGGCAGACAGCAATCCGTGTAGACCAGGCATGGTGCACGCAGGCGCAGGCGGTACAGGGTTTCGGCGAATTCGCCTTGCCCGACCGGATCATCCGCGAGGACGCGCTGGCCGCAGAGCTGTCAGCTTTGGCGCAAAGCGTCGGGGTGCAACCGCCCGCAGCCTTGCCCGCACGACCCGCAACCCACCCCTTTGCGCTGGCCGACATCTATGATGCCGACATCGAAAAACGCGCATCCGACGCGTACCAACGGGACTATATGTTGTTCGGGTTCAAAAGCTGGGGGTAGCGCCGCTTAGGCGGCCTGCGTTGCCTGTGCTTCGGTCAGGATCGCGTAAAGCGTGGCGGGGTCCGGGTTGGCCCGCAGCTTAGAGCAGACAGAGGCATTGCGCAGTGTGCGCGACACCAGCGCCAGCGCCTTGAGGTGTTCGACACCCGCGCTTTCAGGGGCAAACAGGGCAAAGGCGATATCGACCGGCTGGCGGTCGACCGCGTTGAAATCGATCGGCTTGTCGAGAAGCACAAAGGCGCCCAGCACATTGTCCAGACCTTCAAGCCGCGCGTGGGGCAGCGCGACCCCGTGGCCCACGCCTGTCGGACCAAGGGATTCGCGCGTCATCAAGGCTTCGACCACCGCGGCGGCTTTCAAGCCGTAAGCATTATGCGCCAGCTCCCCGATATCGTGGAGCAGGCGTTTCTTGCTTGAGGCCGATGTGAGGACTTTGACAGCCCCCGGCTTTAGGAGTTTCGCAAAATTCATTCTGCTCGCTCTGTTCTCGGCCGCTGATGGGTCCGGTTTGTGTTACGACGGATCGATCCAGCCGATGTTGCCGTCATCGCGACGGTAGACAACGTTTACGCCTTCTTGACCGTCTTTGCGGAAGACCACGACAGGCGTTCCCGAAATTTCCATCTGCATCACAGCTTCACCCACAGACAAGGTCGCGATCTTGGTCTGCATTTCCGCGATGATCATGGGTTGGAGTGTTTCGGGTTCCTGCGCGTCTGAATCGCTTTCTGAGGCGAGGATATACGAGGATGCACCGAAAAGTTCAACCGGTTGCGCACGCTCGCGATGGTGATCTTTCAACCGTCGCTTGTAGCGCCTCAGCTGCTTTTCCATCTTTGCTGCACATGAATCGAAAGATCCATAGATATCAGTAGCATGCGCTTTCGCTGACGCCGTAAGGCCAGTCGATAGGTGCACCGTCGTTTCGCAGACGAACTCGTGACCGGATTTGGAAAAGATGACATTCGCGTCCGTCGGACGCTCAGCATACTTCTGGACAGCTTCGCCCAATTCCGTTTTCACATGCGTTTGCAGGGCTTCGCCGATGTCGATTTGTTTGCCACTGATTTGGTACCGCATAAATTCTCCTTGTTCTTATGATCCGGACAACACCATAGGCCGCATAAAATGCGGTAAAGGCGGGGTCAGATGCGGGTGAATGACGATGCGACGCGTTCGAGAGACACCATCCCTTTGGGAAGGGGGGGATGCAGCACAAACATGATACGCCGTCTCGCCATAGTCCTATTGAGCGCGTGATTGGGCCGCGTTGTCAAATGAATCCGGCGCATGGATGTGCGGAAACTAGCGCAATATGTCTGTAGTTGATTAGGAAATGCGGAAGTTATCGCCCAGGTAGACCCGGCGCACATTCTCGTTCTGCACGACCTCTTCCGGGGTGCCGGACATCAGCACAGTGCCTTCGTGCAAGATGTAAGCACGGTCCACAATATCCAATGTTTCCCGAACGTTATGGTCGGTGATTAGCACGCCGATGCCGCGCTTTTTTAGATCGGCAACCAGATGGCGGATGTCATCCACCGAAATCGGGTCCACGCCGGCAAAGGGCTCGTCGAGCAGCAGGTATTTGGGATCGGCCGCCAGACAGCGGGCGATTTCCACGCGGCGACGCTCCCCGCCTGACAGGGCCAAGGCCGGCGCACGGCGCAGGTGTTCGATGGAAAATTCCGACAGCAAGGCTTCAAGCCGTTCACGCCGCCCGCGCGCGTCAGAGATAGAGATATCCAGAATCGCCGAGATATTGTCTTGCACGCTCAGCCCGCGAAAGATGCTCATCTCTTGCGGGAGGTAGCCGATGCCAAGCTGTGCGCGGCGATACATCGGCAGGGTGGTGACGTTCTTGCCATCAATCGTGACAGTGCCGCCCTCGGGCATGACCAGCCCGGCCACGGCGTAAAACGTGGTCGTCTTGCCGGACCCGTTCGGCCCCAGCAGGGCAACAACCTCGCCCCGGTTCAGCTCCATCGAGAAGTCGCGGATGACGGTTTTCTTGCGGTAGGATTTACGCAGATGTTCGATACGCAGACCGCTTGCGCCATCCGTGACCGTCAAATTCGGGGAAGACATCAGTTGTTGCTGCCCGTTTGCAGGATTGTTTTCACGCGGCCGGACATCTGCGCCGTGCCGTCCGACAGCTTGACGCTCATCGTGTCAGAGCTGAGCGCATTGCGCCCTTGGGTCAGCAGCACGTTCCCCGACATCACGATCGTGCCCGTGTCGATGTCGTAATCCGCGCGCTCTGATTCGGCGGCGTCCTTGCCCGAGACAAGGGTCACACCGCCTGTCGCTTCAAGCCGCGCGATGCCTTCGGCCTCTGCCCGGTACACAACCAGAACGCGTGCGGCGGACAGGCGCATCTCGCCCTGACCGATCAGCACATTCCCAGTGAAAACAGCCGATCCGTCCCCTTGATCGACTGACAGGTTGTCGGCGGTCACCTCGACGGGCAGGCCGGTATCCTGTCGGATCGACCCAAAGGCCACATTGGTCCCTTGTGCGGCGATTGGCATCGCGGAAAGGAGCAGGAAAACGGGCAGCAGTAGGTGTTTCACGTGCGTCACTCTGATTTGGATTTCGGTTTGTATATCAGCTTCACCCGGTTTGTGAAAACCAATTGGGGGGCGGTTTGCTCATCTGTTTGCGTTATCGACATGGCACCAGCCTCCAGCGTACCACCTGGGGTAGTGCCGTGGACCGCGCCCGGCGACTGGATATTCAGCCCCGACAGGTCTGACGTGATCTTTTCGCTTTGCAGCCGGTATCCGGTCGAGGTCGTCAGGATCACCTTGCCCAGCAGATCGGCCACGTCCTCGGCGATGTCAAAATCGGCGAGATCCGATTGCAGGCGAAAGGTCGATCCCTCGGGGGTGTTGATCGTCGCACGCAGGTTTTCGGCGTGGTTCATGCCGGTCTGCCCGTCGGGGCGGGTGAGCACATCGGCATAGAACGACAGCTCGTCCCCCTCTGACGTCGCGCCGGTAAAGAAGGGGCCGGTGATCTGCTGGTCGCGCAGGCGATCTTGCACCTCTTTCTCGGCAAAGGGGATGGCCTGCCCGGGATCAATCGCGCGCGACAGCAGGAACAGGGTCGACAGCAGGCCAAGCGCTGCCAAGGGGAACAGCACCTTGAGCCAAGAGATCAGCCTTGTGTAACGGTCCCCCTGCATCGCGCCCTAGCCCAGACCGACGCGTAGGCAGTCGTGGATATGCAGCAGACCTGCGGGGACGTCCCCTTGGGCGGGGTCCAGCACCAGCAGACAGGTGATCTTGCGGGCGTTCATGATGCCCACAGCCTTTTCCGCCAGCGCGTCGGGTGCGACGGTGACAGGGGTCGGCGTCATGACCTCGCGCGCGGTTTTGGACATCAGCCCGTCAAGGTGACGCCCCAAATCGCCGCTGGTGATGATACCGGCCAGCGCGCCGTTGCTGTCGGTGACAATCACCACGCCAAAGGATTTACTGCTCATCGCCATCAGCGCGTCGGACATCGGGGCATCGACCTGCACCAGCGGAAGCGCATCGCCCGTGTGCATCAGATCAGCGACGCGGCTAAGCCGCGCGCCAAGTTTGCCACCGGGGTGGAATTCGCGGAAATGTTCGGCGGTGAAGGCGCGATTTTCCATCAGGGCAATCGCCACAGCATCCCCCATCGCCAGTGTCATCGTGGTCGATGTCGACGGCACCACGCCGGTCCCGCAGGCCTCTGCCAGTTGCGGCAGTTCCAGCACCACGTCGCATTGCGCGCCAAGGCTGCTTTGCGCGCGGCTGGTGATGCCGATCAGCGGGATGGAAAAGCGGCGCGAATAGGCGATCAGATTGGCAAGCTCCGGCGCTTCGCCCGAGTTCGAGATCGCAAGCACCACATCATCGCCGGTGATCATCCCCAGATCGCCGTGGCTTGCCTCGGCAGGGTGGACGAACTGCGCGGGCGTGCCGGTGCTTGCCAGCGTCGCGGCGATCTTTTTGGCGATATGGCCGGATTTGCCAATGCCGGTGACAATCACCCGCCCACGGGTCGCGACCAGCAGGTCGATCGCCTGACGGAAACGGTCGTCCAGACTGTCGGCCAGTTGTTCAAGCGCTTGGGCTTCGGTGCGGATGACGCGGCGGGCGGTATCTAGGAAAGGTGTGGTCATGCGTGTGCAAAAATATCCGTTTCGGGCCAGCCGTCCAAATCGAGTTGGGCACGGGTTGGCAAAAATTCAAAACACGCTTGCGCGAGCTCGATGCGTCCTTCGCGGATCAACATCTGGTTCAGCACGTCCCGCAGCTTGTGCAGATGCAGCACGTCCGAGGCGGCATAGTCGATCTGCGCTTTGGTCAGCGTCTCGGCACCCCAATCGCTGGATTGCTGCTGTTTGGAGATATCGACGCTCAGCAGTTCTTGGCAGAGTTTGGCAAGCCCGTGGCGGTCGGTATAGGTGCGCACAAGGCGGCTGGCGATCTTGGTGCAATAGACCGGCGCGGCCTTGGCCCCAAAGGTGTTCAGCAAAGCCGCGATGTCAAACCGGCCATAGTGGAACAGCTTGAGCACATGCGGGTCTTCGAGCAGGGCACAAAGATTAGGGGCCTCGGTCTGGCCCTTGGCGATCTGGACCAGATGCGCGTTCCCGTCACCGCCGGACAGCTGCACGACACACAGCCGGTCACGGTGCGGATGCAGCCCCATGGTTTCGCAATCGATCGCGACCATCGGTCCAAGGTTCAGCCCGTCGGGCAGGTCATTTTGGTAAACTGTATTTGTCATGCCCTCCCTATATCCCGACGGCGCGCGTTGGGAAAGCATCGCTTTCTGCGCGGCCTCAGGCGGTGGCGATTTCCGGCAGGTCGGGGCGTGGGTAGGCTTCAAGCAGGGCAGCAACCCTTTGATGCGCGACCAGACCGGCCCAATCATCGCGGATCAGCGGACGCGGCAGCGCGGGGTGCTTCAGCGCAAGGCGGCGCCAATTATGCACGATCAGGCAGCGCAGGGTCGCAATTTGCAATGGCGTCAGCGTGTCGGCGCCGGCAAGGTCGCGCGCGACATGGTGCAAGGCGTCCGACAGCTGCGCATAGCTTTCGGCAAGGGAGGCAGGCTCTAGCTGGCGTTTCATCCAGTCGGGGGCAGCCTGACCGGGCAGCGTGGCGGCATCTTTCGGCACAGGCAGGGCGGCGTCCCCGACATAAAGACGCGGCATCAACGTGGTGAATCCCGCCTTTTCCAGCGCGCCGGAGTCGGCGTCATCGGTCACGACCATTTGCCAGTGCTCGGGCAGATCGTCAGGGGTGGCGTAGATCCGGCCACTGGCCGCCTGACTTTGGGCGCGGCCTTCGGGGGTGAGGCTGTGATGGCTGATCCGCCCGTGTTTCTCGGAGGCGATCCATTTGTCCTTGCGCAAACGATGCAGAGCCACGCGCGCGGCCTCGGGGCGGACGTCCATCGCCGACATGATCGCCGACAGCACCGGCCCGCCGATGATCTGCCCTTCCTGTCGGGCCAGATCACCAAAGAGACTGATCATCAAAGACCAGACGCGCTGGCCGCCAAGGTCTTTCAGTGGGGCGATCGCAAGGTCAAAGTCGTCAATAGGCATTCATCGTCAGCAATTCATACTCGGCCACGGCGGCATCATCCTGATTGGTCAGGGTCACGTGCCAGCGTACCTCACCGTATTCGTCATTGCGAGGCGTCTTTGCCTTGACGCTGAGCCGGACCTTGATGCTGTCGCCCGCCTGCACCGGTGCCATAAAGCGCAGGTTGTCCAGCCCGGTATTCGCCAGCACAGGGCCGGGGTCAGGCTGCACGAACAGCCCTGCGGCAAAGCTCAGCAGCAGATAGCCATGGGCAACACGGCCCGGAAAGAACGGGTTCGCCTTGGCGGCGGCGTCATCCATATGCGCGTAAAACGTATCACCGGTGAAATGGGCGAAGGTCTCGATATCCTCCAGCGACACGGTGCGGCTCGCCGAATTGAACGTCTCGCCCAGATCGAGCGTGCCAAAGCGGCGGGTGAACGGGTGGTCGCGGTCCGAAATCTCGGTCGCGCCGGGCACCCATTGCTTGCCGATGGCGGTCAGAATATCGGGGCTGCCCTGAATGGCGGTGCGCTGCATGTAATGCATGACACCGCGCACGCCGCCCAGTTCCTCGCCGCCGCCTGCACGCCCCGGACCCCCGTGGACCATATGGGGCAGGGGGGCACCGTGGCCCGTCGCCTCGGCCATCGAGTCGCGGTTGTTGAAATAGAGCCGCCCGTGAAACGCGCCTGCGCCCATCACCATGTCGCGTGCGGTCTCGCCATCGCGGGTGATGATGGAGGCGACCAGCGACCCTTTGCCTTTGTTCAGTAGCGCGATGGCGTGATCGGTGTCGCGGTAAGGCATGATGGTGGACACAGGGCCAAAAGCCTCGGTGTCGTGCACATGCGTGGCGGCATCGGGATCGGCGCAGTGGAACAGCATCGGCGGGACAAAGGCGCCTTTCTGGGCATCCGCGCCCTCGACCGCAAAGGCGTCGGGGTCGCCAAAGACACGCGTCGCCTCTGTCCCGATCAGGGCGGCTTTCTCCAGCACGTCGCGGCGCTGCGATTGCGAAACAAGCGCGCCCATTTTCGTGCCTTCAAGACGGGGATCGCCGATGGTGACTTTGGCCAGCCGGTCCGACAGCGCGGCGATCAGCGCATCCACATGGGGTTGCGGTACCATGATCCGGCGGATGGCGGTGCATTTCTGCCCCGCCTTGGCCGTCATCTCGCGCTGGACCTCTTTCACAAACAGATCGAACTCGGGCGTGCCGGGGCCCGCATCAGACCCTAACACAGAGGCATTGAGACTATCCTGTTCAGACGCGAACCGGACGGAGCGTTCGACCAACACAGGGTTGCTGCGCAGTTTCAGTGCCGTTTCAGCAGAGCCGGTAAAGCTGACGACATCCTGACAATCGAGGTGGTCCAGCATATCGCCCAAGCCCCCCGTCACCAACTGGATCGCGCCGTCTGGCAGAATACCGGACTGGATCATCAGGCGGAAACAGGCCTCGGTCACCTGACAGGTGGCGGTGGCGGGTTTGACGATGGCAGGCACCCCGGCCAGCAGCGTCGGGGCGAGCTTTTCCAACATGCCCCAAACGGGGAAGTTGAAAGCGTTGATATGCACTGCAACGCCCTGCAGCGGCGTGCAGATGTGGCGGCCCATGAACTGACCCGCGCGGCCCAGCTGTTCGACGGGACCATCAAGATAGACCTGATCATCCGGCATCTCGCGGCGACCCTTGGCGGCGTAGACCTGCATCGTGCCGATCCCGCCATCCACGTCGATCATGTGGTCAGCCTGCGTGCCACCTGTGTCGAACGACAGCTCGTATAGGCTCTGTTTATGGTCATTGAGATACAGCGCGACGGCCTTGAGCATCCGGGCTCGGTCGTGAAAGGTCAGCTTGCGCAGGGCAAGGCCGCCGATGTCACGAGCATAGGCCAGCATCGTCTGAACCTGCAGCGCGTCATTGCCGGCTTGGGCGATCACATCGCCGGTGATAGCACTTGCGATGTTGCGTGCACCGGCACCGGGGTTGATCCATTGTCCGGCGGCAAAGCTTTGGATATCGCGCATATTGGGCCCCTTAGTGATGGTCGTAGTCAATGAAAAGCGTGTCGCTCAGCGGATAGCTTTGGCAGCTCAGCCGGTATCCCCGTTCGACTTCGTAGTCCTCCAGCGCGTGGTTCGACAGCATCTCGACCTCGCCTTCGGTGACCTTGCACATGCAGGTCGAACAGACCCCCGCCTTGCAGGCAAAGGGCGCATCAAGGTTATTCTCTAGCGCGGCATCCAGTACCGACTGCCCCTTGGCCATGGTAAAGCTGTGCTGCGCGCCGTCTATTTTCACGGTCACCTGCGTTTGCGCCTGACCTTCGCTGCGCTTGGCCATTTCTTGTTTCGCCAGACGGCCCTGTTGGCTTTCGCTGAACAGTTCGAACTTGATCTGTTCAGGCTCTAACCCGTGGGTTTTCAGGGCATCCGCGATGGCCAGCATCATCGGCTCCGGCCCGCAGATAAAGGCCATGTCCATGTCCGACACGTCGATCCAGGTCTTGAACAGCTCGGCGCATTTATTCTGGTCTACGCGGCCGGTGAACAGGTCGATGTCCTGGCCGCTTTCCAGCATGTGGATGACGCTCAACCGGCCCATATAGCGGTTCTTGAGATCCTCCAGCTCTTCGCGGAACATGATCGTGTTCACAGCGCGGTTGGCATAGACCAGCGTAAAGGTCGATTTGGGCTCGCGTTTCAGCACCGTCTTGAGGATCGACAGCACGGGCGTGATCCCCGACCCGCCGGCAAAGCCAAGGTAATTCCGCGCGCGATCAGGCTCTAACCCGGCGGAAAACGTGCCTTGGGGGGGCATGGCATGCAGCGTATCCCCGACCTTCAATACTTCGTTCGCAAAGGTAGAGAAGGCACCGCCATCGACCCGCTTGATCCCCACTTGCAGCACGCCGTCATCCAGACCGGCGCAAATGGAATAGTTGCGGCGCAGCTGGGTCCCGTCGAAATCCTGTTTGAAGGTCAGATACTGACCCTGCTTGAAGGCAAACGCCTTTGGGTCTTCGGGCTGCAGGGTCAAGACCACCGCGTCGCGGATGGTGCGGTGAATATCAGTCACTAATAAGGGGAGAAATTGGCTCATGGGTCAGATACACTTAAAATAATCGAAGGGTTCCAGACAGTCGGTGCAGCGCCATTGCGCCTTGCAGGGGGTCGATCCGAACTGGCTGATCTTTTCCAGCTGCGTCGATTGGCACCGGGGGCAGCGTTCGGGGCCACCTGCGGGTTGGGGCGGGGCGATGCCGTAGCTTTCCAGCTTGGCGCGGCCTGCGTCGGTCATCCAGTCAGAGGTCCAGGCAGGCGAAAGTTGCCGCTTTAGAGACAGTTTTTCGATTCCATGCCCGCGCAATGCCGTTTCGATATCAAGGTTGATGATCGTCGTGGCAGGGCAGCCGGAGTAGGTCGGCGTCACCGTGACCTCTAGCGTGTCATCCTGCCATTGCACATCGCGGATGATCCCCAGGTCGGTCAGCGAGATTACCGGAATCTCGGGGTCCGGCACGGCGTGAAGCCAGCCCCAAACAGTCTCTAACGAAGGCTTTTCGACTACCATGTCGCATCCGGGTAGGCGCGTTGCAGCCATTGCATCTGCGTCAGCATATGCCCCAGATGTTCCGAATGGCGTTTACCGGATTTGCCGCCGCGATGGCCGAAATCGCTTTCGGGCCGTGTCAGCGTGGCGGCGGTGAAGACATCGTTCACCAAGGTATCATAGGCGGCGCGCAGGGACGCAGGATCGGGCGCGATGCCTGCTGCGACCATGGCCTCGTCCACAGCGTCCGCGACGAACATTTCCCCGACATAGGGCCACAACAGGTCCAGCGCGCTCTGCATGCGGCGGTGGCTTTCCTCGGTGCCGTCGCCAAGGCCGATCACCGTGTCTGTCGCGCGCTCCAGATGGTAGGTCACCTCTTTGCTCGACTTTTCCGCGATGGCGGCGATCTGTGCATCGCTGCTTTCCATCAGGGCGGTCAGCTGCGACAGGTGCCATGCGTCAAACAGGAACTGGCGCATGATCGTCTGGCCGAAATCGCCGTTGGGCTGTTCGACCAACAACAGATTGCGGAAATCCCAGACGTCACGGTGAAAGGCAAGCCGATCCGCATCGCGACCCGCGTCTTCGACCTTACCCGCCAGATCCAGCCAAAGCGTGGTCTGGCCGATCAGGTCCAGCGCGGTATTCGCCAGCGCGATGTC
Source organism: Sulfitobacter pontiacus (assembly GCF_040790665.1). NCBI lineage: Bacteria > Pseudomonadati > Pseudomonadota > Alphaproteobacteria > Rhodobacterales > Roseobacteraceae > Sulfitobacter > Sulfitobacter pontiacus. The sequence continues at coordinate 1,106,922 of NZ_CP160849.1, read as the reverse complement.
TTCCTCCAGCACGGGGGCGTGGCCGCACCATTCCGAAACGCGGTGCCCCAGAACAAGGGTGTTATCCCCCATCCGGCATAGAAATTCGAACAAATCGCCTTTGTTAGGGTCTATATTTGCCGTGCTCACATCGCCCCCACTTCGTCTGGAATGTCAAAGAAGGTGGGGTGGCGGTAGACTTTGTCGTTGGCGGGCTCGTACAGCGGGCCTTTTTCCTCGGGCGAGGAGGCAGCGATATGGGCGGCCTCGACGACCCAGATGCTCACGCCTTCGTTGCGGCGCGTATAAACATCGCGGGCATTCTTGATCGCCATTTCGGCGTCAGCTGCGTGAAGCGACCCGACGTGGCGATGGCTCAGCCCGTGCTGGCCGCGAATGAAAATCTCGAACAGGGGCCATTCATCGGCGCGCGCCTTGCCGTGGTCGACCGCTTGGGTGCCGGGGTAGGGTTTTGCTTCTGGGCTGCTCATCTTGCTTACTCCGCTGCCAGTTTCGCGGCGCGTTTCTTCGCCGCATGTGCCATTAAACCGTCCCGCACCCACGCGCCGTCGTCCCACGCCTTGTTGCGCGCGGCGAGCCGTTCGGTATTGCAGGGGCCATTGCCCTTGAGCACGTCAAAGAATTCGTCCCAATCGGGCTGGGTAAAGTCGTAATGCCCGCGTTCCTCGTTCCACTTCAGATCGGGGTCGGGAACGCTGAGGCCCAGATATTCGGCCTGCGGGACACATTCATCGACAAACTTCTGACGCAGCTCGTCGTTGGAGTTCATCTTGATCTTCCACGCCATCGATTGCGCCGAATGGACGGAATTTTCGTCTGACGGGCCAAACATCATCAGCGCAGGCCCCCAGAAGCGGTTCAGCGCGTCCTGCGCCATCTTGCGCTGCGCGTCTGTGCCCTTCGCCATCTTCATCATGATGTCGTAGCCCTGGCGCTGGTGGAACGATTCCTCTTTGCAGATACGCACCATCGCGCGGGCATAGGGGCCGTAGGATGTGCGTTGCAACGGCACCTGGTTCATGATCGCTGCACCATCGACCAGCCAGCCGACAGCCCCCATGTCGGCCCATGTCAGGGTCGGATAATTGAAGATAGAGCTGTATTTCATTTTGCCCGACAGAAGGTCGCGGGTCAGCTGGTCACGGCTGACCCCCAGTGTTTCGGCGGCACAATAGAGATACAGACCGTGGCCTGCCTCGTCCTGCACCTTGGCGAGCAGGATCGCCTTACGCTCCAGCGTCGGGGCGCGGGTGATCCAGTTGCCTTCTGGCAACTGGCCCACGATTTCCGAATGCGCATGCTGGCCGATCTGCCGGATCAGGTTCTTGCGATACCCCTCCGGCATCCAGTCTTTCGGTTCGATCTTGCCGCCCGCATTTATCCGTTCCTGAAAGGCGCGTTCCTGCGGATCCATCTCTTCGAGAGATTTGACACCTTGGCCGGTGGATTTGATCATCTGTGCATACATCGTTCAGATCCTTTCAGGGGGATAATTGCGTTAAGCGCGTTCGAGAATGATGGCGACGCCTTGGCCGACACCGACACACATGGTGCACAGCGCATAGCGGCCGCCTGTGCGTTTCAACTGCAGAGCTGCGGTCATGACCAGACGGGCACCGGACATCCCCAGCGGGTGACCGATGGCAATCGCGCCGCCGTTGGCATTCACATGAGGCGCATCATCCGCCACGCCAAGCGCGCGCAATGTGGCGATCCCTTGCGAAGCGAATGCTTCGTTCAGTTCGATCACATCCATCTGGTCGATGGTCAGACCTGCGCGGGCCAGAACTTTCTGACTGGCAGGAACAGGGCCGATGCCCATGACGCGCGGTTCAACACCCGCGGCAGAGATACCGACAACGCGTGCAATCGGGGTCAGCCCGTGCTGCGACGCCGCCGCTTCAGAGGCCATCAGCATCGCCGCCGCGCCGTCGTTGACGCCAGAGGCATTGCCCGCGGTCACGGTCAGGTCGGGGCCGTTGATCGGGCGCAGCTTGGTCAGCGCTTCGATCGTGGTGCCGGGGCGCGGGTGTTCGTCGCGGTCAAAGACAATCGGGTCGCCCTTGCGCTGCGGGATCGACACGGGGGTGATCTCGTCGGCGAAAACACCGGCCTTGTCCGCCGCTTCCCAACGGTCTTGACTGCGCTTGGCAAAGGCGTCCTGATCTTCGCGGCTGATATCATAATCCGTAGCCACGTTGTCGCCGGTTTCGGGCATGGATTCGACGCCGTATTGCGCCTTCATCTTGGGGTTCACAAAGCGCCAGCCAATGGTGGTGTCATAGACAGCGTTGTTGCGCGAGAAGGCGGTTTCTGCCTTGGGCATCACGAAAGGCGCGCGGGTCATGCTTTCGACGCCGCCGGCAATCGCCAGATCCATGTCGCCGGATTTGATCGCGCGGGCCGCGGCACCGACGGCATCCATGCCAGAGGCACATAGGCGGTTGATCGTTGCACCGGGCACATCGACCGGCAGACCGGCCAGCAGGGCGGCCATACGGGCCACGTTACGGTTGTCTTCGCCGGCCTGGTTGGCACAGCCAAAGATCACGTCATCGATTTTGGACCAATCCAGATCAGGATTGCGGGCCATCAGTGCGGCAATCGGTGCCGCTGCCAGATCATCAGCGCGGACCGATGACAATGCGCCGCCAAAGCGGCCGATGGGTGTGCGCTGCGCGTCACAAATAAAAGCGTCCATGAAAGTCTCCCTTGGTTGACGAGCGTAGGGATAGTCGCGATTCGACGCAACTTAAATGTTACCTGACATTTTTCAGTTTACATATTTTGTAACATAAGGGTGGGCGGGGTAACGCGCAAGGAGGTCTGTTCGGGCCGCTTGGGCGAGGCGCGCAACCTTCCCCCGCAGGAGCGCTGGAACAGGGGTGGAAACCCCGTTAAAACAATGCGCAAGATGCGCCCCAGACTGATTTGACCCGAACGGACCTGACCCATGCATAGTGTGACCCTGCTAACCTCTCCTCAACGCCCGCAGCTTGAGGCGTCGCTGGTCGATGCCGTGCGCAACGCATGGGGCGGCGGGGATGCGGTATGGCTTGCTCCGGACGAGGCGGCGGGCTTTGACATGAAGCGGATGCCGGGCAATCGCTGGGATGTCTGGGCCGAATGCCAGGGGATGGGGGTCGATCTGGTGATCACCCCGTCGGAAGGCCGCCGCAAGAAGATGCTGCTGGCGGACATGGACAGCACCATGATCCAGCAGGAGTGTATCGACGAGCTGGCAGATGAGGCCGGGGTCGGGGACCGCGTGAAAGATATCACCGCCCGCGCCATGAACGGAGAGCTTGATTTCAACGCCGCCCTGCGCGAACGGGTTGGTCTGTTGAAGGGGCTGGACGAGGCGGTGATCACCCGCGTGCTGGCCGAACGGATCACCCATATGCCCGGCGGCAAGACCCTGATCGCCACGATGAAGGCAAATGGGGCCTATGCGGCGCTTGTTTCGGGCGGTTTCACGGCATTCACCGCCGCGGTGGCAGAGGCGCTTGGCTTTGACGAGAACCGCGCGAATACGCTGATCGCATCGGATGGCGTGCTGACCGGCGACGTCGGCGTGCCGATCCTGGGCAAACAGGCCAAGGTCGATGCGCTGGAACAGATCACCGCGCGGCTGGGGCTGTCAGAGGACGACGTGATTGCCGTGGGCGACGGGGCAAACGATCTGGGCATGCTGGCGCGCGCGGGCATGGGCGTGGCGCTGCACGCCAAGCCCGCCGTGGCGGCGGAATGTGACGTGCGGATCAACTTTGGCGACCTGACGGCGCTGCTTTATGTGCAGGGGTACGCCAAGGACGAATTCGTCATCTAGGCGCGCAAGCTGCATGGGGCGCTGCTCCATACCCCGGGATTTTTAACCATTTGGAAGCGGCGTTACGCAAAGCCAGCGGCAGGTTTGAGCGTGCCCGTAATGATGCCGCGCCGGTTTTCTATCGGGGCATTGCGGTATTTCAACGCTTCGGGGTGGTTCGGGTCGAGCGCGCCGAGTTTGACCAGGATCGAGGTGATCACGCATTCGGCCGCGCGTTTGGTGCCACAGGCCGCCTTGAGAGCCACGCCGATGTTCTGATCCGGCAGGATCGCGATGAAGAACCCCTCGGCCCCGGTTTTGAGCGCGACCTTGCCGTTCATCGCGCGCATCAGATTGGTGCAGGCGCGGGTCTCGCCGGCGACAAGGTCGGGGTGCAGGCGCATGGCCTGATGCAGCCGCGCCTCGGCCGACCCATCAGGAGCAGCGGCGAAATGCGCCATGGCGCGGGCCATACCGTGTAGCGTGGTTGCAAAATTCGGGACAGAGCAGCCGTCGATCCCGAAGCCGGGCGAGGTGGTGCCGGTCACACGCTCGAACGCCTCGAGACAGGCGCGTTGCACGGGGTGGTCCGGCTTTTCGTAATCCGAGCCGCCGCCCATATGGGTGTTTACGGTCAGGAACCCTGCGTGTTTGCCGGAACATTCATGGTGGATCTGGCAAGGCTGCGTGCCGGAACACACCAGTGCATTGCGGGCGGCCTCGTCCCCGGGAAGTGCCGTGCCGCAGCGAAAGGCGCTGTCGTCCAGCCCCAATGTCTTGAGCCAGTCAGAGATGATGCCCACATGCAAATCCGCCGCCTGATGGGACGCGCAGGCCAGCGCCAGATGTTGGGGCCCAAGGCCATAGGCATCGGCGGCACCGGACTGGATCAGGGGCAGCGCCTGGATCATCTTGGCAGAGGAGCGCGGCAGGATCACCGTGTCGGGATCGCCCCAAGCCTGCAGGATCTGACCGCTGCTGTCACAGACCACCGCATGACCCGAATGCACGCTTTCCAGAAACGGACCACGCCAGATTTCGGCAAAGGGGGCTGCTTGGGTCATGAATTATCCTTTTCGTTGGCGAATTCCTGCCAATCAGGGTTTCGTGTGTCGCCTGTTTGCCGTTATTATGCTTGTTGACGAGAGAAATACAGTTCCTTTGATCAAGAGCGCCTCCCGAAGGGCTGCCATTGGGGAATTGTTGTGATGTTGAGGTTAATGGCGGCTGGAGGCCCAGGTAGATGATGAACTTTAGGACGATTGGTTTTGCGGCGGCGCTGGCGGGTCTGAGCGCAGGCAGCGTTTTCGCGCAAGCGCAAAGCACGAACCGCGTGGCAGCAGAGACGGACTGGAGCGTATTCGTCGAAGACAACCCGACCGAATGCTGGGGCGTCTCCACGCCGAAAGAATCTGTAAACTCCCGCGATGGTCGCGTTGTGGCGGTGAACCGTGGCCAGACCCTGCTGATGGTCTTTTACCGTCCAAGCGCAGGGGCCAAGGGGCAGGTGGCCTTTACCGGCGGCTATCCCTTTGCGTCGGGGTCGACGGTCAACATGAACATCGGCGGCACCACGTTCGAGCTGTTTACCGAAGGCGAATGGGCCTGGCCTGCGACCACCGAGGACGACAACAAGATCATCGCCGCGATGAAACGTGGCGCGGATGCCAAGCTTACGGGCCGTTCCGGGCGAGGGACACAGACCGAGGACACGTTCTCGCTTCTGGGGTTCACAGCTGCGGTTGAAGATGCGGCCAAACGCTGCGGCGGCTAGGTTTTTCCGCCTGAACTGATCGCAAAGCCCTGCCATTGGCGGGGCTTTTTCATACCAAGGGTTTGGTCGATAAAGCGGCCATGTCGGGCGAAGCTATGCACTCAGCCCGGCCCAGCAATGCGGCGTTTCCTTTTGATTTAGGGAAAAATCCCTATATAGAGCGCTCAAACCCCTGCACACCGGAGAATCCCCATGTCTGCGACCGCGCCGATCACTCAAGATGTCATGACCATTCCGCGCAAGCAGGCGGAGGGGCCGATGAACCTTGTCGGGCTGACCCGTGACGCCATGCGCGCTGCGCTGATTGCCGAAGGTACGCCTGAAAAGCAGGCGAAGATGCGCGTCGGGCAGATCTGGCAGTGGATCTATCAATGGGGCACGCGCGATTTTGCCGACATGACCAATCTGTCGAAAGCATTCCGCGCCGAGCTGGCCGAGAAGTTTGTGATCGAAGTGCCCGAGGTCGTGACCAAACAGGTGTCAGAGGATGGCACCCGCAAGTATCTGGTGCGCATCGCGGGCGGTCATGAGGTCGAAGTGGTGTATATCCCCGAAGAAGGCCGCGGCACGCTATGTGTCAGCTCGCAGGTTGGGTGTACCCTGACGTGTTCCTTCTGCCACACCGGTACGCAGAAACTTGTGCGCAACCTGACTGCGGCCGAGATCATCGGGCAAGTGATGGTGGCGCGGGATGATCTGGGTGAATGGCCCGTGCCCGGGACCATCTCAGAGGCACCGCGGTTGTTGTCCAACATCGTCCTGATGGGCATGGGCGAGCCGCTGTATAACTTTGAAAACGTGCGCGACGCGATGAAGATCGCAATGGACCCCGAGGGCATCCAGCTGTCACGCCGCCGGATCACCCTATCGACTTCGGGTGTAGTGCCAGAGATCGCACGTACAGCCGAGGAAATCGGCTGTCAGTTAGCTGTGTCGTTCCACGCGACCACGGATGAGGTGCGTAACAAGCTGGTGCCGATCAACAAACGCTGGAACATCGCAGAGCTGATAGAGGCGCTGCGGGCCTATCCTAAGGTCAGCAATTCTGAACGGATCACGTTTGAATATGTGATGCTGGATGGTGTGAACGATTCAGACGCAGATGCGCACCGTTTGATAGAGCTGATCCGAGGTATCCCTGCCAAGATTAACCTGATCCCGTTCAACGAATGGCCCGGCGCACCGTATAAGCGGTCGTCGAATAACCGTATCCGCGCGTTCTCCGAGATTGTGTATCAGGCCGGCTATGCCTCGCCTGTGCGTAAACCACGCGGCGAAGACATCATGGCCGCGTGTGGTCAGTTGAAATCGGCGACCGAGCGTGAACGCAAATCGCGCAAGCAGATCGAGGCAGACGCAGGGATGTAACCCCTTAGCGTCAAACGAATAGCATGATGCAGCCGTCCCGATCTGGGGCGGCTGTTTGTATTTTTAGCGGTCGATTGTGGCGCGCTCACCGTGAAATGACCTTGGGTGCGCCACATTTAAGCAGAAATTAAGTCATCATCGCCCAGAATATTGTTTCCATCGACAACACAATCAGGAGCGATACTGCAATGACTATCATTATTAAAAACGACGCCTTTATCACTGCCGATGTACTGGCGCTTGTCACGCGCGAACGCGAAAGCGCCTTGTCCTACCGCGAATGGAAACATCGTCTGGCCGGCTATGGCTATGGGGTACGTGATACGGACCACGGGTCCGTTTTGGAAACGCTGCCGCATCACGTTGAGGTCTGTGTGCTTCCGGCCGATCTTTGCGCCTGATCTGACCGGGGTCTTTATTTGGAACGCCCGGGGACTTCCTCTCGGGCGGGGGCTGTATCCCAGTTTTCGATCAGCTTCATCGCCTCGTCGGCGGATTCGACGAATTGGAACAGGTCCAGATCTTGATCAGAGATCGTGCCCGCGTCGGCCAGCGCATCCCAGTTGATGATCTTTTCCCAGAAGGCACGACCGAACAGCAGGAACGGCACACGGCTCATCCGGCCTGTCTGGATCAGGGTCAGCGTCTCAAACATCTCGTCCAGGGTGCCGAAACCGCCCGGGAATACGCAGATCGCACGTGCACGCATCAGGAAGTGCATCTTGCGGATCGCGAAGTAGTGAAAGTTAAAGCACAGCTCGGGTGTGACATATTCATTCGGGGCCTGTTCAAACGGAAGCACGATATTCAGCCCGATGGATTGCCCGCCTGCGTCGATGGCACCGCGGTTGCCTGCTTCCATTACGCCGGGGCCACCGCCTGTGACGATGACATTATCCTGACCGTCGCTCTCCATCGATTTCAGCGTCATCAGCCGCGCGAATTCGCGGGCTTCATCATAGAAATGCGACAGGTCGGCCAGCGTTTTTGTACGCGCCTTGTCTTTGTGTGCGGGGGCCGGAATACGCGCGCCGCCGAACAGCACGATGGTGGATTTGACGCCATGCGCATCCAACGCCATCTCTGGCTTCAGCAGTTCAAGTTGCAGCCGGACGGGGCGCAATTCCTGACGGCACATAAAATCATCATCGGTAAAGGCCAGCCGGTAGGCCGGGGCCCGCGTCTGCGGCGTGTCGGGAACATCCTGTGCTGTGGCGCGGTCGTCGCCGGCCTGCCGCAGGGGGTGGCGTTTTGAATCGGTCATCATACTCTCCGGTCTATCCGAGCGGTTTGCGCCCTTTATCGCAACATGCCCGCCTTTGGCGCAAATGACCACGCCATCCGACGTCATTGCACGACGGGCCTGACGACTGTATAGCCAGTCGCAACATTTGACCCTCATTCGCCGGAGCTACACCCATGTCGAACGCCCAACTTGAAACTGCCATCGAAGCCGCTTGGGATGCCCGTGACACGATCACATCGGCCACCACCGGCGAAACACGTGACGCGATCGAAGACACGCTGGCCGCGCTGGACAGCGGCAAGCTGCGCGTTGCCGAAAAGATGGAGAACGGCGACTGGCATGTGAACCAATGGGCCAAGAAAGCGGTCCTGCTGGGCTTCCGCATCAAGGATATGGAACAGCACGACGGCGGCCCGCAGGGCAGCGGCTGGTGGGACAAGGTCGATAGCAAGTTCAAAGGCTGGAACGATGCCGACTGGAAAGAGGCGGGCTTTCGCGCCGTGCCCAACTGTGTCGTGCGCAAATCGGCCTATATCGCGCCGGGCGTCGTGCTGATGCCGTCCTTTGTGAACATTGGTGCCTATGTCGACAGCGGCACAATGGTTGACACATGGGCGACCGTCGGGTCCTGTGCGCAGATCGGCAAGAACGTCCACCTGTCGGGTGGCGTTGGCATCGGTGGCGTGCTCGAGCCCATGCAGGCCGGCCCGACAATCATCGAAGACAACTGCTTTATCGGTGCGCGTTCCGAGGTGGTCGAAGGCTGTATCGTCCGCGAAGGCTCCGTTCTGGGGATGGGGGTCTACATCGGCCAGTCGACCAAAATCCTCGACCGTGAATCCGGCGAAGTCTTCTATGGCGAAGTGCCCGCGGGGTCGGTCGTTGTGGCGGGGTCCATGCCGTCGAAGAACGGTGTGCACCTTTATTGCGCCGTGATCGTGAAGCGCGTCGACGAAAAGACCCGCTCCAAAACCTCGATCAACGAGCTGCTGCGCGACTAAGGGAACCTTTTCACAGACCTGTGAGTTCACTCTATGAAACAAGATTTATGGAGAATTTGAAATGACAGGTCTGGGTTGGTTCGCAGCAATAATCGTCGGTGGTCTGGCCGGTTGGATCGCGGAAAAGATCATGAAGTCCGATATGGGGCTGATCATGAACATTATTCTGGGGATCATTGGCGCGATCGTTGCCAACTTCCTGCTGATGACAATCGTCGGTGCGACCTTGGGTGGCTGGATTGGTCAGCTGGTCGTCGGCGTCATCGGGGCCTGCCTGTTGATTTGGGTCACACGTTTGGTACGCGGACGTAGCTGACCCTTTTCAGACGACACAGAACACGATAGGGCTGCCGCATCTTAATGCGGTGGCCCTTTTTATGTCTGACCAGAAGAAACCCAAGAAACCGTCACGCCAGCAGGTCTATACGCTGCTGGTCGAGATTGGCCGCAAAGAGGGCGACGGCCTGCCGGACAAGGCGACGGGCGCTGCGCTGATGTGCTTTGCCTCTGGTATCGACGAAGCGGAAGCCGTGCGCGAGACGGTCGCCATCCTGAAACAGGCTGATACCAACCCGCTGGACGTGACCGGATACGGCACGATTGCCGACCGCGAGGCCGAAGGCCACGAGATTGACGAAGACGAACGGGCCTTGATGGCGCGGGCGCTGGATGAAAACTCTGTCATTATTGCGCAGATGACGCCTTTCTTCGACTAAGGTTCCTGCGCGACTTTGCAGCGCTGGCGTGGGCTATGTGGCTCACCGCTTTGTGTATTTCCGCGCTGCCCCTTGGCTTTGGTGAATTTTCCCCACAAATGTAGGGCAACACCGCGACACACGCCGAAGGAGCCCTGACATGTCCGCCATAGATCCCGTAGACCTGACCGCCAAACTGGTGCGTTGCCCGTCGGTCACCCCCGCAGACGGGGGCGCGCAAGAGGTGCTGTTCGATCTGCTGACCGAGGCGGGGTTTGACTGTGCCTGGGCGGACCGTGGCGGGATCAAGAACCTCTTTGCGCGTTGGGGCAACAAGGGTAACACACGCAGCTTCGGCTTTAACGGTCACACCGATGTCGTGCCCATCGGGAACGAGGCCGATTGGACGATGCCGCCCTTTGGCGCAGAGGTCAAAGACGGCATCATGTACGGGCGCGGCACCACCGATATGAAATCCGGTGTGGCTGCCTTTACCGCCGCGGCCATCGACTTTGTCCGCGACACGCCCCCGGATGGGTCCATCGTGCTGGCAATCACCGGCGACGAGGAAGCCGAAGGCATCGACGGCACCCGCGCCTTGCTGGATTACATGCAAGAGGCGGGCGAACGGATGGATGTTTGTCTGGTAGGGGAGCCGACATGTCCGAACAAAATGGGTGAGATGATCAAGATCGGGCGGCGCGGGTCGCTGAACGCGCATTTTCGCGTGATCGGCAAACAGGGCCATGCGGCCTATCCTCACCGCGCCAATAATCCGATGCCTGCGATGATGCGGCTGATGGATCAGCTTGCCTCGCATCAGATGGACGAAGGGACCGACCATTTCGATCCCTCCACGCTGGCGATTGTCACCGTCGATACCGGCAACCCCGCGACCAACGTGATCCCGGCTGAAACCCGCGCGACGGTGAACATCCGTTTTAACGACAAGCATTCGGGCGCTAGCCTGACCACTTGGCTGGAGGAACAGGCCGCCGCGATCCGCGACAGTTTCGGCGTGCAGGTCGAGCTCAAGGTCAAGATTTCAGGCGAGAGCTTTATCACGCCACCGGGTGAGCTGTCTGATCTGGTGTCCAAAGCGGTGCAGGCAGAGACGGGGGTGACACCTGAACTGTCCACCTCTGGCGGGACGTCGGATGCGCGGTTCATGAAGCACCACTGCCCTGTGGTTGAATTCGGGCTGGTTGGTCAGTCCATGCACGAGGTCGACGAAAACGTCGAGGTGGCGCAGATCCACCAGCTCAAATCCATCTATACCCGCATCCTGAAGGACTATTTCGCATGACCGCCCATATCGCCGTGACCGAAGACCTCGCCAGCTGTCACCTGCTGCGCCGCATCGTCTTTATCGAAGAGCAGAACGTGTCGGAAGCCGATGAAATGGACGACCGCGATGACGACGCCACGCATTTCCTTGCCACCGAGGAAGAGCTGCCGATCGGCTCTGCGCGGATGCATATCAAGGGTGATACGGCCAAGATCGGGCGCGTATGTGTGATCAAGTCCCACCGCGGTACGGGGCTTGGCGCGGCGCTGATCCGCGCGGCGGTAGACGAGGCGCGCAAGGATCCTGCCGTGCGCTTCGTGAAGCTCGGCGCGCAGCTGCATGCTTTGGGGTTCTACGAAAAGCTGGGGTTCGTGGCGCAGGGGCCGGTCTTTGACGACGCCGGCATTGATCATCGCGAGATGGTGCTGTCGCTTTGAACCGCACGCTGGTTATCATGGTGAAAGAGCCGCTGCCGGGGCGGGTCAAGACGCGGCTTGGCCGTGATCTGGGCATGACCGCTGCCGCGTGGTGGTTCCGGCATCAGACCCGCGCTTTGATCCGCCGTGTGCAAGATCCGCGCTGGCAGGTGGTGCTGGCTGTCGCACCGGATCGTGCAGGGCTGTCCAGCCGCGTTTGGCCCGCGCATCTGCCCCGCTGGCCGCAGGGGCGCGGCGATCTGGGGGATCGTATGGGTCGTATGCTGCGTGCCGCGCCCGCGGGGCCGGTCTGTGTCATCGGGGCGGATATTCCGGGCGTGACCGCGGCGCGGGTGGCTGATGCGTTTCGCGCGCTCGGGTCTCATGACGCGGTGTTCGGGCCTGCACCGGACGGGGGCTATTGGCTGGTCGGGCTGAAACGCGCCCGCCCCGTGCCGCCGCGCCTGTTTGAAAACGTCCGCTGGTCCACGGAGCATGCGCTGGCCGATACCGTCGCCACGCTGCCCGATCACCGCATCGCACAGGTCGCCACATTGCGGGACGTGGATACAATCGACGATTTGCCCATGACGAAGCGGGGTGCGCGTGCTACCTCGTGAAGCATGAGCAAAATACCTTCAAAGCCCGAGATCCTTGAATGGATCGCCGAAAACCCCACTCTGACCGCCAAGCGTGACATCGCCAAGGCGTTCGGCATCAGGGGGGCGGCCCGGATCGACCTGAAACGCGTGCTGAAAGAGCTGGAGGCCGAAGGCCATCTGGAAAAGCGCAAGCGCAGCTATCAGGACCCTGACCGCTTGCCGCCGGTGTCTGTGTTGCAGGTCACGGGGCCGGACAAGGATGGCGATCTGTTTGCCAAACCGATGGAGTGGCAGGGCGAAGGCGTGGAGCCCGTGGTGCTGGTGATCCCCCGTGCCTCTGACCCCGCCTTGGGGGCGGGTGACCGCATTCTGGCGCGGTTGACGCTGGTACAGGCGCAAGACCACCACTACGAGGCGCGGCTGATCCGCCGCATTGGCGCGAACCCGCAGCGGGTCTTGGGCATCTTCCGCAAGACCACAGAGGGCGGGCGCATTGTGCCCATCGACAAAGGGTCCGACAAGGAATGGTGGGTGCCCAAAGACGCGACCCACGGGGCCAAGGATGGCGAGCTGGTCGAGGCGGAGCAGGCCGGACCAAAGGCGCGCATGGGATCGCCACGGGCGCGTATCATTGAACGGCTGGGGGACCCGTCGGCGCCCAAGGCCGTGTCCCTGATCGCGATCCATCAACATGGTATCCCCGACGACTTTCCTGACGACGTGATGGCGCTGGCCGATGCCGCAAAACCCGTGGGCCTGAAAGGGCGCGAGGATCTGCGCGATTTGCCCCTGATCACCATCGACCCGTCGGACGCGCGGGACCATGATGACGCATGCTATGCCCATGCTGACGAAGACCCCAAGAACGAGGGTGGCCATGTCGTCTGGGTCGCGATTGCCGATGTGGCCGCCTATGTCACCCCCGGCTCTGCGCTGGACCGCGAGGCGCGCAAACGGGGCAATTCCACCTATTTCCCCGACCGTGTGGTGCCGATGCTGCCCGACCGTCTGTCGGGGGATCTGTGTTCGTTGCACGAAGGCGTGCCGCGGGCCTGTATCGCGGTGCGCATGGTGCTGGATGCGGCGGGCAACAAGATCGGCCATAGCTTCCATCGCGGGCTGATGCGCTCTCCCGCCTCGCTGCACTACGAAGAGGTGCAGGACGCGATTGACGGTGCCCCCAATGACCGCACCGGCCCGTTGCTGGATCCTGTGCTAAAACCGATCTACGCCGCCTATGCCGCCTTGAAAGCTGCCCGCGCCGAGCGTCAGCCGCTGGACCTTGACCTGCCCGAGCGGCGGATCGAGCTGGACAAGGACGGCACCGTGAAGTCGGTGAACTTCAAGGACCGGCTGGATGCGCACCGCTTGATCGAAGAGTTCATGGTGCTGGCCAATGTCGCCGCCGCCGAAACACTGCTGTCCAAGAAAACGCCGCTGCTTTATCGCATCCACGAAGAACCCTCTCCCGCCAAGCTGGACGCCTTGCGCGAAACCGCGCAGGCGGCGGGCTATACGCTGGCCAAGGGACAGGTGCTGCATACGCGCCATCTGAACAAGCTGCTGAACGATGCGGCGGGCACGGATGATGCAGAGCTGATCAACCTGTCGACCCTGCGGTCGATGACGCAAGCCTATTACGGGCCTGCGCATATCGGGCACTTTGGTCTGGCGCTGCGGTCCTACGCGCATTTCACCTCTCCGATCCGGCGCTACGCGGATTTGATCGTGCACCGCGCGTTGATCACTGCCCATGGCTGGGGCAGTGACGGGCTAAGCCAGCATGATATCGAGGATATCGAACAGACCGGCGCGCATATCTCGGACACGGAACGCCGGTCGATGATGGCAGAGCGCGACACCACCGATCGCTATCTCGCGTCCTATCTGTCGGAACGTGTGGGCAATGAATTCTCGGGCCGGATCAGCGGCGTGGCGCGATTTGGGGCCTTTGTGAAGCTGGACGAAACCGGGGCAGACGGGCTGCTACCCATGCGGTCGCTGGGGCGCGAGTATTTCCATTTCGACCAAGAGGCCGGCACGCTGATGGGGTCGGATACGGGCATGATCATCTCTGTCGGGCAGCGTGTCACCGTGCGCCTGTCAGAGGCGGTCCCGGTCACCGGGGGCATCGCGCTGGAGCTGCTGACGCTTGAGGGTGACGCCCTGCCCAAGGGCGGCCAAGGGGCGCGGCGCGGGCGCGGTGGGCCTGCGGGCCGCACCAACCCCAAGCGCAAAGGTGTCAAAGCCAAGCGCAAGGCGGATAAGGTGAAACGCAAGGTCAAACGCACACGACGCTAACCCCGGAGCGGTACACGAGGCAGGAACAGGCAGGCAGTAACACGCACAGCGGGCAACTCCGCCTTTCTGGGCGCGGCGTTTGACGCTAGGCTTGTAGCGTGATGCTGGGGAAGGGCGTGGGAATGGAACTGCTGAAAATTGGCGCATTGGTTGGCGGGGTGACACTCTCGGTGACGGCTGCCACAGGTGTGATCGCTGCGGGGGCCGAGGGTACTGCGCGCCCACCCGCCATGGTGCAAAAGCCGGGCAACGCGGCGGGGTTGCAGGACTGGGTGACAGCCTTTCGTGCGCGTGCCTTGGCCGCAGGGATCGACGGTGCGGTCTTTGACCGCGTGATGCAGACCGTGCGCTATGACCCGCAGGTCATCCGCCGCGACCGCAACCAATCCGAATTCACCAAAACAATCTGGGCCTATCTGGAGACCGCGACCTCTGATCTACGGGTCACCAACGGGAAGAAGGCGCTGGCCGAGCAGGCCGACGCACTATCCCAGATCGAAACGCGCTATGGCGTCGAGAAAGAGATCGTCACCGCGATCTGGGGGCTCGAAAGCGCCTATGGCACCTTCAGGGGCAGCGATCCGGTGCTCAGCTCGCTCGCGACATTGGCCTATGAGGGGCGGCGGCGGGCCTTTTTTGAAGGGGAACTGCTGGACGCGCTGCGGATCTTGCAGGCGGGCGATACCACGCCTGCGCGGATGCAGGGCAGTTGGGCTGGTGCAATGGGGCACACGCAGTTCATGCCCTCGTCCTTCCAGCAATATGCCGAGGATTTCACCGGCGATGGCAAACGCGATATCTGGAGCGATGATCCACGTGACGCGCTTGCCTCTACCGCGGCGTATCTCAAGCACTTCGGATGGGTCCAGGGGCAGCCTTGGGGCGTCGAGGTACGGCTGCCCGAGGGGTTCGACTATCTTCTGGCGGGGCGCGATATCCTGAAAACGGCAGCGGAATGGCGTGCGCTTGGGGTGCGCCCTGTGACAGGGTCGCTGGGGGATCACGGTCCTGCGTCCCTGCTTTTGCCCGGTGGGGCAGACGGTGCAGCGTTTCTGATCTATGCCAATTTCGCGGTGATCGAACGCTATAATTCGGCCGATGCCTATGTGATCGGCGTGGGGCATCTGGCGGATCGTATCGCCGGGGGCGGGCCGATCGAGGTCAGCTGGCCGGTGCAAGACCGCGCGCTGACCTATGACGAACGGATCGAGCTTCAGACGCAGCTGACGGCGCAGGGGTTTGATACGGTCCAGATCGACGCGAAAATCGGCCCGCTGACCATCAATGCGGTGCGCGAGTTCCAATTGTCGCAGGGGCTTGTGCCCGACGGCTATGCCTCCCCCCGATTGTTGGAAACGCTGCGCGGAGCCGCGGCGGAATAGTCTGGCGTAAATGAAACGCGCCGGACCTTTGGGTCCGGCGCGTGCCTTCGGCGAGGATTTTAAACCATTTGGAAGCGGCTTAGCCGGGGGACATCCCGCGCAACCGTTCGGAGCGGCGGCGCAGCAGTTCGACCACGGTCAGCAGGCAGATCGAGATGACCACAAGGATCGTCGCCACGGCAAGGATCGTGGGGCTGATCTGTTCGCGCAGGCCGGTGAACATCTGCCACGGGAGCGTTTTCTGACCGGCAGAGCCGACAAAGAGCACTACGACGACTTCATCAAACGAGGTGATGAAGGCGAACAAACCGCCCGAGATCACGCCCGGCAGGATCAACGGCATTTGCACGCGGAAGAAGGTTGTGACCGGATTGGCCCCCATATTCGCCGCCGCGCGGGTGAGAGACCGGTCAAAGCCTACCAGTGTCGCGGTGACGGTGATGATGACGAAGGGGATGCCCAAGGCTGCGTGCGCCAGGACAACGCCGACATATGTGCCCTGCAGGCCGACGCGGCTGTAGAAGAAGTACATGCCCGCCGCCGAGATGATCAGCGGGACGATCATGGGCGAGATCAGGATGGCCATGATCGCGCGCCGGAACGGCACGTGCTGCTGGCTCAGGCCAATCGCCGCGAGGGTGCCGAAGCTGACCGACAGAAGGGTCGCGGCCGGGGCGATCTTGATCGAGTTCCAGACGGCACCTTGCCATGCGGAGCTGCTGAAAAAGTCCTTGTAGTGGCGCAGCGAATACCCTTCGGGATCGAAACGCAGCATTTCAGGGGTGAAGGTAAAGAAGTTCTCGGCGTTGAAGCTAAGTGGCATGACCACGAGGATCGGTGTGATCAGGAACACAAGGATCGCGCCGCAAATGATGCGGAAGGCAAAGTGCCAAAGCACCTGACCCGGGGTCAGATAGGGCGCGACCTTGGCGCGGTAGCGTCCCTCGTAAAGCCAGAAGCTGAACCAGCCGAAGAACCAGCCGAAGATGGCCCCTAGGACCAGCATGGGCACGCCGCCCAGAATAAAGCCGATCACCGCCAGCAGAATGACAGAGGTCCAGCGGGCGATGGTTTCGTTCTTGATCAGCTGCGTCAGCACAAAGGCCAGCGCCCCCATGGAGAGTGCTCCGATCAGGATGCCCAGCAGTCCGCTGCCTTGGGCGGTGCCGACAAAGAGCCCGGCAAAGGCGCCTGCTGCGGCGACAACCGGTACATAGAAACCGACGGGTTTGCGGGAGATAGGTGTGAGTGCGACCATGATATCAGCCTCCCAGTTTCACGTTGTCGATGCCGACGATCTTGTCGTAGGCCCAGTAAAGCCCAAGCACCACGGCCAGCAGGATCGCCCCAAGCGCGGCCGCGAGGCCCCAGTTGAGCGAGCTGGAGATGTGGTAGGCAATCCGGTTGGAGATGAATGTCCCCGTGGTGCCGCCGACGATTTCCGGTGTGATGTAGTAGCCGATAGACAGGATGAACACGAGGATCGACCCCGCGCCGATGCCAGGCACCGATTGCGGGAAATACACGCGCCAGAAGGCTGTCCAGTTCGTGGCCCCCAGCGACTTTGCCGCACGTAGATAGCTTGGCGGTACTGTTTGCATCACGGAATAGAGCGGGAGGATCATGAAGGGCAGCAGGATGTGCGTCATCGCGATGATCGTGCCGGTTTGGTTGTTGATCAGCGCAAGACGGCTGTCATCGGCCACCAGCCCCAGCCACACCAGTGTATCGTTGATCACACCCTGTTGTTGCAGCATGACCTTCCACGCCGATGTCCGCACCAGAAGCGAGGTCCAGAAGGGCAGCAGCACGAGGATCATCAGCAGGTTCGCGGTACGCGCGGGCAGGTTGGCGAGGATCCACGCCACCGGATAGCCCAGCAGGATACAGCTGAGGGTGATGCAGACCGACATGAACAGCGTGCGCAGGAACAGCGTGCCGTAGATGCGTTCGTTGTCGGGGCGGAATTCGGGACCGTCAGCCGTTTTCTGCATGTCGACGGCATTCAGGAAATAGCCGTTGGTCAGCGCGGGACTGTAGGCGCGGATGGTGCTCCAGATAGGGGTTTTGCCCCAATCGTCGTCAATCTCGGTGAAGGCTGTTTTGTAATCGACTGCGTCGAATGCAGGGGCGGCTGCGGCTGCCTCGGTCAGTTCGGCTGATGCCGGGCCTGAATAGCTGGCGATTTGCGATGCCGTGGGGCCTGTCAGGTCGTCATAGAGTGCCGAGTAGATCAGCGCCCATGGGTCTTCCTTGTACAGGTTGTCTTCGTCGTCGTTCTGAACGAAGTCGGCGAAAATTTCGTAGTATTCGGCGGTCTCGGGCAGAAGCTCTGCCATGCCTTCGCGCATTTCAAACGCGGGCTGGTCGTCGCCGGAGGATTTTTTCCAGTCGGAAATCTCTGCCAGCCATGCGTCGGAGCCAAGCAGCGCATTCCAGTTTTCCCCCTTCTTCCAGAAGTCGTTCAGATCTTCGAACTGGTCCTGAAACACTTCGCCAATGTCATCCACGCCGCGGCCGGATTTGCGGAACAGGGACGATGCACCGGTCAGCTCGTAGTTGAGCCTTGAGCCCAGACGGGTGTGCAATTTGCGTTCCTGCGCGATGAACAGGTCTTCGTAAAGCGCCTTGTAGACGGGGGCACCGGGGGTTTCACCGCTTTCGCTGTCCCAGTCGGACAGGGTTTGCGTGGTGCGGGGCAGCGTGTCGCTGACGATCTGGTTCTCGACAGAGCGGAACAGCATATCGGCGATCGGTGCGATAAAGGTGATCAGGATAAAGATCAGCAGAGGGGCGATCAGCAAAAGCGCGCTGAGCTTCTGACGACGGAGCGCACGGTTCAGGCTGCGTTTCAGCGGTGTGCCGTCCGCGGCCAGCATCGGGCCGGTCTGTTCAGGTGTGTCATTCGTCGCGTCGGCGGTATCGCTCATATCGGCCCCATGGGGTTAGGTCGCTGGAAGGTCGGGAAAATGGAAAAACAAATAAGGGGTGGAGGAGGCCAAAGCGGCCTCCTCCGAATGGTTCAGCCGATTATTGCGCCAACCATGCCTGGAACTTCGCGTCGATGTCGTCGCGGTAGTCAGCCCAGAACTCGTAGTTGTAGAGGAACGTGTTCTTTGCGTTGGCCGGGTCGGTTGGCATGTGTGGTGCCATGTCGATGCCCAGTTCTGCGTGCTTGCCAACCATAGGAGCGGAGGACAAACGGGCAGGGCCGTAGCTGATGTACTGCGATTGATCCGCCAGACGCTGGGTGTCTGTCGCGAACTTCACGAAGTCTTTGACACGCGCCAGACGGTCGTCAGGCAGACCTGCTGGGATGATCCAACCGTCAAGGTCGAACACCTGTGCGTCCCACAGCATTGCAACGGGCTGGTCTTGCTCTTCGATAACGCTGAACAGACGGCCGTTGTAGGTGGAACCCATGACGACTTCGCCATCGGCCAGCAGCTGTGGCGTGTCGGCACCGGCGGACCACCAGATCACGTCGTCCTTGATGGTGTCGAGCTTGGCCAGAGCCTGTTCCTGACCTTCCGGAGTTGCCAGAACGTCATAGACTTCGTCCTTTGCAACGCCGTCACAGAGCAGCGCCCATTCCATGTTGTTGATGGGGCGCTTTTCAAGCGCGCGCTTGCCTGGGTAGGCTTCGGTGTCGAAGACGTCGCAGATTTTGGTTGGAGGCGTGTCACCAACCATGTCTGTGCGATACCCGAATGTCGTCGAGTACACGATCTGCGGGATAAAGCAGTCGCTGACCAGCAGGTCGCCAAAGTCGTCTTCAGCGGATGTCCCGTCGGGGGCTTCTGCCAGCATTTCGTCCGCGTCGATTTCCATCGCCAGACCTTCGTCGCACAGGCGGATGGCGTCAGCGGCAACCACGTCGACCAGATCCCAGGTCACGTTGCCGGCTTCGTTCATCGCGCGCAGCTTAGCCACGGCTTCGTTGGAGCTTTCATCCCAAACAGCAGAGAGTTCAGGGTGCATTTCCAGATAGGGCTGCAGATACGCTTTGTCTTGGCTGGCTTGGTAAGCGCCACCCCAGGAAACAAGCGTCATCTCTTTGGCCATGTCCGCATGCGCATCGGCGAATGCCAATGTGCCAGCGCCAATGATCGCGGAGGATGCGAGTAGCGTTGTCGTAAACTTCATTAGATAGTCTCCCATTATATGCCCGTTAGGGTCTTGAGGGTGTGATATCGGGCTTAACCACAGCCTCGTGCGACGCCGTCGAACGTTGGACGGCCGGCCGCGTCCTGACGCTTATGCGTCGAGGGCGCGGCAATCCTCTGCCAACCAGCCAATCTCGATCTGCTGGCCTGGCTTCAAACGTACCTGATCGGGTGCGTTTCGTGTCTTGATGATAAAGTTGTCGGTCCCGGCAACCCGCAGGCGGGTGCGGAAGATGTCGCCCATATAGACGAATTCAAGCACTTCGGCTTTCAGGGTGTGTGCCCCTTCCTGCATCCGGTCCTTGTTGAATTCGACACGTTCGGGGCGGATCGATACGCGGGTGCGTTCGCCGGCGCGGGTCACGTTGATCGGCTTTGCCTCGATCAGGCCGCCGCCGTCCAGCTGCACAAGGCAAGTGCCGCCCTTGATCTCGGTCACGACGCCTTCAAGAGTGTTATTCTCGCCGATGAACTGCGCAACAAAGCTGTTTTCGGGCTCTTCATACAACAGATCGGGCGGGGCCAACTGTTGGATGCGCCCGTTTTCAAACACGGCCACGCGGTCGGACATTGTCAGCGCTTCGGTCTGGTCGTGGGTCACGTAGACCACGGTGATGCCCAGTTCATGCGCCAGATGCGTGATCTCGAACTGCAATGTTTCACGCAGCTGTTTGTCCAACGCCCCCAGCGGTTCGTCCATCAACACCAGTTCAGGTTCGAAGACCAAAGCACGGGCCAAGGCAACGCGTTGCTGCTGACCACCGGAAAGCTGTGCCGGACGGCGGCCGCCGAAGTCGCCCATCTGAACACGGTCCAGCGCGATCTTTACTTTCTCTTCACGCTCGGACTTGCCGATCTTGCGCACCTCAAGCGGGAAGGCGAGGTTTTCGGCAACGGTCATATGCGGGAAAAGCGCGTAGTTCTGGAACACCATGCCAATGCCGCGTTTGTGCGGCGGGATGTTGTTGATCGATTTACCATCAAGCCGGATGTCGCCATGCGTGGCCGTTTCGAAACCCGCCAGCATCATCAGGCAGGTGGTCTTGCCGGACCCCGATGGCCCGAGCATTGTCAGAAACTCGCCTTTCGGCATCGACAGGTTGAGGTCTTTTACGACGAGATTTTCGCCGTCATAGCTTTTCTGCACGCGTTCAAATTCTACGAACGCATTCGTTGCTGAAGTATCTGCCAAAGCTGGCTCCCCGTTTATTGTGACGTTCAAGCGCCCTTGTTGACAGGAAGTTAAAACTGGCTGGTTTCCGCTTTGCAACCAATTAACGACACTTTTGGGCAGAAAGCGTCAATTGCGGGAAGATCGACGGTTATTTGACAAGAAACAGTTCTTTTGCCTGCGGAATTACTGTGCAGCCTGCTTGAAATAAGGGGAATTCGTTAATATCTGCCATAGGTTAAGCATCAGCGGCTCGCCCCGAACCCGGCGATTTTGAGCGCTGGTCAGCCACTGCCGATGTCGCAAACAGACAAGTCCTTGCAGTGCTTCCAGCGGCGGGACGGGCGACCTTTGCGCCTCGTCCCGAATGTATGTCACGCCTTAGCCGAGCGGCGATTCAGCGTCTTGCGCGTGGTCTTCGGCTGCCTTGAGCAGGCCGCCTTCTCTGACCGCGGTATAGGTTTCATCCAGCGCTTTGGTGGCGCGCGTCATGAATACTTTGATCTCTTCTGGGGTGATCACCAGCGGTGGCGAGATGATCATCCGGTCGCCGACGTGGCGCATCACCAGATTATTCGCAAAGCAGCGTTCACGACACATATAACCGACGGTTCCTGCATCGCCTGCGAACTTTGACCGCGTTTCTTTGCGCGGGGACAGGGGCAGCGACGCCATAAGACCCGCGACGTTGACGGTGCCGACCAATGGATGCTCTGCCAGTTTGGCCAGCCCTTCCTTCAGGGCGGGGGCGGCAACATTGTTCACGTGATCCAGAATGTTTTCGTCCTGCATAATCCGCAGGTTTTCCAGTGCCACGGCCGAGCAGACGGGGTGCCCCGAATAGGTATAGCCGTGATTGAACTCCCCGGACCCGATGGTCTGCGCGATCTCGTCACACACAATGGACCCGCCAATCGGCTGGTAGCCAGAGCTTAGGCCCTTGGCGATGGTCATGATATGCGGCTTGATCCCCATGGTCTCGGACCCGAACCAGCTGCCTGTCCGGCCAAAGCCACAGATCACCTCGTCCGCGATGATCAATACATTGTACTTGTCACAAATACGCTGGATTTCGGGCCAGTAGGTGCTTGGCGGCACGATAACCCCCGCCCGCGCCCTGAATGGGTTCACCGATGAACGCCGCGACATTATCTGCCCCCAGCTCAAGGATCTTGGCCTCAAGCTCTTGCGCGCGGGCAAGGCCGAAGGCCTCGGGCGTGAGGTCGCCCCCTTCCACCCACCAGTCGGGCTGGTTGATGTGGTGAATGCCGGGGATCGGCATGCCGCCCTGTTCGTGCATATAGCTCATGCCACCAAGGGAGCCGGACCCCATCGACGACCCGTGATAGGCATTCTTGCGGCTGATGATGTGGGATTTCTCTGGCTTCCCTTTCATGGCCCAATAGGTGCGCACCATCCGGATGTTGGTGTCATTCGCTTCGGACCCCGACCCGGCAAAGAACACATGGTTCAGATCGCCGGGGGCCAGTGACGCGATCTCTTTTGCAAGGGCGATGGCGGGCACGTGTGAGGTCATGAAGAAGGTGTTGTAGTAGTTCAGCTCGAGCATCTGGCGCGCGGCGACGTCGGCCATTTCCTGACGGCCATACCCGATGTTGACGCACCAAAGACCCGCCATCCCGTCAAGGATCTCGTTCCCCTCGCTGTCGGTCAGGTAGACGCCCTTGGCACGGGTGATAATCCGCGCGCCCTTCTCGGCAAGTTCGTCATTGGTGGTGAACGGGTGCATGTGATGCGCGGCGTCAAGTGCTTGCAGCTCGGCGGTGGGCATGTGGTTGGTGATATGGGCCATAAAGAACACCTCTGGGAATGGGGAGGGAAGATTGGGCTCAGAATATGATCAAATTATGCAGAGTCAATCGAATCGCTCTGCTGTGGTGACGATAAACGGCTATCAGCCGATCAGATTTTAATCAAAGAGAGGCGCGAATCTGGACCATGCCCTGAGAAACATCCTCGGCCATGGCCTGCGCAGCCTTTGCCGCATCGCCTTCGCGAAAAGCCGCCAGCAAGTCGGCATGTTTATCTGGCAGGTTCGACGTGCCAAACCGACCGCAGACCACGCGCAGCGACGGGCCGAACATCAGCCATAAACGGTCGACGGTCGCGGCCAGAATAGGGGCCTCGGCACAGGTGTTGACGATGGTGTGAAAGCGGTAGTTCTGGGTCAGGTATTCGCCGATATCCCCACGATCAATCGCGTGGTTCAGCGCGTCGTCCACCTGTGCGAGTTCGCTTAAAACAGTCTCTGACATGCGGCTTGTGGCACGTTGAGCAAGCTCTGCTTCAAGGGTTTTTCGCATGAATTCCAGCTCGTTAACCCCTTCGAGGTCCAGTACAGGGACCGATACGCGGCGATTGCCCTGATGCACCAGCGCGCCTTCGGCGATCAAACGGCGCAGCGCTTCGCGCACCGGGGTCATGCCCGCATCAAGGGTTTCTGCGAGGCCTTGAATGGTGACCGCTTGACCGGGGGCAAGATCGCCGAACAGGATCAGCTTGCGCACGCGTTCATAGACATGCTGATGGGCCGGCACCTTGGCCGGGCTTTCCAAAGGCTTTTGCGACGCAAGGTCAGCGGAATTTACGTTCATCAAATTTGCCTAAATTGTACTCAACCACATTTTGAACCACGGCATGCACCTGCGTAAAATTATAAATGATCTTGTCGCATGACGCAAAACTTGATCAAATTGACGAAAGGTTCGGATCAACTGAGCCTACACAACGGGAGATGACAATGAAATATAGCTTGCTCAGTTCAATCGCAGCAACGGCATTGATCGCCACCAGCGCCTTGGGTGAAGAGGTGCGGGTCTATAACTGGTCCGACTACATCGACGAAGACCTGTTGCAGAAATTTGAAAAAGAAACCGGCATTGATCTGATCTATGACGTGTTTGACAGTAACGAAGTGCTTGAAACCAAGATGCTTGCAGGCGGGTCCGGCTATGACGTGGTTGTCCCGACCGGCACCTTCCTTGAACGCCAGATCACGGCGGGGGTTTTCCAGAAGCTCGACAAAGACAAACTGCCGAACATCAGCAACATGTGGGACGTGATCGAGGACCGCGTATCGAAATACGACCCCGGGAACGAATATGCCGTTAACTATATGTGGGGCACCACCGGGCTTGGCGTGAACATGACCAAGGTTAAGGAAGTGCTGGGCGAAGATGCCCCTGTTGATTCGCTTGACCTCGTATTCAAGCCCGAGAATATGGAAAAGCTGGCCGAATGTGGCGTGCATTTCCTTGACGCTCCGACAGAAATGATCCCCGCGGCGCTGAAGTTTCTGGGCGAAGATCCCCAAACCCAGGACCCCGACGTGATTGCGAAGGCAGAGCCTGTTTTGACGGCGGTTGCCCCCCACGTTCAAAAGTTCCACAGCTCGGAGTATATTAACGCACTGGCCAACGGTGATATCTGCGTTGCCTTCGGTTGGTCGGGTGACATCCTGCAATCGCGTGACCGCGCCGCCGAGGCGGATAACGGTGTCGAAATCGCCTACTACGCGCCAAAAGAAGGGGCGCTGATGTGGTTCGACAATATGGCAATTCCAGCGGATGCGCCAAACCCGGATGGGGCACATAAGTTCTTGAATTTCATGATGGAACCAGAGAATATGGCCGCCGCGTCGAACTACGTTTACTATGCGAACGGCAACAAGGCGAGCCAGGAGTTCCTTGCCGAGGACGTGATCGGGGACACAGCGATTTACCCAGACGAAGGCACGCTGGAAAACCTGTATACCATTTCTTCATATTCACCCAAGGTACAACGTGTCGTCACGCGTATGTGGACGAAGATCAAATCTGGTATCTAAAATCGCATCGGGTCAAAGCCTTACCGGTTTTGACCCGATCAACCGGACCCTTCCATCCGGAGGGGTAAACGCTGTGCAAAGGATAGATCAAAGTGAGCCAACCCGTTTTCGCCCCGTGGGATGACCCGAACGAAAAGCCGCTTATCCGCTTCGAGAATGTGACAAAGCGTTTTGGCGATTTCGTTACGATCGATGATCTGTCTTTGAGTATTTATGAAAGCGAGTTCTTTGCTCTGCTGGGGCCTTCGGGCTGCGGTAAAACAACGATGATGCGCATGCTTGCCGGGTTTGAAAACCCAAGCGCGGGCAAGATCGAATTGGCGGGTAAGAATATCGCGGGCATCCCGCCGAACAAGCGGGCGGTGAACATGATGTTTCAGTCCTATGCCCTGTTCCCACATCTGTCTGTCTGGGAGAATATCGCCTTTGGGTTGAAACGAGGGGATATGTCCAAGGCACATATCGCCGCGCGCGTTGAAGAGATGCTCAAGCTGACGCGCCTTACCAAATTTGCCAAACGCAAACCCCACCAGATCTCGGGGGGGCAACGTCAACGGGTCGCGCTTGCGCGGTCCCTCGCCAAAGCGCCGAAGCTTTTGCTACTGGACGAACCGCTTGGCGCGCTGGACAAAAAGCTGCGTCAGGACACCCAGTTTGAGCTGATGGATATCCAGGAAAGCACGGGGACCACCTTTGTTATCGTTACCCACGACCAAGAGGAAGCGATGACCGTCGCGAGCCGCGTGGCTGTGATGGACGAAGGGCAGATCATCCAGGTCGCGACGCCAGGAGGTATCTACGAAGCACCTAATTCCGTCTACGTCGCTGACTTCATCGGTGACGTGAACATTATCTCTGGCACGGTGAAGCCCGCGGGCGAAAATATGTACCACCTTGATTGGGTCGCGAATGAGGCCCCCTTGCTTGCGGCATCAGAACGCCCCTTTAGCGATGGGCAGGAAGCTCATCTTGCGATCCGACCGGAGAAGATCGCCATTTCTACCGAGAAGCCGACAGAAATGAAGAACGCAGTTCAGGGCTCCGTTCTGGACATCGCATATCTTGGCAATCTCAGCACCTACCATGTCCAGCTGGCCGGTGGTCAAGTGATCAAGGCACAGACCGCAAACACGCGTCGGCTGTCGCGCCGCACGATCACGTGGGAGGATAAGGTCTGGATTTCATGGAGCGCCACCGCCGGCGTCCTGTTGGAGCGATGAATATGCGTCGCTTTTTCCTTATCGCGGTGCCCTATGCCTGGTTGCTCGCGCTGTTTCTCATTCCTTTCATCATTGTTTTTAAAATTTCTCTCTCTGATCTGGCTTTGTCGATTCCTCCTTACTCCCCGACGGCAAAGGACGGGATTTGGGCGATGTTCGCGGCATTCGATCTGGAAAACTTTACCTTTCTTGCTTCAGACGATCTCTACTGGAAGGCTTACCTAAGCAGTTTGAAGATTGCGTTAATATCTACAGTTTTAGCGGTTTTGGTGGGCTACCCCATGGCCTACGGCATGGCCCGCGCGCCCGAGGAATGGCGTCCGACCCTCATGATGCTGGTGATCTTGCCCTTTTGGACCAGCTTCCTGATCCGCGTTTACGCGTGGGTCGGTATTCTGAGTAATGAGGGGCTTTTGAATCAATTCCTGCTGTGGTTGGGCATCATCGATACGCCTTTGACGATCATGAACACGACGACCGCGGTCTATATAGGAATTGTTTACACTTATCTGCCATTCATGATTCTACCGATCTATGCCGCGCTGGATCGGTTGGACGAATCCTTGATCGAGGCCGCTGAAGATCTGGGATGTTCACGGTTAAAGGCATTCTGGCTGGTCACGATACCTTTGTCTCGTAACGGGATCATTGCGGGGTGTTTCCTGGTCTTTATCCCCGCGCTGGGCGAATTCGTTATCCCGTCTTTGTTGGGCGGTTCAGGGACGTTGATGATCGGCAAGGTCTTGTTCGAGGAGTTCTTTAACAACCGCGACTGGCCCGTCGCGAGCGCGGTGGCGGTGATCCTGCTGCTGATCCTGATCGTTCCAATCGTTCTGTTCCAACGCAACCAGCAACGTCAGGCGGAGGTGGAGTCATGAGACGCGCAAGCTGGTTCAATATTACGTCGCTCACCCTCGGGTTTGCTTTTCTTTATCTGCCGATGATCCTGCTGGTCATCTACAGTTTTAACAGTTCGAAACTGGTGACAGTGTGGGCCGGCTTCTCGACCAAATGGTACGGCGAGCTGCTTCAGAATGAGGCATTTCTGAATGCTGCGATGGTAACGCTGAAGGTCGCGGTGGCGTCCTCTACGCTGGCAACGGTGTTGGGGACGATGGCGGCATACATCCTTGTGCGCGGCGGGCGGTTTGCTGGGCGTACGCTTTTCTCGGGTATGATCTACGCACCGCTGGTCATGCCGGAGGTGATTACCGGCCTATCGCTGTTGCTTCTGTTTATCGGGATCGGGCTGGACCGGGGGACGCTGACCATCGTGCTGGCACACACGACCTTTTCGATGTGCTATGTCTCAGTGGTCGTGTCATCGCGGCTGGTGACTTTTGACCGGTCGCTGGAGGAAGCGGCGCTGGACCTTGGGTGTTCGCCTTTCGACGCCTTCCGTTTGGTGACCTTGCCGATCATTGCGCCGGCTGTCATCTCGGGGTGGCTGCTGGCGTTCACGCTCTCGCTGGACGACCTTGTTATCGCTTCGTTTACCACGGGCCCGTCCTCCACAACCCTGCCGATCAAGATCTGGAGCGCGGTGCGTCTTGGCGTCTCGCCCGAGATTAACGCATTATCCACCATCATGATCGGTATCGTGACTTTCGGGGTTATCACGGCGTCACTGATGTCGAAGCGCAAGGCGATCAAGGCGCAACGCGATGTGCAGGCGGCGGAACGCGCCGTGGCATGAAAGAGCGGCGGCATGAAACGAATATTTAACGATTTTGCCTATACAGATGCGCCTAGGGAAAATTGTTGGTGGGATCAAACCTGCGCCGCTACCGACAGGTCTGCGTTGGAAGGTGACGTATCCTGTGACGTGGCGATTGTGGGTGGCGGCTTTACCGGGCTCTCTGCCGCGTTGCGCCTTGCGGAGGCTGGGTATTCTGCGGTCGTGCTGGAAAACCGATACGTCGGCTGGGGCGCGTCGGGCCGCAACGGGGGCTTTTGCTGCCTTGGGGGCGGACGGCTAAGTGATGCCGCGCTGGACAAGCTTGCGGGGCGCGAGGATCGGTTGCGCTTTCGCGCGGCTGAGCTGGCGGCGATCAACTTTGTTGATGCGTTGATCACGCGGCATGGGATCGAGGTTGACCGCCACTCCGACGGGGAGATCGAGCTGGCGCATCGGCCCAAGGATATGGACGATTTTCGCACGCGCGCCCGCGAGGTGCGAGAGAACTACGGGCTAGAGGCGCGGCTTATTGATCCCGCGGATTTCGCGGCGCATGGGCTTTCAGGGCCGTTCCATGGGGCGCTGCATATTCCGGCGGGCTTTGCGCTGAACCCGCGGAAATACGTGACCGGCCTTGCTGCAGCCGCGGAAAAGGCGGGTGCGGTCATTTACCATGATACGCCTGCGCTTGAGGTACAGCAGGCGGCGCAGGGTCACGACGTTCGAACGCCCAAGGGTAGGGTGCGTGCACAGAAAGTGATTGTCGCCACGAACGGGTATTCGTCGGAAGATTTGGTGCCGGGGCTGTCTGCGCGCTATATGCCCACGCAGTCGACGGTCCTTGTGACCCGCCCCCTGACCGAGGCAGAGCTAGATGCCGCGGGATGGAAGAGCGATTATATGTCCGCAGATACGCGCAATTTGCTGCATTATTTCAGGCTGATGCCGGACCGCCGGATGTTGTTCGGCATGCGCGGCGGTTTGGTGACAGGCAAAGCGGCAGAGGCGCGCGCCATTGCGCGTGTGCGCCGCGATTTCGAAAAGTTTTTCCCGGCATGGAAAGACGTTGAGACACCCTACCAATGGTCGGGTATGGTATGTCTTTCGCGCGCGCAAATGCCCTTTGTCGGCAAACTCCCTGACCCCGGTGCTGTCTATGCAAGTCTTTGTTATCATGGGAATGGTGTTGCAATGGGCAGCTATTCGGGCGGGTTGGTCGCGGATCTAGTGATGGGCAAACCCATCGACCGGCCCTACCCCCAGGTCATGCAAAAACCGCTGCGAAAGTTCGAGCTGGGGCGCTGGCGTCGACTTTTGATGCCATTTGCCTATCTTGGTTTTGCGCTGTCAGATCACTAGATGTGGGTGCACCGGCTGGCTTGGCTTGCTGACTGTCAAATTGATTTAGGATAAAGTTTCATGAAGATTGCGATGATTGGCACCGGCTATGTCGGTTTGGTCTCGGGTGTTTGTTTCTCGGATTTCGGGCATGAAGTTGTCTGTGTCGACAAAGACCCGTCTAAGATCGAGAAGTTGGAAAAGGGCATCGTCCCGATCTACGAACCCGGCCTTGATGACTTGATGGCCAAGAACGTTGCAGCGGGGCGTCTGTCTTTCACCGGGGATCTTGCCAGTGCAGTGGATGGTGCGGATGCCGTGTTTATCGCGGTTGGGACGCCGACCCGGCGCGGGGATGGCCATGCGGATCTGACCTATGTCATGGCCGCCGCAGAAGAGATCGCCTCTGTCCTGACGGGGTATGCGGTGATCGTCACCAAATCGACTGTGCCCGTGGGCACCAACCGTCAGGTCAAACTGGTCGTCGCCAAAGCCAATCCTAAGGCCGAATTCGACGTCGCCTCGAACCCGGAATTCCTGCGTGAAGGGGCTGCGATTGACGACTTTATGCGCCCCGACCGCGTGGTTGTAGGGACGCAGAATGAACGCGCCGAACAGGTGATGAAGGACATCTACCGCCCGCTCTCGCTGCGCGAGTTTTCGATCATGTCGACCGATCTGGAAAGCGCAGAGATGATCAAATACGCTGCCAACGCGTTTTTGGCGACCAAGATTACCTTTATCAACGAAATCGCGGCCCTGTGTGAACGCACGGGTGCGGATGTGAAAATGGTGTCGAAAGGCATGGGGCTGGATAACCGGATCGGGTCCAAGTTCCTGCATGCGGGCCCGGGCTATGGCGGCAGCTGCTTCCCGAAAGACACGCAGGCCTTGGCGCGGATGGGGCAGGATCATTCGGTGCCGATGCAGCTGACCGAAACCGTGATCAAGGTGAACGACGAGGTCAAACGCCGGATGATCGACAAGGTGGTCGACATCTGTGGCGGGTCGGTAAACGGCAAGACCATCGCGGTGCTGGGGGTAACGTTCAAGCCCAACACCGACGATATGCGCGACTCTCCCAGCTTGACGATTGTGCCATCGCTGGTGGGCAACGGGGCCAAGGTGCGTGTGGTTGATCCGCAGGGCAAACGCGAGGGCGAAGCCTTGCTGCCGGGCGTGTCGTGGCTGGAGGATGCCTATAAGGCCGCGCAAAATGCGGATGCGTTGGTCATTCTGACGGAGTGGAATGAATTCCGCGCGCTGGACCTCAAGCGGATGGCCAAGCGGATGACGACCCCTGCGATGGCAGATCTGCGTAATATCTACAGCCCCAAAGATGCCAAACGCGCCGGTTTCTCGGCCTATGTCTCTATCGGGCGCGAAGGGTTCGGGGCTTAACCTGAACCACAGGCCCGCGCTTGGAACAGGGCGGGCCGACAGCGTGATCAGCTGCGGTGGGTTTCGCCGCGTGCTTTGGCAAGCGTCATCTGCCGCTGGCGCTCACGGAACCGCGCCTTATCCGCGTCAGAGGTTTCATTGACGCACTGCGGGCAGCTGACGCCGGCCTCGTATCCGGGCTTTGCGGTATCTTCGGGCAGGATCGGGCGACGGCAACCGTGGCACAGCATATGCGGCCCTTCTTTCAACCCGTGACCTACGCTGACCCGGTTATCAAAGACAAAGCAATCGCCTTTCCAGCTGCTTTGCTCTTCGGGGACTTCTTCAAGGTACTTGAGGATGCCCCCCTTGAGGTGGAACACGTCCTCCACCCCTTGGCCGATCAGGTAGTTGGTCGATTTCTCACACCGGATACCGCCGGTGCAGAACATCGCGATTTTCTTGTTGTGGAACCGGTCCTTATTCGCCTCCCACCAGGCGGGGAATTCGCCAAAGCTCTGGGTTTCCGGGTCGATGGCCCCGTCGAAGGTGCCGATCGCGACCTCATAATCATTGCGCGTGTCGATCACGGCAACATCGTTGCGGCCGATCAGATCGTTCCAGTCGGCGGGATCGACGTAATGCCCGACCTTGGCCAGCGGATCGACATCGGGCTGACCCATGGTCACGATCTCGCGCTTCAGGCGGACCTTCATCTTGCCGAAGGGCGGCGTCGTGGCGGTGCTTTCCTTCCACTCAAGATCGGCGCAGCCGGGCAGGGCACGGATATGCGCGATGACCGCGTCTATCCCCGCACGGGGGCCGGCGATGGTGCCGTTGATGCCTTCGGCGGCGACAAGCAGCGTGCCTTTGACGTCATGTTGCGCACAAAGCGCAATCAACGGCGGGCGCAGGGCGTCAGGCGCGTCAAAACGGCTGAAATGATAGAGGGCGGCAATGGTATACATGCGCGCTGAGATACGCCCATGCGGCGGTTCAGGCAAGGGGGTGCCGTGCCGCACCCGCCGTGCTATGCCCCTTGGCATAAGCTGACCCATGAGGAACCCGATATGACCCACGCCCTGATCGTGATTGATGTGCAAAATGATTTCTGCCCCGGCGGCGCCCTTGCGGTGACAGACGGCGACGCCATCGTCGACGGGATCAACGCGCTGATGGGGCAGGTGGATGCGGTGGTTCTAACGCAGGACTGGCATCCGGCGGGCCATTCCTCCTTTGCGTCGTCCCATGCGGATAAGGTGCCGTTCGAGGTGACGCAGATGCCCTATGGCGCGCAGGTGCTGTGGCCGGATCATTGTGTCCAAGGCAGCAACGGGGCCGCGTTCCACCCGCGGCTGGATCAAACCCGTGCCGATATGATCATTCGTAAAGGGTACAACCCCGCCATAGACAGCTATTCTGCCTTCTTCGAAAATGACCAGACGACGCCTACCGGTCTTGAAGGGTATTTGCGGACACGCGGCATAACCAAGCTGACGATGGTCGGGCTGGCGCTTGATTTCTGCGTCAACCTTTCCGCCGTGGACGCGGCGAAGCTGGGCTTTGATGTCGAGGTCCGCTTGGACCTGTGTCGTGCGATTGATCTGGACGGGTCGCTTTCTGCCGCCCGCGCGGCGATGACGGCGGCGGGGGTTACTCTGCGCTAAGCGGGGCGTCTTCGACGGGGGCGATGTTGAGGATATCCAGCGCATCCAGCCCGCCAAGCGTGGCATCCACCGCGACGGTCGCCAGAATGATCCCCATGACGCGGCTGATCACGCTGGCGCCCGTGGTCCCCATCAGGTGACCGATCCGCCCCGCGAGCAACAAAAGCACAAGCGTGAACAGCAGCACGACAACCAGCAGGCCTGCCGTGACCAACTGGTCTGATATCTGGTTGGTGTGGTTGTCCGTCAGGATCACAATTGCCAGCATCGCCCCCGGAGAGGCGATAGACGGCATGGCGAGCGGAAAGACCGCACCGGCGAGATGATCCCGCTCTGCCGCCTCGATTTCCTGTGTCGGTTTCGGGTCGCCGAAAATCATGCTGAGCGCGAAGAGGAACAGGATAATCCCGCCCGCGACCTGAAACGACCCCAGCCGCAGCCCAAGGTTCTCAAGCAGATATTGCCCGCCCACGAGGAACCCAAGCAAGACCAGACCGGCAACCAGTACGGCCCGCAGCGCAAAGCTTTTGTGCAGTCGTTGTGGCACATTGGCCGTCGCGAAAAGAAAGACGGGAAGGCTGCCAATAGGGTCGATCACGACAAACAGTGTAATCAACTCTCGCAAGAGATTGGGCCATTCCAGCATCTAGCAGCGCTCCTTAGGGGGTTAAGTCGGTGGATTACCACAGGTTTTGCACTGTGTCAGCGGCAATTCCCTTGCCCGTACAAGATGGATGGGCCACAAACACACCGCCTAAGGGAGCTTTGAACATGGTCGACATTGCAAGCCGCGTCTGGAACCACAAGTGGAAGATCGACCCTATCGTGCGGTCCCTGATCGATACGGATTTCTATAAGCTGTTGATGTGCCAGTCGGTTTTTCGCAACAAGCCGGAAACACAGGTCACATTCAGCCTGATCAACCGTTCCAAGCATATCCCGCTGGCCGATCTCATTGACGAAGGCGAGCTGCGCGAACAGCTAGATCACATCCGGTCGCTGTCACTCAGCCGTGGGGAAAGCACCTGGCTGCGTGGGAATACTTTTTACGGCAAGCGCCAGATGTTCCGCCCCGACTTCATGGAGTGGTTCGAGGGCCTGCGCCTGCCGCCCTATCATCTAGAGCGGAAGGGCGACCAATACGAGCTGACATTCGAAGGGTCGTGGCCCGAGGTGATGCTGTGGGAGATCCCCGCCCTCGCCGTCCTGATGGAGCTGCGCAGCCGCGCCGTGCTGGACCGTATGGGCCGGTTCGAACTGCAGGTGCTCTATGCGCGCGGCATGACCCGTGTCTGGGAAAAGATCGAAGCCCTGCGGGAAATCCCCGATCTGTCCATCGCCGATTTCGGCACCCGTCGTCGCCATTCGTTCCTGTGGCAGGATTGGTGCGTGCAGGCCATGCAGGAAGGCTTGGGCGACGCCTTTACCGGCACGTCAAACTGCAAAATCGCCATGAGCCGAGAGGTAGAGGCGATCGGCACCAACGCGCATGAACTGCCGATGGTCTATGCTGCATTGGCCAAGGACGACGCCGCACTTGCGCAAGCGCCCTATGACGTTCTGCAAGACTGGCACGACGAACACGAAGGTAACCTGCGCATCATTCTGCCTGATACTTACGGCACGAAAGGCTTTCTGGATAACGCGCCCGACTGGCTGGCGGGCTGGACCGGCATCCGCGTCGACAGTGGTGATCCGGCGGTGGCGGCACAGACCGCGATCGACTGGTGGAAGTCCCGCGGTGAAGACCCCAGCGAAAAGCGGGTTATTTTCAGCGACGGTCTGGATGTCGCCAAGATCAAGGAACTGCATCAACAGTTCGCGGGCAAGGTCAAAGCCTCCTTCGGGTGGGGCACCTTGCTGACAAATGATTTCCGCGGGCTGGTGCCTGACGACGCGCTCGCCCCGTTTTCGTTGGTGTGCAAAGCGGTCAAGGCGAACGGCAGCCCGACGGTGAAGCTGTCGGATAACCCTAACAAAGCAATGGGCCCGCAGTCAGAGATTGACCGTTACAAACGTGTCTTTGGCGTCGGCGATCAAGCGGCTCAGAAAGTTATCGTCTGATCCGACGGCAAAAGGGGCCAGTGGTTTCCCACCGGCCCCTCTGCTTTATGCCGCCTGCGTGGGGTGCGGGGCATAACTGCAAATCGCTTAGCCGCGGTCGTCGACGATCAGGGTCAGACCGCCCATACCGTTACCGCGCACGGCCACGACCTCTTCCGAGGTGAAGCCTTCGGCTTCCAGCTCTGCGCTCAGGTCAGCATTGGCGTCAACAGAGGCGCGCATGTCGTCAACGGCCTCGGCTTGTGCGTCCAGCGCGTCGTCCAGCGCGGTTGTGGTCCCCTGTTTGGAGGCTTTCAGCTCCGACACGGTTACGACGTCCAGCTTGGCGTCGGCATCGAACGCATCAATTTCTGCTTGGGTCTGCGTGTCGGTTTCGGCACCGGCGCGCAGTTCCTGGATCAACTGACCATAGTTTTCCTGCGCGGTGTCGCCGGTGTCGGTCACGGCACCCTTGGCTTGTTTCAGTGTGGAATCGGTGGATAGTGAACCGGATGCGCCAACGTCAGCGCTGATGCCCGAGCCTACGTCTGCTGCGCCGCCAACGGCACCATCAACAGAGGTTTGCGCCATCGCTGCGGTGGAAACGCCGGTGGCCATCAGGGTCGCGATCAGTGTTGTGGTCGTAAGTTTCATCTGAGTTCTCCTTAGATTTACTACCAGACATCGCTTGTATGTCTGCGAGGGGAACACCGGGCCGCGGCGATCCGTTCCGGCGCGGATTCGGCGCTATGGCGGCGATTTGCCGATAGGGGGCGCATATCGGCAAAAAACGGCGAGATAGGGGCGCTGCAATAGAAGTGATGGAACGGGCGCGCAGGGCAGGCCCCGCGGCAGGCTATTCCGGCGGATCTACCCGCCCGCGCAGCGCCTTCACCTCGCCCCGCGTCTTTTTCGCCTTCAGCCGGCGTTTCTTCGAACCGAGCGTGGGGCGCGTCGGGATACGCTTTTTGGGCGGCTTCAACGCGGCGGTGATCAGTTCCTTCAGGCGCTCGCGGATAATCTCGCGGTTGCGGACCTGACTTCGGGTTTCGTCACATTGCAGCACCAACGCGCCCTCGGTCGTCCAACGACGGCCCGCCAGTCTGCGCAGACGGTTTTTGACCGGCGTCGAAATAGAAGGGGAGGTCGCGGCCTCGAACCGCAGTTCCACGGCGCTCGAGACCTTGTTCACATTCTGACCGCCGGGCCCGGAGGCACGCATGAAGCTTTCCGTCAGCTCCCAGTCCTGAATGGCAATCTCGTCCGTGATCCGCAGCATCAAACTCTCCTTCATGGCGACTATCGCATCGCGCAGACCCAAGGGAAAGGGGAACGCCCAGATACGAAAAGGGCCGCCCCGGTGCGGAGCGGCCCAATCGAATGGTTTAAGGAGGTGGGATCGGTTAGATCGGCGATCCACCCGGGTTGTTTCAACCGTCAGGGGCTGCCCTAACGGGATACCTCCCAAGCTGTTCCGACACCTCGCTCCAATACCGTTCTTGACACTGGATCACCTCCTTTACATTTGTTGAACTCACTTGAAGACTGGCACAGTAATCTGAAAACGCAAAACGTTTTCTGCACCCGTCACGGTTCACAAAAGGGTGCCTATCAACTGCGGGTCAAAAGTTGTGCAGTGATGATGCGGAAGGGGATCAGGGCAATAAGCGCAATCCCAAGTTTCACAGACCAGTCTGCAACGGCTAGCGATACCCAAAGCGGCGCGAGCGGGCCGCTACCCAGCAATGGCAACATTTCGGCCGCCCAGGACACATCGGTTGCAGGATGCAGGAACGACAGGGCACCGGAAAATGAGATCGAGAAAAACAGCAACGTATCAAGCGTGCTGCTGACCAGCGTGCTGGCCAAAGGTGCACGCCACCACGTGCCATCGCGCAGCGCAGAGAAGATCGCGACATCGACCAATTGCGCCACGAGGAATGCCACACCGGACCCGATCGCGATGCGCAGGGTCACCAGCGGCCCGAATTCGCCCATGATCTGTGTCCCGATTAGCGAACAGACCAGCCCGACGACAAAGCCTACCAGTACGACACGGCGCGCGGCATCCTTGCCGTAGACGCGGTTCATCACGTCGGTGACCAGAAACGCCAGCGGATAGGTGAACGCGCCCCAGGTCAGCCATTGGCCAAAGAGGAACTGAACAAGAATGTTGGAGGCCACAACGATGGCAGCCATGGCAAGAATGCCGGGAAGGTAGGTGCGTGTCATATTTGAAACCGTTTTTTGCAAGGGTGCGGCGACTTGGCCTGCGGGGATCGCAGACGTCATGCGTTGTAGGGAAGGCGGGGCATCCGCGCAAGCTATTGCGTTATCGTCAGCTCGATCACCTGGGTTTCCTGCACGGAGAGGAAATTATCGTCTGATATCATCATCACCCGCGTGCG
Source organism: Sulfitobacter pontiacus (assembly GCF_040790665.1). Classification (NCBI taxonomy): domain Bacteria; kingdom Pseudomonadati; phylum Pseudomonadota; class Alphaproteobacteria; order Rhodobacterales; family Roseobacteraceae; genus Sulfitobacter; species Sulfitobacter pontiacus. The sequence goes on along the minus strand of NZ_CP160849.1, from coordinate 1,070,123 downwards.
CCCGATGGCGTCGCGCCAAACGGTCAGCGCCTCTAGATTGTCGTATCGCGCGGGCAAAGTTTGCAGCAGCGTCACCGCGCTGGCCTGATCCTCAAAAAGTTCGATCCGCCGCAGGCGCGTGCGAAACCCCAGCGGGGTGACCGTACGCTCGAGCAGATACAACCGACCCTCGTCGTCGAAATCCGCACCCACGGGGACAAAGGGGCTGTCATTTTCGAGGTAGGCCGCGATGCGCCACGCGCCGTCTTGGTATTTGTACAGCGGGATCTGATCGCCGCGGTTATCCTCGGGCAAGGCATAAAGCGCGCCCGTTGCATCAAACGCCAAAGCTTCAAATCCGGCGTTGTCGCGCAGCAATGCGCCCTCGGGCGGGGCGATGAACTGCAATGGGGTGCCGTCGGCAAGGTTCGTACGCGCGATTCGATGATCGCCTTCGTAGCTGATAAAGATGCTGCCATCCGGCGCAATCGCCAGACCTTCGGCGTCGGCCTCGGGTTTGTCCATCACCGCGCCGTTCTTATCGCGCAGCGCGACGGAATGGATGATCTCCATCCCCGTCAGCGTGCCAAGCGCGTCGCGCGACAGATCGGCCACGATGATCCGCCCGCGGTCGCTGATCGCGGTAAGCTGTTTGCCATCCGCGCGCATCTCGACACCGGACAGGCCACCGAACCAGGGGGCGTCATGCTCCCACGTCAACTGCTGATGCTGCGCGATAGGGCCATTTGCACCCGCCGCAAAAGCAGCGGAGGCAAAGCCGAGGGCAAAAAGGATCTGTAGCAAGCTTAGTTCGAATCCAGCACGGATTGGCATTGCGCTGGCAGGTCAGCAAGCAGCAGTTCGCGCTTTGGCTTGCGCTTGGGCGCATTGGGGTTTGGGGGGGGCGGGTTCAGGATATTCGCCTGCCACTGACGCGCATCGGCGCAGCCGTCGCCCGCAGGGGGCGGATCCTGGTTGACGCAGCCGGTCGCCCCTTTGGGGCAGCTCAGCCGGACGTGGAAATGATAGTGGTGCCCGTACCAAGGGCGGATTTTGCGCAGCCAGCTGCGGTCGCCCTTTTCGTCGGCACACATCTGCACCTTGGCCCCGGGGAAAACAAAGATGCGCGCCACGCGGGGATCAGATGCCGCGGCCTTGAGCACCTGATGGTGCTGCGGGGTCCAGCTGCTGTTCACATATGCGCCGCTGGCCCGACGCATGGAGATAGAGGAAATACTTTCACGCTCTGCCCGGCTGAGCGACAGCGACTTGGGCGGAAGCATCCAGAAATCGGCGTCCAGACCCATCTGGTGGCTGGCGTGCCCTGTCAGCATCGGGCCGCCACGGGGCTGGCTGATATCGCCGACATACAGCCCTTCCCATCCGGGTTGCTGCGCGGCCTTCGCGCTGAGCGTTTTGATGTAATCGATCATCTCCGGGTGGCCCCAGTTGCGGTTGCGCGACAGGCGCATCGCTTGCCAGGTCGGCCCCGTTTCCGCCAGTTGTTGTGCCCCCGCGACGCAGCCCTTGGAATAGCTGCCGTAAGCGGCGGAAGTCTGCCGTGACCCGTCGGCTTTCGCGCCAAAAAGCTTCTTGGCCTGAATGTTGCTTCGCGCGCCCCCCGACGACCCGATGGTCGGCAGGATTTTGGACGCTTCCGCATTCGGCTTGGACGGTGACCCGCCGCAAGCCGCCAGCGTGAGGGCCAGCGCGGTACATGTGAGGATTCGTGTCAGGATCATTTCGCGAAATCTCCGTTCGGTTTCACCCAGACTAACAGAACCAGGCCGATGATGAACAGCCCTACGACAGGGGCGATCCCGATCCGTTGGCTGCCGGATACGTCGCTTGCGATGGCGATCAGCGCAGGGGCCAGAAACGAGGTCGCTTTGCCCGATAGCGCGTAAAGGCCAAACGCCTCTGTCATGCGGTCGGGGTTGCCCTGACGGGTCAGCATATTGCGCGACGATGCCTGCAGCGCTCCGCCCGCCGCCCCTATCAAAGCACCAGCGATGTAAAAGGCGATGTCGGGCGCGGAGGAACCTTCGGCCAGCGTGACGCCCATAATCGAGTTGGGCGTCAGCGAGATGATCAGCACGGCCGTTGCAATCAGGATCAGACAGCATGTTACGATCACAGGCATCGGCCCGATCGCACGATCCACACGCCCGCCCACCCAGCAGAACACCGCGCCTGAAATCGCGGCAAGTATCCCGAAGACGCCGATATCAATAATGCTCCAGTTCAATACGCCAAGCGCGTATATCCCGCCGAATGTGTACATTCCGTTAAGTGCATCGCGGTAAAACATGGATGACCCCAAATAGGCCAGCAGCGACGGGTGGCGCGGCAGGTTCTTGAGCGTGACCCACAGATCAGAAAGCCCTTGGCCCACGCGGTACCGCGCCGCGCCGGTCACCGGCGTATCGCGCACATACAGAAAGAAGGGGATCATAAAGACCGCGTACCAGATTGCGGTCAGCGGCCCGACGATGCGCGTATCGGCTTTGGTCGCGGGGTCCAGCCCGAAAAGCGGGCTCAGCCCCGCCATCGTGCGCCCGTTGCTACCCGCCTGAAACAGCGCGATCATCACAATCAGCGCCACAACACCGCCGACATAGCCAAAAGCCCAGCCTGACCCCGACAGCCGCCCGCGCTCTCCCGGGTCGGGATGCAACTCTGGCAGATAGGAGTTGGTGAAAATTGTCGCGAATTCCATCCCGATCAGGCCAATGCCAAAGAAGAAGAGCGCCCACAGGACCGAGAAATCTTGCGGCGCGGTCCACCACAGCGCGGCTGATCCCACCACATAAAGCCCCGAAAACAGCCAGATCCACGGCATCCGCTTGCCCGATGAATCAGCCACCGCCCCAAGTGTCGGGGCCAGTATCGCGATCATGATCCCCGCAACCGTCAGCCCGTAACCCCAATAGGCCTGTGCCTGCGCCTTGGCCGCATCCAGCGCCATGCCGCCGTCCACCAGATTTGCCGTTGCTGTTTGCGCGAAATAGGGGCCGAAAATAAACGTCAGAAGAAGCGTGTTATAGGGTTGGCTGGCCCAGTCAAAGAAGTACCAGCCCCAGATTTTCTTGCGCGCTGACGTGGCTGCCATGACTGCTTTCTCCTGTTTTGACGGACGGTAGTGCAGCAGCCCTACGCGGCGCAAGAGCGGTGTTATGCGCAACGCTAGCGTGAATTGCCCATCAGTATGTCATAAGACATCTCAAAAGGGTCGCTTTTCAAATCCTTTTTGCCTACACAGGGTGCCAACGTTAAGAATGTTTTGGATAATTTTACGAGGCTCCGTATGTCGATGATCCGGCTTTTGTACTTCAGCACCGCAGTTCCTTCGGTCTCTAAGGCGGATGTTGCCGACATATTTACCGTCGCTGTGCGCGAGAATGAAAAACACGGCGTCACTGGTGCCTTGGCCTACAACGGGCGCAACTTTTGTCAGGTGCTTGAGGGCGAAGAAGCCGACATCCGCCAGTTGATCGAAAACATCCAGAAAGACAGTCGTCACAGCGGCTTCAAAATCCTCGACGAAAAGCCGATCGAGACACGGCATTTCGCCGATTGGTCCATGCTTCAGGTCGATAGTCTGGATTTTTCTGTCGTCATCAACGCGATGCAAGCGTGATGTGATGCGATTTTACCAAGAGCGGCGGTGCCAAGGCGCTGCCGCTCTTGTTCTTTGATGCCTGCGCACCTACTTTCGCGCTGTGCAACGAAAGGCCCCCTTATGACATCCCTGTTTCAGATCCTGATGCTTCTGCTGAACATCGTTTGGTTCATCATCATCGCGCATGTCATCATGAGCTGGCTGATTAATTTTCAGGTTTTAAATCTTCGTCAACCTTTGGTGGCGCAAGTTTGGGATGGGCTGAATCGCTTGTTGGAGCCTGTTTATGGGCGGGTCCGCAGCTTTCTGCCGCAAATGGGCGGGCTTGATCTGGCACCGCTGGTCGTTCTGATCGCCGTTGCCGTTCTGCGTATCCTGCTGATTAACAACGCCGCGCTGTTCTACTGATCGGGCGGCTGCTGGGGCAAAGACCCCGCCGGACGCACGGGCAGGGATTGTTCCCCGCCCGCGACTATGAGATTCTGCAAACTGCAGGTTAGATACAGTTGGGTTTTTCATGTCAGGCGCTGCCACGCTACTTCGTGATGTCTTTGGATTTGACGGGTTCCGCCCCGGCCAACAAGAGATCGTAGAGGCCGTTACCGCCGGCGAAAACACATTGGCCATCATGCCTACGGGTGGCGGTAAATCTCTTTGTTTCCAAATGCCTGCGCTTTTGCGCGACGGGGTGACAGTGGTGATATCGCCGTTGATTGCGCTGATGCGCGATCAGGTCCGCGCGCTGCAAGAGCTTGGCGTCGGGGCGGGGGCGCTGACCTCTGGCAATACGCCCGACGAAACCGATGCCGTGTGGAAAGGGCTTGAGGCTGGGACGCTCAAGCTGCTCTATATGGCCCCCGAACGGCTCGCTGCCGGGTCCGTTACGGGCATGCTCAAACGGGTTGGCGTATCGCTGATCGCCGTGGACGAGGCGCATTGCGTCAGCCAGTGGGGCCATGATTTTCGCCCGGATTACCTGCGCATCGGCGAATTGCGCCGCACGCTTGACGTTCCGCTGGCCGCGTTCACCGCAACGGCGGACACGGAAACCCAAGCCGAGATCGTTCAGAAACTATTCGACGGTGTCCCCCCGCGCGCCTTCCTGCGCGGGTTCGACCGGCCCAATATCCATCTGGCCTTTGCGGCCAAAAACGGGCCGCGCGCGCAGATACTGAACTTTGCGTCAGGGCGTAGGGGGCAGTCGGGCATCGTCTATTGCGGAACGCGGGCCAAGACCGAAGGGCTGGCCAAAGCGTTGCGCGACGACGGACACCTGGCATTGCATTATCATGGTGGGATGGAGGCGGACGACCGCCGCACCGCCGAACGCCGTTTCCAGCAGGAAGACGGGCTGATTGTGGTGGCGACAGTGGCCTTTGGCATGGGCATCGACAAGCCGGATATCCGCTGGGTGGCCCACGCCGATTTGCCCAAATCCATTGAAGCCTACTATCAAGAAATCGGGCGGGCGGGTCGCGACGGTGCGCCGGCCGAGACGCTGACGTTGTTCGGCCCTGATGATATCCGATTGCGCCGCAGCCAGATCGATGAAGGGCTCGCCCCGCCGGAACGGCGCGCCGCTGATCATGCACGGCTGAACGCGCTGCTGGGGCTGGCCGAAGCATTGGCGTGTCGCCGTGCGAACCTGTTGAAATACTTTGACGAAACCGATGTCACCTGTGGCAATTGCGACCTTTGTGATACGCCTGTCGATGTGTTTGACGGGACCACCGCCGTGCGCAAGGCGCTGTCGGCGATGCTGCGCACCGAGGAATGGTTTGGCGCAGGTCATCTGATCGACATCCTGCTGGGCAATGAAACCGATAAAATCCGTGAACGCGGGCACAGCGATTTACCGACCTATGGCGTGGGCAAGGAATATGACAAACGCGAATGGCAGGCGGTGTTCCGGCAAATGATGGGGCACGATCTGGTGCGCCCCGATGCCGCACGTCACGGTGCGCTGCGCATGACCGATGCCGCATTGCCAATCCTGCGCGGGGAGGCGTCGATCTCTCTGCGCCGGGACAGTATCCGCGCCGCCGCATCGCAGCGCCGTCCTGCGGTCAAGGCGATGGTCAGCGACGAGGACGCGCCGCTGCTCTCTGCGCTCAAGGCGAAGCGACGCGGGCTGGCAGAAGCCGCCAAAGTGCCCGCCTATATCATCTTTAATGACCGCACCCTGATCGAGATGGCCGAGAAACGCCCGGATACACTGGACGCCATGGCCCGTATCGGCGGGGTGGGGGCCAAAAAGCTCGAGAATTTTGGCGATGCGTTTCTAGAGGTGATCAATGGGGCCGCCGCCGAGATGCACCCGACGCGGCGCAAGCTGGCGGGGCGCGCGGCAGGGTCGGTGTTCGATCAATTGCGCGAAGTGCAAACCACCTTGTCTCGCGGGGCGGATGGCGGCGAAAAACCGTTGAGCTGCTCAACCTCGCTGCTGGCAAAAGTGGCGCAGCTGCACGCGCCGAACCTTGATGCCATCGAACGCATTTTGGGCGAGAAACGCACCGAAAGGTTTGGCCCCGCATTTCTGGACGTTTTGCAGCAAGCGGGCTAGCTCTTGCTGCGACCAAAAAAGGAAAATCCATGCTGACCGTTATCTCTCCCGCCAAGAAAATGGACTGGACCCCACGCGACGTCGCTATGACGACGCCCGACCTGCAGGAAGATGCGGTCGCCTTGGTCAAGGTGGCCCGCGAGCTGAGCGTTGGCGATTTGCAATCATTGATGCACCTGAGCGAGAAACTGGCCAAGCTGAACCGCGACCGTTTCACCGCGTTCGAGGAAAATCCGTCCCCCGATGTTGTGCGCCCCGCTGCCTTTGCCTTTGCTGGTGACACCTATCAGGGGCTGGAAGCGACCAGCCTGGACCCTGATGAACTGGATTATGCCCAAGATCACCTGCGCATTCTGTCGGGGCTTTATGGTGTGCTGCGCCCCTTGGATGCCATTCAGGCCTACCGGCTTGAGATGGGCAGCCGATTGAAAACGCCGCAGGGCAAATCGCTTTACGACTATTGGGGCGCGCGTCTGTCCGAAGCGTTGAACGAACAGGCGGAACAGACCAATAGCAAGGCGTTGGTGAATTGTGCCAGTCAGGAATACTTCGGCGCGGTCGACCTTAAGGCGCTGGTGCCGACGGTTGTGACACCACAGTTCATGGAAGATAAATCGGACGGCAAAGGGCCCAAGATTGTCAGCTTTTACGCCAAGAAAGCCCGCGGGGCGATGGCGCGTTTCGTGATGCAGAACCGGCTTACCGACGCCGAGGCGATCAAGGATTTCGATATCGGCGGGTACACATGGCAGAAAGAGCTGTCGACGCCGGAAAAACCTGTATTTGTGCGGCCCTATCCCACCAACTGACCCTCCAGCGGGAAAGCCGCGTTGGGGCAGTAACGGTTAAGGAGCGCCACAAGCTCCGCCTTGCGCAAGGGTTTGGTGAGGAAATGATCCAGCCCGGCGGCGAGTATCCTTTCCTTTTCGTCCTGAATGGCATGCGCTGTCAGCGCGACAATCGGGCAGCTGCTCGCCCCGTCTTCCAGCGCACGAATGGCGGCGGCGGCGTCTTTTCCATTCATCTTGGGCATAGAAATGTCCATGAACACCAGATCGGGCCGGAAGGTTTCAAACAGCGCAACTGCCTCTTGCCCGTTGGTGGCAAGTTGCAGGTCGATGTTCAGCCGTTGCAGCATCTTTCGAAGCACCAGACGATTGGTCTTATTGTCCTCGGCCGCCAAGACCCGCATCGGACGGGTACCAACAGGCACCGGCTGCATCGTTGACACTTCGGCCAGCAGCTCGGTGACACTGATCGGGTTCTTCATGATCCGGCGCACGCTCGTATCATCCATACTATCGCGGATTTTGTCGGGAGTCTGGCTGTACAGGATTACCTCGGTCGCGGGGTCGGAGACGTGCACCGCGCGGGCAAATTCGATCCCGTCCATATCGGGCAGCGTGTCGTCGACAAGCAGCAGATCAATACTGCCGTCCAGCGCGGCCAGCCCCGCTTCACCGGTGCCACAGGACGTCACGCGCACACCGATATGTTCCAGATTGCGCTGCAAGATCGATCGGCAGATCGTTTCCCTTTCGACAATCAGGACATGGCGCAGGAAGGGGGGGGGCTTAAGCGGTGGCGCGGCACTGTCCTCTTGGGCCTTCAGGGGCAGTTCGAAGCCGAAGCACGACCCAACCCCATGCTCTGACGTGACCCAAATCTCGCCCCCCATCAGTTGTACCAGACGTTGGCAGATAGCGAGCCCCAGTCCCGTCCCCTCTGCATTGGGGCTGGGGTCACTGCTGGCTTGGGTAAATTCCCCCATGATATGTTCAATCATGTCCGGCGCGATGCCGATGCCCGTATCCTCGATAGAGATTTTGATCAGCACGTTGCCAGAGCCCGCGTCGGGCAGCCCCGTGGCGCGGATCAGGATATGTCCATTTTGCGTAAACTTGACAGCATTTCCCACCAGATTGGTAAGCACTTGCCTGATGCGCCCTGCATCCCCGACCAGTTTGCGCGGCAGAAACAGGTCGTAATCCAGCGCGAGGTCCAGCCCCTTTTGCACCGCAAGGGGCTGTAAAAGCAGCAGTACTTCTTGGAAAACACGTTCCAGATCAAACGGGGCGGGGTGGATGCTCAGCCGGTTTGCCTCGATGCGCGAGAAATCCAGAACGTCGTTGATGATGACCAGCAACGCTTCGCCAGAGGTCTTTATGGTGTCAACATATAGGCGTTGGTCTTGGGTCAGCGCGGTATCGCCAAGCACCTCCGTCATGCCTACGATCCCGTTCATAGGTGTGCGGATTTCGTGGCTCATCTTGGCAAGGAAAAGCGATTTCGCGCTGTTGGCTGCCTCGGCCGTGGCGCGGGCATCGACGAGCTTGCGTTGATATTCCACGGTTTCGGTAATGACGCGGGCGAGTGATACGATATCACCGCCTTTTCCCCTTTGATCGACAATCTTGATATATGCGCCATTCCAAAGCTTTATGATGATGGGTGCCGGAGCCTTTTGCTGCGATCGCAGAAGCATCTTGGCGCGCCATTCCTCTGGCGTGCGGCGCCCGATGTTAACGATCCCTTCATCGGTGAGCACGCGAAGGATGGTAGAGTAGCTGACACCCGGACGGATGGCATCAATACCGTCGAACACGGCCAGATAAGACCGATTGGCCATGATCATTTCATTGTCTTTGTTGAAAAAGGCAAAGCCGTCGTGGATGGTTTCGACCGAATGCCACAGCCGGCGTTGGGTCAGTTCGATCTGTTCCCGCGCGGCACATAGATCGGACATCACCCGTTTGTTTTCGCCGCGGATGTTTTCAACCTCCGCCCGTGTTTCAGAAATCTCGACAGAGACAGTTTGCGCGTGGTCATCCAGCTTGCGGTAAGCGGCACAAAGCTCTGCCTGGGTTTGTTCAAGCAGCGCTTCCACCTCTGCGCGGCGGCGTTGTTCATGGGCAAGCTGGTCAGCTGGTTTCATCCAAAGCTCCGAATCCCTCCTATCGGGGGGATCATGGGGGGCTTGGGGTGAACAACTGCTTAAGCGTTGCGTGATTTATCGGGCGGCGGAGTTGTTTTTAAGGTTAACGCCGTCCTTCGCGCAGCCATGCGGCAAGGATCAGGGCGCTGCCCAGCAACAGGACGAGCCACGCGGGCAGGATCGGCATCTGCCGCACGTCACGTGTTTCATAGGCGTTGCGAGGGGTTAGCCCGATCCATCCACGTCCGGCTGCGGGGCGCCCGACACGTATGTCGCGGAGGCGAGGCAGGCCGTCTTCGATCCGCGCGACACCACCGCGCAGGGGCGCAAGGACGGGGGCGAGGGCTTCGTCGCTGGCAATCGTTTCCACAAACTCCCGCGGGGCGGCAGGGCCCAAACCGATCACCGCGCTTTGGTCGCCATTTTCCAGCCGGTACAGGCCAATCTCGGGGCCTTCGTAAACCCCTTCGAAGACACCCGGCGTGGCTGGCGAAAGCGTGATCTCTGCCGTGCTGCCATCGGGGTTGGTCAGGGTGACAGGGGGGATGTCGTCCCCCAGCGTGCGACGGGTGATGCGCATGGTCTGGCCTTCGGCTGTGGCGGTCAGGGCCTCTTCCTCAAGCTCGGGTTCTTTCATCATCCAGTGGGCCAGCCGTCGCAACAGCTCTAGTTGCGGGCCGCCACCTTCATAGCCACGGTTCCACAGCCACGCATGATCAGACGCCATGAGCGCAACGCGCCCTTCTTCCACACGGTTCAGGATCAGCAGCGGCCGGTCATCTTCGCCGGTCATCACCACATGGCCCAAGGGATCGGCCACATCGATCTGCCGCAGCCAACGTCCCCACGTTTCCTGTTCTGGCAAGCCGCTGGTCACCGGATGGCGGTGCCCCAGTTCAGAGACCAGCGGGCGGTAGGGCTGTTCGATCACCCGCGCGGTCGGCGTGGCGGGCAAGACCTCTCCGAGGGGAGAACGGTAGATGCTGTCGGCGCTCGCGAAATCCGCCCCGGCAGCGACCAGCACAGCACCCCCGCCGCGCACATAATTCGCGACGTTTTCAAGATAGAGCGAGGGCAGGATGCCGCGGCGTTTGTAGCGGTCAAAGATGATCAGATCGAAATCCTCGATCTTTTCCATGAACAGCTCGCGGGTGGGAAAGGCGATCAGCGAAAGTTCGTCCACCGGCACGCCATCCTGTTTTTCCGGCGGGCGCAGGATCGTGAAATGCACCAGATCGACAGAGCTGTCTGATTTCAGCAAATTGCGCCACGTACGCCCGCCCTGATGCGGCTCCCCGCTGACGAGAAGCACCCGCAGACGGTCGCGCACCCCGTTGATCTGGATCAGCGCGGCATTGTTGCGGTCGGTCAGCTCTCCTTCGGCCTCGGGCAGCGAGAACCGGATCACATTGCGCCCGCCGTGGGGCAGGGTGACGGGAAGTTCCAGATCTTGCCCCACGGGGACGCGGAAGGTCTGTGGCGGCTCCCCATCGACCGAAATTTCAAGCGGGGCCAGCGCGTCTTTTTGCGGGGCGGCCCCGAGGTCGTCGATGCGCAGGGTCAGGGTCACGGGTTCGCCGATGATGGCAAAGGCAGGGGCGTTGCGGACGGACAGGCGGCGATCCCAATCGCTGTGCTTTCCGGTCATCAACAGATGCATCGGTGCGGGCAGATCGACTGGCAGGTCGGCGTCGTGAATGCGTCCGTCACTAAGCGCAAGGATGCCTGCGATACGGGCGCGCGGCTCTTCGGCAAGCACCTCTGACAGGGCGGTCATCAGCTGCGTGCCGCTATCGCCTTCTCCATCGGGCACGGTCACGCGGCGCAGTTCCGTGTTCTCGCGCGCGGTGATCTGTGCTGCCAGCGTCTCTGCGGCGGCGGTGGTTTGTGCGGGCCGGTCTGCGAGGGATTGGCTGGCGCTTTCGTCTTCCAGCATCACGACAATATCGGTCAGCGGCGCGCGGTCTTCCCGCTGCACGGAGGGGCCAGAAAGCGCCGCCAGAACGACGAGCATCGCCGCCCCCCGCAGCGCCCAGCCTTGCAACCCGCGCAGCACCGCCAAGACAACGGCCACCAGCGCCAGTGCGGCAACGCCCCATAACATCGGCAGCGGAATCAGCGGGTCGAAGATGATGGTTGATGTCATTGGCCCAACCTGTCCAGCAGCGCAGGCACATGCACCTGATCGGATTTATAGTTGCCGGTCAGCACATGCATGACCAGATTGACGCCAAAGCGGTAGGCCAGCTCGCGCTGACGTTCCCCAGCGAAACCGCGCCCGATGGGCACCATCGGCGCGCCGTTCGAGGACACGGCCCAGGCCGCAGCCCAGTCATTACCACCGATGACAACCGGGCTCACCCCGTCATTCAGATTGCGGAACGGCATCCCCTCTACCTGTTCTGCATCGGGGGGCGATGCCTCTACCCACAGATCGCGCCCGCTGTGCCGTCCGGGAAAGTCCTGCAGCAGATAGAACGTGCGGGTCAGCACGTGATCCGCAGGCAAGGGTTCAAGCGGGGGGATGTCCAGCGGCGCGGCGAGGTCTTGTAGCTTGCGCCCATTGGGGCTGGCGGCCCCGAAGCCCGCGATATTCGCATCACGTGTGTCGAACAGGATCATCCCGCCGGAGCGCAGATAGTCGTTCAGCTTGCGATAGGCCGCATCCGATGGGCGGGGCTGATCGGGGGTGATGGGCCAGTATAGCATTGGGAAGAAGGCGAGCTCATCCCGCTCCAGATCCACACCGATGGGGTTGGCAGGTTCGACCGAGGTGCGGAAATAAAGCGTATCCGACAACCCGCGCAATCCGGCATCCGACATCTCGTCGACCGACGCGTTGCCGGTGATCACATAGGCCAGCGTCATCTCCGCCGTGGCGTTCAGGGCAAAGCTGTCGTCCGCCTGGGCGTCGGCCTGCGTCGGTGCATAGATCAGCGCCGCAAGAATCAGCCCTGCGGCATTGCTGTGCTTGAGCAGCCGCCCCGACAAGGAAAGCGACGCGATGACATCAGCGAGCAGCAGCAGGATCGACAGGGACAACAGCCAACCGGCAAGCGGCTGTTCATCGGCCACATCAAGCCCACGTACTGGCACATCCGCTGGCCATGCCGCGGGGGTCAGGGTGGTATCTGCAACCACCACATTGCGCGCAATGCGCCGATCGCCAGAGGCATAGACCCCCGGTTGCAGGTCTGGGCCCGCAGCCGCGGCCATCAGATCAGCCCCGTCCACACCGGGCAGCGTACCCGCGTCAGACAGTGTGCCAAACCCGTCCATCACGCGCAGGGGCGTCCACGTCGTGCCCTGCAGGTCCGAAGCCTCGATACCGGCGGAAGATGAAGAAATCGCTAACCGTTCCATCATCTGAACAAACAGCCCCGACAGCGGCAGCGTCGACCACTCGGCCGTGGCTGTCACGTGAAACAATACGATCTGCCCCTGTCCTACCTGCTTGCGGGTGACCAGCGGGGTGCCATCGCTCAGCGATGCTATCACACGCTCTGCCAGTGTCGGGTCGGGCTGCGCGACGACCTGGGCCGAGACGGTCACATCCTGCGGTATCTCTAACCCGTAGAAAGGAGAGGACTCGCGGAAGCTGTCCAGCGTTTTCGGGGCGCCCCAGCTCATTGCGCCGCCGACACTGCGGCCACCGGCACGCAGGCGCACAGGCATCAGCGGGTCTTCGGTATCTCGGCTGATGTCGCTGGCAGCGATGCGTGGACCGGCGAAACGCACCAACATGCCACCAGCTTCGATCCAGTCGATCAAGGGGGCCTGCTCTGCCTCCGATAGGGTCGCGATATCGGCCAGCACGATCACATCTGGGTTTGCGGGCAGCACATCGCCAATCCCCCCCTCAATCAGATCGGCGGCGGGGGCCAATGCCTGTTCGATGTAGTGCAGGGGGGACAGCAGCTCCAGCCCCTCGCGGTTTTCGCGTCCGGCGATCAGCCCAACCTCGCGCCGCCGCAACGCATCATCCACCAGCGTCGCCGCCCCGGCGGAGCGTTGGCCCGCGATGTCGAAACGCGTGATCCGCGCGCGCAGCTCTGCGGGCAGGGACAAGGCCGCGCTGGCCTGTGTTGATCCTGCGTCAAATGTGGCCGGAACGCTGGCAAGGGCGCGGATATTGCCCGCGGGATCACGGCCCTGCGCGGTGATGGTCACCGACCGCTCGGCACCAGCGAGGGCGCGCTTGACGGTCAGGGTAATCGCCCCGTCCTCATAGGTCGCGGGGGCCAGTGCCAGTACGTCTGCGCCAGTCTGATAGACCTCGACGCTGCCCTTGCCCTGAAGCGCATCAAGCACCGCGTCGCGCCCGGCATAGGCTAGCCCGTCGCTGAACCACAGGGTATCGAAACCGCTAAGCGTGTCCGCGATCTCTATCGCGCGGTCAATGTCGGCGGGGGCGGGCTGCCAAGGGGCGGGATCAAACCCGGCCAGGCGGCTGCGCCATGCGTCAGCGGATTGAAAGGCGGGTGCTTCTGGTCGGGTGAGGGTCAGAAAACCGACAGTGCGACCAGCGCGTGCCGCACGGGTCAACTGCGCCTCTAGCGCTTCGGTTTGCTGCGGCCAACGCGTGGCTCCTGCCCACGACCCGTCGAGCACGATCAGCAGCGGGCCGGTGCCTTGGGTCTGTTCCTCTTGCGGGTTCAGGATCGGTCCGGCCAGCCCGATGATCAACGCGGCCACCGCCAGCATGCGCAGCAGCAGCAACCACCACGGCGTGCGATCCGACACGCTTTCATCATCGCTCAGCCCAAGCAGCAGCGCCACACCGGGAAAGCGGCGTCGGATCGGTGCAGGCGGCACCGCGCGCAGGATCAGCCACAGGATCGGCAGCGCCAGAAGCGCCAGCAGCATCCACGGCGCGGTAAAGCCGATGCCCCCCAGAACGGTCATGCTGCCCCCCCGCTGCGCGTATCCAGCGCCGCATAGAGCCACAAAAGCGCCGATTGTGCGGTGTTGTCGGTGTGGTGCAGCCCGTACTGCCAGCCGGTCAGGGCACAAAGCTGCCGCAGCTCTGCCTTGCGCGCGGCGAGCCGTTCCAGATAGCGGTCTTTCAGGTCGTTCGCTTTCAAGGTCTCGTGGCGCAGCGTGCCGCCAACGCTTTCAAAGATGGTGCGACCGGTGAAGGGGAAGGCCTCTTCCGAGGGGTCCAGCACATGATACAGCACGCCGCGCACCCCGCGGTCCGCCGCTTTGGTCAGCGCGGTGGTCACCCCCGCAAGATCCCCCATGAAGTCAGAGATAAACACAGCCCGTGCATGGGGGATCATGGCGCGATGTTCCGGCGGGGCGTAGTCGGCGGCGTCGTCCTGACACAGGGCTTCGGCAAGGCGCAGGATCTGCGGCCTGCCAGATCGCGGGGGCAGGGCGCTGCCGGTCAGCCCGACCCGTTCACCGCCCCGTTGCAGCAGGATCGCCAGCGCCAACCCGATCAGCCGCGCGCGGTCGCCCTTCTGTTCCAACGCAGCCGTCGAGGCAAAGCGCATGGACGCCCCCTGATCGACCCAAAGCATGACCGACTGCGCGATCTGCCATTCGCGTTCGCGCACGAACTCATGGTCCCCCATGGCCGAACGCCGGTGATCAATGCTGCGGCGGCTATCCCCGGCTTGTGCCGGACGGTATTGCCAGAAATCATCCCCGACCCCTGCGCGTCGACGCCCATGGGCCCCCAGCAGGACTGCACCGGCCAGATGCTCTGCACGGGCCAGCAGCGCGGGCAAACGGGCGGCTTGCTCCTCTGATCGGATGCGAAGGGTGTCGGGGCTGTTCACGCCGCGGCCTTTTTCCCGATCAGGCTGGCAGCGGTTGTGTCAATCAGCGCAGATAGGCTGTCGCCTCGGGCGCGCGCCGCGAAGTTCAGCGCCATACGGTGCAGCAACACAGGACGGGCCATATCGATGACATCCTCCGCCGACGGTGCCAGACGCCCCTGCAACAAAGCGCGCGCCCGCACCGTCAGCATCAACGCTTGCGCGGCGCGTGGGCCGGGGCCCCACGCCACGGTATCGCGCACTTGCGGGCTGGCATCAGGCCCGTCAGGGCGGAAGGCGCGGACCAGATCAAGGATCAGCTCGACCACCGATTCACCCACCGGCATCTGCCGCAGCAGCGTTTGCGCGGCCAGTAGCTCTGCCGTGGTAAAGACGGGGGCGGCCTGCGCATCGGTATCCCCTGTGGTGGCCAGCAGAATATCCCGCTCTGTCTCCCGGTCGGGGTAGGCCACGTCGATCTGCACCAAAAAGCGGTCAAGCTGGGCCTCGGGCAGCGGGTAGGTGCCTTCTTGTTCAATGGGGTTCTGTGTGGCGAGCACGTGAAACGGATGCCCCAAGGCGCGGTCCTGTCCGGCGACGGTCACGGTCTTTTCCTGCATCGCCTGCAGCAAAGCCGACTGGGTGCGCGGCGAGGCGCGGTTGATCTCGTCCGCCATCAGCAACTGGCAAAAGATCGGCCCCTCGACAAAGCGGAACGCGCGGGTGCCATCGGCGGCGGTGTCCAGCACCTCTGACCCCAGAATATCGGCAGGCATCAAATCGGGCGTGAACTGGACCCGATTGCCATCCAGCCCCATTACCGTGCTCAGCGTTTCGACCAGCCGCGTCTTGCCCAGACCCGGCAGACCGATAAGCAGCCCGTGGCCACCGCACAGCAGGGCCGTCAGCGTCAGATCAACGACCCGTTGCTGCCCGATGAAACGCCGGTTGATCGACGCCTTCGCCTCGGCCAGCTTTTCGCCAAGCGTCTCGATTTCTGCTACCATATCGCGGGCTTGGGTCATGACTTTTGCGTCCTCGGGGTTATATCAGTTAGATGTAAGTGTATCGTGTGAACAGGAAATGGCAAAAGCAATGAGTGGACAAAAAACCGTGACCCCGACAGCAGAAAGCCTTGCCGCCTCTGTTTCCGCCGCCAAAACACGCGGATTGCCGCCGGTTGAAAAGTGGAACCCCCCGTTTTGTGGTGATCTGGACATGGAGATCAAACGCGACGGCACCTGGTTCTACCAAGGCACCCCCATCGGACGCATCGGGCTGGTAAAGCTGTTCGCATCGATTCTGATCCGCGAAGAAGATGATTACTTCCTTGTGACGCCGGTTGAAAAAGTCGGCATCAAGGTCGAGGACGCCCCCTTTGTCGCCATCGATTTCGAGGCCGAAGGCAGTGGCACCGATCAGACGCTGATCTTCCAGACAAACCTGGAAGACATCGCCGTCGCAGGCCCCGATCTGCCGATCCGAGTTGAGCGCGACCCAGAAGATGGTGAACCCGCGCCCTACGTCCGTGTCCGCCGCAACCTGGAGGCGCTGATCGACCGCAAAAGCTTTTACCGACTGGTCGAGCTTGGCGTGCATCACGAAGGCTGGTTCGGCGTATGGTCGGACGGCAGCTTCTTTGGTATTATCCCCTCGGACGAACTGCCCGATTGATCCTGCCTGCCACAGCGCGACGATAGCGGCCCGAACCGGATGATCCTTCATGAAGCCAGCCGCGAACCTTACTCTGCTGTGGCCCGAGCTGCCCTATCTTGACCGTTTTGCCGCCGCCGCAAAGGCGGGGTTTACCGCCGTAGAGGTGCTTTTCCCCTATGATCTGGCGGCCAAAGAGACGCTGCGCGCCTGTGTCGCCAACGGCTTGCAGCTGATCCTGATCAACGCCCCGCCGCCCAATTACACCGGCGGCGCTCAGGGCTTTGCGGCGGTGCCCGAACAGGCGGCGCGTTTCCGCGTCGATATCCAGCGGTCGTTTCGATATGCCACCACGCTCAAGGTCCGCTATCTGCATGTCATGGCGGGCAATGGGCAAGGCGCGCTGGCGCGGCAGACCTTCATCGACAATCTGATCTGGGCGGCTGATATCGCGCCCAAGGGGCTTACCCTGACGGTTGAACCGCTGAACCCCGTCGCGATGCCGGGGTATTTCATGAACGACTACGCGCTTGCCGCCGATGTGCTGCGTGCTGTGAACCGGCCGAACGTCGGGCTGCAGTATGACAGCTACCACGCGCAGATGATCCACGGCGACGCGGTGGCGGTGTTCGATCAATACAAAGACCTGATCGTACATGTGCAGCTTGGCGACGCGCCCGATCGCAGCGCGCCCGGTACGGGTACGGTTGATTTCCCCGCGCTCTTCGCCGCCCTGCGCCGCGCGGGGTATCGCGGCTGGGTCAGTGGCGAATATATCCCCGGCCCACGGACCGAGGACAGCCTGGGCTGGATGACACTCAGCTAGCCGCAGGGGGCACTTCAGAGGCGATTAATGCGCCTCCGCCCAACTCGCCCCGACGCCTGCATCCACGTCGAGCTTCACATCCAGTTTGACCACCGGATCGGCTGCATTCTCCATCACCTGGCGTGCGGCGGCGATCAGATCGTCCTCGGCCCCTTTCTCCACCTCGAACAGCAATTCATCGTGGACCTGCAACAACATGGTGGCGGGCAGATCCTTGATCGCGTCGGGCATGCGGATCATCGCGCGGCGGATCACATCGGCGGCGGTGCCCTGAATAGGCGCGTTGATGGCCGCCCGTTGGGCAAAACCTGCGCGGGGGCCCTTGGCGCTGATCTCGGGCGTGTGGATCTTGCGCCCGAACAGCGTCTGCACAAAGCCATGCTCTTTGGCGAAGGCCTTGGTGTCATTCATATAGGTGCGGATGCCGGGGAAACGTTCGAAATATCGGTCGATGAACCCCTGTGCTTCGGCGCGCGGGATACGCAGGTTGCGCGCCAGACCAAAGCCCGAGATGCCATAGATCACGCCAAAGTTGATCGCCTTGGCCTGACGGCGCACGTCCGAGGTCATTTCGTCCAGCGGCACGCCGAACATCTCTGATGCGGTCAGCGCGTGAATGTCGATCCCGTCCTGAAACGCCTGCTTAAGCTCGGGGATATTGGCGATATGCGCCAGAATCCGCAGCTCGATCTGGGAATAGTCAAGCGCGACCAGTGCCTTGCCCGGCTCTGCAACAAAGGCCTCGCGGATGCGGCGCCCTTCTTCGGACCGGATCGGGATGTTTTGCAGGTTCGGATCGGTCGAGGCCAGCCGCCCGGTCGACGCCCCCGCGATGGAGTAGGAGGTATGCACCCGGCCCGTGTCGGGGTTGATGTGGTCCTGCAGCGCGTCGGTATAGGTCGATTTCAGCTTGGACAGCTGCCGCCAGTCCAGCACCCGCGCGGGCAGGTCATGTTCTGTCGCGAGGTCCTCAAGCACATCGGCACCGGTGGCATAGGCCCCCGTCTTGCCTTTCTTGCCGCCTTCCAGCCCCATCTCGTCGAACAGGATTTCCCCCAGTTGCTTGGGCGAGCCGACGTTGAATTTGCGCCCGGCGAGCTCATAGATCTCGTCCTCAAGCCCCGCCATCTTCTGGGCAAAGGCGTTGGACATCCGGCTCAGCGTATCGCGGTCCACCTTCACGCCAGAGCGTTCCATTGCCGCCAAAACAGGCACAAGCGGGCGTTCAAGCGTTTCATAGACCTTCGTCACCCCGACGCGGTGGAGCTGGGGCTTGAACAATTGCCACAGACGCAGAGTGATATCCGCATCCTCGGCGGCATATTTCACCGCATCGGCGAGCGGCACCTTATCAAAGGTGATGGCCGATTTGCCTGTCCCCAGCAGCGGCTTGATCGGGATCGGTGTGTGCGACAGATAGCGTTCAGACAGCGTGTCCATCCCGTGGCCGTGCAGCCCGGCGTGCATCGCGTAGGACAGCAGCATCGTGTCGTCGATGGGCGCGACGTTGATCCCCAGCTGAGCGAAAATCTTGCTGTCGTATTTCATGTTCTGCCCGATCTTGAGGATCGAGGGATCCTCCAGCATCGGGGTCAGCAGGCGCAGCGCCTCTTCGGTAGGGATCTGCCCTTCGGCCAGATCATCACTCCCGAACAGATCATCGCTGCCGCGCGCCTTGTGGATAAGCGGGATGTAGCAGGCCTTGCCCGGTTCGACACAAAGCGAAACGCCGACAAGCTGCGCGACCATATCGTCCAGCCCGGTGGTCTCTGTATCGACGGCGACATAGCCGAATTCGTAGATACGGTCGATCCAGGCCTGCAGCGCGGCTGCGTCACTGACGTGTTCATAGAGCTCTGCGTCAAAGGGCACATCCGCCGCGGCGGGGGCATCGGCGGCGACCGGTGCCTCGGCGATGGTGGGGGCCTCTTTCCCCAGCACCTCGGCCACACGTTTGGACAGGGTGCGAAACTCCATCTCGGCCAGAAAGCCCAGCAGTTGATCTGCATCAGGGTCGCGCACCTCAAGATCGTCAAGGGTGAAGTCCAGCGGCGTGTTCTCGTCCAGCTTGACCAGATCGCGGGACAACCGAATTTGATCAGCATGGTCGATCAGGGTCTGGCGCCGCTTGGGCTGCTTGATCTCGCCCGCGCGCTCCAGCAGCGCATCGAGATCACCATATTCGTTGATCAGCAAAGCGGCCGTCTTGATCCCGATCCCGGGTGCCCCGGGGACGTTATCGACAGAGTCGCCCGCCAGCGCCTGCACATCCACCACACGGTCGGGATAGACGCCGAATTTCTCGAACACACCGTCGCGGTCGATGCTCTTGTTTTTCATCGCATCCAGCATTTCAACACCGCCGCCGACCAGCTGCATCAGATCCTTGTCCGAACTGATGATGGTGCAGCGCCCGCCCGCGGCCCGTGCCTGCACGGCGAGCGTGGCAATGATGTCGTCCGCCTCGAAACCTTCCTTTTCCTTGCAAGCGATGTTGAACGCTTCGGTGGCGGTACGGGTCAGCGGGATCTGCGGGCGCAGGTCTTCGGGCATGGCCTCGCGGTTGGCCTTGTATTTGTCATACATGTCATTGCGGAAGGTATGGCTGCCCTTGTCAAAGATCACGGCGACATGGGTCGGTGCATCCGGCCCTGTGTTGCCTTCGACATAGCGGTGCAACATGTTGCAAAAACCCGCCACCGCCCCAATCGGCAGCCCGTCCGACTTGCGCGTCAGCGGTGGCAGCGCGTGATAGGCGCGGAAAATAAACGCCGACCCGTCGATCAGATGCAGATGGTGACCTTTGCCAAATGTGCCGGACATGTCGGTGCTCCTCTTTCAGACAAGCTTTCTTGTGCCACGAAGCCGGCAAACTCTCCAGCGGCCAATTGCCCGCGACCGGCTTCATTTTGCCAAATAAACTCCCCGCGGAGCGTCCCTGCCTAGCGGGGCTCGCTTTGGTAAAGGTGCCAGGAGAGGCTCACCGACAAGGGGAGCGGCGTCCAGCGCCCAAACCGCAGCCCTGCCGCGCGGAGCTGGTCGCCGATCCAGACGTTGCAGGTGCGCAGGATGCTAAAGCGTCCTTTGGCGGCAAAGAATCCATCGGTGGCGGTATACCCATCCACATCGACACGTTGCGGCAGCCCGTCAGGGCCGGGGTCAAGCGCCGACCAGACATTTGCGACCAGCCTGCGGTACGCGCCTTCGGTCATCGTCACGGTCCGGCGTTCGGCGGTCGGGGCGATGGGGCCAATGACATCAATCCGCAGCACCGCGTCATCGCCGATAATCCCGCGCCAGACATTGCCGGGCTTCAATTCGCGATAGGTGGGGGTTTCCGTATAAAACTTGCGCGCCCCCCATCCGATGACAAGCCACCGCGCATCGGGATGCGATAGCGGCAGACCCCGCGTCTCGAGCGCGGCAAACCGCGGGCCCGAGATATCATCAATCGGGATCAGCAGATCATAGTGGATGGGTCCGTGGACCAGCAGCACCTCGCGCGTTGGCACCGCACGACGTTCATCAGAGGCAGGAGCGGCCCAGAGGGCGCCGATCACTGCGGCAAGCACAAAGCACGCGGGCAAAAGCGCAAGCGCGCCCAGCCATCGTAACGCTTTGGTCAGACCTTGCCCTCAAACTCGGCGTGGATGAACTTGCAGTCGCAGTACCCACATTCGACCCAGCCCTTGTCTTGCGGGATTTGCAGCCAGACGCGCGGGTGCCCCAAGGCGCCTTCGCTGCCGTCACAGGCGACGCGCCAGGTGTTCACAATGCGGGTTTCCGGTGCTTGGGATGTCATGCTGTCGTCCTTGGCTTTGATGCGCCCATCTTATGACCAAACCGCGCAGGCAGGGCAAGGGTGCGCCGTGTGATTTGGCCGCCCTCTGCTTACAAGTTTGTAAACTGCGTTGAATTAGGTTCACCATCGGCCACAGAGCCGCTAAAAGACGGAAAACCACTGTAAACCTGCGGAGCGGTCTCAGGATGAACACCCCAAAACCTGTCGTATTGTGCATTCTGGATGGGTGGGGCCTGCGCGATGACCCTCAGGGCAACGCGCCCCTTCTGGCAAAGACCCCGCATGTCGACCGGATCATGCAAAGCTGCCCTTCGGCGACGCTGACCACCTTCGGGCCTGATGTGGGTCTGCCACAGGGGCAGATGGGCAACTCCGAGGTGGGGCATACCAATATAGGGGCTGGTCGTGTCGTCGCGATGGATCTGGGTCAGATCGATCTTGCGATCGAGGAAGGCGCGTTTGCCACCCATCAACCGTTGCTGGACTTTGTCGAGACGCTGAAACAGACCGGCGGCACGGCGCATGTGATGGGGCTTGTTTCTGATGGCGGGGTGCATGGGCACCTGACGCATATGATTGCCGCGGTACGTGCGCTGCGGGCGCAGGGTATTCCGGTGGTGATCCATGCGCTGACCGACGGGCGCGATGTCGCGCCGCGCTCGGCCTTGGGCTATTTCGAGACGCTGCAAGCCGCCTTACCCGACGGGGCGACCATCGCGACGGTCTCGGGGCGCTATTTCGCGATGGACCGTGACAACCGCTGGGACCGTGTTGCCAAAGCCTATGAGGCGATCGTGCAGGGCAAAGGCAGTGCCGCCCCAACCGCCCGCGATGCGGTGAATGATGCCTATGGTCTGGACGAAAACGATGAATTTATCACGCCCACGGTGCTGGAGGGCTACACCGGCGTGCAGGACGGGGATGGGATCTTCTGCCTGAATTTCCGCGCTGATCGCGCGCGCGAAATCATGTCGGCGCTTGCGGATCCGGAGTTTGACGCCTTCGACACAGGTGCGCGGCCTACGTGGTCTGCGGTGATGGGCATGGCGGAATACTCCGACGCGCATGGGGCGTTCATGACCACCATGTACCCCAAGCCCGAGATCGTGAACACGCTTGGCGCATGGGTCGCACAGCACGGCCTGCGGCAGTTCCGCTTGGCCGAGACAGAGAAATACCCGCATGTGACGTTCTTTCTGAACGGGGGCGAGGAAACACCCACAACGGGCGAGGACCGCTATATGCCCAAGTCGCCGAATGTGGCGACCTATGATTTGCAGCCAGAGATGTCTTGCGCGGAAGTCACCGACCGCTTCGTGCAAGCGATCAAGGACCGCTACGACCTGATTGTGGTGAATTATGCGAACCCCGATATGGTGGGGCACACCGGTGATCTTGATGCCGCCATCGCGGCCTGCGAGGCGGTGGATACCGGCCTTGGGCGCGTGCTTGAGGCGCTAGAGGACGTCGGCGGCGCGATGATCGTCACCGCGGACCACGGTAATTGCGAAACGATGATTGCCCCCGAAACCGGCGGGGCGCATACGGCGCATACGCTCAATCCCGTGCCCGTGGCGGTTGTCGGCGGGCCCGATGGGGCCAGCCTGCGCAGCGGTCGTCTGGCCGATCTGGCGCCGACAGTGTTGCAGTTGATGGGGCTGGATCAACCGGCCGAGATGACGGGAAAGTCGCTGCTCGAATGATCCGCCTTTGCGCCCTTGCCCTGATGTTCTGGCCCGTCGGCGTGTTTGCGCAAACCGAGGCGGCAGAACAGGCGCGTCGCGCGATGGCCGACCTTGAAGCGGCCTCTGCCCAGTTGGACGCCGCAGATGGGGCGCGGGACCGCGTGCAGGCGCTGACCCAGACGATTCAGGCGTTTGAAACCGGCCTTGGGGCCATGCGCGAGGGGCTGCGTCAGGCGGCCATCAACGAGGCGCAGCTGAGCAAGAAGCTACAAGCCCGCGATGGCGAGGTCGCGCAGTTGCTGGGCGTGTTGCAAAGCATCGGCGGTAACCCGTCGCCCACCTTGTTCCTGCATCCTGAAGGGCCCGTTGGCACCGCACGCGCGGGTATGCTGCTGGCAGAGCTGACACCGGCCCTGAACACCCGCGCCGATGTCTTGCGGCAGGATCTTGAAGACGTGCAGACCCTGCGGGCGCTTCAGACCGATGCGGCACAGCGCTTGCAGGACGGGCTGACGGAAATCCAGCGCGCCCGGACAGAGCTTAATCAGGCGATGGCCAACCGGACCGATCTGCCCAAACGCTTCAACGAAGACCCGGTGCGCACCGCGATCCTGATCTCGACCTCGGAGACGCTATCGGGGTTCGCCAGCGGCCTGTCCGAGATGACCTCGGACCCGATTGCGGATGCGCCCGCCGATTTCGAAGGGCGGAAGGGCGACCTGACCTTGCCGGTACAGGGCGTGATCCTGCGCCGCGCCAATGAAACCGATGCGGCGGGGGTGACGCGCCCCGGGATTATCCTCGCGACCCGCCCGCGTGCCATCGTGACATCGCCGACGGCGGCGACAATCCGCTACACCGGCCCGCTGCTGGACCTTGGAAACGTGGTCATTCTTGAACCTCGGGCCGGGGCGTTGTTTGTATTGGCAGGGCTGGATGTGGTTTATGGCGAGGCAGGGCAGGTGATCGGGGCAGAGACGCCGATTGGCCTTATGGGCGGCCCGGCCGGCGTAAATCAACAGGCGCTGTCACCAAATGGTGATGGGGCTGGCGTGGAGCGTTCAGAAACGCTCTATATAGAAGTAAGAGAGAACAATGTTCCGCAGGACCCGTCAGACTGGTTCCGAACTGATAAGGATGGATAAACGATGAAGAAGTTCGTGATGGCTGCCGTGGGCGGTACGCTGGCAGGGGTAATTGCCACGACGCAGATTGCGGGCCCCTTGCTGGCACAGGAAACTGAAAAGAACAGCAACGTTTATGAACAGCTTGATCTGTTCGGCGACATCTTTGAACGCATCCGCGCGCAATACGTCGAAGAGGTCGACACCGAAGAGCTGGTAGAGGCCGCGATCAACGGCATGCTTACCTCGCTTGATCCACACTCCAGCTACCTGTCGCCGAAAGATGCGCTGAAGATGCGCGACCAGACCCGTGGTGAATTCGGCGGTCTCGGCATCGAGGTGACGCAGGAAGAGGGTTTCGTCAAAGTCGTTTCCCCTATTGATGGTACGCCTGCCTCTGAAGCGGGTATCGAAGCGGGCGATTTCATCACCCATGTGGACGGCGAAAGCCTGCTGGGGCTGACGCTGGATGACGCGGTCGAGCTGATGCGCGGCCCGGTGGGGTCAGAGATCGAGATTACCGTGGTGCGAGAAGGCGAGACCGAACCCTTCGACGTGTCGCTGGTGCGCGATACCATCCAGCTGACCGCGGTGCGCGCCCGTACCGAAGGCGACGCGGTTGTGCTGCGGGTCACCACCTTTAACGAACAGACCTACCCCAAGCTGAAAGAGGGTCTGGAAGAGCAGGTCGAGGCCGCCGGCGGCATCGAGAATGTCAGCGGCTTTGTCGTGGATCTGCGCAACAACCCCGGTGGTCTGCTGAATCAGGCTATCGCCGTGTCGGATGCTTTCCTTGAAGAAGGCGAGATCGTCAGCACCCGTGGCCGTGATGCCGCGGAAGGCGACCGCACCAACGCCACCCCCGGCGATCTGGCCGAAGGCAAGCCGATTGTGGTGCTGATCAACGGCGGCTCTGCCTCGGCTTCCGAGATCGTTGCCGGTGCCCTGCAAGACCACCGTCGCGCGATTGTCGTCGGGACCAAAAGCTTTGGCAAAGGGTCGGTGCAGACGATCATGCCGCTGCGCGGTGAAGGGGCGATGCGCCTGACCACAGCGCGGTACTACACGCCGTCGGGCCGCTCTATTCAGGCACTTGGCGTGTCCCCCGACATCATCGTCGCCCAGCCACCGGCACAGCCTGCGGACACCGAGGAAGAGGATGCAACAGCACGCCCCCTGCGGTCCGAAGCAGACCTGCGCGGCAGCCTGAACAACGACAGCCTGACCGACGATCAGGTCGACCAGATCATGGAAGACCGCGCCAAGGCCGAAAAAGCTGCGTCCTTGCGCGAAGAGGATTACCAGCTGGCCTATGCCATCGACATCCTCAAGGGTCTGTCCGCATTAGGCCCGAAGAAGTAAGCGCGGCGATCACGCGTTCGCATTAAAGACCGGTCCGAAGATAGGCGGGCCGGTCTTTTTGTTGGGCCAAGGGCGGGTGTTCAGCCCAGATAGACCTTGCCTTCGGGGTAGCGCACGCGGGGCACCGATTGCGTCGCCAGAAAGAACCCGATGGTCAGCGGGCCGACGCGGCCCAGAAACATCATCAGCATGATCATCGCGCGGCCGGTGCTATCAAGCTCTGCCGTGGCACCGCGCGACAGGCCGACGGTGCCAAAGGCCGATGTTGCCTCGAACGCGAGGTCGATAAACTCTCCGTCATGTTTGATCGACATGATGAAGATGCCCGTCAGGACCAGAAGGATGCTGATTGTGGTCAGCGCCATGACCTTGAACACTTCATCCGGCCCCATCGACCGACCAAAAGCATGCAGGCTGGTGCTGCGCCGGAAGAAGGCCACGGTGGCGAGGATCAGCACGATGAGCGTGGTCACCTTGATGCCGCCCGCCGTCGACGTGCTACCGCCGCCGACCAGCATCAGCGTCATGGTCATCAAGGCAGTACTCTCGTGAACCTCTGCGTAATCAAGCGTGTTAAAGCCCGCTGTCCGTGGGGTGACGGCCTGAAACCAACTGGCCCAAAGCTTGCTGCCAAGGTTGCCGAACTGGCCCAAGGTCGCGGGGTTGCGCCATTCCAGTGCTGCAAACAGCGCCCAGGCCAGCAGGATCAACACCACCGTGCCGGTGAGCATCAGCTTGCTGTGCAGGCTGAGCCGTCGCCAGCTGCGTTTTTCCCAGATATCGGCCAGCACGATGAAGCCGATGCCGCCGATGATGAACAGGGCGGGGATCACGACGTTGATAATCGGATCGCTGACCCAGTTACTCAGGCTGTCAGGGAACAGCGCGAACCCCGCATTGTTGAATGCAGAAATGCTTAGGAACACCGAATGCCAAAGCCCCTGCGCCAGACCGAATTCGGGCACGAAGACAAAGGCCATCAAGGCAGCGCCGATAAGCTCTGCCAGAATGGCGATCTTCAGGATCGCCATCACCAGCGAGGTCAGATTGTAGATGCTCGGCTGGTTCAGGTCCTCGCGCAGGATAATGCGCTGCGGCATCCCCAAAGGGATACCAAGTGCAGACAGCACCAGAACGGCAAAGGTCATCAACCCCAAGCCGCCCATCTGGATCAAAAGCGCGATGACCGCCTGCCCGAAGCCGGTAAAGGCGGTGCCGGTATCGACCACCGCCAGCCCCGTCACCGTAACAGCAGAGGTAGAGGTGAACAGCGCGTCCGACAGGCTGATCCCCTCAGTATTCGCCAGTGGAGTCCACAGGATCAATCCGCCCAGAACCACCATCGTCAGATAGATCAACACAAGCACGGCGGGCGGGGGCAGAAGCCGCCACGCGCTTTTCTGTGACTTTGAAAAGAGCTTCAAAGGCTTGCCGCAAAGCTGCGCAGGTCGGTGCGCTGCCCGAGCAGGATCAATAGATCGTCCCGTTGCAACGTGCAGTCCAACCCGTCGCGACCGATATATTCGGTGCCCCGCATCACCCCCAGACAGCGCAGGTCGAACTTCTTGCCGTATGACAACGTCTCGAGCGATTTGCCCTCAAGCGCTTCGGGGATGCGGAAGTTGACCACGTGGTACCCGTTCCCAAGGCTGACATAGTCGCGCACCAAGGGGTTGTGGATCACCTGGGCGATATGCTGGCCGACTTCGACTTCGGGGTGGATCACACGGTCGACCCCCAGTTTCGACAAGATGCGGTGGTGCGTTTTTGTCTTGGCCTTGGCCCAGATCGTCTCGACGCCCAGCAGTTTCAGGTTGATGGCCGACAGGATGCTTGATTCAAGATCACTGCCCATGGCGACCAACGCCATCGAACAGTCGCCCAACCCGGCCTCGCGCAGGGCGGCATCATCGCGGGCGTCCACGATCACGGCTTGGCTCAGCTTTTCGACATGGTTGCTGACGCGTTGGTCGTTCAGGTCCACGCCGATCACGTAGTTGCCAAAACGCTGCAGCTCGGTTGCGACCGTAGAGCCAAAGTTGCCAAGGCCGATCACGCCGATAGTCCGTCTTTTCACTGCCATCACGAGGGTCCTCTGAAGGGCTCAGTCTTGCCAAGGGATACATCGCGTCACAGGGGCAAGCAAGCAAGCGCCGTCAGGTCGTTTCGACGCAGTGCCGCCGGAACGCACGTTTCAGCATATCAAGCTCGGCGCGCAGCAAATCCACCTCGGCGCGCAAATCGGGGCCGGTGACCTCGTCCCCGATCAGGGTGATGCTGGCCAATGTCGCGCCAGACGCGCGGTCGACCACCAGCAATGTATGCAGCCCATCGGCGATTGCGGCTGCGGGCACAGGGATGCTGAGCACCCAGTGATCCGAGGACGCGTCATGTTCCAACTGCACCCCCGCGACATCGGCATCGGCATGGGTGACCGCAAGATCGGGTTTGCTATCGTCCGCGCCGGTCACGATCCCTTGCCAGGTGCCGTCGCGCATCTGGGTTTTGGTGAGGGTCAGGTTGCTCATGCGGGGCTCCTACAACTGGGCGCGGGGGCGGCGCGAAAAGGTCAGGTCACGCAGCATGATCTGGTTCATTTCGGGCCCTTCAAAAATCAGGTCGATCCAGGCTTTCTCGACGCGTTTTTCGTTCAGGTTGGAATAGGCGAGGTCGAATTCTGCCGTGACCTCGGATTTGTTCAGCGGCAGTTCCTGCACCATTTGTTCGGTGTTAGGCCCGTGGCGGATGTTCAGGCGGGCGAAAATCTCGATCGGTTTTTCCATCTCGATCACAGCGTCCACGCGCAGGACATGGGTGCGCTTCATCCCGTCAACGCAATCATCCTGAAGGTCCAGCACCAGCGACAGGAAAGACCCGTCGAAACGGTAGACCTCAAGCCGAAGCCCATAGGGCGCGAGATGGTTTTCTTCGAGGTTGCGGATTTGCCGGATGCCGAGTTCGGACAGGGAGCAGTCGTGGAAAATCGAGACCTCATCCCCCATGGTCGCCTTGGATTGCACCGACGACAGCCCCGATTTGGTCAAGGGCGCGCGCCAAAGCTGCGGGCGCCAGGACCAATCGGTGTTATGGGGCCGAGAGAACTTGTTAGAGCCGATGCGGGGCAGGGCAAGCCGGTCTTCGGCGGTGTAGATCAGCTTGTCCAGATGCCGACGCAAGGCGCGCGCTTGGCCTGCTTGTTTGCGCAGCACGGACAGTTCTGTCTGGGGGGCACGGTCGGCTTTGGCGGACCAGCGGCGGGTAAACCGCGCGATCAAGGCGCTGTCGATCAGCTTTTTCCCGAGTTTGCGCATGTGCCTGTTGCCCCGATTACGAATGGGTTGTTGGTCGTACCCTACCGCCTGTGGCCTGGGGGCACAAATGAAATGGGCCAAGGGGGCCGGCGCGCTAGTTGCGTTGCGCGACGGTGGTTTTTGCAGGTGCACTGGCGTCGATGCTGCGGGTGATCAACTGTGTCAGAACCCTTCGGCCAGAGGCGCTGACGATCTCGCCGCGTTCGGGGCCGTAGACGGCGATACCGGCGGTTTGAGTGCCCATCCGTGCGACGCCGCGCCATTGTTTGGGGGAAAGCCCACCGACAGGAATACGCCCCTGCGCGCGGAAGGTGACGCTTTGTTCGCCTTTCTCCACATCGCTCACATTCTGGAGCGAGGTTTCAGCCGCGATCTGCTGGGCGCTTGGCAGGGAGCCGGGTTTGGACTGGGTCAGGCTGACCGTGATCAACCCACGCGGTGCTGACCCCGCAGAGGCAGGGGCCCCTAATCCGTCACAGCGTGCAATCACGGCAAAGCGCGCCTCGAGGCTGGTTTGGTCGATGCAGAAACCATCGGGGGCGACCAGTTCGACCCCTCCGGCCATTTTCGCGCGTGACAACGGCGGCTTGGCGGCACCCGAGGACGCGCCAAGCCCCTGACCGCCCTCGCAGGCGGTCAGAAGCATCACGCCAAAGGCGGCAAGCGGACCTTTACAGGTCCATATAGTCATGTGTTTCCGCCTTCGCGCCGGGATGCGTCACCGCACCAAGATAGGTTGGGCCCACAAGCTGCGCGTATTTCCACAGTGCACCGCTTTGATAGTTGGTTTTGCGGGCACCGGGCCAAGCCGCTTTGCGCTCTGCCATTTCCTCGTCCGAGATATCGACAGAGATCGAACCGGTGATCGCGTTCAGCGTGATCATGTCGCCCTGTTTGAGCAAGGCAATCGGTCCGCCATGTGCGGCTTCGGGGCCGACGTGACCAACGCAGAAACCCCGTGTCGCGCCGGAGAAACGGCCGTCGGTGATCAGTGCCACCTTTTTGCCCATGCCTTGACCGGACAGGGCCGCCGTGGTCGCCAGCATTTCGCGCATGCCGGGGCCACCAGCGGGGCCTTCGTTGCGGATCACGAACACGTCGCCTTCGCTATAGGCGCGGTTTTGCACGGCTTCGAACGCGTCTTGTTCACATTCAAAGATCAGCGCCGGACCGGTAAAGACGATGTCTTCTTCGGACATGCCAGCGATTTTCACGATGGCCCCTTCGGGTGCCAAGTTGCCCTTCAGACCAACGACGCCGCCGGTCTTACTGATCGGTGTTTCGATCGCGTGGATCACCTTGCCGTCGGCCTCGCGTTCGATCTTGTCAAGCTCTTCACCGATGGACAGGCCCGAGGCGGTCAGACAGTCATCATGCAGCAGGCCGGCCTTGCGCAGTTCTTTCATCACAACAGGCACGCCGCCCGCGTCATACAGGTCTTTTGCCACATGCGACCCGCCGGGTTTCATGTCGACAAAATAAGGCGTGTCGCGGAAGATGTCGCATACATCGCTGAGGTTAAAGTCGATACCCGCCTCGGCGGCCATAGCGGGCAGGTGCAGACCGGCATTGGTCGATCCGCCGGTGCAGGCCACGATGCGCGCCGCGTTCTCGAATGCTTCGCGGGTGCAGATGTCGCGCGCGCGGATGTTCTTTTCGATCAGGTTCATGACGGCTTCACCCGAGGCCGCCGCATAGGCGTCGCGGGATTCATAGGGCGCAGGCATGCCAGAGGAGTTCAACAGCGCCAGACCGATCGCCTCGGACACGCAGGCCATGGTGTTGGCGGTGAACTGGCCCCCGCAGGCACCGGCTGTCGGGCAAGCGACGCGTTCCAGAACCTCAAGCGCGGCTTGCGACATGCTGCCGTTCTGATAGTTACCCACGGCTTCGAAAACGTCTTGCACAGTCAGGTCGCGGCTGGCGAAATCGGCAGGCACATCGGCCCCTTCCGGGACTTTGCCCGGCAGGATCGACCCGCCGTAGAGGAACACGGACGGCACGTTCAGCCGCAGCATCGCCATCATCATGCCCGGCAGCGATTTGTCACAGCCCGCAAGGCCGACAATCGCATCGTAGCAGTGACCGCGCATTGTCAGCTCTACCGTGTCGGCAATGGCTTCGCGCGACGCCAGAGAAGAGCGCATGCCCTCGTGGCCCATGGCAATCCCGTCGGTGACGGTGATGGTGGTGAATTCGCGCGGCGTGCCTTGCTGCGCCTTGACGCCGACCTTGACCGCCTGGGCCTGACGGTTCAGCGCGATGTTACAGGGGGCCGCTTCGTTCCAGCAGGTTGCCACACCCACCAGAGGCTGGTGAATCTCTTCTTCGGTCATGCCCATTGCGTAGTAGTAGGACCGGTGCGGTGCGCGCTCTGGCCCTTCGGTCACGTGCCGGCTTGGCAGTCTGGATTTATCAAAGCGGGTGTTGGTGGACATGTGGCAGGCCTCCCTGAGTGGACGTTTACACCGGAATAGCCACCCAGCCCTGTCGCTGCAAGGCTCAAGCCACCAGTTGAACAGCGCGGGCCTTGGGCTTAGGTGTTAAATAATCCTTGGCTCTGTGCCGCCCCTAGCGAAAGCGACCCTGCATGGAGCATTCGATTTTTTCCTTTATTTGGAAATACTCCCGTCGTGACCAACTGGTTTTGCTTGTCCTCACGCTGATTACCTTCCCGATCCTCTACATCACCCTCGAACTGCCCAAGCGCATCATCAACGATGCCATTGGGGCAGAGACCGATGTGATCGACGTTTTCGGGATGTCGTTCAGTCAGGTGCAGTTCCTGATGGTGCTGTGTTTTGCCTATCTTTTCTCGGTGCTGATCCACGGCCTGATGAAGATGCGTCTGAACACGATGAAGGGGGTGCTGGCAGAGCGGCTACTGCGTCGCTTCCGCTATCAGTTGATCGCGCGGATGATGCGTTTTCCGCGCAGCTATTTCGAAAACACCAGTCAGGGTGAGCTGGTGTCGATGGTCACCTCGGAGGCAGAGCCGATGGGCGGGTTGATGGGCGATGCGGTCGCCCAGCCTGTGTTCCAGGCGGGGCAGATGCTGATCATCCTGCTGTTCCTCTTCCTGCAATCCCCGTGGTTCGGGTTGGCGGGCGTCGCATTGATCCCGTTGCAGGCGTATCTCATCCCGATGCTGCAGCGGCAGATCAACCTGCTGAACAAACAGCGCATCAAGGAAGTGCGGCACCTGTCGTCTGAAATCGGCGAGACCGCCGCCGGTATCACCGATCTGCGCACCAACGGCGGCTGGCGCTACCGTCTGGCGCTGTTCACCGACCGGCTGGGCCAGCTGTTCGAGGTCCGCTTCCAGATCTATCAGAAGAAATTCTTCATGAAGTTTCTCAACAACTTCATCACCCAGCTGACACCGTTCTTTTTCTATGCCGTTGGGGGCTATCTTGCGATCAAGGGGCAGATCACGGTGGGCGCGCTGGTCGCGGCCTTGGCCGCCTACAAGGATTTGTCGAGCCCGTGGAAGGAACTGCTGACCTATTACAACCAGACGCAGGACATGTCGCTGCGGTGGGATGTGGTCATTGAACGTTTCGCCCCGCGGGGCGAGATCGACGCGCGCCTGTTCGAAGGCGAGCCCGATGAAGTCCCGCATCTGCGCGGCCCTATCGTACTGGAACATGTGTCTTTGCGCACGCCGGACGGGAACACGATCCTGGATGATCTAAACCTCGAAATACCCAAAGGCGCGCGCGTCGCGCTTGAGATGCCCAACCAATCCGAACGCAACGCTCTGGCAGAGCTTTTGGTGCGCGAGGCCGTGCCGAGCCGCGGGCGGATCACGATGGCGGGGCATAATCTGGCAGAGCTGCATCAGGCCGTGCTTGCGGCGCGGATCGGCTATTCCGATGCGCACCCCTATCTGTTTCAGGGCACCGTCGGGGACAATCTGCTGATGCCTCTGCGGTCGAGCCCGAAAACCGTCCTCTGGGACCCCATGAAAACCGACCGCGCCGCGATCGAGACAAAGCGGTCGGGCAATAGTCTGGACAGCACCAAGGCGGATTGGCTGGACCCCGGGCTCGCCGATCTGAGCACCCGCGAGGACATCAACGACTGGTGGTATGAGCTGGCCAGCGCCGTTGGCACACAGGACATGATGTTCCGTCGCATGGCCGCCGATCGCATGGACCCGGAAAAACACCCCGAGCTTGCGGCCCGCGTGGTTGCCCTGCGCGACGAGGTGCACGAGCGGCTGAAAGAGCAAGGGCTGGACAAGGTGGTGCACCGCTTTGACCCAGATCGGTTCAACCCGGCGCTGCCGCTTGGGGGGAACCTGATGTTCGCCGCGCCCATCCGCAGCATCTCGCAGGCGGGTCTGGCGCTTGAACGCAGCTTTCTGGCGATGATCATCGAACAGGGTCTGGCCGAGCAGGGCATCGCGATTTCACAGACGCTGGTAGAAACGTTGCACCAGACCTTTGGTCGTGATGGCACCGACCACCCGCTGTTCACCGCTCTCGGCATCGAGGAAGAACTGTACGAACAACTGGTCGATATCGCGCTACGGCGTCGCGCCAAAGGGGATGAAGCGCTGAGCGAGGATGAATTCTCGTTGCTGCTTACCGTGCCCTTTGCCTTCACGGCCGAACAGATCGGCCCGGCTTTCCCTGCGACCTTCAAGGACGAGATCCTGAAAATCCGTAAGCAGCAGGGGTCCGAGATGCGCGAACGGGCGCGGGATATGTTCGTGCCGATCACACCTGACCAGTATCTGCCGCGTCTGACGATACTCGAAAACGTGTTGTATGGCCGGATTTCCGCCGTGGCGGGGCTTCAGGCGGATCTGGTTCTGGATGTGGTGTCGGACGTGTTCAAGAAACACGGGCTGCAACAGGACGTCGCGCTCAACGTCTTTGATCTGCCGGTCAGCATCGGCGGGTCAAATATCGCGATGATGTTTCAGGAACGCGCCGGATTCAGCCGCGCGGCGATGAAACGACCCGATATCCTGATCCTGAACCAGTCGCTTGCGGGGCATGACGCAGAAAGCCTGCAACGGTTGCGCGACAAGGTCAGCGAACTGCTGCCCGAGACGACCCAGATTTACATGGATAGCTCCTTTGTTAATCCTGACGATTTCGACATGTACATCAAGATCCGTGGCGGGCGCATTGACGGTCTGGCGCAGGTTGATATCCCCAGTCAGGACGACAGCATCTCGGACGATTTGCGACGAAAGCTGCGGATCATCGCGCGCAATGACTTGTTCGGCAACCTCGACCCGCGCAACCAACGCCTGCTGGCCTTTGCGGCGCAGTGGTACACCGTCGCACAGGGCGAGATGGTCTTTGCTCAAGGCCAACGGCCAGATGCGGTCTACCTCTGTCTGTCGGGCAAGGGAGAGCTGAGCTGGCGCGACCCCGAAGGGTTGGCGCATCACGTCTCGACCGTCGAAAAGGGGCGGTTGATCGGTGACCTTGCGGTCATCGTGAACGAGCCGCGGCAGATGGATTTTGTCGCCCTCGAAGACAGCCGTTTCCTTCGGATCGGCGCGGATCAATTCAAGTCGGTGGTTGAAAACGACCGTGTGATCCTGCTGAGCCTTCTACGCACGGTATCAAGCCATCTGACCAACGCCGCCGACTTGCTTCGTGCGGCACGGGTGGATATCCCGCGCGAAGACGAAGCCTTGCCCCCGCCCGTAGGAGATGACCCCGCGTGACCCGATACGCTGCCCACAAAGCCTTTGTCGCCCCTGCGATCCCCTCGGCGGCGCTGTGGCGGCTGATCTTGGGGTTTCTTGCGGCAACCGCGATCTACCTGCTGCTCAACAACCTGATGTTCACCACCCTGTTCAACCTGATGGGGCCGCGTGCGGACGGGTTTTATGACAGCTTGCTGTCAGGCAAGACGCCGATGGCGATGTTCCTGCTGCTTGGCAGCTTCGGGTTGATGATTGTCGGCGTGGCCGTGGTGACACGGGTGATCCACAAACGTCCCGTGCGTGGCCTGATCGGCCCGTCGGGGCTGGTGGTGCCGCAGTTCTGGGCCGTGCTCAAGATGCTGGTGCTGCTTGGTGCGGTGACCTATTTGCTGCCACCGTGGAACCTTGGCGCGCCCTATGTGCCCAACCTCGCGCTTGGCACATGGCTGATGCTGCTGCCGTTTTCGCTGCTCGGGGTGCTGGTACAGGTCAGCGCCGAAGAGATCGTCTTTCGCGGTTATGTCCAGCAGCAGTTGGCGGCACGGTTCAACTCTCCGCTGGTGTGGATGGTGCTGCCGGCCGTGATTTTCGCGCTTGGGCACTATCTTCCCGATCAAGCCGGCGAAAATGCGCTGGTCATAGCACTTTGGGCCGGTGTCTTCGGGATGTTGATGGCCGATCTGACCGCGCGGGCGGGGTCGCTGGGGCCAGCCATTGCAGTGCATTTCTGCAATAATGTCGCGGCGATCGTCATCACCTCTCTGCCCGATGACCTATCGGGTTTGGCGCTGTATTTGACCCCCTTCGGGATGGATGATGTTGACGCGTTGCGCGCGTGGTTGCCTGTCGATTTTGCGCTGATGTTGGTCAGCTGGCTTGCCGCACGGCTGGCGATCCGCCGTTGATTGCAATTTACTGCGCGTCAGCTTATTTGGAAGGCGAAACTGGAAGCAAAGGTTCACCATGAACTGGATCAACAACTACGTCCGTCCTCGGATTAACTCCATCTTCTCGCGTCGCGAGACGCCGGACAATCTGTGGACGAAATGCGAAGAATGCGGCACCATGCTGTTCCACCGCGAGGTGTCGGACAACCTGAACGTCTGCACCAGCTGTGGTCACCACATGGCGATTACCCCGCGTGAACGCTTCAAGGCGCTGTTCGACGGCGGCATCTTTACCGATGTCAAAGTCCCCGCGCCGACGCCGGACCCTTTGCATTTTCGCGATCAGAAGAAATACCCCGACCGTCTGAAGGCCGCCCAGAAACAAACGGGCGAAGCCGAAGCGATGCTGGTCGCCACCGGTGAAATCGGCCGCACGCCGATCGTCGCGGCAGGTCAGGACTTCTCGTTTATGGCCGGGTCCATGGGCATGTATGTCGGCAATGCCATCATCGCCGCGGCTGAAAAAGCGGTTAAGCTGAAATGCCCGCTGGTGCTCTTCTCCGCCGCCGGTGGCGCGCGTATGCAAGAAGGCATCCTGAGCCTGATGCAGATGCCGCGCACCACCATCGCCGTGCAGATGCTGAAAGAAGCGGGGCTGCCCTATATCGTCGTTCTGACCCACCCCACGACCGGTGGTGTCACGGCGAGCTATGCGATGTTGGGGGATGTCCAGATTGCGGAACCCAATGCGCTGATCTGCTTTGCCGGCCCACGTGTGATTGAACAGACCATTCGCGAAAAGCTGCCCGAAGGCTTCCAGCGCGCCGAATATCTGCTGGACCACGGCATGCTGGACCGCGTGACTCCGCGCACCCAGATGCGGGATGAGTTGATCGACATCACGCGGATGCTGATGAAACTGCCCCCCGCGGTGCGCGGCGATCTGCCTGCGCCGACCGAAGGCGGCGATATTGCCCATGCGCTGACGCCAGAACCCGATGCGACCCCCAAAGCCGAAGCGGCGGAACCCAAGGCGAAATGACGCAGAACACATCGGATGCAGTGCTGGCGCGTATGATGGCGCTGCATCCCAAGATTATCGACCTGACGCTGGATCGCATGTGGCGGCTGCTGGACGCTTTGGGCAACCCCCAGAACGACCTTCCCCCTGTGATCCATATTGCCGGCACCAATGGTAAAGGGTCGACACAGGCGATGATCCGTGCGGGGCTCGAGGCGGATGGCCACCGCGTCCACGCCTATACCTCGCCCCATCTGGCGCGCTTTCACGAACGCATCCGCCTTGCCGGAGAGCTAATTTCCGAAGCCGCGCTGACCGAGATGCTGGATGAATGTTACGCCGCCAACAACGGCGAGAGCATCACTTATTTCGAGATCACAACCTGCGCCGCGCTACTGGCCTTTGCCCGTACTCCGGCGGATTATACCCTGCTTGAGGTCGGCCTTGGCGGGCGTCTGGACGCGACCAATGTGATCGACCAGCCCGCATTGACCGTCATCACGCCGGTGTCGATTGATCACCAACAGTTTCTGGGTACGACCCTGACAGAGATTGCGGGTGAAAAAGCCGGCATCATCAAACGCCGCGTTCCCTGTATCGTCGGCCCGCAACAAGATGCCGCGCTCGAGGTGATAGAGACGCAGGCGGCACGCCACCACGCCCCCGTTTTTGCCTATGGTCAGCAGTGGCATGTGGCCCCCGAAGCGGGACGCATGGTCTATCAGGATGACACGGGGCTGCTGGACGTGCCCAAGCCTAACCTGTTGGGAATGCACCAGATTTCCAATGCCGGTGCGGCTTTGGCGGCATTGCGGCAATTGGGGGCCTCCGCGCAAGCGTGCGAGGCCGCTGTGACCCGCGCCGAATGGCCCGCCCGAATGCAACGTCTGCGTCACGGACCGCTGATTGACGCAGCGCCGCAGGCCGAATTATGGCTGGACGGCGGGCATAACCCTGCTGCGGGCGACGCCATCGCGGCGGTGCTAGAAGAGATGCCCGCCCGCCCCACATTCCTGATCTGTGGCATGTTGAATACCAAGGATATCGGCGGCTATCTGCGCCCTCTGGCCGGTCATGCAGAACAATTGTTCGCCGTCTCGATCCCGGGTGAAGCAGCGACGTTGCCGGCCACCGAAACCGCGCGCGCAGCGATCGACGTCGGCCTGACCGCGCAAGAGGCACCTGGCGTCGCCGAAGCCCTTGCAGCCATTGTCGCGAAGGTGCCCCACGCGCGGGTATTGATCTGCGGTTCGCTCTATCTGGCAGGCGCAATTTTGCGGGAAAACGGATAGCCTTTTAACAATTAGAATTGGCTATATTTACGATTTGTAGGGAATTTGCGTCCTAAGGTCCGAGGGTAACATTTTTGCCTTTGGGGGGACCAATGCAATGACCAATACGTATCAGAATTTCCTTGCGCTGCGCAGGATGGTGTTCGGCCATCTCCGTCTGCTCACGATCTTTGTCGGTGTGACCTTTATCGTCGATCACTGGCGATCTTCCGGGGGCCACGACGCCGCGCAGGGCTATGCTAATGGACAGGTGGCGTATCTGGCCTCCGGTGGGCCAGCCTTTGTGCCGCTGTCGCCTGCGACGCTGCTCAACAAGATGCACAAGGACGCTTCCTTTGACGTGGGCGATGCAGTCAGCGCGATCGTCCAATCGTTCGATGATAGCAAACGCGGCCAAGTGCTTGAATCCTACCTGATCTGGGCGATTAGCACGGAACGGTCGGACAGCTATATTGATACTTTGCTGAACAGCGCGGCGGCCAAAGGCGACTTCAAGGTACCACCGGCGCTTACGACAGCCTCTGGTGCGCTGGATACGGCAGGTTTGCTGACGGCGGTTGTTGTCGCTGAACGCAAGGCTTTGGCCGCGCGCCAGACTGACGGCGATCAAGATCATGCTCGCGACGGGCAGCAGATCCGCCAATCCGTCGCCTTTTACCACAATCAGGCCGCGCCACTCTATCTGGCTGCAGTCGATCTACAGCGGGATGGGTACACCCCGGGGCGGCGGCGCAATTAAGCGCCCCAGCCTTCCCCCTGCATTTCGCGCAAACGCGATGCCGTACGCTCGAACTCGAAGGTGCCTTCCCCCTCCAGATATAGCATTTCGGGTTCGGCCGCGGCCGAGCAGATCAGCCTCACCTTAGCCTCGTATAACGCGTCAATCAGGGTCACAAAGCGTTTGGCTTCATTGAAGTTTGACCGGCCAAGACTGGGGATATCGTCCAGCATCAACACGCGCACGGCCTCTGCCAATGTCAAATAATCTGCCGCCCCTAGGGGCCGACCACATAGCGCGTGGAACTTGGCGCGGGCGACACCGTTGCGAAACTCCGGCACGACAACATCGCGCCCCTTCACCCGCAGGATCAGCTCCTCCCCCGGGCCGCCAGCCAGATCATCCCAGACGGCATTCATCGCGGCACGGCTCTCTGGGTTGACGGGGGTGAAATAGGATTTCGTACCCGCCAACCGGTCCTGTCGGTAGTCGCGCGGGCTAGCAAGCTCCATCACCTTCATCTTCTCTTTGATCAATTCGATGAAGGGCAGGAATATCTGGCGGTTCAGACCGTCTTTATACAGATCATCCGGTATCCGGTTCGACGTTGTCACCACCACCACACCAGCCGCAAAAAGCGCTTCAAACAGCCGGCCAACGATCATGGCGTCGGTGATGTCGGTGATCTGCATCTCGTCAAAGGCCAGCAGCTTCACGCTATTTGCGACCTCGGCTGCGACTGGCGCAATCGCATCGTCGACGCCTGTTTTCCGCGCCTCATGCATCGCGCTGTGAATTTCCTGCATGAACGCGTGGAAATGCACCCGCCGCGTTGGCACATCGCCCATATTTGCCGCGAACATATCCATCAGCATCGACTTGCCGCGACCCACACCACCCCAAAGATACAGACCCTGCGGTGGCTCGGGCGCGCGCTTGAAAAAGCCCTTTTTCTGCGGGGCCATCAAGGCGCTGCGAATGCGGTCAAGCTCTGGTAGCACGGCCTCTTGCGCGGGGTCCGGCGACAGGCTGCCGTCGGCAACGCGGTTATCGTAAATGGTGCGTAAATCAGTCATGCCTTTGGCTTACAATGTGCCACAGGCTTTGGGAAGAACCCCCGCAGGCCGATATGCGCGCAGTTTTGAAATTGACGGCCCCGGTTTCAAAGCTACGGTGGCGGCACGTGCTTCGGGGGTCATCATGGAAAAAAATACGTCAATCTTCACACCGGTGCTGATCGTCGGGTGTCTGATCATCATGGTGAGCTTTGCCGTGCGTGCCTCTTTTGGCGTTTTTCAGATCCCCATCGCGGAAGAGTTCGGCTGGCTCCGCTCCGAATTCTCACTGGCGATCGCGATCCAGAACCTCGCCTGGGGCATCGGCCAGCCGATTTTTGGCGCGATGGCCGAGAAGATCGGAGACCGCCGCGCCATTATCATCGGGTCCGTGGTCTATGCCGTGGGTCTGGTGCTGTCGGCCAATTCGGTGTCACCGATTGAACACCAAACCTATGCGTGGTTGGTGGGTTTCGGGATCGCGGGAACGGGCTTTGGCGTGATTTTGGCCGTGGTGGGCCGCGCCTCAACGGCCGAGAACCGGTCCATGTCGCTGGCCATTGCCACGGCGGCGGGTAGCGCGGGTCAGGTCTTTGGTGCGCCAGTGGCGGAATGGTTGCTGGGGTTCCTCAGCTGGCAGGCGACCTTCCTTGTCTTTGCGGGCGCGATCATGGCGATGTTGTTGACGCTGCCGTTGATGCGCGCCCCCGCGATGGCCAGCAAGGCCGAGCTGGAGGAAAGCCTGTCGCAAATCCTGGGCAAGGCGCTGCGCGACCCGACATTTACCTTCATCTTTATCGGCTTCTTTTCCTGCGGCTATCAGCTGGCCTTTATCACCGCGCATTTTCCTGCCTTCGTGACCGAACTTTGCGGTCCGATCCTTGCGGGTGGCGTGCTGCATAACATCGGGATCACAACAACCTCTGCCCTGGGTGCGGTGGCGATTTCCCTGATCGGTCTGGCCAATATCGCCGGAACATTGCTGGCGGGGTGGGCGGGCAAACGCTATTCCAAAAAGTACCTGCTGGCTGCGATCTATACCGGACGTACCGTGATTGCGGCGTTGTTTATCCTACTGCCGATCACGCCGGTGTCGGTCATCCTGTTCTCTATCGGGATGGGCGCATTGTGGTTGGCGACGGTGCCGCTGACCAGCGGGCTGGTCGCGCATATCTATGGGCTGCGCTATATGGGCACGCTTTATGGGATCGTGTTTTTCAGCCATCAGTTGGGCAGCTTTATGGGGGTCTGGCTGGGCGGGCGGATGCATGACGCTTACGGCGATTACACCGCCGTGTGGTGGATCGGTGTGGCCGTGGGCGCGTTTAGCGCGCTGATCCATTTGCCCATCCGCGAGAAGCGGTTGCCCGGGCTGGTGACGAGTTAATCTGTCGCCTTATCCGCCGTGTCGATATGTGCCTTGATCGCTGCAATGATCTGGGGCGCATGGGTATAGGGTAGGCCGTGGCCCGCGCCTTTGATCACCTCGTGTTCGGCGGCGCGGTTCCATTCGGCAAGGCTGCCGATGGCTGACGCGGGGATCACCTGATCATCCTGCCCCCAAAGCGCCAGCACAGGGATATCATGCGTCCGGATCGCGCGGTGTTCATCCCGAAGCACATCCGCCAGAATACCGCGACGGCTGGCCAGCACCGCAGGAACATAGTGCTTATAGTCCAGCTGTTCGGCCTGATGGTCGTGGATGTGGCGGACCTGTACGGGGATGTCCCGTTCAGCCCTGATGCCGCGCCGGAAGGTCGGCGGGAACAGCGCCAGCATCAGCCAATCGCCGACCAGCGGGGTTTTGGCCATAAAGTCGACCAGCTTGTTCGGCACCAGCCCCATCCCTGCGGGCGCCAGCAGGATCAGCCGTTCGACACGTTCGGGGAAAGCGGCGGCAAAGCACGTCGCGATAGAGCCGCCCATGGAATACCCCAGCAGGGTAAAGCTGCCGGTGACATCCTGATCTTCCAGCAGGTCTTGCAGCTGTTTGATAAAGAACTGGCGATCTTGCGGGCCGGAGGGGCGGTCGGAATACCCGCGCCCGTAAAGGTCGTAGGTGAGAGTCCGGTACCCCATCGACGCCAACCCACGTGCCACCGCGCGCCAGACGATGCTGGGGGTGGTCAACCCGTGGATGCAAACGACAACAGGGCCTTGGGCGGGGCCGGTCCACGCGTAATGGGTAACCCCGTCGGGCAGCTCTGCGAATTGGCCAAGGGCGCTGCCGCGGTCCGCGTCCTCCATTTCGGCACGGTTGCGTTCGATCACAAGCGGGATTGCGATGATCAGAGCCGCAATGAGAAGAAACCAGATCATCTGCGCGCGCGCCACCGGTCAAGGATATAGCGGCTGGTCATCAGGTCCAGATGCGCGCCGCCGCCGTTTTTGAACAGGGTGATCTCATCCTCTGACTGGCGGGTGAACGCACCGAGATCATAGTAATCCGCGACGATGTCACTTGCGCTCAGCACACCTTGGGCGATCGGGATCTTCAGCTCTCCGATATGATCAACCGTGGTGTCGAGGCTGTCGACAAAGACCCGGGCGCGGGTCAGCGCCGTATCATCCACCTCGCGCATGTCGGGGCGGTAGGCACCGATCAGGTCAAGGTGCTGGCCGGGTTGCAGCCACGCGCCCTTGATCAGCGGTTCGGTCGACATGGTGGCGCTGGTGATGATGTCCGCGTTGCGCACCGCGGCCTCAAGATCATCGGCAACGCGCAGCCCTTTGATATCACGTGCCATCGCCTGAGCATTGGGGGCGGATCGGTTCCACACCGTGAATTCGGCATCGGGAAACGCCGCCCGGTAGGCAGCGTGCAGCCCGCGCCCTTGGGTGCCCGCGCCGACGATCAGGATTTTGCGGCTGTCGGGGCGGGCAAGCCTGCGCGCGGCGAGCAGGCTGTCACCGGCGGTTTTCCATTTGGTCACAAGGTGAAAATCTACCAAAGCCTCGAGCGCGCCGTGATTATCTGCGTAAAGCGACACGCCGCCGTTCACCATCGGTGCCCCTTTGGCGGGGTTGTCGGGAAAGATGGTGGCGGATTTCACCGCCAAACCCAACCCGTCGATCCATGCGGCGCGGTTCAGCAAGGTATCCTTGCCCCGATACAAAAACGTATCCGCGATTTCGGCGCGCGGCAGGTTGTGCCCCTGGGCCAGTGCGTCGGTCAGGCCGATCCAGTCCAGCAGGGCGTCGCCGGCGTCGAAGGGGATGATGTCGAACTGGGTCATGCGGCCTCTGCTTCGGTCAGCAGCCCCGCAGCGACGAGCCTGTCAGCCCAACCGTCCGGCCCGGTGAAATGATGGGTCTGCCAGCCGCGGGCGTTGGCGGCGCTGATATTGTCGATACGGTCGTCGGTGAACAAAAGCGCGTCGCCGGACAGGCCCGATCCTTCCTCGAGTGCTGCATAGATCGCGGGGTCGGGTTTGATCATACCCATATGACCCGAGATGAAATCGCGGTCAAAGGCGCGCAGGAAAGGGTAGT
The DNA here is from genome assembly GCF_040790665.1 of Sulfitobacter pontiacus. Lineage (NCBI taxonomy): Bacteria > Pseudomonadati > Pseudomonadota > Alphaproteobacteria > Rhodobacterales > Roseobacteraceae > Sulfitobacter > Sulfitobacter pontiacus. Next base: position 1,027,357 of record NZ_CP160849.1, on the reverse strand, counting down.
GTTCTGCCGCATGATCATAGGATTGGATGCCGAAATTGGTCAGCGAAAACACCGGCACGCCCTTGGCCTGCAGCGCCTCTTTCAGCCTGAGAGAGCGGGGGATCACGGGGGCGGCCATTTCGATCCAGCGATCATGCCACATGCGGATCTCATCGCGCCAGGCGGGGTTGGCCTCTGCGGCGGCATAGACCGTGTCGGTGAAATGCTGGCCGCTATCGACAAGGTCGTTCATGCCGTGCAGGTCTACCTCGGCGAACATGGCGCGGCGGCGGTCCTCTCCGATTACGGAGTCATAGAACCGTTCGGGCTGCCATTCGATCAGCACATTCCCGATGTCAAAGACGACTGCCGCTGGTTTCATGTGCTCTTCCTTTTGCCGGGTCGGCGGGGGCACCTGCGCCGCCCTTGCCCTATCGTTGTGCCGCGCGAAGCTCGCGTTCTAGCGCGTCCAGAAAACGGGAGCGGTCGGCCTTTGTAAACCCTTTGCCGCCGCCCTGGCGAAACGGGTCCGCGGCACGCAGGTCGGCCATCAAATCACGCGTCGCCAGCACATTGCCGATATTGGCTGCGGTCAGCGCTTCGCCGTTGTGTTTCAGCACCCGCGCGCCGGCTTCGACACAGCGGGCGGCAAGGGGAATGTCGCCGGTCACCACGACGTCACCGGGGCCGCAGCGTTCGGCGATCCAGATGTCGGCGATGTCGGGGCCATCGGGGACAATCACGGTTTCGACCAGCGGGTTCTGCGAGGGGCGCAGCCCGCCGTTGGACACCACAAACATCCGCACCTTGTGGCGGGTGGCGACGCGTTCCGCCTCTGCCTTCACGGGGCAGGCGTCCGCGTCGATATAAAGCACCGTCATCGCCGCGCCCTATCGCGCATAAAGCGCATCGGCGTGGAAGGCGATGTGGTCTTCCATGAAGGTCGAGATAAAGAAATAGCTGTGATCATAGCCCGGCTGCATTCGCAATGTGGCGTTCTGGCGGGCTTTCGCCATCGCCTCGGCCAATGCTTCGGGTTTCAGCAGATCAAGGAATTGATCATCGGTGCCCTGATCAATGAGAATCGGCCCGTCAAAGCCGCGTTCCGCCATCAAAAGCGTCGCGTCATGTTTGGCCCAGGTCGTCTCGTCACTGCCCAGATAGGCTGCCAGCTGTTTGCGGCCCCAGTCGCTGCTGGTCGGGTGTGCAATCGGCGCGAAGGCCGAGACCGAGGTAAACCGCCCCGGCAGGTTCATCGCCAGCGTCAGCGCCCCGTGGCCACCCATGGAGTGACCGCAGATCGCCTGCCGGTCCATATCCAGCTCGAAGTTTTCACCCAGCAGCGCCGGCAGTTCGTCGGCGATATAGTCCCACATCTGGAAATGCGGTGCCCATGGGTCTTGGGTGGCGTTCACATAGAAGCCCGCGCCCTTGCCCAGATCATAGGCGTCGTCGTCGGCCACATCGTCACCGCGGGGGGAGGTGTCGGGAAAGACCACCGCGATCCCGTGTTCCGCGGCCCATGCCTGCGCCCCCGCTTTGGTCATCGCGTTTTCATGGGTGCAGGTCAGCCCCGACAGGAACCACATCAAGGGCACCGGGCCCTGCTGCGCCTCTTCGGGCAGGAATAGCGCAAAGGTCATGTCGCAGTTACAGGCGGTGGAACGGTGGGAATAGACGCCTTGGGTGCCTCGGAAGCTGGCGTTTTCGGAAATCGTTTTCATCGGGCGTCTCCTGTGTGTGGTTGGTCTATGGCTATCGGCCCTCGGTCTGCGCGGCAAGGGCAGGACGCTGCGCTGGCTGAGTATTTGCGAAAGGGTGAAGGCTAAAGCGCGGTGACCCACGCGATGACAAGGCTGACGCTGAGGATGCTGAGCAGTGTCGAGACAAGGATTGCGGCAGACACCCGTTGCGGCCCGACGTTATAATGTTGGGCCAGCATATAGACATTGCCCGCGACCGGCAGCGCGGCGGTGGCGATGATCACGCCCGCCTTATACGGGTCCACGTTGAACAGCCACAGCGCGGCAAAGGCCACAAAGGACGGGTGCAGTACCAGTTTGCAAAATGACAGCCAGCCGGCAACATGCAGCTTTTCCGCCGATTTCGTCGCCAGCGATGCCCCGATGGCAAAAAGCGCGCCGGGGGTCGCGGCCCCGCCGAGGATGGCCAGAAATTCGTTCATCGGATCAGGGATCGGGATCTGAAGGCCGGACCAGATAAAGCCAAGGGTCATGGCGACGATCATCGGGTTTTTCGCCAGCCCCACGGAAATCGTGCGCAGGGCGCGCAGGCTCAGCTGACCATCGCGCGCCCCGGTGATCAGGATCACGATGAGGCTGGAAAACACGATCAGATCCACCGCCAGGGCCAGCACGACGGGGCCGATTGCCTCTGCCCCGAGCAGCAGGGTCAGCATGGGCACGCCAAGGAAGCCGGTGTTGCCGATCACGGCACATTGGGCCTCCATCGCGGTGGCGGGGACATCGAGGCGGCGCAGAAAGCCGACCAGCGTTGCGATGCCATAGACAAAGCCCGTGCCCCATAGATAGGCCGCGACAAGGCGGCTGTCCCAGACCTCGGCCAAGGACAGGTTGGCGGAAAAGCGGAACAGCATGGCAGAGAGGGCGAAGTAGAAGACGAATTTGGTCAGGTAGGCCGTGGCCTCTGCCGTGAAGAACCGCGTGCGCCCGGCCCAATAGCCCAAGCCGATCAGCGCGAAAAAGGGAAGTGTCTTGAGAAAGATCGCCAGCATGTGAAATTGGTAGCGGCTGGCTGTGCTTCGTGCAACGGGGCAACAGTGCTGTGACGCAAATACACAGGCTTTGGGGCGGGCGGCTGCATTTGGGACTTGGAACTGAACGGTTCAGTTTATACTCTCCCTTTCAAACTGCCGGAGCCTTCATGACCATTGACCAGACCAGGGTTCGCAAGGGCCGTAAATTCGATCAGGTTCTTGCGGGGGCGCGTGATGTCTTTATGGCGGACGGGTTTGAGGGCGCGAGCGTTGATGCGATTGCCCGTGCCGCCGGCGTGTCCAAGGCGACGCTGTACAGCTATTTCCCCGACAAACGTCTGTTGTTCATGGAGGTCGCCGATACCGAATGTGCCCGTCAGTCACGGCAGGCTTTCGAAAGTATCGACACCGATGCGCCGCCGCGTGTGGTGCTGGGGCTGGCCGGTCGACATCTGTTGGGGTTCATCACATCGACCTTTGGTCACCAGATGTTTCGCCTATGCGTGGCCGAATGTGACCGCTTCCCCGAGCTTGGCCAGCGATTTTACAACTCCGGCCCAGCTGTGGTGCGGCGCGAGATGGCGGGGTATTTCGAGACCGCCGTCGCCCGTGGGCAGTTGCGTATGGAGGACCCGCTACTGGCGGCCGACCAATTCGGAGAGCTCTGCAAGGGGGATGTCTGGCTGAGACTGACCTTCGGTATCATCGACAGGATTTCTCAGGCAGAGATCGACCGCGTGGTAGACAGCGCGGTCGATGTATTTCTGGCGCGCTACGCGGCTTAGCCCTTGGGCCGGTTGTCGATAATCCGCACCGCTTTGCCTTCGGAACGGGTGATGGTGTTCACATCGCCCACGTCGATCATCACGCTGATGCCCACGGTTTCCTTGATCTGCGCGGCCAGCTGCTGTGCCGCTGTTTGCCGGGCGGCATCGTCGACGGTGGCGTCGACACATTCGCACAGCACCCGCATCTGATCCATGCGGTCGGGCTTGCTGAGCTCGATCTGGAAATGCGGGGCGAGACCGGGGGTGGCCATCAGCGCCTCTTCGATCTGGGTGGGGAAGACGTTGACGCCGCGCAGGATGATCATGTCGTCGCTGCGGCCGGTGACTTTCTCCATCCGGCGCATGCTGCGGGCGGTGCCGGCCAGCAGGCGGGTCAGATCGCGGGTGCGGTAGCGAATGATGGGAAACGCCTCTTTGGTGAGCGAGGTAAAGACCAGCTCCCCCTGTTCGCCATCGGCCACGGGCTGCCCGGTTTCGGGGTTGATAACCTCGGGGTAGAAATGATCCTCCCAGATGTGCAAACCGTCTTTGGTTTCGACACATTCGCAGGACACGCCGGGGCCCATAATCTCGGACAGGCCGTAGATATCGACAGCGTGCATATCAAACGCCTGTTCAATCTCGAGCCGCATGGCATTGGTCCAGGGTTCGGCCCCGAAGATACCTACTTGCAGCGAAGACTGGCGCGGATCGATGCCTTGACGGGCGTATTCATCCAGGATCGACAGCGCATAAGAGGGTGTGACCGTGATGCCGTCGGGTTTGAAATCCTCGATCAGGCGGACCTGTCGCGGGGTCATCCCGCCCGAGATCGGTACGGTGCTTAGCCCAAGGCTATCTGCCCCCAGATGCACCCCCAACCCTCCGGTAAACAGCCCGTAGCCATAGGCGTTGTGCAGCATGTCGCCGGGTTTCAGCCCTGCCGCGCGCAAGGACCGCCCCATGACGCTGCCCCAAGTGGCGAGGTCATTCTTGGTGTAGCCCACAACCGTCGGCTGGCCGGTGGTGCCCGAGGACGCATGAATGCGCGCCAGCTGGTCGCGGGGCACGGCGAACATGCCGAAGGGGTAGTTGTCGCGCAGGTCGGTTTTCACGGTGAAGGGGAATTTCGCCAGATCGCTCAGGTCGTTCAGATCGTCGGGGTGGACCCCTGCGGCATCAAAGCTTTGACGGTAGAAAGGCACATTCGCATAGGCGTGGTGCAGGGATTTTTTCAGCCGCTCCAGTTGCAGGGCGCTGATTTCATCGCGGCTGGCAAGCTCGATCGGGTCAAGCGATGATCGGGCAGGCGTGAGGTCTTTCATGGGGTCATTTCCTCCTCGAAATGGTGGCCTTTGATGGTGCGTGACAGGCCACGGAACAAGGCGATGGTGCGCCCGTCCTCCCCCGTGACTGTCACGTCATAGACGCCGGAGCGTCCGGTTCTGGATTGTTCGCGCGCCGCCGCGTGCAGCCGTTCGCCAGCCTTCCCCGGTGCGAGGTAGGAAATCTGGTTCTGCTGGGCGACGGCAAGCTGGTTGTAGCTGTTGCAGGCGAAGGCAAAGGCGCTGTCGGCGAGGGTGAAGATATACCCGCCGTGGGCGATGCCGTGGCCGTTCAACATGGCCGCGGTGACCACCATCGACAGCTCCGCCGCGCCGGGGGCGATATGGTCGATGCGCATCCCCAAAGACTGGCTGGCCGTATCGGTGGACCACATGGCAGCGGCGGATTTTTCGGCGCGGAGTTGCGGGGTCATAGCGGGCCTTTATGTTTCACAATTTGGATGCTTGCACAGATAATGTAACGCTTTCAAGAGAATTGATCGGTGGCTCTCTTGATTTGAGCGGCGAAGGGCGCAACTGTCAAAACATGACAGTGCATATTCATCCCTCACACCCGCAGAATGAACGCGCGCCCGAACAGGTTTCCTTTCACCGGACGGAGCTTGGCCCGATCCTGTCGCTCTATGGGCGCATGGTCGCGGCGGGGGAATGGCGCGACTATGGAATCTCTTCGCTGCGCGAGGTCGCGGTGTTTTCAATCTTCAGACGCACTGCAGAGATGCCGCTTTACCGGATCGAGAAACGCCCCAAGCTGCGGCTAAAGCAGGGGATGTACGCGGTGATCGGGGCCAATGGGCAGGTGCTGCGCCGCGGTCAGGATCTGGCTGCCGTGCTGCGCGTGCTGGAACGCAAGATGATCCGCGCCGTCGACACCTAGACCGTCGCGCCGGACGAGGGGGCGGATGGATTTAAGGCCATTTGGAAGGGCTTAGCCGTTTGTGCCCCGTCAGCGGGCCGTCGGTTGTGGCGATACGGGTCAGCGCGTCCTGGATGGGTTCGCGGGTGACGGCCATATGATGCGCATTGGCGTGGATCATGGTGGCGGGGTCGAGGACCAGCGCCACATGGCCTTTCCAGAACAGAAGGTCATTGCGTCGGATGTCGCGCGGGACGGGGCCTGCACCTGCCACGGGGTCGGCAAAGCTGGTCTGCTGCTGGTCGCTGTCACCGGGGCAGGGAATGCCGCAGGCGAGGAAGGCGGCCTGAACGAGGCCCGAGCAATCGATCCCCCAGCGGCTGTTCCCGCCCCAGAGGTAGGGCGTGCCGAGAAACAGCTCTGCCACGGCGGCGGGGTCCGGGAAAGCGTGCGGCAGCGGGGCGAGGTGTTGGGTCGGGATATGGCCAAGCGAGGTCTGGGCAAATCGGCCTTCCGTTCCCGTCACCATAACGCGGCTGCCAAAGCTGAGGCTGCTGACATCCGGTGATTTCAGATCGGCACGCGTATAGGCGTGGGTGGCGGGTGCGGTGACGACGTGAGTCGGGGGGACCGCAGGGCCGATGGCGGTTTCGGATATGTAACCGCAGTAGTTGTCCTTGGTCAGTTGCACATAGGCGGTGCCATCGGTGCGATCCAGCACGGTCAGCGCCTCACCCAAGAGCGCTTGCCGGTCGCGGGGGCCGTCGGGGCTGCGGTTCAGATCAACGACCGGTAGGGTGATCTGCGCCGCTGTCTTTTCGGTGATCCGCTTGGGGTCGGGATGCAGGCGTCGGTCGGTCATTTTGACAAGATCGCCCCGAGGCTGGCATGCAGCGCGCGTGTGGCCTGACCCACGCCGCCTTTGGCGCGGGCAGGGGCGGCGCTTGGTTGCCAGCCGTAGATGTCGAAATGCGCATAGGGGCTGTCGGTGACGAAACGGCGCAGAAACAGCGCGGCGGTGATACAGCCCGCGAACCCGCCCGAGGGGGCATTATCCAGATCGGCGATACCGGGTTCGATCAGCGGCTCGTAGGGCGTGTGGAAGGGCATGCGCCAGACGGGGTCGGCGTGGGTGGTGGCAGCGGATTCCAACGCGGCGACGAAATCGGGATCGTCGCTGAAATAGGGGGCAAGATCGGGGCCCACGGCGACCCGTGCGGCACCGGTCAGCGTCGCCATAGAGATAATCTGATCGGGTTTGTCCTCGTCCGCCAGAGCCAGCGCATCGGCCAGCACCAACCGGCCTTCGGCATCGGTATTGTTGATCTCGACCGTGAGGCCCTTGCGCGAGGTCAGGATGTCTTGGGGGCGGAAAGCATTGCCGGAGACCGCGTTTTCAACCGCGGGGATCAGCACGCGCAGTTGCAGGTCCATCCCCGTGGCCATGATCATATGCGCCAGACCCAGCACCGCCGCCGCGCCACCCATGTCCTTTTTCATCAAGCCCATCGACGCGCCGGGTTTCAGGTTCAGCCCACCGGTGTCAAAACACACGCCTTTGCCCACCAGGGTCAGCTTTTTCCCGGTTTTGCCCCAGGTCAGGTCGATCAGCCGGGGCGCGCGGTCGGCGGCGCGGCCGACGGTATGGATCAGCGGCAGGTTCTGTGCCAACAGATCGTCGCCCGTGATGACAGAGATCCGCGCCCCGTGTTGATCTGCCAGTTTACGTGCTGCGGCTTCCAGATCGGGCGGGCCCATATCCGAGGCGGGCGTGTTGATCAGGTCGCGGGTCAGCATTTCCCCTTCGGCGAGGGCGCGGATGTGATCGGCGTCGATCCCAGCGGGGGCAACAAGGCGGGCGGCCATCGGAGATTGCGAGGCATAGCGGTCAAACCGATAGGACGCGAGCAGCCACCCCAGAGCCTCCACCGCGCGCTCTGCCGCGGGCAGGTCGGCGTACAGGTCATAGTCGCCCTTGGGCAGCTTTGCCGCGGCACCTGCCAGATGGAAGCGCCCCCGTTTGCGGGCGCTGGCCGTGCCGTATCCCGCCAGAGCCATGCGCAGCGCGCCATCTTCGCCCGGCAGCGTCAACGCCTGCCCCAACGCGCCCGTAAACCCCTGTGCCGCGACCCAAGTGCGTGTGGCATCGGATTGCCCCTCAAGCCAGTCAGGCAGGGCATCGGAGGTAATCAGATGCAGCGGGATCGCAGCGGCGGAGGGATCGGCGAAGAGAGCGGACATAGGGCTGGGCCTTTCGTGCGTGATAGTCGCGCGCAGCCTAGACGTATCCTGTGGCGCTGCAAGCCCGTCAAAGGGTCACATCCTGTGTGTCCCAGATCGCGGTCAGCGACCGTTCGCCGATGCGGATCAGCCGCGTGAGCGTCGCCCCGATCGCGACGTGACTGTTCTGGTCAATCGCGCAGATCACATCCCCCGCGACGTTTGCCAGCTTTTGCAGCCCGACCTGTTCGGCAATCGCAATCAGCGACCGGCAGTTTTTACGCAGCTCAAGCCAGTTGGATGCCTGATACAGACGGTCGCAGTGGGACATGCGCAGGGCCAATTCCTCCATCGCGCGACAGACGACATCCTCGGCCCCTGATTCACCCAGTTGGTCATACAGGATACCCAGACGTTCCTGATCTACGCGGACTTGTTCGACTGGCCGCATTTGCAATACATACATTAGAGTCACCTCATCATTACGCCCCCACAGCGCATCTGCACTATGTCGGCCAATTGATGTCCAATTCGTTTACGGCCGTGTGCGTTTTCGCTCGAATACGATGCGAATTCAGAGTATTTTGGCTAAAATTTAGTAAAGGCGAGACAGAGATGGATAACGCGAAACCGCTCCCGAATTATCTGGTTCAACGGTATCACGGATGGAAAGCAACCAGTTACGCTGAAAACGAGGCATGGTACCGCCGTTTGGCCAGCGACGGGCAGCATCCTCGTGCGATGATCATTTCGTGCTGCGATAGCCGGGTGCATGTAACATCGATCTTTGGGGCGGATCAGGGTGAATTCTTTATTCACCGTAATATCGCCAACTTGGTGCCACCTTACCAGCCTGACGGGCAGCAGCACGGGACGTCGGCCGCGGTTGAATATGCGGTTCAGTCGTTGAAAGTCGCGCATGTTATCGTGCTCGGTCACTCCAGCTGTGGCGGTGTGCAGGGCTGTCTGGACATGTGCAAAGGCAACGCGCCAGCGCTGGATGCCAAAGACAGCTTTGTCGGTCGGTGGATGGATATCCTGCGCCCGAAATACGATGCGGTTTCGGACATCGAAGACCCGAAAGAGCAGGCGCGCCAGCTTGAGAAACACGCTGTTATGACCTCTCTTGAGAACCTGATGACGTTCCCCTTTGTGGCGCAGCAGGTCAAAGCGGGAGAGCTGACGTTGCATGGCCTGTGGCACAACATCGGCGAGGGCGGGCTTGAGTGCTATAGCGCCGATAAAGAGATGTTCCGGCCCGTATAATGGGCTGGTCTGACAGGGACGGTTCCGGCGGCACCTGCGCGTGATCGTTCCTGCGCTTTTGCTGACCGTGTCGATCATTGGTACGGTCATCGCGACCTCCCAACCGGTTTGGGGGGATCTGGTTTTGCTGGCGGGGCCTTGTGCCATCGCCAGCGCCATCTTGCTCCTGCGCGAGGCGCGGGTCTGGTTGGCGGGGCAATCCCGGCGCAGTGCCCGTGGGGCGGTGGTGATTGACGGGTCAAACGTCATGTACTGGTGGGGCGGCACGCCGCTGATCACGCCCGTGCAGGACGTGGTGCGGACTCTGAAAGACCTTGGCTTCAAGACAGGCGTGGTCTTTGATGCCAACGCAGGGCATCTGCTGACGAACGCTTACAAAGATGATGCGGCGCTGGCGGCGATGCTGAAGCTGCCGGTGGATCAGGTGATGGTCGTGCCAAGCGGATCGCCGGCCGATCCCTTCATCCTGACCGCCGCGCGCGAGATGGGGGCGGTTGTCGTGAGCAATGACCGCTACCGTGACTGGGCCGATGACTTTCCCGAGGTGCTGCGACGCGGGCATCTGATCAAGGGCGGATACCGGCAACAAGAGCTGTGGTTCGACTTTGCCACGCTGTCAGACAAACAGAGCGCCGCCTGATGGCCAAAGCGCCCGCGGCAGCGTTGATCTGGACATGCCGGAGATGAAAAAGGCCAGCGCATCGCACTGGCCTTTCCCGACATAAAGATCAGGGGGCGCTTAGCCTTTTTTCAACACTTCGCGGCCCAGCAGTTCCGCGATCTGCACGGCGTTCAATGCGGCACCCTTGCGCAGGTTGTCGCTGACACACCACAGGTTCAGACCGTTGTCGATCGTGCTGTCCTGACGGATGCGGCTGATGAAGGTTGCGAAATCGCCCGCACATTCAACGGGGGTGACATAGCCACCGTCTTCGCGCTTATCGATCACCATGATACCGGGGGCTTCGCGCAGGATGTCGCGGGCCTCGTTCTCGTCCAGATGCTCTTCGAACTCGATGTTGATCGATTCGGCGTGGCCCACGAAGACCGGAACGCGGACACAGGTCGCTGTGACCTTGATTTTGGGATCGACGATTTTCTTCGTCTCTACCATCATCTTCCACTCTTCTTTCGTGTCGCCGCTGTCCATGAAGACGTCGATATGCGGGATCACGTTAAAGGCGATCTGTTTGGTGAACTTCTTCGCGGGCTTGTCGTCGGTGGGGTTGTAGATCGATTTGGTCTGGTCCCACAGTTCGTCCATGCCGTCTTTGCCCGAACCGGACACCGACTGGTAGGTCGACACGACAACACGTTTGATCGTGGCGCGGTCGTGCAGCGGCTTGAGCGCGACAACCATCTGCGCGGTCGAGCAATTCGGGTTCGCGATGATGTTTTTCTTGGAATAATCGTGGATCGCGTCGGCGTTCACCTCTGGCACGATCAGCGGGATATCCGGATCGTAGCGGTACAGCGACGAGTTATCGATGACCACGCAACCGGCCTTGGCGGCCTTGGGCGCGTATTTTTTGGTCGCTTCCGAACCGACGGCGAACAGCGCCATATCCCAGCCTGTGAAGTCGAACGTATCCAAGTCTTTCGTCTTGAGCGTCTTGTCGCCAAAGCTGACTTCGGATCCCATAGACTTGCGCGAGGCAAGTGCCACGATTTCGTCTACAGGGAAGTGGCGCTCGGCCAGAATGTTCAGCATTTCACGGCCCACATTGCCTGTGGCACCCGCGATGACGACGCGATAACCCATCTTAAAACTCCAATACTAAAATGTGATGGTGCGGGCCTCTTATACCGCTTGGGCCCGCGGGGGAAGGGGGCGCGGCCTATTCGCCTGCATCGCGGGAAAACAGGTAGACGAACAGACCCGCTGCCATGAGCGCGGCAAACAGGGTGAAAATCATCACATAGGGGGCCTGCGCGGTGACGGCAGGCTGGCTGGCCGCATAGACGCGGCCCGACAGGAACTGCGCCACGCCAACGCCCCCAATGCTGCACAGGTTCAACAGGGTCATGCCCCGCCCGACCAGCTGCGGCGGCATAAAGCTGCGGCCGTGGGCGATGATCACCGCATAGGTCGCGCCAAAGAAACCGACAGCGGCCATCAGCGCCGTGGCAAGAATGATGCCGCTGTCGGGGAAAAGCATAAGCGCCACCAAGGCCGCGAGGTTCAGCGCCGTGCCCCCGACAATCACCCATTTCGTGCTGCCGATCACGCGGTCCAGCGGGCCATAGGCAAGGCTGCCTGCCACCATCGCGATCCCCATCAATAGGGTCGCCCAGCCGATCTGGTGAGCGTTCGCGGCAAAGACATCCTCGAAATAGGGCCCGATCCAGAGCCCGCGCAACGCGCCGACCTGGGCGTAGCTGACGCTCATGATGGGAAAGATGAACCACAGCGCCTTGATCTTGAACACGCCAAGAAGGCTGCCGCGTTGCTCCCCTTCGGGGGTGGCGGGGTCGCGCACGACGCTCCAGATGCCAACCGCCGTGAGCGTGGTGATGGCGCAAAGCCCCCAAAGCGACGCGCGCCAGCCGATCGTTTCCGCCGCAATCGCCATCGGATAGGATGCGACGAGATTGCCAAGCGTGCCGATGCCCACCATGACGGAGGCGAGCACGACAAAGCGGCTTGGTGCGAATTCACGCGCAAAGATATAGTAGGCTCCCATCAGCACAGGCGCACAGCCGATCCCGATCAGAACCATCGCCAGATTGATGTGCAGCGGCTGCGTCGCCACCGCGAACAAAGCCGCCCCGCCGCCTCCGCCCACCAGCAGCAAGCTGGCCGCCGTGCGCCGCGGCCCGACTGTATCCAGCGCCCATCCCACAGGCAGTTGCATCGCCGCAAAGGAGAAGAACCAAAGCCCCGACGCAAAGGCGAGGTCTTCGGGCGTGGCCCCCAGATCAACGCGCAGTGATGGGCTGAGCACGGCCAGAAAGGCACGGAAAAACTGGCTGAGCACATAGCCCAGCCCCAACAAAGCTACCCCGCGTGTCATGTCAGTGTGTCACGCCATTTGCCCGCAAGCGCTTGCGCCGCGTGGCTGAGCAGCAGAACATCCGCCCCGACCGCAACAAACTGCGCCCCGGCCTCAAGCGCGTCGCGGGTCATGTCGTCGTGGGTCGACAAGATGCCCGGTGCCTTGCCCGCCGCGTGTATCTTGTGCAGCGCGGTCATGATCGCGTCTTGTACATCGGGGTGGAGCGCATTGCCCATGTACCCCATATCAGCCGCCAGATCCGCAGGGCCGATGAACACGCCGTCGATCCCGTCGACCGCGAGGATCGCATTCAGGTTCTCAAGGCCCTTCACGCTTTCGACCTGCACCAGCAGGCAGATCTCATCATCCGCCGTGGTGCCGTAATCCGCGATCTGCGAGAAACGCGCGGCACGGGTCAGCGCATAGCCGACGCCGCGGTCGCCGTGAGGCGGATAGGTGACATCGCGCACCAGCTGGCGGGCCTGATCGGCGTTATCCACCATAGGCACCAGCAGGGTCTGCGCCCCCGCATCCAGCATCTGTTTGATCAGATAAGTCTCACCCACGGGGACGCGCACAACGGGGTGGCTGTCAGAGGCTTCAAGGACCTGAAGCTGCGCCATGATAGAGCGCAGGTCGTTCGGCGCGTGTTCCCCGTCAATGACCAGCCAGTCAAAACCCGCTGTCCCCATCAGTTCGGCGCTATAGGTGTCCGCAAGACCCAACCAGCAGCCAAAGACGGTATCGCCTTGTTTCAAAGCCTGTTTGAACGCGTTGAAGGGGGCTGGCATGGGCATGATCCTTGGTGCTGTTTCGGCGTACCCTAGGGTCAAGCATTACGGAGTGTCCAGAGGGGGCGCGGCCCCCGTCGCGCAGGCGTTTGCTTAACCCGCCGCCATGTCGGCAACTGCGGGCAGCGGGGCGACGGCGCCGTAGCCCTGGACAGACAGCGCAGAGGCCGCGACGGCGTAGTGGCATGCGGCTTCGGGGGTGTCACCTTTTGACAGGCGGGTCAGGAAAGCCCCGTCGAAACAGTCTCCGGCACCTGTGGCGTCGACGGCTGTGACCCGAACGCCGGGGATATGCGTTATCGTCCCGGCGTGCCCCAGAAGTGCGCCGTCCTCTCCGAGGGTCAGGGCGACTATGTCCGGCCCCATTTTATGAAATGCCCGCACGATGTCTTCGGGGGTGTCCAGACCCGTAATCTGGCGCGCGTCATCCAGACCAGGCAGCGCGATATCCGCCAGCCCGAGCGCTTGGGTAATCACGGAACGGGCTTTCTCAAGGGGCCAGAGCGCCAGCCGCAAGTTCGGATCGAAAGATACCTGCCGTCCGGCCGCCCGTGCGATACGCATCGCGTCCAGACCGGCATCGCGCGCGCTGGCACTGATCGCCAGAGTGATGCCCGACAGATGGGTGAACCGGGCGCGCGCTATGGCCTCAACAGGCAAGCTGTCTGCGGTCATTCTGCTGGCAGCAGATCCCGCGCGACGATATTCGAACCGGTGCCCATCTGACCCGTGGCGCACGAAGTAGAGCCCCGTCGGGGCCGATGCATCCGTCGCAACGCAGGAGGCATCGACGCCCTCGCGGCTCCAGAGTTTGCGAAGCTCTTGCCCGAAACCATCGTCGCCCAAGCGCGTTGCGATGGCGCTGCGCGCGCCGAGGCGGGCAGCGCCAATGGCGACGTTTGACACGTCACCACCGAATCCCTGGTGCCACTGCGTCCCGTTGATCTGGTTGAACTCGACCAGCGGTTCGCCGATGCAGATAATATCGAAGTCGCGCATGGGTTAGTGGTTGTTGCGCGGCAGGCCGCGGCTGGTGATGTCGCGGTATTCGGTAGCACCTTCAAAGACCATACCTTCGGAGAAGGGGCGTACCTTCTCGCGGAAGATCTCTTGCCAGGGGGATTGGCTTTCTGGCTGCGCATAGCCCCCCGCAGCGTCAAGGGCCGCGCGGCGCGCGGCAAGCTCGGTTTCATCCAGCAGCACATCAACGCGGCGCTGTTTCAGGTCGATCCGGATCGGATCGCCGTCTTGCAACAGCGCAAGCCCGCCCCCATCCGCAGCTTCGGGCGACGCATTCAGGATCGACGCCGAGCCAGAGGTGCCCGACTGCCGCCCGTCGCCGATACATGGCAGGGCGCGGACGCCCTGTTTGATCAGATAGCTTGGCGGGCGCATGTTCACCACCTCGGCCCCGCCGGGATAGCCCTTGGGCCCTGCGCCACGCATCACCAGAACACTGTCATCGGTCAGCCCCAACGCGGGGTCATCGATGCGGGCGTGAAAGTCTTCTGGTCCGTCGAATACCGCGACACGGCCTTCAAAAGCCTCTTGTGCGTTCGAGAAATAGCGCGCCCGAAAGCCCGCGTCGATGGCAGAGGTTTTCATCAAGGCGCTGTCGAACAGGTTGCCGCGCATGTTCAGGAAACCCGCATTGGGTTTTAACGGTGACGCCGCGCGGCGGATCACATCCTCATCAAGGATCGGCGTGTCGGTGTAGAGTTCGGCGATCGTTTGACCGGTCACAGTCAGCGCATCGGGATGTGGTAAAAGCCCGGCCCGCAACAATTCACCGATCACAGCGGCTGTGCCCCCCGCGCGGTGGAAGTCCTCGCCCAGATAGGTGCCGACCGGCTGCATATTGACGAGGAGGGGCACGGCGTGGCCGAATTCCTCCCAGTCTCCGTTGCTCAGCGCGATGCCAAGATGCGCGGCGATGGCATTGAGGTGGATCGGCGCATTTGTTGAACCGCCTAGTGCGGAGTTGACGACGATGGCATTCTCGAAGGCTTCGCGGGTCATGATCTGGGCCGGGCGCAGGTCTGCATGGACCATATCAACGATCCGTTTTCCCGTATGATAGGCCGCTTGCCCGCGTTCGCGGTAAGGTGCGGGGATAGAGGCAACGCCGGGCAGCTGCATGCCCAAAGCCTCTGACAGGGAGTTCATCGTCGACGCGGTGCCCATCGTGTTGCAGAACCCGACCGAGGGGGCGGAAGAGGCCGCGATCTCGAGGAATTCTTCGGCGTCAATTGTGCCGGCCGCCAGCTCTTGCCGCGCCTGCCAGATCACCGACCCCGATCCTGCGCGTTCGCCCCGGTGCCAGCCGTTCAGCATCGGCCCGACAGAGAAGGCCAGGGCGGGCATGCCCACCGTCGCCGCTGCCATCAGCAGCGCCGGCGTGGTTTTGTCACAGCCAATGGTCAGCACGACGCCGTCGATCGGATAGCCATACAGGCTTTCGACGAGGCTAAGATAGGCGAGGTTACGGTCCAGCATCGCGGTCGGACGCTTGCCGGTTTCCTGGATAGGATGCACCGGAATCTCCATCGGGATGCCTCCGGCGGCGATGACCCCGTCGCGGGTCCGTTTGGCCAGCTCGATATGGTGGCGGTTGCAAGGGCTCAGGTCGCTGCCCGTCTGCGCGATCCCGATCACCGGCTTGCCTGACCGCAGTTCTTCAAGCGTGAGCCCGTAGTTCAGGTAGCGTTCAATATAGAGCGCGGTCATCTCCGGATCGTCGAGATTGTCGAACCACTTACGGGAGCGCAGAGATTTGGTGTCGGTCATAATTCGTCTTTCAGCGGCCGGTCACGCCAGGGAAGGCAATGAGAATAGCAAGCGCGAGGATTTGAAGGGCAATGAAGGGCAGGAGAGAACGGAAGATCTCTCCCAAAGAGATATCGGGTGGTGTCACCGACTTGAGATAGAAGGCGGCGGGACCAAAGGGCGGCGACAGGAAGCTGACCTGCATGTTCATGGCGAAGACCACACCGAACCACACAGGATCAAGACCAAGATCGCGAATGATCGGGACAAAGATCGGCATGGTCAGCAGCGCAATCCCTACCCAGTCCAGAAACATCCCAAGGACAAAGAGGATCGCCATCATGAACAAGACAATCACGGTTGGATTGTCGGACACGCCGGTGATCAGGTTAGAGACAAAGGTGATGCCGCCCATCAGGTTAAAGACCCCGACCAGTGCCGAGGCGCCGATCCCGATCCAGACGATCATCCCGACGGTCGCGAGGGTCCGCTTGGCCGCGCCCACCATCAGCTCTGTGGTGAATTCGCCGCGGATCATCGTGGACAGGGTCACGCCGATCACCCCGATGGCAGAGGCTTCGGTGACCGAGGCAATGCCGCCATAGATCGACCCCAGCACAAAGATCACCACCATGATTGGCAAGATCAACCCTTTGAGCAGACGCATCTTCTCGGCTGTCGAGGTCTCGTCCGGTTCCGGGATCGGGGCGATGTCGGGGTTCATGTAGGCCCGCACCAGCACGTAGATGATATAGAAGCTTGCCAGCATCAGACCGGGCAGGAAGGACGCGGTGAACAGATCCCCGATAGAGACGGACGCCGTCAGACCATAGATGATCAAGACGATGGACGGGGGCACCATTGTCCCCAAGGCCCCGCCCGCGCAGCATACGCCGATGGCCAGACGCCGGTCATAGCCAAGCCGCAACATCTGGGGCAGTGCCAGCAGACCCAGCAGTACTACCTCTCCGCCGATGATGCCGGACATCGCGGCCAGTACCACGGCGACCAGCAAGGTTTGGATCGCAATGCCGCCCCTCAGGCGGCCACCGACGACGCGCATGGCGTCGAACAGATCACGTGCAATGCCCGACCGATCCAGGATCGCGGCCATCAACACGAACATCGGTACGGACACGAAGACGAAGGAATTGACGAAGCTGAAGATGCGGCTGGTGATCAACGGCACGGCCATCGGCCCGAACCAGCCAAGCGCAAAAATCAGCGCCACGAGCAGGGTCACGAAAGCCAGTGGCATGCCGGTGATCAGCAGCAGGAACAAGGTGACGAACATCGCCCCTGTCGCCACTTCGATCCCCATGGCCTTAAAGTCGAACAGCGCTGCGAGAAGGTCCATCACCGGTCCTGTTTTGTCATGTAGTTCCAAGCAAGCACAGCGAACTGCACGGCCATGACCACGAGAATTGTAAAGAGAAAGATTTTAAGCATCCCCGGCGTGGGTGGATCCCATGCGCTGCCGCTGCTTTCCAGCCGGATCGCACCGGTTGGCGTCCAGACCGCACGCACAAGGCTTTGCCATGCGGCCCAGCCGAAGAAGGCCGTCGCCACGAGGCAGACCAGCGAAATCACCACATTGAAAATGCGCCGCCACGGGGCTGACAGGTAGTCATAGATCAGGACCACACGGATATGCGCATCCCGCGATACAACATAGAGCCCCCCATAGACAAAAGCGGTGGCGTTCAGAAAGATCACCGTCTCATGCGCCCAGATCGTCGGGGCGTCAAAGACATAGCGCAAGACCACCTCGATCCCGAGGATCGCGGCAGAGGCGAGGATCGCAAAGGCAAAAAGGATGCCGATCCGGTCGATGCCGCGCCCTAGCAGCCCGGCCTCCGGGATCGCCCCCTTGGGGGCGTCAATATCCACTGGTGCGCTGGCCGCAACGTTGGGATCTGTCCTGTCTTGCATATGCCCCTCCCGAGCGTTCACCCCTCCGGTCTGTCCGGAAGGGTGCTGGTGCTTCGGCGCTTATTTCAGCAGCCCGTTTTCTTCGAGATAGGCGGTCAGCGTGTCATAGACCTTGCGCGATGCGTCGGATGCTTCGGCCGCCTTCTCCCATTCGGTCTTGGCGAAGGCTCGGAATTTCGCACGCTCTTCATCGGACCAATTGTGCACGGTGATATCGGCGTTGGCTTCGGCTTCTTTCGCCGCGGCCATGTCACGTTCGGCCAAGGTCGACACCTGGAGCTGCCGGAAGTCTTTTACGGACTCCACCAATGCGCTTTGGATATCCTCGGGCATCGAATCCCATACACCTTTGTTGATCGACACCTCGACCAGCGGCATGGAGTGGAAGCCGGGATATACCGGATGGTTCGCCACGTCATGCATGCCCTGCGCGTGGTTGGTCGAGAAGACGGTATAATCCGCCGCGTCAATCACGCCCTTGTCAAGCGAGGTGAACACCTCGGAGCCAGGCAGGTTGACCGGAGACGCGCCCGCCGCGGCAAAGACTTTCTGCACCATGCCTTCGGGGGCGCGCATTTTCAGCCCCTTCAGATCGTCCACACCGTCCAGTGGCACCTTCGACAGAAACGCCTCGAGGCCGGGGGTGGTCGCGCCGATGAAATGCAAACCGTAGGGTTCAAGCATTTCGTTCATCAGCTCATTGCCGCCGCCGTTCTCCATAAAGTCGAACATCTGCTGCGGGTCTGACCATGCCCCGACCGGATTGGCAATCAGACCAAACGCCGGCTCTTTCCCTGCGAAATAAGAGGTATCAGTGACGTGGCCATCAATAATGCCAGCCGCCACGGCATCCTGAGATTCAGTATGGGCGACGATTGTTTCAACGGGCAGCAGATCGACCTCGACGCGGCCGTCGGTTTTGGCGGCGACGTCTTTGGCCCATTCTTGCTGAAGCAAGAAGTTGGCGTTGCCTGCCGGATCAGATGACTGGAACTTGAGCGAAAAATCTTGTGCAGCAGCGGCACCGGCCAGCCCGGCGCTGACAAGTGCGGTTGCGGCCAGAAGCCTAGCGGTAAAGCGCATGTGTTTATCCTCCCTAAAAAGTCGTGACCGTAAACGGTGACGATGGGCGGACGCTAATGACAGCGCTGTCATCTGTCAACTATTCACAAGGACCTGCGCACGTGATAGGTTTCATCACATGGAAAAGAACACTAAATACAAGCGGGTTACGTTGAATGAAGTCGCGGCAGAGGCCGGTGTCAGCGCTATCACGGTATCGCGGACGATTCGTGCCCCCGACATGGTCTCGGCTGGTGTGCGAAAGAAGGTTCAGGCTGCGATCGAACTGCTTGGGTATGTACCGGATCAAGCCGCTTCGGCGCTTGCGTCCGAGCGGACAAATGTGGTGGGTCTGCTGGTCCCATCGCTGACCAACGCGGTGTTTTCTGACGTCTTGCGCGGCGTTTACGATGTGATCGACGGGTCGGGCCTATCGGTGCAAATCGGTAATTTCCGCTATAGCCCCAGCAAAGAAGAAAACCTTTTGCGCACCTTCCTGCGTCAGCGTCCGGCGGGGCTGATTGTGGCAGGGATCGACCAAACCGACGCCGCACGGACCCTGCTCAAGTCCGCCCCCTGTCCCGTTGTGCAGATTATGGACGTGTCGGACTCTCCGATTGATCTGTTGATCGGGTTCTCACACTACGATGGTGCGGTCGAAGGCACGCGGCACTTGATTGATGCGGGGTACAAAAAGCCCGGATTTCTGGGCGCACGAATGGACCCGCGCTCGCAGGCGCGGCTTGCGGGGTTCACAGCCGAAGCGCAGGCGCGCGGCGTGTATGACCCGACCCGCGTGATTACGACGACCTACCCGTCCTCGGTGGGTATGGGCGGGCAACTGCTGAGCGATCTTCTTGCGCAAGCGCCAGACACCGATGCTGTGTTCTGCAATAACGACGACCTCGCCGCCGGCGCGCTGTTCGAGGCCGAACGCCGTCGCATCAACGTCCCCAACGATCTGGGTATCTGCGGCTTCAACGACCTTGAAATGTCGCGGCACCTGAACCCGGGTATTACCTCTGTCGCGACGCCGCGCTATGAGGTCGGCGCAGGGGCAATGACCCTGCTTCGGGACGCAATCGCCGACCGCGCGGCCATCCAAACGCCGCATATCCGGCTCGGCGTGGAGCTGATAAAGCGCGGGTCGACAAGGCGGGGGTGAATGTCGCGGATGACACGAGACCGGGCAGGGGGCGCTGCCCCCGTCGCGCAGGCGCGACTCCCCCGGAGTTTTCAGGGCAAAATGAAGAGGTCAGATGACCTTGATCACCTCTTTGTCGATGGCCAGCATATAGCCGCGCCGCGCGATATTCTTGACCAGCAGTTCCGACACGATCTGGTTGCCCAATGTATCGCGCAGACGTTTGATGCGCGTGGCCCCTGCTGCTTCGTCGCAATCAGCGGCGGTCCGGCCCGAGATCATGCCCTCGATCTCGGAGCCTGAGAGCACGTCGTCATCCATGCGCGCTTCGGCAAGGACCGACATCGTTTCCATCGCGGCGGCGGTCAGTTTGAAGCCGAGGTTGTTGAGGTAGACGGTGTTTTCCTCGCGGCTGATCAGGAGCGAGTTTACTTGTATCCCCACCCGTTCGATCTGCGCCATGCGGCGGTTGAAGCCCACGAGCATGATCAGGAACACCAGCGCCGCGACCAGCATGGCCGTCGCAAAGACCAGCAGCACGATGATCACGATCCGGTAGCTCGACAGGGTTTCTGAAAACGCGGTGCCCGATTGTGCAAGAATTTCAAGCAGTTTGATTTCGGCCTGAGTAGTCAGATCGTCGTTCTCGACAAAGATGCGTTCGACCTGCGCGTTAAAGGCATTGGCGTCGGGCAAGGCCCATAGCAACAGCCCTGCGCCGATCAGAATGATCGCCACAACGGCCGCGATACCACCGCCGACAAAACGCCCGCCCGTGCGGCGCATCTCAGAAGCGGAGGAAATTTGGTCCGGCACTCGCTTTCCTTTGGTTTAGGCCATCCTTGCCAAAGACAGAGACGATCGTCAGCAACGTCCAGCCATTTGCAGCCAGCCGGTCCGTCAATTGGGCCTGCGCCGAGGCACGGCTGCAGTCACCGGATACCTGCGCCACACCATAATGCAGGCGCAAGGGGTTTTCCTGCTTTGCCTTGTAATCGGCAAAACATTCCGCCGCTTGGGCAGAGGGGGCGGAGAGGGCCAGAAGCCCCGCAGCAGCCAGGGAAAGGAGGATGTGTTTCATGACGATCAGACTGCGCCGATCTGGGCGGATATTCAATATCCATTGGGTCTGTACCGCTTTGTTATTCGATAACAGGGGGGTGTTATTGCCTGTCTGAGGGGGGTGCGGCCAGTTTGATCCCACGGCCTCGCTCTTGATGGCTTTGCATGGGGTGCTTCCTATGTTGCCCCCAACCGAAAGGATCAGACAATGCGCTTTACATTGCACCATAAATTCATCGCCTCGATTGCAGCCGCAGCCGTCGCTATCACCGCCTTTACTGCTGCACCCGCCGCCGCGGGCGACCGCAACAGGGATCTGGCAAAAATCGCGGTCGGTGTTTTGGGTGTGGCCATTGTCGGCAAGATCATTCACGACAAGAACAAGCGCGACGAGGAACGTGCACGGCAGGAAGTGTCAAAGCACCGCCATGCGCCAAACACTGTGTACCGCGCCCCACGCCCTCCACGGGCCGAGCGCGTGCCCGTCTACCGCGCGCCGCAATCGCGCCACCGGGTAGAGCCGCGTCCGCTGCCCAAGGGCTACAAGCGCAAGCAGCATCGCACCCATGCAAACGCCAAGCTGCTGCCCAAACAGTGTTTCCAGAGCTTCGACACGCGTCGCGGTCAGGTGCTGATGTTCGGCCGCCGCTGTCTTGAGAATAATTTCCGTCATGCCAACCGTCTGCCGCAGCAATGCGCGCAGCAGATCCGGACCCATCGGGGCACCCGCTATGGGTATGACGCCCGCTGCCTGCGTGGCGCGGGATACAGTTTGGCGCGCGGTTAATCTCAGCGTGCCAATACCGGGGGCATTTCGATGCTCTCGGGCGGGGAAGGGAGGGATGTTCGGGCATCCCTCCCTTTCTTATGTGCTGTGGATATCTTTTGCGATTGTGACATCGCAGTCTTCGCAAGGTCACAATTCGCTTGGGCGGGGCTTGAGCTTTGGTGCGGGTTGGGGTTTTCACGGGTCATGAAACCAGATTTTGAATTTGAACGGGCCGCCCATGCGCGCGGCTTTGAGCGGGTCGCCGGCGTGGACGAGGTGGGGCGCGGGCCCTTGGCGGGGCCGGTCACTGCCGCTGCCGTGGTGCTGGACCCGGATCGCATTCCCGAGGGGCTGAACGATTCAAAAAAGCTGAGCAAACCTGCGCGAGAACGCCTGTATGAAGAGCTTTTGCAGGTTGCAGATGTCAGCGTTGCCCATGCCTCGGTCGAAGAGATTGAAGAGCTCAACATCCTGAGGGCGAGCCACCTTGCCATGCTGCGCGCGCTGGAGGGGCTGAAGATCCCCGCCGATTATGCGTTGATCGACGGCAATATGATCCCGCGCGATCTGACCTTGCCTGCCGAAACCGTGATCAAGGGAGACGCTCGGTCGCAGTCGATTTCCGCGGCCTCAATTGCGGCCAAAATATGTCGAGATTGTGTCATGTTGTCCTTGGCGCAACAGCACCCCGGATATGGCTGGGAAACCAACATGGGATACGGGTCGAAAAAGCACATGGAGGCGTTGCAGAAAATTGGTGTGACCCCACACCATAGACGTTTGTTCAAACCCGTACACAACATGTTGTATCAAGATAAATAACTAACCACTTGATTCAAAAAAGAAATTGACCAGGAATCGTCTGTCGGGGCATCTTGTGGATAACCAAGAGCACACAATGTGCCGGGCAAGAGGCAGCTATTATGAAGACGATGACCAAGGGTGCGGCAGCACTCCCTTTAAACACGATCATTTCTGGCGACTGTATCGAAGCGATGAATGCGCTTCCGGCAGAGTCGGTGGACCTTATCTTTGCAGATCCCCCCTATAACCTGCAGTTGCGTGGCGACTTGCATCGTCCCGACAATTCAAAGGTGGATGCGGTCGATGATGCGTGGGACCAGTTTTCCAGCTTTGCCGTCTATGACAAGTTTACCCGCGAATGGCTGAAAGCCGCGCGGCGTCTTTTGAAACCCAATGGCGCGATCTGGGTTATTGGCAGCTATCACAATATTTTCCGCGTTGGTGCCGCATTGCAGGATGCGGGTTTCTGGATCTTGAACGACGTGGTGTGGCGCAAGTCGAACCCGATGCCGAACTTTCGCGGCAAGCGCTTTACCAATGCGCATGAAACCATGATCTGGGCCGGCAAGGACGAGAATTCCAAATACACCTTCAACTACGAAGCGTTGAAAGCGCTGAACGAAGGTATCCAGATGCGTAGTGATTGGGTGCTGCCGATCTGCACCGGTCACGAACGTCTGAAAGACGAGATGGGCGATAAAGCGCATCCGACGCAAAAGCCCGAAAGCCTGTTGCACCGTATCCTTGTGGGGTCCACCAACCCCGGTGATGTCGTGCTTGATCCGTTCTTTGGCACAGGCACCACAGGTGCCGTTGCCAAGATGCTGGGCCGCGACTTTATCGGGATCGAACGGGAAGAGGCGTATCGCAAGGTTGCCGAAAAGCGGATAAAATCCGTGCGCAAGTTCGACAAAGAAGCGTTGCAGACCACCACCTCGAAACGCGCCGAGCCGCGCGTGCCGTTTGGCCAGCTGGTTGAACGTGGCATGCTGCGCCCGGGCGAAGAGCTTTATTCCCTGAACGGCCGGTATTCCGCCAAGGTTCGTGCCGATGGCACGCTTGTCGGGAACGAGGTCAAAGGATCGATCCACCAAGTCGGTGCGGCTTATGAGAAAGCGCCAAGCTGCAATGGTTGGACATATTGGTGCTACAAGAAAGACGGCAAACGCGTGCCGATCGATATCTTGCGCCAGCAGATCCGGGCGGAGATGGCCAACTAGGCCTCTCCCCAGTTTCACACCCTATTTACGAACACCGCCGGTGTCCTTGCCGCCTCATGAGAAGGCGTGCCTATAAGGACACTCACCTTGGCCCCGCCTTTCATTGGCGGGGTCTTTTTCGTTTCGGGCGGTCCGGAAGGTTCAGCGATGTTCAGCGGGGGTAGGAGGTCTTGCCCGCGTTATACTCGGCCCAGTCTGTGATCTCGGGGTAGTAGGTCCGGCGCCATTCCCGCACCCGCGGGTTCATCACACGCCGCCAGACCCAGGGCAGCATCGCGGCCATTGTCATGACGGGGTAGCCATAGGGTAATTGCGGCGCCTCTGCGTCGCCATAGGTTTGCAGCACGGGAAACCGCCGGTCGGGTTTATAGTGGTGGTCGGAATGGCGTTGCAGATTGATCAGCAGCCAATTTGACGCCATATGCGCCGCGTTCCACGAATGGCGCGGCTGGACGTGTTCGTATTTGCCTTCACCCAGATGTTTGCGCGTCAGACCGTAGTGTTCGATGTAATTCACCAGCTCAAGCTGCCAGATCGCCACGCCCGCTTGCAGCAGGAACAGGCCCAGCCCGACCCAGCCGCCAAGGACCACGGCGAGGATCAGGCAGCCTGCTTGCAGCGCCCAGTATTTGAAAAACGGGTTGCTCAGGTCGGTCCAGGGTTTGCCCTTGCGTGCCAGCATCGATTTTTCGGCCTGAAAGCTGGACACCAGCGATTGCCGCAGCACGCGCGGGTAAAAGCGGTGGAACCCTTCGTTATAGCGTGCGGTCACCGGATCGCGCGGGGTGGCGACATAGCGGTGGTGCACCAGCAGATGTTCAGACCGGAAGTGCGAATACAACACCATCGCCAGCAGCGCATCGGCCCAGAAGCGTTCGCGTCTATTGCGTTGGTGCATCAGCTCGTGGGCGTAGTTGATCCCGATGGTGCCCGTCATGACGCCGACGCCGAAGAAGACGGCGGCTTTCTCCCAGCCGGACAGATGCGCGGCTTGCGGCACGTACCATAGCAACCCGAAGAGCGTGAGAAACTGCACCGGCATCCACGCGGTCGTGATCATGCGATACCAGAACAGGTCGTCATCGGATGCGTCCGGATCGGCGTTATCAAGGTTCAGCCCCGCAATCGCGTCGATGATCGAAAACAGGTACCATGTGACCACCGGCATCAGGATCACAGTCCACCCACCAACAGTGGCCGAGATCCAGACCAGCGGGATCAACCCGAATGATAGGGCAAAGGGCAATGCACGGCGGAACTGCGACAGCTGATCAGTGCTTAGGTTTGTGGTGGGCGAGGTCATGCTGCACGGCCTTTTGAGGGTGTCTGGGCCCGATGGACGGGCACAGGTTTGGCTGCGATAAACTATGACGTGCAGCCGCTACCGTAGCAAGTCGTAGGCTTTGCGCATCACCGTGGGCAGATCCGAGGGGCGGAAGTCGTCCGGTGCCACAAAATGCCCGCGCTCCGGATCCGCCTCGGCCGGTAGGGGCGCGTGCATGACGGTCAGCATCAGGTGGAAATGAGTAAAGGTATGGCGCACCTCGCCCGCGAGCGGCTGCCAATCGGCGGAAGCAGGCGGCGTGCCGGTCGGGCGCGGGGTGTCGGCGTTGATCCAGTCGGTGCCGGGCCAGCCGAGCATACCGCCCAGCAACCCTTTGTCGGGGCGCGTCTCAAGCAGCCATGCGCCATCCGCCCGCTGCCCCAGATAAACGGTACCATGCCGGATCGGTTTCGGCTTTTTCGGGGTCTTCTTTGGCAGCTCGGCTGCGGTGCCGTTGCGGCGGGCAAGGCAGGGATCGCGCCAAGGACAAATGCCGCAGGCCGGGGATTTGGGGGTGCAGATCGTGGCCCCCAGATCCATCACCGCTTGGGCGTAATCTCCGGGGCGGGTGGTTGGGGTCAGCGCCTCGGCACGTGCCATGAGCTCGGGCTTGGCGGCGGGCAGGGGGGTGTGGATGTCATAAAGCCGCGCCATCACCCGTTCGACATTGCCATCCAGCACGGTGAAGGGCAGATCAAACGCGATAGAGGATACGGCCGCAGCGGTATAAGGACCAATCCCCGGCAGCTTTAGCAAGGCCGCGTGGTCGGCGGGGAACTGGCCGTCATGATCGGCCACCACAGCGCGGGCGCATTTCAGCAGATTGCGGGCACGGGCGTAATAGCCCAATCCGGCCCATTCTCCCATCACATCCGCATCCGCAGCCGCTGCCAGATCAGCGACCGTCGGCCAGCGCGCGGTGAACCGCTGGAAGTAGTCGCGGACGGTTGCGACGGTGGTTTGTTGCAGCATCACCTCGCTCAGCCAGATGCGGTAGGGATCGGGGCGCACGCCCGCCGCCCGCGCCGCTGGCGGCACGCGCCAAGGCATCGCGCGCGCATGGACATCGTACCATTCCAGAAGGATCAGCGGGAGGTCGCCGGAGGGGTCGGTGTCACGCAATGTTTATAACCTTTTCGGTTGGGTATGGCTGGTGATACGAGGCAGGATTGCTATGTTGTGGCTAGTCATTCGGGAAAGATAGTCATGGCGCCACGGCGTACCAGTACAAAAGGGTTCAAAAGGACGGATAGCCTGCTTTCGGCCAAGATTCGTCAGGCGAGCGAGACTCGCGGCTTTGCCCAATCCCGTCTGTTGACCCAATGGGCGGAAATCGTCGGTCAGGACGTCGCGGCCATCTCGCGCCCTGTCGAGGTCAGCTATGGCCGGGGCGGTATGGGGGCGACGCTGACCTTGCTGACGACAGGGGCGAATGCGCCGATGCTGGAAATGCAAAAAGAACAACTGCGCGCCAAAGTGAACGCCATCTACGGGTTCAACGCGATTGCACGGGTGCGGGTGACCCAGACGGCGGCCACCGGCTTTGCCGAAGGCCAAGTCGCTTTTGCGCCGCAACCCAAGACCCATCCCGAACCGCCGAACGACCCCGTCTTGCAACAGCGTGCTGCCGAAACCGTCAGCCCTGTCGCGAACGAGGCCCTGCGCGATGCACTTGCACGTCTGGGCGAGAACATATTGAACAAGACCAAACGCTGAAAAAGGAAATCACATGAAACCGACATTCCCCATCCTAGCGGCCGTTGCCGTAGCTGCCGCAGGTGGCTGGTACGCTTTCAGCGGTACAAATGCCGTGAACAGCACGCCGATCAACCCGCTGGTCAGCGCGGCCAACGCGCAGACAACAAGCGCCGACAGCATGGACGCAGCGCAAGAAACCGCAGAGGCGACAGCCGAAACTGCAATTCAGGACATGACATTGGGCAACCCCGATTCAGCAGTCCAGATCATCGAATACGCATCCTACACCTGCCCGCACTGCGCCGCCTTTGACCAAGGCCCGTTCCAGCAGCTCAAGGCGGATTACATCGACAACGACAAGATCGGCTTCACCTACCGCGAGGTCTATTTTGACCGCTACGGCCTTTGGGCGTCGATGGTGTCGCGCTGCGGTGGCGAGGACAAGTTCTTTGGCATCACCGACATGATCTATGCCGGCCAGTCCGAATGGGTCCGCGCCGGAGAGCCTGCCGCGATCGTCGAAGAGCTGCGCAAAATTGGCCGCTTGGCCGGGCTCGACAACGCTGAACTGGACGCCTGCCTGCAAGACGGTGAAAAAGCACAGTCGCTCGTCGCATGGTGGGAAGAAAACCAGAAGGCGGATGACATCAACAGCACGCCAAGCTTCATCATCAACGGCAAGAAATACTCCAACATGCCCTATGCCGAGATGAAAGAGATCATCGACGCAGCGCTGGAAGAATAATGGCGGCCCCGCTGGCAGGGCTCAAGGTTATTGAGCTGGCACGGATTCTGGCAGGCCCTTGGGCCGGTCAAACGCTTTCGGATCTCGGCTGCGAGGTGATCAAGGTCGAAAGCCCGGCGGGCGACGACACCCGCCAGTGGGGGCCTCCGTTCATCGAGCGCGGGGAAGATAAATCCGCGTCGTATTTCCATTCGGCCAACCGGGGCAAAGCCTCGGTTGTTGTCGATCTGACCACCGATGAAGGTCAGGCCAAGATGAAAGAGCTTTTGGCCGATGCTGACATCCTGATCGAGAATTTCAAAACCGGCGGGCTTGCCAAATACGGGATGGATTACGCCAGCCTGTCCAAGCAGTTCCCCAAGCTGATCTATTGTTCGATCACCGGTTTCGGGCAAGACGGCCCCTATGCGCATCGCGCGGGCTATGATTTCATCATCCAAGGCATGTCCGGCCTGATGTCGATCACCGGTGAACCCGACCGTCAGCCGCAGAAACACGGCATGGCGATCACCGATATCTTTACCGGCGTCTATGCCACCACGGCCATTCTGGCAGCGGTACACCAGCGCAGCCAGACCGGTGTTGGCCAGCATATTGACATGGCATTGCTGGATTGCGCTGTTGCGGTGACGGGCAATCAGGCGATGAACTATCTGACCACGGGCAATGCGCCGACGCGGATGGGCAACGCACACCCGAACCTGACCCCCTACGAGGTGTTCACATCCTTTGACGGGCATCTGATCATCGCGACGGGCAATGACGGGCAGTTCCAGCGGCTGTGCCGGATGCTGGGGTTGGATGATATGGCAACCTCGGCGGACTATGCCAAGAACGCCGACCGCGTCGCCAACCGGCCCGAGATGATCCGCCGTCTGAACGGGGCTACCAGCCAACGCACCCGCGACGATCTGCTCGCCGCCTGCGAGGCAGAGGGCGTGCCAGCAGGGCCGATCAACGACATGGCCGATATGTTCGAAGACCCCCAAGTCATCGCGCGCGGCATGAAGGTCGAACTGGACGGGGTGCCGGGCATCCGGTCGCCGTTCAAATTCTCGGGCGCTGAACTGGCTTTGCATCGCGCCGCGCCAAAGCTGGGGCAGGACGACTAGGTTCGCCCCGACATATTGCCGGAGCTTCGCTAGAAGCTCTGGCGGTTATGCCGGTTTCGGCAGTCGATCCAGCGCGGCAAAAAGCGCGTTTTCAGGATCGAACTTCAGTCGCACAGGCAGGGTTATCACCTTCATTCTGAAAGACGCGGGCAGACGCACCGCGTCTTTTTCCGTTGTGACCAGCTGTGCGCCGCGCAGGGCGGCATCCGCCTCTAGCCGTCCCATCAGCGCAGGGTTCAGCGGCTGGTGATCCTCCAGCGCTTCGGCGTGGACAATCTCTGCCCCCAGATCGCGCAGGGTGGCAAAAAACTTCTCGGGGTGGCCGATGCCTGCGAAGGCCAGCGCCCGTGTGTCGGACCAATCCATCCCCGTTTGCAGGGGGGCGAGTTCGGCACGCACATGCGGCAGCCCGGCGGGCAGGGCGGTCGCGTCAAACTGCGCCTGATCTGCAGCGCCACCGATGGACAGCACGATATCCGCCCGCGCCAGACCCGTAGCAACGGGTTCGCGCAAGGGGCCCGCAGGCAGGCACAGCCCG
Source organism: Sulfitobacter pontiacus (assembly GCF_040790665.1). NCBI lineage: Bacteria > Pseudomonadati > Pseudomonadota > Alphaproteobacteria > Rhodobacterales > Roseobacteraceae > Sulfitobacter > Sulfitobacter pontiacus. Next base: position 998,223 of record NZ_CP160849.1, on the reverse strand, counting down.
TTGCCGAACCCCTTGGCCGCATCCACCACCACAATCGATAGGTCCTGATGCAGTGCGGGGTTCTGGAAGCCGTCGTCCATCACAATCACCGATGCCCCCGCTTCCGCCGCGGCCTGCGCCCCCGCTGCGCGATCCTGCGCAACCCAGACATCGGCAAAGGCGGCCAGCAGCAGCGGTTCATCCCCCACCTGCGCGGCACTGTGGCTTGACGGATCAACCTGCACCGGCCCCTTCAGCGTGCCGCCGTAACCGCGCGACACCACATGGGGCGTGTGATACCTGTCGCGCAGGTGTTCGACGACAGCCATGACCGTTGGCGTCTTGCCCGTGCCCCCGGCGTTGATGTTGCCGACGCAGACCACCGGAATATCCAGACGCAGCGGCGTGCCCGCCGCCAGCCTGCGGGCAGTGGCACGCGCATAAAGCGCGCCCAGAGGTTGCAACAGGCGCGCGCGCCAATCGGGCGTGGGACGGTGCCAAAAGGCGGGGGCGCGTTTCATGATGTGGCCTCTTGCTGGTCAAGCGTTTCCTGCACAAGGTCGATCACTTTGTCGGTGACGGCTGCACCGCGGCTGATCACATCCCACCCCGCCTGCGCCATCGTCGCTGCCTGATCTGGCGCGATCAGCCGGTTCACGGCGGTGCCAAGCGCTGTGGCATCATTCACGATACGCGCGGCTCCTTCGGCAGCCAGCCGGGTATAAAGCGGCAGATACCGCCGGACTTTCGGCCCGTACAGCACAGCCGATCCCAGGGCCGCGGCCTCGAACGGATCACAGCCACCGCTGCCGTTGATCAGGGAGTTGCCCAGAAAGGACACAGGGGCCAGCCGGTAGAACAAGCCGATCTCTGCCGGATCATCGGCGATCATCACCTGGGTCGAGGCGTCGGGATAGCCCGCGTCGCCCCATCGCAGCACCCGAAAGTTCTGATCCTCCATCCGCTGCGCGAAAACATCGGCCTGCTTGGGGTCGGCGGGCGCGAGGATCAGCAACAACCGGTGTGACAGGCGGAGCCCTTGGCGGTGCGCGGTGAGCACGGTGTTCAGCTCACCCTCGAGCACCTGATTGGCGAACCAGATCGGGCGCCCCACAACCGCAGCCGACAGATCGGCCAGATCGGAATCCATACAAGGCAACACGCGGCCACCGGCCTGAAGGGCGGGGGTCAGCTCTATGTCCTTGCGGGCGAGCCCAAGCCGGACAAGCCGCTGCATCCCCGCCTCCGACCGCGTCATGATCGCCGAGAAATGCATCAGCAGATCGCGGGTCAGATCGCGCAGCCACCGGTCGCGCCGCCCGTCAAAGCCGTCGCTGTCGGCATCGATCAGGAACATCGGGCAGGCCTGTGTGGTCATCTCTGCAATCATATTCGGGTGCAGACGCCCCCATGCCCAGACACAGGCGTCGGGCTGCCAGTAATCGATAAACGTCTTGGCAAGCGTGGGGTGGTCCTCGGGCAGGGTATCGATCAGCACGTCGGCTTCGCTACACGGCGGCAGGTCGACCGGAACCAAGGCTTGGGGGACGGTGATCAGAACACTCAGCCCCGGACGGCTCCGGCACAGGCGAATGGCCAGATCCTGTATCGCGAACAAGCTGCCGGGTTCGGGGGCGTGGCACCAGACAAGTTCGCCTTCGGGGCGCTTGGCCACGGGGGTGAATGGCGGCACGCCCCCGCGACCGGTAAAGGCGCGATAGGCCGACAGCCCAAGCGACCGCGCCATAAGAGTTTACCCCAGCTCTTCGGTAGAGGAGGCCGCAGCCTCTTCGTCGCGCAGACGGTGCAGATGCGCGATAAAATACCGCATATGCGCATTATCGACCGTGCGCTGTGCCTCGTTTTTCCAGGCGTCATAGGCGCTGGCGTAGTTCGGAAAAATCCCGACGACATGGATGTCATCGACGTTTTTGAACGCGGTACCGGTGGGCGAAATCAGTTCGCCCCCAAAGACGAGGTGCAAGCGTTGGGTCATATCGCGGTCCTTTGTTTTCAAACAGATGGCCTTGGGGGCAATCTAAGGGGTGGCTTGGGTCTGGGCAAGGCCGCTTAGCAGCGCCCCATGGACGGCATCGCCCCCCGCGACGACACCGTTCAGGCGTGGATCGGGGTTGTTGAACCGCAGGGGTTGCCCTGTGCGGTCGGTGCATTGCCCGCCTGCTTCGGTGACAATCAGCGCCCCTGCCGCGATGTCCCATTCCCAGCTTTTGCGCAACGTGACCATGCCGTCAAAACGACCCTGCCCCACCAGCCCCAGCCGATAGGCCAGCGACGGACGGTGCGCGCGTTTGAAGCCGGGGTCGCCCTTGGTCCAATGCTGCATTTCCATCACCGGTTTCGTGGCCAGCACGGTCGCCTCGGGCAATGTGGCGATGTCGGAGACAGAGATGCTTTGCCCGTTCAGGGTGGCACCGGCCCCCGCCGCCGCGGCATAGAGCCGGTCGAGCATGGGCAGGAACACCACCGCCGCCGTGATCCTCCCGTCGCGCGCAATGGCAAGGGAATGGGACCAGGTGTCGGATCCTTCGATAAAGCTGCGTGTGCCGTCAATCGGGTCGACGATGAACAGATCACGCTGCCCCAGCCGCCGTGTACCGTCGTCGCTCTCCTCGGACAGCCAGCCATAATCCGGGCGTGCCGCCGTCAGCGTCTGGTGCAGCATCGCGTTCACCGCAAGGTCAGCCTCGGTCACCGGACCGGCATCATCGGGCTTGTCCCAACGCTGCGCGGTCTTGCCAGTGAAAGAGGTCGCAATCTCGCCCGAGCGGCGTGCGGCCTCGATCAAAAGGGAGAGGTCATCAAGCGCCGGCAAGGGTCATTCCCGAGACAAGAAGCGACGGGACAACGCGGCTCAGATGCGCGCGCGCGTCATTGGCCGGTACAATCGATTGCAGCATATCACGCAGATTGCCCGCGATGGTACATTCGTTGATTGCGTGGGTGATCTCGCCGTTTTCGATCCATAGACCGGAGGCCCCGCGAGAGTAGTCGCCGGTGTTGGGGTTGATGGTCGACCCGATCATCGACGTGACCAAAAGACCTGTGCCCATATCGCGGATCAGGTCCGCGCGGGTGGCATTGCCCTGGGACAGCGCGATATTCCATGTGGCCGGACCGGGGTTCGATCCGGTGCCGCGTGCCGCGTTGCCGGTCGGGGTCAGCCCCAGCTTGCGCGCGGTTGCCAGATCAAGGGTCCACCCCTGCAACATCCCGTCGTCCACAATGGTGCGGCGCGACGTGGGCAGCCCTTCGCCATCGAACGGGCGCGAACCTGCGACGCGGGGGCGAAACGGGTCTTCGATCAGGGACATGCCCTTTGGCAACACCTGTTCGCCCATAGCGTCGCGCAGCCACGAGGCACCGCGTGCAATCGCCGTGCCGCTGATCGCAGACAGAAGATGCCCGATCAACGCCGAGGAAATGCGTTCATCAAACAATACCGGATAGGCCCCCGTGGGCGGTTTGCGAGCACCCATGCGTTCAAGAACGCGCTCACCGGCTTTGGTCCCGATGTCTTCGGGGCTGCGCAGGTCGCTCTGGAAGATGCGGCTGTCGCCGTCATAGTCCCGCTCCATCCCTGTGCCGCTGCCAGCGATTGCAACGCAGGACAGCCCGCGGTCGGTACGGCGGTATCCGCCTTCGAAGCCGTTGCTGGCCGCCATAAATACCTGTTGCGCGCCATAGCCCGCACCCGCGGACTGCACCTGACTGACACCTTTGACGGCCAGCCCTGCGGCCTCGGCGCGGGCGGCGTCATCTTGCAGCGCTTCGGGCGAAGGCTCGGGCGCGGGGTCGTAAAGCTCAAGCACCTCGACATCCCAATCCGTCGCCAGCTGGTCGGGATCGGCAAGGCCGATGTAGGGGTCTTCGGGGGCCTCTTTCGCCATTGCCACCGCGCGGATCGCCATTTCCTCGATCGTGCGGTCCGATGTGTCAGAAGCAGAGACATTGGCCGAGCGTTGCCCGACAAAAACCCGCAGCCCGATATCGACGCCTTCGGCGCGTTCGGCCTGTTCCAGCACCCCGCCACGCACATCGACGTTCACCGACGTGCCGCGCACGGCCATCGCATCAGCACTATCCGCACCCGCCTGACGGGCGGCATGCAGCAACGACTTGGTCAGCGCCTCAATGGATTGCGACATGGGGGGATACTCCTTGAATGGGTGAAAGACTGCTAGCGCCCCTGCCGCAGCTGTGCAAGGGACGCCAGTCGCTGGAGGGCCGTGGCCGCGAAGGGTTACTTGATCCGCTGCCCATTGGCGAGGATTTGCCCGTCGCGGGTAAATTCGAGCTTGGATTTCAGCGTATCCTCCTCACCCTCGGCCGGGACGGCGAACATGCCCATCATCATACGCGCCCCCATCGCCATCTGCGCAGGCAGTAAGCCCGAGGACACCAGCGTATCGATCAAGGTGTTCCCGCCCACCAGCTTGAGGTCAACAGCGCCCGTCGGCTTGAGTGCCGAGGGGTCATTCTCGTCATGCTCGAACGTGACCGCGCCATTACCGGTCAGCTTGGCCCCCAGTGCATCCACGATCAGCGCATTCAGATTTACGCTATCCAGCTGCGCAGGAACCTGTCCGGTCTCGGCCATTCTGGTCGCGGCCTCGGGGTCAAAGTAATCCATCAGCAGCCGCGCCTTGCCGGACACATCCAGCGACAGGTTGGCCGGATCGCGGGGCAGGGTGCCTTGCGGGTTGATCATGCCCCAGACCATATCCGACATGGTGAACCCTTCGAGGTTCAGCCCAAGGGCCACGTCCTGCGCATCGTCGGTTTTGAGCACCGGCGCGCTCAGGTTGAACGCCGCATTATCAAGGCCGAAGGACAGAAGGAATGGAAACTGCTGCGGCTGCACTGACAGCGCCATGCCCTGACGCGAACCGGCATAGCTCATGCCGTCGGCGCTGGTTTCGACCGTCAAACGCCCCCCTTCAGAGGCGACAGCGGCAGACATATTGCCATTCTCGGGATCTTCGATGTCGACCGTCATGGTGCTGTTGCCGCTGGTGAACGTGCCCGCGCCGGTCATGCCTGCCCGCAGCATGGCGGCCATATCACTGGCCTGCGCAATACCAAGCGGCAAACGCCCGTCGCCGTCGAACGTCATATCCGTCGAGGTGCCGTTGATCGTCGCGATGGCGGGCTCTTTGGGGTCTTTGAACCGCATGTCAAAAGTCATCGACGCAATAGACCCGTCCTGCGCATAGGCGCGCATATCTTCCAGGACAGATTTAGAGGCGTATTCGACGTTGTTCAGCACCACATTCAACGACGCGTTGTCGGGGCCGAAGGTCTCGTCGCCCACCGTCATCTGATCCAGCGTCAAGCCTAGAAGGCCGGCAGCATAGGCGCTGCTCAGGTCGGTCGGCGTCCCGCTCACGCGCATGTCCTGGCCAGTCTGGTTCACGGTCAGCGCTGCGCGCACGCGGTCTTCGTCCGGGTCGGTCGGGGTGATTTCGAACACCAAGGGCATTGCGTCGGGCATGACCACCGACACGGTGCCATCGTCGTTTTGCACAAGGCTCAATTGTTCAAGCGACATCGAGATCTGGCCCAGATCAGGCTCGCTCGTCAGATCAAAGCGGACATTGCTCACCGCGAGCGTATCCCCGGATACCTTTTCGGTGGCCGTCAGCGCATAGCCCATGCTTTGCATATGGTCCTGCCAGTCACGCCACACATCCTGCGGCGTCACATCCGCCAAGGCGCTGGACGAGGTAAAAAGAACTGAGAGGGCGGCACTGCCGAAGAGAGGGCGGATCATGAAAAATTCCTTTGTCGCAAATCGCGGGCGGCTATCCGGTGACAGCGCGGTTGCGCTAAAGGTAAGCGCCCGACGCCACCTTACAAGGCAAAGCGACCCGCGCCAATCTGCGATGTTCCGCCCGCGGGGGCGCTTTTGATTGGCGCTGGCGGATGTTGTTGCTAACGATGTCACCAAACGCCGTGTACGGCAGGCCCCGTGCGGGGCTTATTGATGACAAAGGGAATTATACGATGGATATGACAGGTAAAACCGTGATGATCACCGGTGCCAGCCGCGGGATCGGGGCCGAAGCGGCACGGGTTTTTGCAGACGCAGGGGCGAATGTCGTGCTGATGGCGCGGTCTCAGGACGCGATTGCCGATCTGGCGGGCGAAATTGGCAAGCAAGCCATCGCGATCCCCTGCAACGTGGCCCGTTTCGGTGAGATGTCCTCGGCGGTGGAAACGGTGCTGGGGGCCTTTGGCGGCGTCGATGTGCTGATCAACAACGCCGGTGTGATCGAACCGATCTCGCATCTTTCCGCGTCGGACCCTGACGAATGGTCGCAGGTCATCGATATCAACCTCAAGGGCGTCTACAACGGCATGCGCGCTGTCTTGCCCGTGATGAAAGACGCAGGCGGCGGGTCGATCCTGACCATCAGCTCGGGTGCCGCGCATCACGCCATCGAAGCCTGGAGCCACTATTGCGCGTCCAAAGCGGCGGTGAACATGATGGGCCGGTCGATCCACCTAGAGGAAGCCGCGAACGGGATCCGCGCCATCGGCCTGTCGCCGGGCACGGTCGCAACCCAGATGCAGCGCGAGATCAAGGCAAGCGGCATCAACCCCGTCAGCGAACTGGCATGGGAAGATCACATTCCCGCCGATTGGCCCGCGCGGGCCCTGTTGTGGATGTGCAGCGCCGAGGCCGACACATACTGTGGCGAGGAAATCTCGCTGCGCGACGAGGGCATCCGCAAAGCGATTGGTCTGGTATGATCGATTTCGACCGCGAAGGCCCTGTCTGGGTCGCGACGATCAACCGGCCGGACAAGGCGAATTCTCTCACCCACGAGATGCTGGTCGCCCTGGCCGAGTTCATGGAAGACGCCCAAGCCGCCCGCGCGGTGATCCTGACGGGTACTGGCAAAGTGTTCAGCGCCGGTGCCGATCTGGACGAGGCGCGCGCCGGGCTCGCTGTCTCTGACATATGGGAGAGGCTGTCGGGCGCGATTGCCGCGCTCCCGGGGCTGAGCATCTGCGCGCTGAACGGGACGCTGGCGGGGGGCGCTATGGGGATGGCGCTGGCCTGCGATCTGCGGATCTGCGTGCCCGGGGCCAGATTTTTCTATCCGGTGATGAAACTGGGGTTCTTGCCGCAACCCAGCGACCCCGCACGTATGGCAGCCTTGATCGGCCCTGCGCGCAGCAAGCTTATTCTGATGGGCGGGCAGAAGATCACCGCCGAAGAGGCACTAACGTTCGGCTTGGTCGATCGTATCGTGCCAGCCGAGGAGCTTATGCAAAGCGCACGCGATATCGTCGCCGATACCGTTGCCGCCACGCCCGAAATTGCCACTGGAATCAAAGCGATGTGCGCCCCGCCCGAAACCCCTGCCGAGATGCCCTAGGTCAGGCCGTTAGATGAACGGGACAAAGGGCACGCCGCAGCTTGCCAGCAGTGTAAGGCCCGAGATGATTAAAATGATGCGCATGTTCTGCCCTTTTATTGGAATAAGCACGACCCTCGTGCATTTGGTTTAAGGTCAAGTTAATGGTGCCGCTGTAACTCACAGCTATATCCTTAACCCGAATGGAAGAGCACGTCATGACATCAGAAAATTTGCCCGCCCGCCGCGGGGTTGTCATCGGCGCGGGGCCTGCAGGGCTGATGGCGGCCGAAATGATGGCCGCGGCAGGCATGGCGGTGACGGTCTGCGATCACAAGCCATCCGTCGGGCGCAAGCTGTTGATGGCGGGTAAATCGGGGCTGAATATCACCAAGGCCGAAGAACACGCCAAATTCCTGAACGCTTTTTCGACGGCGAAAGGAACGCTTGAACCCATTCTTAACAGTTTCGATGCTACGGCGGTGCAGGAATGGGCCAAGGGATTGGGGCAAACCCTATTCACCGGCTCTACCGGGCGGGTTTTCCCGACCGTGATGAAGGCGTCGCCGCTGCTGCGTGCGTGGCTGGCGCGGCTGGCCGATGCAGGTGTTGCGGTGAATACCCGCTGGCGTTGGACCGGATGGGAAGACGGCGCGCCGGTGTTCGATACGCCAGACGGCATGAAAGGCTTGCCGGCCGATGTCACTGTGCTGGCCATGGGCGGGGCAAGCTGGTCGCGCTTGGGGTCCACCGGTGCCTGGGCTTTGCCGCTGCGCGACGCGGGCGTCGATATCGCGCCTTTTGCGCCTGCCAATGCAGGAATCGCGATGAACTGGTCGGCGCATATGGAGGCGCATTTCGGCGCGGCGCTGAAAGGGATCGGCTTGAAATCAGGCACCTACCGATCGCGGGGGGAGGCGGTGATTTCCGCCCGCGGATTGGAAGGCGGCGGGATCTATACCGTGTCGCGCGGGCTGCGTGAGGGGCATCCGCTGATGCTGGACCTGCTGCCGGATCACTCTCGCGAGGCGCTGGTCGAAAAGCTGGCTAAGCCACGTGGCAAGATGAGCGTGGCAAACTATCTGCGCAAAACGCTCAAACTGGACGTGGCCAAGATTGCGCTGCTTCAGGAAATGGCGCGCCCCTTGCCGGCGAACGCGACTGACTTGGCGAGGTTGCTGAAAGCGCTGCCGGTGAAACACGCAGGGCTGCGCCCGCTGGACGAGGCGATTTCCACCGCAGGCGGGGTAAAGCTTGATGCGCTGGATGACGGGTTGATGCTACACGCCCGCCCCGGCGTTTTCGTTGCAGGCGAAATGCTGGATTGGGAGGGCCCGACGGGCGGGTATCTGATCTCGGCCTGCCTTGCGACAGGCCGATGGGCCGGCCAACACGCTGCCGCTTGGGCGCAGCGGGATTAACCTTCGCGGGTGGCGGCGGCCTTGAACGCGGGGCGGTCACGCATGGACTTGGCCCAATTTCCCAGCTTGTCATCCACCCGCGCAAATCCCGCGCCGATGGACCAGTTGATGCAATGGGTCGCCAGCAAATCCGGTATGGTGACCTCCTCCCCCATCAGGAACGGCCCGTCCAACCTGTCTGAAAGGATCGCAGCGGAGCGGGCGAATTCGGCTTTCAGGCTATCCTTGATCTCGGGGACGCGCTGTTCCTGCGGGAAAACAAAGCTGTGTTTCGCCGCAGCCCAAAGGATCGCATCCATTTCGTCGATCAGCCAGAAGGTCAACGCATCCTGATGCGCACGGGCCGCGGTGCCAGCGGGGGCGGTCAGCGCGCCATGCTTGTCCGCCAGATACTGCATGATCGCGACAGAATCGGTCAGCACGTCGTCGCCGTCCACAAGTGCGGGAATTTTGCCGGACGGGTTGTATTGCTTGGCCTCGTCCGAACGCGGCGCACAGGGCAGGTGATTGTAGGGCTGGCCCAACTCCTCGAGCATCCACATCACCCGCATCGCCCGCGTTTTGGTTGCCCCGATTACCTTATACATCGATATTCCCTCCCAAGAATTAACCTGAAATTAGCGTTGTGCCCCCAGCATGGCGAGGCGGATAAAGGCGCGTTCGACCAGCGCCATCGTCGGCGCGTGTTGGCCTGCTGACCGAAGCGTCAGGTCGGTGTCTGTCAGCACGGTCAATGCGGTTTCCAGTTTGGCCGCGCCCCAGTTTTTGGCCTGACGCATGGCGCGATCGCGGTCGCGCACGCCCCAGATCTGGCCGCCCGGATTGCTCGCGATGCGGTAAAGCGTGCGAAAATGACGTGTCGCCATGATGATCAGCGTCACGGCGTTCACCCCTTGGGCCTGCAGCTTGGCCATCACGGGGCCGATGTCGCCCGCGCGCGCCTCTGCTACGACATGCAGGATGTCGTCGACCTCTGCCTCTGTCGAGGTGGGGGCGCAGTTGACCACATCCTCTGCCGTGAGGGGGCCTGCGTCGCCGATCTTATAAAGCGTGATTTTATCGACCATTTGACGAAAATCGCCCGGATCAAGCACCCGCGCCAATTCACTAAGCGCCCCCATCGCATCCGCCTCGGGGCTGAGCTTTGCTTCGGCAAGCACGCGTTCAATCTCTGCCCGGTCGGGCGGATTGTCGTAGATTGGGGTGGCGAAAGCGTTCTTATGTGCCTCGAACGCCTTGAGCACCTTGGAGGTTTTTTTCAGATCCCCCGCCGACACGACGATCTGGGCGTCGCCCGGCTGCCAGTCGGCCAGTGCATCGGTTAGGATTTTGGCGATATTGTCGTTGGCGTCTTCCACAAAAGCCGCGCGCGGCCCCGGAAAGAAACCCACGGCCTTGATCGCGTCCAGCAACATAGGCGCATCCCGCCGCAGGTCAGCGGCCTGAATACGGGTCAGGCGCATTTCTTCTTCGGCATTAGGGCCCAGCAGGTTTTTCAGGAAAGTCTGTCGTTTCAACGCGACACGCATCGCATCGCCGCCATAGATCAGCAGCCCGGTCTTCGTCGGATCGGGCTTGGCGAAATAGGCATTCGCGTCGCGCGGGGGCAGCTTCATGGGGTCAGATCGGCCGCGTAAAGGCGGGTGACCAGCTGGTCGGCCAACATGACCATCAAGCGTTTTTGGGCATCACGTTCTGCCGCGAGCGTTGCAACAGTCGACCCGGTCGCGGAATAGCCGGTAAAGTTTTCGACATTTCCTGACACCTCGATCTGACCACTGCTGAGGTTGCGCAGGGCGAAATCGACCTTGCCGACCAGATTATACCGTGTGGTGTTGTCTTCGCTGTCGATCGCCAACCCCTCTTCCGAGGTATCGACGGTCAGGGCCAAAGCATAACGCGGGCTGGCGGCGCGGCCCAACCGCGTCTCGATCTCGCGAACGAGCGTGTAGGAATAGGCATCATTCGGCGCGTCGACCTGCACCGCGTTTTGCAGCGCCGTGCCAGTGCCGCCGGGGCCGTAAACGGGTTGAAACCCGCAGGCCGCCAGGACCAGCAGTGGCAATGCGATAAGAAAACGGCGGTTAAGCAACGACATTGACGATCCGTCCGGGCACAACGATGACCTTTTTAGGCGTGGCCCCATCAAGGGTACGAATGACAGCTTCGTGGCTCAGCGCGATCTTTTCAACCTCTTCCTTCGGCATATCGGCAGGTACCTGAATTTCCGCGCGGCGTTTGCCATTGATCTGGATCGGCAAGGTCACCGTATCGTCGACCAGCATCGCTTCGTCTGCTTGCGGCCAGGTCGAGGTGGTGATCAACCCGTCGCCGCCTTGCGCGGTCCAGATTTCCTCTGCCAGGTGGGGGGTCATCGGGGCCATCAACTGGGCCAGCGTCATGATCGCTTCGCGCTGTGCGGCTTTGCCCGCCTTGGATTTCTGCAACGTCGCGGTAAAGGCATAAAGCTTGGCAATCGCGGCGTTGAAGCCAAAGGATTCCACACCCATCGTGACATCGTGGATCGTCTTGTGCATCGCGCGCAGCAGATCGTCGTCGCCGGTGCCTGCGGCGCTGTCGTCCATCTCGGCGATGCGGCTGCTGATGTTCCACACGCGGTTTAGGTGCTTATACGCCGCCTCTGCCCCGGATGCGGTCCATTCGACATCGCGTTCGGGGGGCGAATCGGACAGAACGAACCAGCGGGCGGTATCCGCCCCGTAGTTCGCGATGATCCCCAGCGGGTCGACCACGTTTTTCTTCGACTTCGACATCTTGGCCGAAGGGATGATTTCAACCTCTGTCCCATCGGCGAGTTTACCGTCGGTCACATCTTCGGGCAGGTGATAGACGGGGCGGTCATTTGCGTCGCGGGTCTGGTAGATCTCATGCGTTACCATGCCTTGCGTGAACAGCGCGTTAAACGGCTCAATCGCCTTTTCGGGCAGGTGGCCGGTGATCTGCATCGCGCGGGCGAAGAAGCGCGAATACAGCAGGTGCAGAATCGCGTGTTCGATGCCACCGATATATTGGTCCACATTCATCCAGTATTCCGCATCCGCCATATTGGTCGGCGTGTCAGCGCGTGGCGCGGTAAAGCGGGCGAAATACCAAGAGGAATCGACGAATGTGTCCATCGTATCGGTTTCGCGTTTCGCGGGCGCACCGCAAGACGGGCAGGCGCAGTCGCGCCATGTGGGGTGTCGGTCCAACGGATTGCCAGGCGTGTCAAAGCTGACGTCATAGGGCAGCTCGATCGGCAGGTTCTCTTTCTTTTCGGGCACCACGCCGCAGGTGTCGCAATGCACGACCGGGATCGGGCAGCCCCAGTAGCGTTGCCGGGACAGGCCCCAATCGCGCAGGCGGTATTTGGTCACGCCTTGGCCCACGCCCTGCGCTTCGCAGGCGTCGATGGCCGCAATGATCGCCTCTTCGCCAGTTTGCCATTTCTCGCCGGCAAAGCCGCCGTTGTAATACACTTTTTCGGATTTCGCCGGCACGAAGGGCGCGGCGAGCTTCGGGTCTGCGTCCTCGGACGGCAAGAAGGTCGACGTAATCGGCAGCCCGTATTTGGTGGCGAATTCAAAGTCCCGCGCATCGTGGGCGGGGCAGCCAAAGATCGCCCCTGTGCCATAATCCATCAGGATGAAGTTCGCGATATAGATGGGCAGTTCCCAAGCGGTATCGAAGGGGTGGCGCACACGCAGGCCGGTATCCATCCCCAGCTTTTCGGCAGTCTCGATCGCTTCTTCGGTCGTGCCGCCCTTGCGACATTCGGCACAGAACTCCGCAATCTCGGGCGAGTCTTTCTCAAGCAGTTTGGCCAGCGGGTGATCGGGCGAAATGCCGACAAAGCTTGCGCCAAGCAGGGTGTCGGGGCGCGTGGTGTAGACTTCAATCCGGTCGAACCCTTCCGGCGCGTCGATGGTCGAGAACGCGAATTGCAGCCCGCGCGACTTGCCGATCCAGTTGGCCTGCATCAGTTTGACCTTCGCGGGCCAGTTATCAAGCGTGTCCAACGCATCAAGCAGCTCTTCCGAGTGGTCGGAGATTTTGAAGAACCATTGCGTCAGCTCGCGCCGTTCCACCAGCGCGCCAGAGCGCCAGCCGCGCCCTGCCTCGACCTGTTCGTTGGCCAGAACGGTCATATCGACCGGATCCCAGTTCACGATGGCGTTCTTGCGATAGACCAGCCCTTCCGACAGGAAATCGAGGAACAGCGCCTGCTGCTGGCCGTAATATTCGGGGTCGCAGGTGGCGAATTCGCGGGACCAGTCGATCGACAACCCCAGCGGTTTCATCTGGTCGCGCATGTCGGCGATGTTGCCATAGGTCCAGTCTTTGGGGTGACCGCCAATAGCCATCGCGGCATTTTCCGCGGGCATCCCGAAGGCATCCCAGCCCATCGGGTGCAGCACGTTATGCCCCGTCGCGATCTTGTAGCGCGCGATCACGTCGCCCATCGTATAGTTCCGCACGTGCCCCATGTGGATGCGCCCCGACGGATAGGGAAACATCTCGAGCACGTAATACTTCGGCTTGTCGGCGTTGCGTACCGCTTGGAACACATCGTTTTTTTCCCAGGCGGCTTGCCAGCGGGCTTCGATTTCGGCGGGGGAGTAGGAGGGCATCTTGGCGGACCTTATCAACGAAAAACGCCGGGCGAGCGACTAGCGCGTGGCCCGGCGTGATAATGGGGAATAGACGGGTGCGGGCTTAGAATTTGGCGTCGGCAATGCGCATTTCACGCGCACGGCTCAGGATCGCGTCTTCGACCGCGCGAGAGGTTGCTTTGCTGACCGTGCGGCCGCCACGGGTTTGCAGCGCGATGTTCAGCGACCGTGCATCAAGCGCGGGATCATCAATCAGGACCGTCGCGCGATAGGACTGGCTGCCCCCCGGGGGGGTGCCATAGCCGGTCACGATCACGCCGGTATAGGGGTCGATGGATTGCACGGGCAGAAAGTTGAGAACTTCGAGCGACGCGGACCACAGGTATTTGTTGACCGACACGCTGGTGTCATTGTCTTTGCGGTTGAAGATCGCCCAAATGGTGTTGTCTGGGTTCGTCTCGACATAGTTGGGGTTCGTCGGAGACAGCCCGAGGTTCGGGTCGTTGTCGTTGGGCGGGCCGAAGTTCAGGCCACCGCATGCGCCAAGCGCTGAGACCACCACGAGGGCTAGTGTAGATTTGAATACCGAACTGCGCACCATCTCGACCGTCCTTTGCCTGTTTGGGCACAGGTCTATCCAAGCGGGGTTCGGTGGGCAAGCGCAATGTCAGTGTATACTAGAGTACAGGGCACCTGTGCCTCTGCGTTCTTGGCCCGTCCGTGCATTCTGCGGGTGTGCGCAACTGTGACATAGCTGCATCACAGTTTTTTCCAATGATGCCAAGGCTTCCGCGATCCTTGCCAAAACTAGGGCAAACGCTGAAAACACCTCTCATACCTTTACCGGATTCCCCGGTATGGGCATATGAATTCAAACCGAGGGATAACTCATGAAAAAAGTTCTCTTCGCTACAACAGCTCTGGTTGCGACCGCTGGCGTTGCAGCTGCAGACGTTACATTCGGCGGCTACGGCCGTTTTGGTGTTCTTTACCAAGAAAACGCATCGGGTAACGATGAAACCAACGTAACAAGCCGTTTCCGTCTGCAGATCGACGCGACTGCTGAGTCCGACATGGGCGTTACATTCGGTGCACGTGCACGTATCCAGCAGAACAACTCCGATGATTCCTCGTTGTCCAACAACGACGGCCCTGACGGTGTTGCCGGCACAGCTGACGACTTTGCGCAGCTGTCCGGTCCTGCCGGCACAGGTATCAACGGCGTACGCTTCTTCGCGCGCACCGGTGGTTTCGAAGTTGGTGTTGGTAACATCTACGGCGCGCTGGAATCCATGCCTGGCATGTACGAAATCGACCTGGGTCTGACCGGTCTGTCGTATGAGTACACAGCATACAACTTCCGCGGCGACGCGTACTCCTCCGGTGGTAACGGCGCGGCCGGTTCCAACGGTGTTGAAGCTCTGTACTCCATGGGCGACCTGAAAGTACACATCTCTGCTTCCGACACAAATGACCGTGTTGCAGGCTACGTTGCGTACACATTCAACGGCTTCACATTTGCAGCTGCTGCTCAGGACTCCAACGCTGCAGGCGATACCGACTACGCTCTGTCCGTGGTTGGTAACGTTGGCCCAGCCAAAGTTTCCTTGGCTTATGCTGACAACGGTGACGACAACGGCATCACCGGTACCGGCGGTAACGGCGACCACTATGCCCTGACCGCGTCCTTCGACATCGGCGCAGCGACCAACCTCGACGTTTACGTTGCAGACGCTGACTACTTCGCTGAAACTTCCTACGGTATCGGCGCTCACCACGATCTGGGCGGCGGCGTCTCCCTGCGTGGCGGTATCATCAGCCGCGGCAACGACACAATCCGTGCCGACATGGGTGTTCGTTTTACTTTCTAAGTTGAACGATACAGTCTAAAAGAGGGGCAGGCCGTTGGTCTGCCCCTTTTCTTTTGCGCCAAGCTGTTGTTCTGTGCGCCCTCAACAACAAGGGCCGACTGACATGAGCTTGCACGACATCACATCCCGCATCGCCAAAGCCGAAACCGACGCAGGCCGCGCGCCGGGCAGCGTTGAGCTGATCGCCGTGAGCAAGGTGCAGCCGGACGCGCGCGTTGCGGCGGTGCTGTCGGAAGGTCACCGCTGTTTCGGCGAGAACCGCGTGCAGGAGGCCGAAGGCAAATGGCCCGCTTTCCGGCAGGAGTTTGACGGCGTAAAGCTGCATCTGATCGGCCCGCTGCAAAGCAATAAGGCACGTAGCGCGTTCGAATTATTCGACGTCATCCATACGCTAGATCGCCCCAAACTGGCGCAAACCTTTGCGCGGCTGGCGCAGGAATTGGGGCGCTGTCCTGATATGTTCGTGCAGGTCAATACCGGCGAAGAGGATCAGAAGGCCGGTGTTCTTCCAGCGGATGCCGATGATTTTATCGAGGAATGTCTGTCGCTTGATCTGCCCGTGCGCGGGCTGATGTGCATCCCGCCGGTCGATGAAGAAGCGGCACTGCATTTCGCGCTGCTGGCCAAGATTGCTGCGCGCAACGGGTTGCGGGATTTGTCGATGGGGATGAGCCGCGATTTTGAAAAGGCCATCGCGCTTGGGGCGACCCATGTGCGCGTCGGCTCCGCTATCTTCGGGGAACGTACCGCAGGCTAGACGATCAACCTGCTGTGGCGGGTCAGCCGCACGGCGATCTGGTGCAGATGCGCGCGTGAAAAGGCGACGCAGCCTTCAGTGGGATAGCCCGGACGGCGCTGCTGGTGGATAAAGATCGCCGACCCGCGCCCTGCAACGGCATCGGGCCAGTTCCAATCTGTCAGGATCACCAGATCGTATAGGGGGTCGGCACGGCGCAGAACCTCGTGGCTGTGCGGGTAGGGGGCCTGCACAAGGCTGTTGTAGTCCCCCTGCGTCCCATCATCAGACCAAAGATCACGGGGGCCGATCGGCATCGCCCATGGCACAGGAGCGGGAATACGGTCGGGACGGTAGAGCATACCGACAATGCGGTGAATGCCCGCGGGCGTCGCCTTGTCGCCCTCGCGTTTATTGCGGGTGATACCGGTTTTGCCGATGGTGCAGGGGTAAAGCTGCCCCTGAAACCGGACGCCCCGCGGCGTGAGGACCAGATCGTCGGGTGTCACAGAAGGTGCCCGGATTTGGCGGCTTTTGTGGCAAGGTAGGCGTGGTTGTGGCTGTTCTCGCCGACCTTGAGAGGGACGCGCTCTGCGACTTTGACGCCGCTTGCCTCCATCATCTCGACCTTGCGGGGGTTGTTGGTCAGCAGGCGCACCGACGAAAACCCCATTGATGTCAGGATGTCCGATCCCAATCGAAAATCCCGTTCATCGTCTTCAAAGCCCAGACGGTGGTTCGCCTCGACCGTGTCAAAGCCTTGATCCTGAAGGGAATAGGCGCGCATTTTGTTGGTCAGCCCGATGCCGCGCCCCTCTTGGTTGAGATACAGCAACACGCCGTGCCCTTCCTTGCCCATCTGGGTCAGCGCGGCATGCAGCTGCGGCCCGCAGTCGCATTTCAGACTACCCATGATATCGCCGGTAAAGCAGGCCGAATGCAGCCGCGCGAGCACGGGTTTGCTGCGGTCGGGTCGGCCGATTTCGATGGCGTAATGTTCCTCCCCGCCGTCGTCGGGGCGGAAGATATGCAGACGTCCGGCCTCTGACACCTCCATCGGGAGGCGCGCATTGACCACCGGATGCAAGGGGCTGCGCGCGGCAAGGATCGGTTGTGCCGCGCTCAGGTTGATCATCGTCAGGCCGTTTTGCTGGGCGAACTGACCTGCATCCGCAAGGTCGAGTATCACAGCAGCGGGCAGCAGGCGCGCTGACTTGATCAGATCAATCGCCAAGCCGTGCGGCGTCGCATCGCCCCCACGTGCGCAGGCCAGCGGACCTTTCAGGGGGCTACGTAGATCGTCCGCCGGATCCGCGATGGATTTCACCCATCGCAACGTGGCGTCCCGGGGCAGGAGGACACGCGCAAAGCTGCCATCGTAGGCGCGCGCTTTCAGGGTTTCGGCGCGCCGGGCGCTGATCGCCAACACCGGTTCGCCGCCCATGGCCAGCAGGCCGGTCAACCGCGCGGGTGTCAGTGTTTCGGCAGCCATAACCAGAACCGGCCGCGATCCCGCCAGTACAATGGGAACGCCCAAACGCAGGTCCGCACGGGCGCGTGCCAGTTGCTCGGTTATATCGGGCCCAAAAACCATGATTTGAAATCTTTCATGTTATGTTGTCACATTTACTACTGCAGAAACCGGCGGATTGAAACATTGCGCGACAATTTCGCACGGTCGTGTGATCAAACACCTGCTACTCTTGCACGCACGGCTTTGTGAACACATCTAAAGTAAAGTTGTAGAGGATGAGTTGATATGGCCCAGCTAAAGAAAATCTTGCTCGTAGATGATGACGACGACCTGCGCGACGCGCTGAGCGAGCAATTATTGCTGACCGAAGACTTTGATGTATTCGAAGCAGGCAATGGCGCAGACGCCAAAACCCGCGCCGCCGAAGCCTTGTATGATCTGGTCATTCTGGATGTTGGACTGCCGGACATCGACGGGCGTGACCTGTGTCGCGACCTGCGTACCCAGGGCGTGAAAAGCCCGATTTTGATGCTGACGGGGCATGACAGTGACGCGGATACGATCATGGGTCTTGATGCGGGCGCGAATGATTACGTCACCAAACCGTTCAAATTCCCCGTTCTCTTGGCGCGCATCCGAGCACAGCTGCGCCAGCACGAACAATCCGAAGAAGCGATTTTCCAGCTTGGGCCATATACGTTCAAGCCGTCGGCCAAGTTGCTGATCACCGAAGACGACAAGAAAATCAGGCTGACCGAGAAAGAGACCAATATCCTCAAGTTCCTATACCGTGCTGCCGCGGGTGTTGTGCCGCGCGATACGCTTTTGCACGAGGTCTGGGGCTACAACGCTGGTGTCACGACTCACACGCTGGAAACGCACATCTACCGGCTGCGCCAGAAGATCGAGCCTGATCCTTCGAACGCAAGAATTTTGTTAACTGAATCAGGTGGATACAGAATTATTTCATAATTGTGGAACCCAAGCGGGTGCCGCTGGTTATTCCTGCGAGAGACGGGGTTTTCATGACCCGTCGATCGGTTTGAACCCGAAGTTTGTATCCGGGAAATGATACATACCTCCCTGTTGGACTAGGCCGGGCCTTTGTGCCCGGTCTTTTTTTGTCCGCAGCCCGGAAGTGCCGGTAATTCGGCATGGTGGACGCTGCGTATTTCGCGGTAGGGTGCGCGCGATCTGACCCAAGGGAGCTGCCTCATGCCTTTCACGCTGGCCACATGGAATATCAACTCTGTCCGGTTGCGCGAACCGATTGTGCTCAAGCTGCTGGCTGAACATGGGCCGGATGTGCTGTGTTTGCAGGAATGCAAAAGCCCGGTCGACAAAATCCCCACCGCGGCCTTCATCGAAGCGGGCTACACCCATATGGTGGCGCGAGGGCAAAAAGGATACAATGGTGTGGCAATCCTGTCGCGCTTGCCCTTGGTGGATGCCGGTGATCAGGACTTTGCGACGCTGGGCCACGCGCGCCATGTTGCGGCAAAGCTCGAAAACGGGGTGACGGTGCATAACTTCTATGTGCCCGCTGGCGGCGACGTGCCCGACCGCGAGGTGAACGAGAAGTTTGGCCAGAAGCTCGATTATCTGGCGGACATGCGCGACTGGTTCCACGGCGACAAACCCGAGAAATCCATTCTGGTGGGCGACCTGAACATCGCACCGCGCGAGGATGACGTCTGGGATCACAAGAAGCTGCTCAAGGTGGTAAGCCACACACCGATAGAGGTTGAAAAGCTGGCCGAGACGCAGGACGCCGGTGGTTTTGTTGACGTAACGCGGCAGGATATCCCGCAAGGCAACCTGTACAGCTGGTGGTCCTACCGCGCCAAGGATTGGGATGCGGCAGACAAGGGCCGCCGGTTGGATCACGTCTGGGCAACGCCCGATATCTCGGGCGCGGCACATTCCAGCCGCGTGTTGCGCGACGCCCGTGGTTGGGAGAAGCCCAGCGACCACGCCCCGGTCTTTGCGACATTCGACCTTTGAAATAGACAGACGCGCCCTCATATAAAGGGCAACCCCAAGCGAGGATTTTGATATGATGGATTTGAACCTTTCCCCCGCCGGTGCCGGTGATGCCGATCTGATCAAAGACACGAGCGAAGCGACCTTCATGGCCGATGTTGTCGAGGCATCGCAAACGGTGCCGGTGATTGTCGATTTCTGGGCCCCGTGGTGCGGCCCGTGTAAGACCCTTGGCCCGATGCTTGAAGACGCGGTGCGCGCGGCCAAAGGCGCGGTCAAGATGGTCAAGATCAACGTTGACGAGGCCCAACAGATCGCAGGCCAGTTGCAGATCCAGTCGATCCCGACCGTTTATGCTTTCTTCAAGGGCCAGCCGGTTGACGGTTTTCAGGGGGCCCTGCCACAGTCCGAGATCAAGGCGTTCATCGACCGCGTGATCAAAGCGGGCGGCGGCGAAGCCCCCGGTGAAGAGCTGTCAGAGGCCGTGGCCGCCGCGGATGACATGCTTGCCGAAGGGGCGGCGCAGGACGCGCTGAACACTTTTGCCGCGATCCTGGGCGAAGACCCGAACCATGCCGGTGCTTATGGCGGGATGGTGCGCGCCTATATCGCGTTGGATCAGCTTGATCAGGCCGAAGCGCATCTGAACGGCGCACCCATCGAAATCTCGAAAGCGCCCGAGCTTGAGGCCGCGCATGCGCAGCTTCAACTTGCACGACAGGCAGCCGATGCGGGCCCTGTGGCAGAGCTTCAGGCGGCGGTGGATGCCAACCCTAATGACATGCAGGCGCGTTTCGATCTGGCGCAGGCGCTTTATGCGCATGGCGACACGCAGGCCGCTGTGGATCAACTGCTGACGCTTTTCGGCAAGGATCGTGAATGGAATGACGGCGCCGCCAAGACGCAATTGTTCACCATTTTCGAGGCGTTGAAACCCAATGATCCGATTGCGCTGAATGGTCGTCGTAAACTTAGCTCTATGATATTTGCATAAGGCTGTGCGCGCCCTAGGTAAGCTTACATGATACAGCAATCGGACCTGCCAGACACAATCGCGATCTTCCCGTTGTCGGGCGCATTGCTGCTGCCGCGCTCGCGGTTGCCGCTGCATATCTTTGAACCGCGCTATCTGCAGATGATCGAAGACAGTCTGAAAACGCCGGGGCGATTGATCGGCATGGTGCAGCCCAATGTGGTGCCGGGGCGCGACGGTCCGGGGCTGCAAACCATCGGCTGCGCAGGGCGGATCACCCAGTTCTCCGAGACAGAGGACGGGCGCTATATGATCACCCTCGCGGGGATCTCGCGTTTTCGGGTGGTGAAAGAGGTCGAAGGCTTCGCGCCCTACCGCCGTTGCGATGTCAACTGGGACGGGTTTGAACGCGATCTTGGCAAGGATGAACAGGACAGCAGTTTCGACCGCGATAATTTCCTGAACACGCTTGGCCGTTACTTCGATGCGCGAAACCTGTCGGCAGATTGGGATACGTTGCAAGAGGCCGACGATGAACTGTTGATCAATTCACTGTCGATGATGCTGGATCTTGACTGCGAAGACAAACAGGCCTTGCTTGAGGCACCATCCCTCTCTACCCGACGCGAGACGTTGCTGACGTTGATCGAATACACCCTGCGGGGTGGCCAAGAAGGGGAGATGATGAATTGAACGCCGAAGAGATACCATTCGACCGCCGCATGCTAGAGGCGCTGATTTGCCCCCGCACGCAGATGCGCCTGACTTATGACGCCGACAAGCAAGAGCTGATCTCGGACGCGGCCGGTCTTGCCTATCCGATCCGCAACGGTATCCCCGTGATGCTGGTGGACGAAGCGCGGGTTATCGACTGACACGGCGGGGGTAGGCTGCCCCCTAAAGTGCCTTACCCTGCATTAGACGGGGCAGGGTGCCCGTCAGCCCCGCCGCCTCGCGCATGAAACCGCGACGGGCATCGGGCAGGGCGTTAATCGCCGCCATCCCCACATCACGTGCAATACGCAGCAGCGGGTTGTCGTTGGAAAACAACCGGTTGAAGCTGTCCGTCGCCAATGCCAGCGCGGTGTTATCAAAGCGACGCCACAGCTGATATTGCTCAAGCACCGTGGTGCTGCCGATATCCTGCCCGCGCCGCTGCGCATCAGCGATCACCTCTGCCAGCGCGGCGACATCGCGCATGCCGGCGTTCAGCCCCTGACCGGCAATCGGGTGCACCCCATGTGCGGCATCCCCCAGCAGGGCGACACGCGGTGCCACCATCGAATGCGCCAGCGACAGGCTCAGCGGGTAAGTGTACCGCGCACCGGCAAGGGAAATCTCGCCCAGAAAATCACCAAAGCGCGGGCGAAGCACGTCGAGGTATCCCTCATCCGGCAGCGCGTGGATATGCGCTGCGTTGGCGGCGGTCTCGCTCCAGACGATGGAGGACCGGTTTTCGGTCAGCGGCAGGATCGCCAGCGGCCCGGGGGGCATAAAGAACTGATGCGCGACCCCGTGATGCGGCTTTTCATGGGCGATGGCGCAGACCAGCGCGGTTTGCGCATAATCCCAGCCGATGCGTTTGATCCCCGCCCGCGTTGCGGTGCCCGAGGCGCGACCATCCGCGCCGACAACCAGACGCGTGCGCAGGGTCTTGCCGTCTGCAAACGTCAGGGTGACGCCCGCCGGGGCGGCGTCTTGCGCGATGACCGTTTCGCCGTCCAACCGCGTGATGCGGGCCTCAGCGCTCACCGCTTCTGCCAAGACGCGCCGCAGGTGGCGGTCCTCGACCATATGGCCCATCGGCCCTTCTTCGATCTCTGCGTGATCGAAATGCATGAAGAAAGGGGAGGGGCCTTCGCCCGCGCGCCCGTCCGTCACTTTGATCTCGAGCATCGGTTGCGCGTGGGATTTCACATTATCCCAAATCCCGAGCGCCCCGAGCATCCGTGTCGAGGTCAACGCCAGCGCATAGGATCGCCCGTCAAACGCCGCATCTTCCCGCGTGGCAGCGGGCAGCCTGTCGATCAACGTGACCCGCAGCCCGATCTGCGCCAAAGCCAAGGCAAGTGTCGGGCCATTCAGCCCACCACCGACGATTGCGATATCTGTATCAAAATCCATAGCTTTAGATATGGGCGTGCAGCAGGGATTGTCCATGCGCGCTGGCGTCGCTACCGTCCCTTTTCCAAAGCATTATTCGAGGAAGCAACATGCAAGAGTGGTTAACCATGACAGCCGCAGATCTGGGACGGGGCATCGGGGACGGCCAGATCGACCCTGTTGTGCTGTGCCAGACCTATCTTGACGCGATCGACGCCCACCCCCTGCGGGATCGCATCTATGCCCGTGTGACCGCTGAACGGGCCCTGGCCGAGGCCGGAGCCGCGCGGGATCGCGCGCGCGCGGGCCAGCGTTTGTCGCCATTGGACGGGGTGCCGATCAGCTGGAAAGACCTGTTCGACACCGCCGGCATCGCGACAGAGGCGGGCAGCGCCCTGCTGAAAGACCGTGTGCCGGACCGCGACGCGCGCGTGTTGGCGAATGCCACCGCGATGGGGTTGGTCTGTCTGGGCAAGACCCATATGAGCGAGCTGGCGTTTTCGGGGCTCGGGTATAACCCCAGCACCGCCACCCCCCCTTGCGTGAACGATGAAGCTGCCGTGTCGGGCGGGTCGTCGTCCGGGGCTGCGGCTTCTGTCGCTTTCGGTCTGGCGGCGGCGGCGATCGGGTCGGATACCGGCGGATCGGTGCGGGTGCCTGCCGCGTGGAACGATCTTGTGGGGCTGAAAACCACCTCGGGCCGTGTGTCGCTTGAGGGGACCGTGCCGCTGGCTGCCAAGTTCGACACGGTCGGCCCGCTTTGCCGCTCGGTCGAGGATGCGAGCCTGCTGCTGGCGCTCACCGAAGGGTCCAAGCCGATGGACATGGGCAGCACCGACATCGAAGGGCGTCGCTTTGCGATCCTGCGCACGGTGGCGTTCGATGATATTGAAGACGCCCCCGCGGCGGCTTTCGACGATGCCGTCGCGCGGCTAAAGGAAGCGGGGGCGGTGATCGAGGACATCGATTTCGACCCTATCAAAGAGGCGATGCCGCTGAGCGGGTGCCTTTACACCGCCGAAGCCTACGGCCTGTGGCGCGACGTGATCGAGGCGAACCCGGATGCGATGTATGGCGAAATCCTTGAAAGGTTCCGTCTGGGCAAATCCCACTCCGGTCTCGATTACGTGGCAGCCTGGGCCAAGATCGACCAGATCCGCGCGGCCTATGTGAAAGCTGTGGCGGGCTATGACGCGGTGCTGATCCCCACCGCACCGCTGCTACCCCCCAAGCTGGACCGGCTGGAAACCGAGCATGACTATTACGTCTCGGCCAACCTCATGACCCTGCGCAACACGCGTATCGGGAATCTTATGGGGCTGGCGGCGGTGACTCTGCCCACGGGCACCCCATCCTGCGGGATCATGCTGATGGGTCAGCCCTTTGGCGAAGAGCACCTGCTGCGCATTGCCGCAGCCGCCGAAGAGGCATTGGCCTAAATGACACAAACCTTGCCCTGCGTCCTGCAATGTCTGGACGCGGGGCAAGCCCTTGGGTACTCTGGAACAAACGGGGCGTGAATGATCCCGAACCCGAGGCAGTGAAATGATGTACCCCGAGCGGTTTTCGAACCTTCCGGCCCACGCGTGGCCGCGCCTGCGCGCATTGCTTGATGCGCATGAAGGCGGTGGCACGCCGATCCACATGACGATTGGCGAGCCGAAACATGCTTTTCCGGCATGGGTCACCGATGTGATCGCGCAAAATGCGGCTGGGTTTAACAGCTATCCCGCAAACGACGGCACACCCCAGTTGCGTGGCGCGATTGCCGGATGGATCAAACGGCGCTACGGCGTGGATGTGGATGCAGACACGCAAGTGATGCCGCTGAACGGCACCCGCGAAGGGCTGTATAACGCCGTCATGGCCACCTGTCCCGAGACGAAGAATGGCCGCAAGCCCGCCATTCTGATGCCGAACCCGTTCTATCAGGTCTATATGATCGCCGCGATTTCCGGTGCCGCTGATCCGGTGATGGTGCCTGCGACGCGCGAAACAGGGCATCTGCCCGATTTTGCCAGCCTGCCCGAAGATGTGCTGAACCGGACCACTGCGGCCTATATCTGCTCGCCCGCCAACCCGCAGGGGGCCGTGGCCACCCGTGCGTATTGGACCGATCTGATCGCGCTGGCAGAAAAATACGATTTCAAGATTTTCGCGGATGAATGCTATTCAGAGATCTACCGCGACACGCCGCCCGTCGGGGCGCTACAAGTGGCGCAAGAGGTCGGGGCCGATCCAGATCGTGTGGTGATTTTCCATTCGCTGTCGAAACGGTCGAACCTGCCCGGGCTGCGGTCCGGCTTTGTCGCGTCGGGTGCCAATACCATGCGCGAGATCAAGCAGCTGCGGAACTATGCCGGTGCACCGCTGCCGTTACCGTTGCAAGCGGCGTCGGCTGCGGTCTGGGACGACGAAGCCCATGTGGCCGAGAACCGCGCGCTTTACATCGAGAAGTACGAGGTCGCCGACCGTATTCTCGGCAACGTCCCCGGGTACCAAAGCCCCGAGGCCGGGTTCTTTTTGTGGCTGCCGGTGGAAGATGACGAAGCTGCGGCGCTGAAACTCTGGCGTGAAACCGGCGTGCGGGTGCTGCCGGGCGGCTATCTGGCGCAAAGCGTGAACGGCGAAAACCCCGGGAAACAATATATTCGGGTGGCGATGGTCGCCCCAAAAGAAGAGACAACGCGCGGGATCGAAGCGATCCGCCGCTGTCTCTATCCAGAATAAGACGAGGGATCAGAGCAATGGCATATCAGACACGTGGGCGCGACCCTTTGCTAGACACCAACATGGCCGAAGCGATCGAAAAACGCGGCAAGGAGCTGTTGGGCCTCGGGCTGATCGCCCTGGGCCTTATGGCCGCCATGATGATCGGCAGCTACACCCCTGACGATCCCAACTTTATGGTGTCCACCGATGCGCCGGTGCAGAACTGGCTGGGGCGCATGGGCGCGTCGCTGGCCGCGCCTTTGTTCATGATCGTGGGCTGGGGCGCGTGGTCTGTCGCGGCAATCCTGCTGGCCTGGGGCGCACGCTTTGCCCTGCACCGCGGCGAGGAACGCGCCGTTGGCCGTTTGATCTTTGCCCCGATTGCCGTCGCCTTGTGTTCGATCTACGGGGCAACGCTGACGCCGGATGCGGCTTGGCTGCAAACCCATAGCTTTGGTCTGGGCGGACTTTTTGGCGACACGGTCATGGGCGTGATCCTGACCGTCCTGCCGATCGGGTCGACCTTTACGATCAAGCTGATGTCGCTGTTGATGGGCGTGGCGATCCTTGCCTTTGGTGCCTTTGTTGTCGGCTTCACCCGACTTGAACTGCAACGTCTGTTCCGCTTCATGCTGGTCGGGCTGATCATGGCTTATGCCGGATTGATGACCCTTCTGGGGCGGGGTGCGTCGGGGGCGGTTGCCGCCGCGCAGGGCATTCAGGCCCGCCAGCTTGAGCGCCGCGAACGCAACCGGATCGAGGCCGAGGAGAACGCGCAATTCGCGGCCAGCCAAGGATACTATGACGACGAATTGGCCTATAGCGACGCGCCTGCAGCTGCGCCAAAAACCGGCCTCCTGTCGAAAATGCCGACGCTGGTCAAACGCGCCGACCCGCTGCCCGAACCTGAACTGGTCGAGACATGGGCTGAACCCGAACTGGGCGAAGCCCCCAGCAGCGACCGTATCAAATCCAAGATCGCCGATGTGATCAAAAGCCGCGTGCGGACCGGCGGGGCTGTGCATACGGCCACCACCGCCCCCTTGACCCGTGGTCGCGGGCGTGGCCCTGATCCGCTGCTGCTGGATACCACCGCGCGTGGTGCCCGCCGCGAAGAGCCGCCATTGACCGGTGCGCCGGCCCCCTCCCCTACTCGGGCGGAGCCGCCTTTAACCGCAAGCCGTGCGCCTTTGGTCGCGGAACGCCCCGTGCTTGAGCTAACCCCCTCTGAACCAGATCACGACGCGGATATGGCGGTTCTGGATGATGAACCGATGACCGACAGCCACCTGCCACTGCAAGAGGCAGAGCGGGAACCGGCCATGCAGATCCCCGTGGCTCAGCCGCGCAAGGTGGTGCAGCCGCAGATGCGCAAGCCGGTGCAGCCTAGCAAACAGGCTCAGGCCGAGGCACAGCCTGCGTTGACCTTTGAAGACACGCATCCCGGATTTGAACTGCCGCCGCTGAACCTGCTGGAAAGCCCGGATAATGTCGAACGCCTGCACTTGAGCGACGACGCGCTGGAAGAGAACGCGCGCATGCTGGAAAACGTGCTGGATGACTATGGCGTGAAGGGTGAAATCGTCGCTGTCCGTCCGGGCCCCGTTGTCACCATGTACGAGCTGGAACCGGCACCGGGCCTCAAGGCGAGCCGTGTGATCGGTCTGGCGGACGATATCGCGCGCTCTATGGCGGCACTGTCGGCGCGTGTGTCCACTGTGCCGGGGCGCAGCGTGATCGGGATCGAACTACCCAACGAGAACCGCGAGAAAGTCGTGCTGCGCGAAATCCTCGCCGCGCGTGATTTCGGCGACAGCACCATGCGTCTGCCGCTGGCCTTGGGTAAAGACATTGGCGGTGACCCTGTGGTCGCGAACCTTGCCAAGATGCCTCACCTGCTGATCGCGGGGACCACCGGTTCGGGTAAATCCGTTGCCATTAACACAATGATCCTGTCGCTGCTGTACAAGCTGACGCCGGAAGAATGCCGAATGATCATGATCGACCCCAAGATGCTGGAACTGTCGGTCTATGACGGCATCCCGCATCTGCTGTCCCCCGTTGTGACCGATCCGAAAAAGGCCGTTGTCGCGCTGAAGTGGACCGTGGGCGAGATGGAAGAGCGCTATCGCAAGATGTCCAAGATGGGCGTGCGCAACATCGAAGGCTATAACGGTCGCGTCCGCGAGGCCCTGGCCAAGGGAGAGATGTTCAGCCGCACCGTTCAGACCGGCTTTGACGAGGATACGGGCGAGCCGATCTTCGAGACGGATGAATTCAAGCCCGAAGCGCTGCCCTATATCGTCGTGATCGTGGACGAGATGGCCGATCTGATGATGGTCGCGGGCAAAGAGATCGAAGCCTGCATCCAGCGTCTGGCACAGATGGCGCGGGCATCGGGTATTCACCTGATCATGGCAACACAGCGTCCTTCGGTCGATGTCATCACCGGCACGATCAAGGCGAACTTCCCGACGCGGATTTCCTTCCAGGTGACCTCCAAGATCGACAGCCGTACGATCCTGGGCGAGATGGGCGCCGAACAGCTCCTTGGCATGGGTGACATGCTCTATATGGCGGGCGGGTCCAAGATCGTGCGCTGCCACGGTCCCTTTGTCAGCGACGAAGAGGTCGAAGAGATCGTGAACCACCTCAAGGCCTATGGTGAACCTGATTATGTGTCGGGTGTGGTCGAAGGGCCCTCCGATGACCAAGAAGGGAACATCGACGCGGTTCTGGGTCTGGGCGGCAATACCGACAGCGAAGACGCGCAATATGACACGGCCGTGGCGATCGTGGCAAAAGACCGCAAATGTTCGACATCCTACATCCAGCGGAAACTGGGCATCGGCTATAACAAAGCCGCGCGTCTGGTTGAACAGATGGAGGACGCGGGCCTTGTTTCGCCAGCCAACCACGTGGGCAAGCGCGAGATTCTGATACCAGAGCAGGGGTAGCGCGCAAAAATAATCGGAACGTCATTGCGACGCCGGGGGTTGGCTTGGGAACAGGCCAGCCCCTTTTGCATTTCGGGCGTGTTAGGCGATATCCTGCTGCGTGATATCGTATATCATGACGCGAAGCCCTATGTCGAAGGCAAGGCACTGGAATAAGAATAGGAAGACTATGATGCGTTTTGTTACCACCACCGTTCTGGCCATTGGTCTGGGGTTGGCAGCTGTGATGCCCGCCGCCGCCGACAAACTGCCGCTGAACGCGATTTCCGGCTATCTTAACGATCTGAAAACCGCCAAGGGCGAATTTACCCAGATCAACGACGACGGCTCGATCAGCACCGGCACGATCTACATCAAACGTCCGGGCAAAGTGCGCTTTGAATACAACGCACCGGATTCGGGGATTGTCGTGGCGGGCAGCAATACGGTTGTGATCTACGACAAGAAATCCAACCAACCGGCAGAGACATACCCGCTGTCCAAAACGCCGCTGTCGATCATTCTGGCCGCGAATGTGAACCTGGGGCAGGCCAAGATGGTGACGGGTCATAACTATGACGGCACCGCGACCACCGTGCGCGCCCAAGACCCCGCGCATCCTGAATATGGCAATATCGAGCTGAAGTTCACCGGCAACCCGGTCGAGCTGCGCCAGTGGATCATCAACGACGGCAACGGCACCAAGACCACCGTGGTTCTGGGCGACCTGCAGAAAGGCGGCAGCCTGCCCAACAAACTGTTTGACGTCGGCAGTCCCGGTCAGGTGAACCGCTAAGGAAAAAGGGCCCCGAACATACGTTCGGGGCCCTTTCTTTATCCGGTGTTGGTCAGCTTACCAACGTGACAGGCGACACCCTGCAATCTGCTGCTGGTACATATCGGAGCGCGCACGCACCTTGCGGGCCACGGCGACCAGCCAGGGTTTCGAATTATAGCTTTGGCGCGCATAGCCTGTGTTGCCTTCGTGATAGGCCAGATACTGGTTTTCCGCGTCATGCAGGGGGATGCCGTTCTTGTCGCGGCTCTTGTTCATGTACCACCCCATGAAATCCGACGCGTCGTTGATCCGGTCGCGCTTGGCGCGGAAACCGCCAGCTTCGGCCAGATATTCATCCCATGTCGCATCAAGCGCCTGGCTGTAGCCAAAGGCGCTGGACTGTCGGCCCATGGGGATCACGCCGATGACATAGCGGAACGGCGTACGGGCGTCCGCGATGAATTTGCTTTCCTGATGGATCGTCGCCATCTGCACATGGACGGGCACGCCCCAACGGCGTTCAGCTGCACGGAATGCGCGGTAATATTCTGGGCGCTCTTTGAGAATCGCACATGCGTTATCAAGGTCTCGTGGGGCACTGGTCGGACCGCCACTACATGATGCCAAAAGCACAGCAATTATCAGGGCGCAAAAGGTTCTGCTCATCGGCCTCTCGCTTTTATCGTGTTTTTATTACATTTAGTTTATCAGATTGCCCTGCCGACGCCCACCAGAAATTACAGCAGAAACCCCAGCATAAGCGGTAAAGCGGCAACCGATAGCACGGTAGAGACGACAACCAGCCCCGCGACAGACTGCGCATCCGCACCGTATTTCTCTGCCAGTAGGTAGGATGTCACCGCCACCGGTGTCGCAACCTGCAAGACCAGCACGCCAAAAGCGATTTTATCAAGGTCAAAGAACCAGCCCGCCAAGGCGGCGATGCCAATGCAGATCGCAAGCTTGATCAGTGACAACACCACTGCGCGCCCGATCCCGCCGGGAGACAGCCGTGCCACGGCAACGCCCAATGTGATCAGCATAATCGGGATCGCCATCTGACCGAGCAGGGACAGCGTATTGGTCAGAAACACCGGCGTTTCCCAGCCTTGCACCAGAAACAATGCGCCCAATGCCGTGCCCCAGACCAGCGGTTCACGGATGACCTTGCCGAAGGAGCCAGAGCCCGCCACCAGCCAGATGCCAAAGGTGAACGACCATATGGCCATAATGGCAAAGACCACAACGGCGTAACCCAACCCCGTGTCGCCAAAGGCAAAAAGCGCGAGCGGCAGACCCAGATTGCCGGTATTCCCGAAGATCATCGGGGCCAGATAGGTCCGCCGGTTCAACCCGAATACGCGCACGATCACGGCGGCCAGCAGCGTTACCCCGCCATAGGCCGCCACTGTCGCCAGTGACAAAGCGCTCAGCGCGGCGGGGTCGATCTGCGTTGTCATCAGCGACACAAAAATCAGACAGGGCACCGATAGGGTCATCGCCAGCTGGGTCACAAACTGGATGCGATACTCGAACCCCAGCTTCACCCAGGCAAAGCCGATCCCGGCGAGCAGAAACACTGGGGCCACAATTTCAAGCACTGTCAGGACGAGGTTCACAAACTGTTTCCTTGGTTGCGCGTCGCAGGATTGGACAAAAGCCCCTTGAAGGGACTACGAACGAACGGTAGGTGCACCGATGTTATGATAAGAACGCGCGCGAAATACCACTTGGGCCAGATCGTCCGGCACAAAAAACATCCCTTCCGAGGGGTGATTTTTGACGTGGACCCCGAATTTGCCAATACCGAAGAATGGTACGAGGCTATTCCGGAAGACAGCCGCCCCGAGAAAGACCAGCCCTATTATCACCTGCTGGCCGAAAACGAACAAAGCTATTACGTGGCCTATGTGTCCGAGCAGAACCTCGTGGCCGATTACTCGGGCGAACCTGTGGACCATCCTGATATCCCCGATCTCTTCGGCCCGTTCACCGATGGGGCCTATCCGCTGCACTTCCAGCTGAATTGAGGCAAAGCGTGGGTGACCCGCGCCTGCCACCCTGTTTCAATAGCCCAGGGCACACCCATCCTTGCGTGCGTCGCTCGCCCCCTCCAGCAAACCGTTGTCATGCAGCTGGATCGCCTGCGCGCCGCCGATGGCTGTGGCCGGAATTTCGACCTTATGCCCCATCTCGGCCAGCTCGGCGCGGACCGCATCGCTATACCCGCGTTCGACCTTGAGGACGCCATTGTCGGAAAACGCGCGGGGGGCGTCGATGGCGGCCTGAGGGTCTAGCCCGAAATCCGTCAGGTTAGAGACAAACCGCGCGTGGCCATTGGGCTGGTAGGCCCCGCCCATCACGCCAAACGGCATGATGACCTTACCGTCGCGTTTGATCATCCCCGGAATGATCGTATGCATCGGCCGCTTGCCGCCCTTCAGCTCGTTCGCGTGCCCTTGGTCAAGGGTGAAACCAGCACCGCGGTTTTGCAGCAGGATACCGAATTTATCCGACGCGATGCCCGACCCGAAACCGTGGAAGATCGAATAGATCAACGACACGGACATCCCATCCTTGTCCACCACGGTGATATAGATCGTATCCTTATGCACCGACTCTGACAGGGCGACGGGGTCGGGCATGGCTTTCTTCGGGTCGATCAACGCCGCCAGCTCCTGCGCCGTTTCGGGCGCAAGCATATGGGCCAGACGTGCGGTATGGTCCGGGTCCGCCAGAAAACGATTGCGCGCATCATACGCCAGCTTGGCGGTTTCCGCCTCGATATGCACACGCTCCGCGCCCCAAGGATCCATGGATGCAATGTCGAAATGCGACAGCATGTTCATCATCAACAGTGCCGTGGCCCCCTGTCCGTTCGGCGCATGTTCCAGCACCTCAACGCCCTGATAAGTGGAGGCAAGGGGCTCACCGGGGGTGCAAGCGGTGGCGGCGAAATCCTCTGCCGTGTGCTTGCCCCCCATCGCATTGAGAGAGGCGACGATATCTTCGGCCACCTCACCGGAATAGAAGGCATCGCGCCCGTCCTTGGCGATGCGACGCAGGACTTCGGCCTGTCCGGGGGCGCGGAAGATGTCGCCGGTCTTTGGGGCCTCGCCGCCGGTTAGATAGAAATCGCGTGCGGCCCCCTGCAAGGTGCCCGCATCATTACCCCAATCAAAGGCGACACGTGCCGCGACGGGTACGCCTTCTTCGGCATAGCGGATCGCAGGGGCAAGAAGCGTGTCCAGACCCATAGTGCCGATGGTGTCGGACAGGTGGCAAAACGCGTCGATCGCGCCGGGAATGGTCACGGCGTGGGCGCTGCGCAGCGGTACCGTCTTTTCACCAGCGTCGCGCAAATGGGCGGCATCCAACGCAGCAGGGGCGCGGCCCGATCCGTTCAGCGCGTGCACTTCGTCGCTGCCCGCTGGCGAGTACAGCACAAAGCAATCCCCGCCGATTCCGGTCATCTGCGGCTCGCAAATCCCCAGCAGCACGGCACCGGCAATCGCGGCATCCATCGCGTTGCCGCCCCGCTCAAGAATATCGACAGCGGTCTTTGCGGCCAAAGGATGGGACGTGGCACACATGCCATTGCTCGCCAGAACGGGGGATCGTCCGGGAAGGTGAAAGTCGCGCATGTCATTGGCCTCAGGTTGCTGTCATCGGCCTGAACGTAGCGCGGTGCAGGACGGGCGGGCAATCACTAAAGGGCAGTTGGGCACTTAAAGGGGAGCTGGGTACATGAAGGGGGATTGGGCACAGTAAATGTGCCTCGGCGTTGCGTACTGGGTGGGGGCTATTAAAACGCAACGCCGAGGGAAGCCATATGCAGCTACAGAACCGACGTTGCCCGCAAAGCTGGGCGGAATTATGAAACCTTTGAGGCGCTATTGCGAAGCGTTGCTTCAAGCTGCCCCAAAGGTGACCAATACTTAACCCCTGGCGGCAAAGGCCCCCCTAGTGGCGGCCCCCAAACCCAGCTTATCCGGCGGCAAGCGGAATGCGCAGCGCCAGCAGGTTCATATCACCGGTGCGCGAATATTCCAGCTCGCAGCTCAGCAACCGGATCAGGCTCCAGCCGAATCCCCCTTCCGGCAGTTCGTCAGCAAGTTTCAGCACATCGAATGCTTCACCCGGGGGGAGGGTGAACCCCGGCATCGGTTTGCCCAGATCGGTGATGCGAAACCGCAAGTCATCAGGCGCATAGGCCCCGCGCACCCCGATTAACCCCGCTTGGGGCAATCCGGCATAGGCGTGTTCAACCACGTTATTCAACGTCTCGGCCAGCACCAGTTCCACAATCTCGAGGTTTTCTTGCGATAGTCCCCGATCGGCCAGTTCTGTGCGGATATGTCCAAGGGCCGCGCGTACCGCATCGGCAGAGGCTTCCAACGTCACCTCGAACCCATAGGGGGTATCCGCCTGACCCACTGTGCCTTCGTTCCGGTTCGGGGCGCTCATGCGGGCACCTGCGCGGCCAGTGCGGCGTCCAATGTGGGGAAAAGGGGAAACACGCTGTCCATCCGCGTCAATCGGAACACCCGATCAACCGAGGGCGTCAGCCCCGCCAGCGTCAGGCTGCGGTCCGGCAACAGAAGTTTCAGCGTCGCCACCACGGCGCCAAGCCCGCTGGAATCAATAAAGGTCACCTGTCCCAGATCCAGAATAACCACAGGTGGCCCATCTTCGATCATATCCCGCATGGCTTCCTTAAAGGCGCGGGCAACGGCGGCATCAATACGGTCTTCCATCACGGATATGATTTGCAGCTGCCCTTCTGTTCTGGTCGAGAGTTTCATATGGTCATCTCCAAGGTGTGCCGGACGCCAGAAGACATAGCGCCGATACCTTACCAAAAGATGATCATTTCCCGGGGAGGGGACGAAATGGAAAAAGTCGTGATAGCAGGGGCTGCGCGGACGCCGATGGGCGGGTTTCAGGGGGCTTTTGCCGATCTGACCGCGGCCGATCTGGGGGGGCATGCGATCAAGGCGGCGCTGGATGGTGCCGGCACCAATACCGTGGATGAGGTGCTGATGGGCTGTGTGTTGCCCGCAGGGCAGGGCCAAGCCCCCGCGCGTCAGGCCGGCTTCAAGGCAGGTCTCGGCGAAGAGGTGCCGGCGACAACGCTGAACAAGATGTGCGGCTCGGGGATGAAGGCGGCGATGATCGCCTTCGACCAGATCGCCTTGGGTCAGACCGATACCATGATCGCCGGCGGGATGGAGAGCATGACAAATGCGCCCTATGTGCTGCCGAAAATGCGCGGCGGCGCGCGGTTGGGGCACGGTCAGGTGATCGATCACATGTTCCTCGACGGGTTGGAAGACGCCTATGACAAGGGCCGGCTGATGGGCACCTTTGCCGAAGACTGCGCCGAGACCTTTCAATTCACCCGCGCCGTGCAGGATGACTATGCGCTGGCCTCCCTGTCCCGCGCGCTTGACGCGCAAAGCAGCGGCGCGTTCGATGGCGAGATCGCAGCGGTTGATCTGAAATCGCGTAAAGGGTCGGTCACCATCTCGGCGGATGAACAGCCCGGCAACGCACGGCCCGAGAAGATCCCCGAACTCAAACCCGCCTTCCGCGAGGGCGGCACAGTCACGGCGGCGAATGCGTCTTCCATCTCGGACGGGGCGGCGGCATTGGTGCTGGCATCTGAAACAGCCGCCAAATCCCAAGGGTTGAATGTCCGCGCGCATATCCTCGGCCACGCCAGTCACGCGCAGGCACCGGGGCTTTTCACTACCGCGCCCGTACCGGCGGCGCAGAAACTGCTGGACCGGTTGGGCTGGCAGAAAGACGACGTTGATCTGTGGGAAGTGAACGAGGCCTTTGCCGTCGTGCCGCTGGCCTTCATGCATGAAATGGCGCTGTCCCATGACATCGTGAACGTGAACGGCGGTGCCTGTGCGCTTGGCCACCCCATCGGGGCCTCTGGCGCACGTATTATCGTGACCCTGCTGAACGCACTGGAAAAGCGCGGGCTGAAACGGGGTATCGCGGCGATCTGCATTGGCGGCGGTGAAGGCACCGCGATTGCGATCGAACGCCCCTGATTTTCCAAATGGACTAAATCCTCGGGGGTCGGGGGGCAGACAGCCCCCCGGTCCGACAGTAACAAAAGGCAATTTTATGCGCGTTGACTATCCTACCCTCTCCAAAACCCTCCACGCTTTGACCGACGGCGAAACCGACAGCGTGGCGCTGATGGCCACCGTCACTTGCGAGGTGCACCACGCCGACGACCGCTTTGACTGGACGGGGTTCTACCGTGTGACCGCGCCAGAGCTGCTTAAGATCGGGCCCTATCAGGGCGGGCATGGCTGTCTGGTGATCCCCTTCGCGCGTGGCGTTTGCGGTGCTGCCGCGCGCACGGGCGAAACGCAGCTGGTTGCGGATGTGGATGCCTTTCCGGGCCACATCGCCTGCGCGTCCTCCACGCGGTCTGAACTGGTCCTGCCCGTCTGGAACGGCGCCGGAGAGCTGCTGGGTGTCTTTGATATCGACAGCAACCAGCCCGCCGCGTTTGACCAGACCGACGCCGATGAACTCGCCGCGATTCTGAAATCTGTTTTCGCAAACGCCTAGGCCGGTGATCCTGCCCGTCAATCAAAGGAAATGTCATGAGCTTTGACGCTTGGCTCGTGTTTGCCCTGTTCTGGGTGGTGTTTGTCACCACGCCGGGGCCGAACGCGGTGAACTGTATCAGCAACGGGATGAACCTGGGCTTTGCGCGGGCGATGGTCGGGGTGCTGGCGATCCTGACGCAGGCCTCGCTGTTTCTGGCGCTGTCAGCGATTGGCGTGACGGCGCTGCTGACGGCCTCGGCCACGGGGTTCTTTGTGGCCAAGATGATCGGGGCAGGGTTTCTGATCTATCTGGGCGTGCGCGGGCTGGTCATGGCGGGCAAGCCTGTGGTGATGGAGGATCGCCCCGCCGCGTCGGTCTATTGGCGTGCCTTTGCGATTGCGACGATCAACCCCAAATCGGTCGCCGGATATCTCGCGGCCTTCAGCCAGTTCGTGCAGCCGGATGTCCCGATCTGGGACCAGATGATCGTGATCGTGCCGACGGCGCTGACCCTGACCGCGGCCAGCTATACCGGGTTTACCGCGCTTGGGGCGGGGCTGGGGCGGGCGGCCTTGGGGGCGGTGTTCAACGTCTGGTTCCGCCGCGTGATGGCGGTCAGCTTTATCATCTACGGGGTGCTGTTGGGCAGCGCGCATACGCCGATGCCTAAGGGGTGATCAAGGGCTGATCCCGCGCACCTCTGGGGCAAGTGCCCTTGGGTCAGTCTTTCCCTCTGGCCCCTGCGGTCCTGCGGGCGTAAGCAGACCCCAAGGAGACACGATATGCGCAACCCAGATACCCTTTCCAACACCCAGCCCGCCCCGCCCGAGGACACGCCCCAAGGGCTTGCCTTTGCGATCGGGGCCTACGGTCTTTGGGGGTTTCTGCCGCTGTATATGAAGGCCATCGCCCATATTCCCGCGGCAGAGATTGTCGTGCATCGGGTCATCTGGTCAGTGCCCGTGGGCGCATTGGTGCTGATCCTTCTGGGGCGCACCGCCACCCTGCGCGAGGCGTTCCGGTCGCCGCGCACGCTGGCAATGGGCTGTGTCACGGCGACGCTGATCTCGGTCAACTGGGGCATCTATATCTGGGCGGTGAACTCGGGTCATGCGCTGGACGCGGCCTTGGGCTATTACATCAACCCGTTGTTCAGCATTCTGCTGGGGGCGCTGCTGCTGGGGGAGCGTCTGTCGAGACTTCAGCTTGCGGCACTCGGGCTGGCAGCCGTCGCCGTCGCGATCCTGACGCTCGATTCCGGTCGCTTCCCTTGGGTCGCACTGAGCCTGACATTCACCTTCGGGCTGTATGCGCTGGCGAAAAAGCGGCTGCCGATCGGGCCGAACCAGGGTTTCCTGCTTGAGGTCCTGATCCTGCTCGCCCCTGCGCTGGCTTATCTGGTTTACCTGATTATGACGGGGCAAAACCACTTTGGTCAGGGCGTGCCGTTTAATACGTGGATGCTGGTGGGCTGCGGCGTGGTCACGGCGGTGCCGTTGATCTTTTACGCCAACGGAGCCAAGCGGCTGCGGCTATCGACCATCGGTATCTTGCAGTATATCGCGCCGACGATGATCTTCCTTTGCGCTGTGCTGGTCTTTGACGAACCCTTTGGGCGCGCGCGCATGATTGCCTTTCCGCTGATCTGGGGGGCGCTGGTGATCTATTCGATCTCGCTGTTTCGGCAGATGCGGCACAAACCGGCGTGACAAGGGGATAGGAGGGGCGCAGACATGTCGCGCCCCTCGGTCCCTATATCACAAGCTCAGGACAGCGCGTCCTTGAAGGCGAGGAAGCTGGGGTCTTTCATCACCCGTGCGTTCATCGCCTCGCGGAGGGCACCGATGGATTTATAGGGGCGCATCACCACCTCGAATTTGGCGATCAGACCGTCGTCACCCAAGGTGATCAGATCGACGCCAACGGCATCCAGATCCCCGATCTTGCACTGGAACTCCAGCGCCCAATCTGTCCCTTCCCCCATGATCCGGCGGTATTTGAAATCGCTAAAGACATTGCCGACGTGTCCCAGGACCGCTGCCACAGGCGCGCGGCCGGTCCAGGTCTTGTAATATGTCGGCGGCATGAAGGTGACGTCTTCCGCCAGCAGCGGGGCGATCTTTTCCGAATCCCCCTTGGCGACAACATCAATCATCTTGGTAATAGTAGGATGCATTCCGGGTCCTTTGGTACAGATTGGGTTGAAAACCTACCCTAACTCTGAGACGGACACTTATGGAAACAGAATATAATCCGCCCCAAGATCCGCTGGTTGTCCTGCATGAAGACGCCGAAGTGCTGCTTGTCGACAAGCCCGCGGGCTTGCTGTCGGTGCCGGGCAAGGGGCCGCATCTGGCCGATTGTCTCATCGCGCGGGTGCAGGATGCATTTCCGGACGCGCTGCTGGTGCATCGTCTGGATCGGGACACCTCGGGCGTGATGATCTTTGCGCTGACGCCTCATGCGCAGCGCCATCTGGGATTGCAGTTTGAAAAGCGGATGACGCGCAAGACCTATGTCGCGCGGGTCTGGGGGGTACCGCAGGAAAAGACCGGCACCATCGATCTGCCGCTGATCGTGGATTGGCCGAACCGCCCGCGCCAGATGGTCTGCCATGAAACGGGTAAACCCGCACAAACCGACTGGCGTGTGCTGAAAGACGAAGGCGACACCGCGCGGGTGCGCCTTAGCCCCAAGACAGGGCGCAGCCATCAGCTGCGGGTGCATATGCTGAGCCTCGGCCATCCGATTCTGGGCGATCCGTTTTACGCCACGGGGCCCGCGTTGGCGTATCCGCGCCTGATGCTCCATTCAGAGGAGCTGCGGTTCAACCATCCTCAGGGCGGACATTCGACCAAGATCCGCGCCAAGGCACCGTTCTAAAGGCCATAGGGCGCAGACGAAAAAGGCCACCCCGCAGGGTGGCCTTGGTTTTTACAGCGTGTCCGAAGGACAGCTTATTCAGCGGCCCAACCCGAGACGGCCTTGATCTCGGTAAAGTCCTCGATCCCGTACATGCCGCCTTCGCGCCCGTTGCCCGACTGCTTCATGCCGCCAAAGGGCGACCCTGCGGCGCGGCTTTGGCCGTTCATCTCGACCATGCCCGACCGCAGCTGACGCGCCAGACGGTTGCGACGCTCGCCATCTTGCGACTGGACATAGTTGGTCAGGCCGTAAACCGTGTCATTGGCGATCTGGACCGCTTGCTCTTCGCTGTCGAACTTCATGATCGACAGAACCGGCCCAAAGATTTCCTCGCGCGCGATGGTCATGTCGGGGGTCACGTCTGCAAAGACAGTGGGTTTGACAAAGAACCCGCGGTTCAACCCGTCGGGACGTCCGGTGCCGCCCGCAACCAAACGCGCGCCTTCGTCGATGCCCTTCTGGATCAGGTCCTGAATCTTGTTGAACTGCGATTCATTGACCACGGGGCCAATGTGACGCCCATCTTCGGAGGCAGGACCAACGGTAACCTGCGACGCCACAGCGCCTGCTTCTTCAACGGCTTTGTCATAGACATCCGACTGCACCAGCATACGGCTGGGGGCGTTACACGACTGACCGGTGTTGTTCATCATGTGCAGCACGCCGCGTTTGACAGCCTTGTCATCGGCATCGTTGAAAATGATGTTCGCGCCTTTGCCGCCCAGTTCAAGGTGGACCTTTTTCAGCGTATCCGCCGCCGCTTTCGAGATCAGCGTGCCCGCGCGGGTCGATCCGGTGAAGCTGATCATGTCGATGTCTTTATGCGACGACATCTGGCTGCCGACACCGACGCCATCGCCGTTCACAAGGTTGAATACCCCTTTGGGGAAGCCTGCCTCGTCGATCAACTCTGCAAAGATCATCGCGTCCAGCGGGCTTTCCTCGGACGGTTTCAGCACCATCGTGCAGCCCGATACAATCGCCGCGCCGACCTTGAGCGTGATCTGGTTCATCGGCCAGTTCCACGGCGTGATCAGACCGGCAACGCCCACGGCTTCGCGGATGATCCGGTCATTCGGGGCGTGATCGCCAAGCGGCTGTTCGAATTTGAACTCTTTCGCGGCCTTGATGAAGTTGCTCAGGTGATAAGAACCGGCACCAACCTGCGATGTGCGGGCCAGATCCATC
This sequence comes from Sulfitobacter pontiacus, assembly GCF_040790665.1. Taxonomy (NCBI): domain Bacteria; kingdom Pseudomonadati; phylum Pseudomonadota; class Alphaproteobacteria; order Rhodobacterales; family Roseobacteraceae; genus Sulfitobacter; species Sulfitobacter pontiacus. Next base: position 958,567 of record NZ_CP160849.1, on the reverse strand, counting down.
GGCGCACCCATGGCCGTGCTCATCGCTTTGGCCAGATCCTCGGCGCGGGCCTGATAAACCTCTAGCAGCTTTTCCAGCAAGGCGATGCGTTCCGCCGGAGGCGTCGCCATCCAGCCGGGCAGGGCGGCCTTGGCAGCGGCAACCGCGGCATCGGTATCCGCCTGATCCCCAAGCGAGATGACCGCGCAGGGCTCCTCTGTGGTGGGGTCGATCACGTGATAGTCATTCGGCTTGGCGGGGGATACCCATTCACCGTTGATGTAAAACTCGCGCTTCTCCAGCATGGGAAAACTCCTTTTGTCATGCGGTGCCGGGGACGTTTCCCCCAGCCTGTTGCGCGTACCATGTCACCACATCTGGGGACCCGCAAGTGAGGGGGTGAAACCGGCAGCGCAACGTCTTACATAAGTGGAGAACGACAAACCGAAACCATGAAGCCGGAGAATATTATGTCCTTGCGCATCAACGATACCATCCCCGATCTGACTGTCGAAACCGATCAGGGCACGATCAGCCTGCACGATTGGGTGGGCGACAGCTGGGCGATCCTTTTTTCGCACCCAAAGGATTTCACGCCGGTCTGCACCACCGAATTCGGGGCAGTCGCACAGCTTGCCGACGAATGGGAAAAGCGCGGCACCAAGGTGATGGGTATTTCCGTGGACGGTGTTGAAGAGCACAAGAAATGGAAAGGCGATATCGAGACCTTCGCCGGTGCCAAAGCGGGCTTTCCGATCATCGCGGATAACGACCTGACCGTTGCCAAAGCCTTCGACATGCTGCCCGCCGACGCTTATCTGCCCGATGGCCGCACCCCCAACGACAGCGCCACAGTCCGCGCGGTGTTCATCATTGGGCCGGACAAGCAGCTGAAGCTGTCGATGACCTACCCGATGACCGTGGGCCGCAACTTTGCCGAGGTTCTGCGCGCGCTGGACGGCTTGCAAACCTCGACCGGAAAGGGCGTGGCGACACCGGCGAACTGGAATGTGGGCGACGACGTGATCATCCCCGCGACCCTGTCGGACGATGACGCCAAGGCGAAGTTCGGCGACTTCAACAAGATCCTGCCCTACCTGCGCACCACCAAAGCGCCCAGCTAAGCGCGGGATCTCAGGCTTTCTGAGGTCGCAACTTAACCTGCGTGCGATACCACGCCCGCTTTAATTCCCGCATCAGCTTGCCGCTGGTGCGGGTTTTTTGCTGGATGGTTGACCCGCCGATCTGATTGGCGATTTCGCTTAGCCCGTTAGGAAGCAGGGCGTGGAGCTTTTGCCCCGTCACCCAATGCATCTGCAGCCATGTATCGACAGGGCGGTCAATCTGGGTCGATCCGTCAAGCAAGCGCTGCGCGGCGTCGCGCCCCACCACCTGACAGCAACACTGCAAGCCGATCCGCTTGGGCAGGATCAACGCCATATCGCCGTCACGCGCCACGACATCTGCGGGCAGCTCTCGCATCTTGGGCGGCAGGCGCAGGTACATATCGGGCGTCATATTCTGGTGGATAAGCTGCAACGCGCGGTCCAGCTCTGGCCGCGACACGGCGAGGTCATCCTCGACAATCATCGCGTAATCCCAGCCCTGATCGACGATCATCTGCCAGCATTTGCGATGGCTTTGAAAGACGCCGATCTCGGCCGGTGTCAGGGCGAAGGGATAGGACGGGCTGTGCAGGTTGCCAGAGTGGGTGCGCACATCTGCGACCTGCGTAGGGTCGCGGCCATTCACCGCTTCGACGACCTGCGCATCGGGCAGATCCTGCAGCAACCGCGCGACATTGGCGTGCCGCGCGGTGCTGGTGGACATATGGATGATCAATGATTTCATGCGGCTTGATACCGCGCATGGCGAGGTTCTCAAACCGTTTAAATCACTGCTCGGCGTTAAAGGTGAACAGCTTTTCGCCGTTGATCGTATAGCTGTCGATCAGGTCTTTGGCGCGGTCGCCGACCAGCCAGTCTTCCAACTGGGCCGCGGCGTCTTTGTTCACATGCGCGTGTTTCTCGGGGTTCACCGGAATATAGGCATATTGGTTGAACAGCACCGGATCGCCCGCAAAGAGAATTGCCAGATCGGCCTTGTTGTCAAAGTTCAGCCAGCTTGCACGGTCGGACATGATATAGGCCCCCATCCCTGCAGCGGTGTTGAGGCTCGCGCCCATGCCCGCGCCAACAGCTTTGTACCATTCACCGAATGTCGCGGGGTCCAGATCAGCACCGGCCCAAAGCGAGAGTTCTTTCTTGTGGGTGCCGCTGTCGTCGCCACGGCTCACGAAAGGGGTCTCGGCCGCTTCGATCTTGACCAGCGCGTCCTTCGCAGCCTCTGCGTCTTTGATCGCGGCGGGGTCGTCATTTGGGCCGATCAGGACGAAATCATTATACATGATCTCGCGGCGGTGGGTGCCATAGCCGTCGGCGACAAAGGCCTCTTCGGCTTTCTTGGAGTGCACCAGAATGGCATCGACGTCGCCCGCTTCGCCCAAGCGCAAGGCTTGACCGGTGCCGACGATCAGCAGTTGCACGTCAAGGTCCAGATCTTCTTTGATGGCGGGCAGCAGAACGTCGGACAGACCAGAGTTGTTGAAGGACGTGGTGACAGCCATTTTCATGGTGTCCGCCTGCGCAGCCGTGGTGCCAAGTGCTAGAACAAGAGCGGGAATCAAGGATTTCATATCAAAATATCTCCATTCAGGAACGATTTGAATTCCGGGGTCTGCGGGGCGTCAAACGCATCGGGCGCCGGGCCAGCCTCGTGAATGCGACCTTTAAACAGAAACAATATTTCAGTTGCAAGGCGCCGCGCCTGACCCAGATCATGCGTCGCCATCACGATGCGCGTCCCTGAGTGATGGGCAGATTGCAGCAGCGCCTCTATATCCTTGACGGAGCGGCCATCCAGATTGGCGCAGGGCTCATCCAGCAGCAGCATCTCGGGGGTGCGGATCAAGGCGCGGGCGAGGGCGAGCTTTTGTTTCTCGCCACCGGACAACCCCGTCGCGGGGCGATCCAGCGCGGGCGTCAGGCCGATACGAGCCGCCCATGCCTCTACCGCTTTGTTCACCTGCGCCTTGGGCTGGCCTAGTATCGCCAGCGGATAGCCCAGATTGGCGCGCACCGACCGGCGCAGCATCACGGGGCTTTGGAAAACATAGGCCTGCCGCATCCGCGCAAGGCCATCCGGAACGGCCCATGTGACCGCGCCTGTGGACAGCCGTTCAAGCCCGTGCAGCGCCTTGAGGAATGTCGTCTTGCCCGCACCATTGGGCCCCAGCAGGATCGTGAAGCCGGTTTTGCCAAGGGTCAGGTCCACGGGGCCCAGCAATCGCTTGCCGCGGCGGGTAACGCTGACGTCGCGCATATGGGCGGGCAGCAGGGGGGTCACCATCTGCCCTCTCTTTCTGTGCGCGACAGGGCGTGGATAATCAGGTTCACACTCAGCGCCAGCGCGATCAGCACAAAGCCCAGACCAAGCGCCAGTGCGAAATCACCCTTGCCGGTTTCCAGCGCGATGGCGGTGGTCAGCACGCGGGTGGCATGGTCGATGTTGCCGCCCACGATCATGATCGCGCCGACCTCGCCTATGGCGCGGCCAAAGCCTGCCAGCGCTGCCGTCAACAAGGCCCGCCGCCCGTCCGAGATCAGCGTCAGGATGCGCCGCGTCGGGGTGGTGTTCAGCGAGATCAGCAGATCGTGGTATTCGGCCCAAAGATCACGCATCGCCTGATGGGTGATAGAGGCGATGAGCGGCGTGATAATGATCACCTGCGCAATGATCATTGCCGTGGGCGTGAACAGCAGCCCCAGCACTCCGAAGGGACCGGCGCGCGACAGCAGCAGATAGACGATCAACCCCACCACGACGGGCGGCAATCCCATGAGAGAGTTCAGCACCGCAATCGCGGTACGGCGGAAGCGGAAACGGCGGATGGCGAGCCATGTGCCGAAGGGCAGCGCGATGGTCGAGGCAATGACCAGCGCCGTCAGGCTGACCTGCAACGACCTGAGCGTAATCTCGATCAGGTCGGGATCGCCGGTGACAACCAGCCAGAACGCAGAAGAAAGGCCCGCCCAGATATCATTCATCGGGCGGGCCGTCGGAGTTTGCTATGCATAGGATGCGGTCTTAGTCGCCCAGCCGGACATTGCGATCAGACGAGGTCTGCTCGGCCGCGGAGAACCCTGCGTTGTCCAACGCAAAGTTCATGCCCGCAGCAAGGATGACCAAGGCGACGATGGCAGTGATAAAAGCTTTCATTCCGTACCTCGTTGATGCGCATTGGCACGCTGGGTGGGGGGCGTTGGGTGCATCATATCACTCTGCCGGCTGCGTGCCAGAGGCAGGTTTACCCTGCTTCGTGACAACTTCGTCGGCCCAGATGCTGTGGTGCTCGCGCGCCCATTCAAGATCGACATCGCCCGACCCCATCGCCTCGAACGCGCCTTCCATGCCGAGTGTCCCGATATAGATATGCGCGATGATCACAGCCATCAGGACAAAGCTGATAACGGCGTGCCACAGCTGGGCGTATTGCATTTCCTCTTGCGGGGTCAGCGTGGCGTCTATTGTGCCAAGCCCCAACAGTTGCGGCACGCCCATGTCATTCAACAGCGCCAGCGTGGGTTCGAACATCGTCAGTTCGAACGGGAAGAGCAGCGAAATACCCGAGACAGAGATCGAGGTGCCCAGAATGATGACGGCCCAGAAGATCAGCTTTTGACCGGCGTTGAACTTCTTGGCGGGGGGGTGACCCTTGCCGAAGATGCCGCCGCCCTTGAGGATCCAGTTGATGTCTGTGCGATCCGGCAGATTGTGGACGATCCACATGACGAACACCATCACCAGCCCCAGCATGAAAGCCCATGACACGTTGTTGTGGATCCACTTGCCCGCGATGGCAAAGGTCGAAAACGCCTCGTGCCCGAACAACGGGATCAGCAGTTTGCGCCCCGCAAGCGATACCAGACCGGTGATCGCCAGCAGGATGAAAGAGCTTGCGATCAGCCAGTGGCCGAAGCGTTCGATGAATTTGAACCGTTCGATGGTGATACCCGCGCGCCCGTGTTCGATACGGATACGTCCGCGGATCAGATAGAAAATCGCCATCAGCACGACGGTGACACCCAACAGCAGGCTGCCATAGGTCAGCAGCGGGCCGTGACGGAAGTTCAGCCACCACATGCCACCGTCCTGCATCAGAACCTTGGCCGCAGGTCCGCGGTTGCTGGCGCGCGCGTCGGGCAGGGCGTCCGCCCGGATCTCGCGCCACAGGTCCGCATCGGATGCGCTACCAAGCGGTCCAAGGTGAGATTCGGCCGGGGGTGGGTTGCCCTCAAGCGGTAAGGGAAGCTCGGCCCCAAAGGGCACGTCCTCGCCGCGTTGGCGGGCCATGATGTCTTCAAGCGACTGTTGGCCCGGTTGCAGGACCGAGGCATCGCCCGAGGTGTCCTGCGCGGCGGAAAGACCGGCAAAGGACACAAGAAATATGAGAGGCAGCAGAACGCGCAGCAATGTCATCGGGACCTCCGACAGGATAAAGATAGTTGGCCCGCCAGCAGCAGGTGCCAGCGGGCCAAGGAAAGCATGAATATGCGAAAGGGGGCTTAGCCGCCCTTTTGCTCGTATGCCGTGCCCCAGCCCCAGGCGCCCGAGCCAAAGCCGCGTGCGACAACGCGTTCGCGGTAGATGCCCGAGACGACATCGCCGTCACCGGCCAGCAGCGCTTTGGTCGAACACATCTCGGCGCAGATCGGCAGCTTGCCTTCGGCGATCCGGTTGCGGCCGTACTTCTGGAATTCCGCTTCGGAGTGGTTTTCCTCGGGGCCACCGGCGCAGAAAGTACATTTGTCCATCTTGCCGCGCGACCCGAAGTTGCCCGCCTGTGGATACTGCGGCGCGCCGAAGGGGCAGGCGTAGAAGCAGTACCCGCAACCGATGCACAGGTCTTTTGAGTGCAGAACGATGCCGTCGTCGGTCTGGTAGAAGCAGTCTACAGGGCAGACCGCCATACAGGGCGCATCGGAACAATGCATACACGCAACCGAGATCGACCGTTCGCCGGGTTGGCCGTCCTGAATGGTGACGACCTTACGGCGGTTGATGCCCCACGGTACTTCGTGTTCGTTCTTACAGGCCGTGACGCAGGCGTTGCATTCGATGCAGCGTTCGGCGTCGCAGAGAAACTTTGCTCTTGCCATCTTGATAGTCTCCTTACGCTGTCCAGATTTTGCAGAGAGTAGCTTTGGTCTCTTGCATCTGAGTTACTGAGTCATAGCCATATGTTTGCGCGGTGTTGGTGGATTCACCCAGGACGTAAGGGTCGGCCCCCTCTGGGTATCTGTCCCGCAAATCAACGCCTTCCATGTGGCCGCCAAAGTGGAATGGCATGAACGCCACGCCGCTTTCGACACGTTCCGTGACCATCGCCATCACCTTGACCTTGCCGCCTTCGGGGCCTTCGACCCAGACATCGGCACCGTCACGTACACCCAGATTGTTGGCGTCGCGGGTGTTGATCTCGATGAACATGTCCTGCTGAAGCTCGGCCAACCAGGGGTTGGATCGGGTTTCGTCGCCGCCCCCTTCGTATTCGACGAGACGACCAGAGGTCAGCACGATCGGATAGTCCTTGGAGAAGTCATTCTCCTGGATGGACTTATACATGGTGGGCAGGCGCCAGAACTTCTTGTCGTCATAGGTCGGGTAGTCGGCGACCAGATCACGACGGTTGGTGTACAGCGGTTCGCGGTGGATTGGCACCGGATCGGGGAAGGTCCAGACCACGGCACGGGCCTTGGCGTTGCCGAAGGGGGCGCAGCCATGCTTGATCGCGACGCGCTGGATGCCGCCCGACAGGTCGGTCTTCCAGTTCACGCCACCGGTGTCGGCGATATAGTCCGACGGGGTCTCGCCGGTCTGGGATGTTTCACCGACTTCCTCGTTCGGCTTTGCGTTCGCCGGTTGGCCTTCGGGATAGCCCGCAACATAGTTGATCACGGCCATCTCTTCGTCGGTCAGATCCTTGTCCCAGCCCAGTTCACGCAGCATGGACATGGTGAACTCGGGGTAGCCGTCCTTGATCTCGGAACCAGCGCTGTAGACGCCTTCGGCCAGTAGGTTGTCCCCGTCACGTTCCACACCGAAACGGGCGCGGAAGGTCAGACCGCCTTCGGCAACGGGCAGCGACATATCGTACAGGTTCGCCGTGCCGGGGTGGTTCATCTCGGGGGTGCCCCATGCGGGCCAAGGCATACCGTAGAAGTCCCCGTCGGCCGGTCCGCCTTTGGCGCGCAGCGTGGTGCGGTCAAAGGTGTGCTGGTTGGCCATGTGCATCTTCATGCGCTCGGGGCTTTGTGCGGTGTAACCGATGGTCCACATGCCGCGGTTGAACTCGCGGGTCAGGTCCTCGATGTTGGGTTCGTCCCCGTCCAGCGCGATGTTCTTGAACAGACGGTCGCTGAAACCGAACTTGTCCGCGAACAGCTTGATGATCGTGTGGTCGGGCTTGGATTCGAACAGGGGCTCGACGACCTGATCACGCCATTGCAGCGACCGGTTGGACGCGGTGACAGAGCCGCGGGTTTCGAACTGGGTCGTTGCGGGCAACAGATACAGCCCATCTTGGCGGTCCTGCATCACGGCGGACACCGTTGGATATGGATCGACCACGACCATCAGGTCGAGTTTCTCCATCGCGGTGACCATTTCCTTTTGACGGGTCTGCGAGTTGGGCGCGTGGCCCCACAGAACCATCGCGCGGGTGTTGTCCGGCTGGTCGATGTTTTCCTTGTCTTCCAGCACGCCGTCAATCCAGCGGCTCACGGGGATACCGGTGAGGTTCATCATCGAGGTGTCGTTGAACGACGCCTTGGAGAAGCGGGATTGCAACCATTCAAGGTCTTCTTCCCAAACCCGCGCCCAGTGGGCCCATGCCCCTGCGGACAGACCATAGTAGCCCGGCAGCGTATCGGCCAGAACGCCCAGATCGGTGGCACCCTGAACGTTGTCGTGGCCGCGGAAGATGTTGGTGCCGCCGCCTGCGGTGCCCATGTTGCCAAGAGCCAGCTGCAGGATGCAGTACGCGCGGGTGTTGTTGTTGCCGTTGCTGTGCTGCGTGCCGCCCATGCACCAGATCACGGTGCCGGGACGGTTGTTGGCCAGGGTGCGCGCAACGCGTTCAAGCTGCGACGCAGGCGCGCCGGTCACGCGTTCGACTTCTTCGGGTGTCCACTTCGCGACTTCGTCACGGATCTGGTCCATGCCCCAAACGCGGGTGCGGATGAATTCCTTGTCTTCCCATCCGTTCTCGAAGATGTGCCAGAGGATACCCCAGACCAGCGCCACGTCCGAACCGGGACGGAAGCGGACATATTCATCCGCGTGGGCCGCCGTACGGGTAAAGCGTGGATCGCACACGATCATCGGCGCGTTGTTCTGCTCTTTCGCTTTCAGCAGGTGCAGCAGCGATACGGGGTGCGCCTCGGCAGGGTTGCCGCCGATGACAAAGATCGCCTGGCTGTTGTGGATGTCGTTGTAGCTGTTGGTCATGGCGCCGTAGCCCCATGTGTTCGCAACGCCCGCAACGGTGGTGGAGTGACAGATACGCGCCTGGTGGTCGACGTTATTGGTGCCCCAATAGGCCGCGAACTTGCGGAACAGATACGCCTGTTCGTTGTTATGCTTGGCCGAGCCGAGCCAGTAGACGGAATCGGGACCGCTTTCTTCGCGGATCACGTTCATCTTGTCGCCGATCTCGTTGATCGCCTGTTCCCAGCTGATCCGAACCCACTGGCCACCCTCTTTTTTCATCGGGTATTTCAGGCGGCGTTCACCGTGGGCGTGTTCGCGTACCGACGCCCCTTTGGCGCAATGCGAGCCAAGGTTGAACGGGCTGTCCCAGCCGGGTTCCTGACCCGTCCAGACGCCGTTCGACACTTCGGCGATGACGGTACAGCCAACCGAACAGTGGGTGCAGACGGATTTGATCGTCTCTACCGCGCCGCTGACGGCGGTGGCAGCTGACGCTTGTGTGACAGAGCCCGCGGTCGATGCGATCGCCGCAAGGCCGCCGATGGCCAGACCGGATCCACGCAGGAATGCGCGACGGTCAACGGATTTTTCCGCGATGTCGGATAGCATGCCCGCCCGCTGGGGCCGCCGTGCCATCCCGTTGGTCTTTTTCCGAAGCATAATAGTCTCCCTTGATGCCCGCGTGCTCTGACCGTGTGGGTCGGACCGGGGCTGAGTTTCCCTCCCGCGGTGGTTAGGCGCGCGGGTTGTTGATCACTGAATTAGAAGCGTGTGCTTTCCAGATAGGCGCGGGTGTGCGCGGTATCTTGCATCTTGTCCGACTGCAGATCGACTGGCTGCGCCTCGGCGGCGGTGCCGCTGCTGGCCACGGCAACGGCGGCTGCCGGTGCGGCTGTCCCTGCCAGTTTCAGGAAATTGCGGCGGTTGGTGCCTTTGGTATCCTGGGTCATGGGTTGTACCCCTTTCCTTGGTTATGCGGGGGGAAGCCCGCCTGATGTGGTGCGGTTATCCCGCCGTCATACGAAATGCTTCGCGTTCAATGTCCATGAAGGCGCTGCCGACTGCGGCAACCCCGGCATATAGGACGGAGTTCTTGGCCCCTTGCAGGTCGGTAAAGAAGTGACCCGCCCAAGGGGCGATGTGTTTGTTGAAAAACGCCCGCTGCGTGGCGTCGCTGGCCGGAGCCCCAAAGCGCCCGACGATCATGCCGCCCATCATCTCCATCAGGGATGCGATGTTGTCTTCGGGTTCAAAGACATTCTCGGCGCGGCTGATGCGCTGTGCGGCCATGTCGCTGCGCAGGGCGGCGAGGGGCTTTTCGTTCAGAAAGCCGGTCAGGTAGTAGCTGGCATAGGGCAGCAGTTCGCCCCGACCGAGACCAATGAACAGCGCGTTGAATTCGGTTTGCACTTTCTTGGGGGGCATGGCCTTGGCCACGCGCGCAAGCCCGTTGATCGCTTCGCCCAACGGGCTGTCATCGCCGGACAGGCCGGCGGTCTGGTCCAGCAACATCTGATCCGCAGGGCGGGCCAGTATCACGCCAAGGTAATTGTACAGATCGGCGCGCAGGCGATCTTCGGCAGAGACTTGGGTGGCTTGGGCGGCAGCGGTCATGCGCTTTGCTCCTCAAAACGAAAGGCCATGCGGCGCGGGGGCAGGGCTGCGGGTTCTTCCATCGCTGTTTCGGCGACGGGGGGCTCTGCGGGGGTATCCGCTTGGGCCACGGCGACGGCGGGTGCGTCGACCTCTGCCGGAACGACGGGCGTGGTCGGCTCTGTTTCAGCAGGTGTTTCTGCGGCATCGGTGGCGGTGTCGAGCGCGGCCGCAGCCTTGCGCGCGACATCTTCGATATGACGGCGCAGCCCTTTGCCAACCTCATAGCTGGTGGTGAAATTCGTCACGGCAGAGGCTTGGGTATAGTCGTCAGCGTAGTCGACCAGATCATCCAGACAGGCCAGTGCCGGATCGGAAACCCACAGTTTGCGCAGTGCACGGCGGCGCAGGTGTTCGGGGATGGCACGCGCCATAAAGGCCGAGAAATCATCACCCGCTTTCAGCGTGTCAGGGTCGGGCAGATCGAACTCTGCCAGCAGTTCGGCGTCGGATTTTTCCGCCAGCGTGGCCTGATGCTGCGCTTCTGCCTGCTCTGCGGCGGCTTGCTGCGCGGCGGCTTCCTCTGCCCTGACGGCAGCGCGGCGGCGATCCCAGAAGGATGTGTGACGGGTCATTGCGAGGACCCCGAACGCGACGTGCGCGGTGCGCGGTAGACATCGGTCGTCTGCGAGATGCGCGCGTCGCCGATCCCGTCTTGCTTCGGCTCTTGGTATTTGTCGCGCCGACGCTTCACAAAGGCCTCTTCTTCGTGGTGCGTGTCGACATAGGCGCTGATCCAGGCATGGACCTGCGGCGTCATCATGACCTTTTCGACGATATCTTCGCCATTGTCGCTATAATCCTGCGCCTCATAGGGGGAGGCTGTGACCATCACGACATCAAGCGGGCGAGCAGGGTCGCGGGTTTCGCGGCAGATGATATAGAGACAGGGCACATTTGCGGCGAGCCCGTGCACATAGGCTTCGGTATCGGAGCGGTACAGCGTTAGCGGCACAGTGGTCACGTGATAGTCGGACACCTCGCCTTCGGTACGCAGCAGCTTCCAGTCGGCGGGGTCGGCACCGGGCAGGACACAAACCGCACGCCAAACGACCTTCGCCCATTTCGTCACGCCGGGTGACTTGCGAAGGACGACCCCGACGGGCATCGATTGCGCTGATTTAAGCGGTGCGTTCAATTTGGTTTCCGATGATGTTTCAGGCGTTTCCGGCCTCATATTGACGTAATCATAACGCGTATCAAAGAGGATTCTAGGGTTGAATCACACAGTTTTGTGATTGCTGCGGTGCGGCATTTACCGTGCGTCAGCATTTGTCATATTTGACTGGGGTTTCGGTCTTTCTGACTGTTTTTGTTAGGTAATTCATGCCGTGGGTGCGAACGGCCTTTTTGCGGGACGCAGGGGCAATTAGGGGTTTGCGGCGGGTCGCGAACACCACTAGCTTGGCGTGCGAACGCTGACAGCGCCTTGCCGCTTGACCCATCCCATCCGGTGCTGTCCCCGAGGAGATTATGGAAAAGACTTTTCTGCTGTGCGACTGTCTGGGCAGTCAGGATATTGACGCGCCCGCCTTGTCAAGGGCGACGGGTCTGCCGTGCTCCAAGGTCTATAGCTGTCTGTGCACCGACCAGATCGGCACCGCGGCAGAGGCGATGGCCGCGGGCAACACCGTGATCGCGTGCCAGCAGGAACGTCCCCGTTTCGAGGAGCTGGCCGCCGAGATCAACGCAGAGGTTCCCCAGTTCGTCGATATTCGCGACCGCGCCGGCTGGCACGACGATCAGGGCGACGCGACGCCCAAGATGGCCGCCCTGATGGCGGAGCAGCAGCTTGCCGCACCGGCACCACGGGTGATGGATGTCGTGTCTGAGGGCACGTGTCTGATCATGGCCCCGCCCGCGCTCGCGCTTGAGGTGGCAGAGACGGTGGCCGATACGCTGGCGGCGACGATGCTGTGGCAGGGCGATTATGACGGGGCGGTTGATCCGCGTTTTGACGTGGTCAAAGGCGACCTGCGCAAGGCGTCGGGCGCATTGGGCGATTTCAGCCTGACCTTTGACCAGTTGCAGATGTTGATCCCCGGTGGGCGCGGCGTGCCTTCGTTCACCGCGCCGCGGGACGGGGCCAAGTCGCAATGCGATATCATTCTGGATTTGACGGGGAATACATCGCTGTTTCCCGCGCCGCACAAACGTGACGGCTATCTGCGGGCCGATCCGGGCAGCAAGCCCGCCGTAGCAGAGGCCGTGCGCGAGGCCATGCAGATGGTCGGCACCTTTGAAAAGCCGCTTTACGTGCGGCTGACTGAAAGTCTTTGCGCCCATTCGCGGGCCGGGCAGGCCGCCTGTTCCAACTGTCTGGACCTCTGCCCGACGGGGGCGATCACCTCGGCCGGGGAACATGTGGCGATTGACCCGATGATCTGCGCGGGTTGCGGTAGCTGTTCTGCGGTTTGCCCCTCGGGGGCGATCACCTATGATGCGCCGCCCGTGGATACCCTGTTCCGCCGGCTGTCGACGCTGGCATCCACCTATCGCAAGGCAGGCGGCACCGCGCCGCGCTTGCTGGTGCATGACGACGACCACGGGGCCGAGATGATCCGCCTTTACGCGCGTTTTGGCGCGGGCTTACCGGTTGATGTCATCCCGCTGGCTGTGGATGCGCTGGCGGGGTTTGGCCATGCAGAAATGCTCGCCGCACTTGGCTGCGGCTTTGCGCATGTGGATGTATTGCTGTCGCCGCGTACAGAGCGTGACGTGATCGAGGTGCAGGCCGAGATTGCCCGCGCGATCAGCGGCACCGATACGATCCGCCTCATTGATGTGGCCGACCCCGATGCGCTGGAAACCGCACTAGTCACCGAAACCGCGCAGCCCGCGCATGACACGCTGCTGCCCCTTGGCACCCGCCGTCAGGTCGCACGGCTTGCGGGCAAGACCCTTCAGCCCGAGGCCAAGGTGATCGACCTGCCCGACGCCGCCCCCTATGGCGCGGTGCTGGTGGATACCGATGCCTGCACGCTCTGCCTGTCCTGTGTGTCGCTTTGCCCGTCCGGGGCGCTTGGCGATAACCCCGATCTGCCCCAGCTGCGCTTTCAGGAAGATGCCTGCCTGCAATGCGGGCTATGTGCGAACGTCTGCCCCGAGGATGCGATTACACTGAAGCCGCAGTTGAACCTGACCGCGCAGGCCTTCACCCAAGTGGTGCTGCACGAGGAAGAGCCCTTTGCCTGTATCGAATGCGGGTCGCTGTTCGGCGTGAAATCCACCGTGGAAAAGATCACCGAAAAGCTGGCGGGCAAGCACGCTATGTTCGCCTCGTCCGAGGCGGCAAAGATGATCCAGATGTGCGACAACTGCCGGATCAACGCGCAGTATCACGCGCAGAACAATCCGTTGGCTGGCAAAGAACGCCCGCGTGTGCGCACATCCGAAGACTATTTCAGCAAGCGCAAGGACCACTAAGCGCTGTGCCGACCCACCCAAAGAACAGGAGAAAATCATGAGCGATGATTTCAACATGTCGATGCGCAAGTTCCTCAAGCAGGTCGGTGTGACCTCGCAGCAGGCGATCGAAGAAGCGATGCGCGAAAACGGCGACACCGGCGGCAAGACCTTCGAGGCCAAGGTGGTGCTGACCATCGACGGCCTGGACCTTGAACATGTCGTGACTGGCAAGATCCAAGGGCAGTCCGAAGCGTGAGCGTCACCCGTGATGCCGTACTGGCCTGCCTGAAAACCCTGAACGATCCCGTCTCCGGTAAGGATATTGTAGAGCTTGGGCTTGTGAAGGCGCTGACCGTCGACGACGGCGCGGTGCGCTTTGTGCTTGAGGTCAACCCGAGCCACGCCGACGCCTACGCCAAGCTGCGCGACGAGGCCGACGCCGCTGTAAAGGCGCTTGAGGGCGTTGCCTCTGTCTCGGCCGTGCTGACGGCCCATTCCAAGCAGGCACCGCCGCCCGACCTGAAGCTGGGGCGCAAGTCCGAACCCGCGGGGCCCGAGAAGATCCCCGGCGTGGACCGGATCATCGCCATTGCGTCGGGCAAGGGCGGGGTGGGTAAATCTACCGTTGCCGCGAACCTTGCCTGTGCGCTGGCCGCCGAAGGGCGTCGCGTGGGCATGCTGGATGCCGATGTCTACGGCCCCTCGCAGCCGCGGATGCTGGGCGTGTCCGGGCGGCCTGCGTCCCCCGATGGCAAGACGATCCTGCCGATGCGCAACTTTGGCGTGACGATGATGTCGATCGGGTTGATGACCAATGACGATCAGGCGGTGGTCTGGCGCGGCCCGATGCTGATGGGCGCGTTGCAGCAGATGATGATGCAGGTCCAATGGGGCGCGCTGGATGTGTTGATCGTCGACCTGCCCCCCGGCACCGGCGACGTGCAGATGACGCTGGCGCAAAAGGCCCATGTGGACGGCGCGATCATCGTCAGCACACCGCAGGATGTGGCGCTGCTGGATGCCCGTAAGGGGATCGACATGTTCAACCAGCTGAAGACCCCGATCCTCGGGATGATCGAGAACATGAGCACGCATATCTGCTCTAACTGCGGGCACGAGGAACATGTCTTTGGGCATGGTGGCGTCGCCGCCGAGGCTGAAAAGCTGGGCGTGCCTTTGTTGGCCGAGATTCCGTTGCATCTGGATATCCGTGTCGCGGCTGACGGGGGCGCGCCGATTGTGGTGTCGAAACCCGACAGCGCGCAGGCCGAAGGCTTCCGCAAGGTGGCCAAGGCCCTGATCGCGGGCGGGCACGCATGAGCGACAGCCCCGTCTTCCCCCCTTTGTTGACCGGCGCACAGGCGGAGGACCCGTTCGCTCAGGCCTGCGCAGAGGCGCGGCAGGGGTGTGATGCGGGGCTGGTGCTGTATAATCTGGGGCCAAGCGTATTGCAGGCCGCCATCGTCTTTGCGCCCGAGGTGCCGCTGGCCCGGGCGATGGTGATGCTCCCGCTTTGTGCCGTGGGCTTCCAGAACGCGCTTGGCGCGCTCGCCCCGCCAGAGGTGGGGGTGCATCTTGCCTGGAACGGCGATCTGCGTTTGAACGGTGCGATCTGCGGCCAGATGCGGGCGGCGTCGTCTGATACAGACCCGCAACACGTGCCCGACTGGCTGGTCGTTGCGTTTCACGTGAAGCTATTGCCGCAATCCGACACGCCGGGCGAAACGCCGGATGTCACCACACTTTATGGCGAGGGGTGTGCCGAGGTGAGCCCGGTCGAGCTGCTAGAGGCCTGGGCGCGGCATATGCTGGTGGCGCTGAACCGCTGGGATGACGAGGGCGCGGGCCCCTTGCATAAGGAATGGACCGGATTGGCCTGGGCCATGGGCGATCAGATCACCTATGGCGATGTGACGGGCGACTTTACCGGTATCGACGAAAACTTTGGCCTGCTGCTGAAAACCGATACGACCACGCAACTTATCCCCCTGACCGACCTGCTGGAGCCAACCCCATGAGCGATCTCTTCCTCGCCCGCGCCATCCACTTTGATGAAAGCGACCGCAATGTGTTCCACGCGCCCGCGCGCACGGGCGAATGGTGCGTCTCTGGCGGGTTCGAATTTTCGAACTGGTCCGAAGGTGATCTGACCGGCAAGGCGCGGCAGGCCTTCGCGAATGGCTGGATGGGCGTAGAGACGTTTGGCCGCGTCACCTTTGTTGCCGTGACCAAAGCCGAACCCTTCGAGGTTGAAGCGATCACCTTGCAACTGATGAAGCATTTCGTCGAGATCTATGGCGCGCCATCGCCCGAAGCGGCTCGCCCCGTCGCGGAAGAGGAAGTCGCCCAGATGATGGAGCTTTGCGCCGACCACGCGCCAAACACCTTGCTGACCGTCGCACGCGAGCTTTCCGACAGCGGTGTGCGCGAAAGCTATCGTTTCATTGAACCGCAGGATGCGGGAATTGACCAGTTTGCGGTACACGGATCGTTAGACGATGACGATCATGGCGGGCACGGCCATTCTCACTGACAGTTAACTATACGAAACGCCCTGTCCGGCTATCCGGTCGGGGTTTTCCCTGATCTGGGCCCGGATCGGGCCAAACATTCCCCCAAATAAATAGAATCAACGCCCTTTTGCATGAGGGTGACTCGTCTGCTTTGCGCGGCGAGATGCGGGTTTGCGTCTGCAATCACCGCGCGAATTGCGTGTTTTGCCATCGAATTGATAGCGCCGCATATACGGACGGGTAGGGGGCTGCCCAGCAGATCAAAAACCTAGCCCTAAGCGAGAATGCACCCCGAGACATTTCCCCTGATGATGAGTTCAGGACAGCCCAAACACTGGGCCGGTTCATCAAAACCGCCGGCGGTGGTCGGCAACTAGGGGAAAAAATTATGACTTTCAAAACTCAACAAATCGCCCGTGCACTGCTTGCTGGTGTCGCGATTTCTGTCGCCGGCGTGCCGGCTTTTGCTGACGCACTTTCCAGCACATTTTCTTTCCGCATCGTCGAAACCAATGACGGTGGCGAAGAGGCGTTGATCGAGCGGGGCACCGTCCGCCCTGGCGAGGTCATCCAATACCAACTGCAGCACGAGAACACGACTGCAGACGCACTTGCGGGGATCGTTATTGCGGCCCCCGTACCCGAAGGGGTCACCCTGACGCTTGGCGCACAGAGCACATCGATCAAGGCCGTGTTCGAAGTCCAGGCTGATCTCGACCCTGAAAACGATGGCCTTGAATGGTCCACACTTCCCGCCACCCGCATGGTCGCCGGTGCAGATGGCACACTCCAACCAGAACCACTTCCTGAGGATCAGATTGCTGCCGTCCGTTGGACGCTCAGCGAACCTTTGGAGTCAGGCGAAATCGCACTCAACAGCTATCGGGTGCGCGTCAACTGATCGGGGGGAACCTGATCCAATTTACCTAATCTAGTTAAATCAAAGGAATGACTAACGTGAAACATCAATCTTTCTTCATGCGCTCTGCAAGCGCGATGGCGGTTACCGCCGCATTTGGCGCAGCCGCTTTGGCCGCCGCACCAGAAGCCGGGTCCGTGATCGGCAACCAAGCGGTTGCGACCTATACAAACCAAGCTGGCGATACCATCACGGTCACGTCGAACACGGTTGAAACGATCGTTCAGCAGGTTGCTGGCGTGACATTGACTTCGGACAACAACGAAACCATCGCACCCGGTGGTAAAGCCTTCCTGCCGCACATTGTTACCAACGAAGGGAACGGCGCAGACTTCTTCGCACTGACCGCAGTAGAGACAGACACAGGCACGCTCGATACCTCTGCCATCGTCTTCTATCCGGATGCGAACATGGATGGTGTCGCCGATAGCGCCACACCGCTGACCGAAACGCCAACATTGGCACCGGGCGAGCAGTTCGGCGTCGTCATCGAAGTCTCTGTCCCCTCGAACGCAACAGGGTCGGACAGCATCACAGTGACCGCAAGGTCTGATCTTGATGGCACAGAGACAGCCGTCAACACCGATACGCTAACCATCTCGAACGACGCGATTGTCGAACTGGTCAAGTCCATGGTCGCTGATGCAGCGTCCGGTGGTAACCCCAACATCGTCGATGCCGGCGATACCGTGAGCATCGAGCTGACATATTCCAGCACCGGTCTGGCTGCTGCGAACAACTATACCGTCGATGACATTCTGGACGGTCGCCTGGCCTATGTGCCTGGTTCCGCACGGTGGTCTGACGCCGCGGGTATTCTGGATGACGCCAACGGGTCTTCTTCGGTCGATGCGACCAATGGCTCGGGCGAGACAATCGCCTTTGATACCAACGGCCAGAGCGTCAACTTCAACATCTCGAGCGTCGGTTCCGGCCGCTCCGGTAGCGTGACGTTCCAAGCTGTGATCCTGGACACTGCTGATGCGGGTATCATTGAAAACGTCGCCACACAGGAAATCGACAACGTTGCCTTCCCACCCTCGAACACAGCTTCGATCATTGTGGATGACCAATTCGCGGTCTCCATCGCTGATACAGCCATCGACGGTGCTGGTGCGGCGGATCCAACGACGGCTTCGGCAACAGATGATGACGCGGCAAACAACGATGTCGTGACCGAAACTGGCGACGCGGCCCAGGGTGGCACAGTGAAGCATGAGTTCGTGCTGACCAACCGGTCGAACCAGACCGACAGCCTGACGCTTGATGTCAGCAATATCGACTACCCCGCGGGCACAACCTTCCGGTTTGTGGGTGCAGATGGTGTGACACCGATCATCGGTTCCGTCGGTCCGCTTGCTGCGGGTGACAGCGCCAAGGTCACCTTGATCGCAACACTGCCAACAGATGTGGCCCCAACGGCTGCCGCCAACTTCAACGCGACCGTATCCACCACGTCCGATGCTTCGGGTGTCTCCGATACATCGACAGCGACCTTCACCGGCGCGATCCTTGCCTCTGCCGTTGATCTTGAGAACGCAGTCGCAGGCTCCGAAGGTGACGGCCTTGACCCCACCAACGGCGGCGCGCCTTGGGTGAACTATGCCACCGATCCCGGTGCACCGGTCACCTACGACATGGTCGTTGAAAACAACGGTCCGGTATCCGACAGCTACAACCTCTCGCTGGCACAAGCGCTGCCCGCCGGTTGGACCGTCGAATTCCGCTCCGCTGACGGGGCCGCGATCAGCAACACCGGGACCATCCCTGCCGGTGCAAGCGATACCTTCACCGTTGTGGTAACCCCGCCGGCAGATCAGGCACCGGGTGACACATTGGTCGACATCGCGCTGGTGTCCTCTGTCTCGGGCCAAGGCGACCGGATCGTCAACGAAGTGACCGTGAACGAGATCTACAACGTAGAGATCATCGATGACCAGAACGCCCAGGCCTCGCCCGGTGGTATCGTCGACATGGTGCACACCATCACCAACACCGGTAACGTTGCGATCACCGAAGGTGCGATCAACGACACAGGGCTGGACAACTTCTCGGGCGCTTTGTTCTGGGATGCCAACGGCAACGGTGTCATCGACCCCTCCGAGCTGGTGATCGACAACTTTGATGATCTGACGGACGGTGTATCGGCTGGCGTGAACGGGCTTGCCCCCGGTGAAAGCATCTCGGTCATCTACCGTGTGCAAACACCATCGACAGCGACAAGCGGTGTGACCGAAATCGGTACCATCAGCCTTGACCCCTCGCTGAACGGTGGCACAGCGACCGACGCGGATACTGCTGACAACGCAGTAGAAGACCGGATCGTGATCATCTCTGGCGACGTCACGCTGAGCAAGTACCAGTACATCGACGCCAATTGCGACGGCACCGTCGGGACCTTTACCAAGACCCGTCAGGACGTCTCTCCCGGTCAGTGCATCCGCTACAAAGTGGAAGCTGAAAACACCGGCTCCTCTCCCGCTGCAAACGTCATCATCTCTGATGCCGCCCCTGCCTACACATCGGTAACCGACTGTGGTGGCACATGCAGCGAGACGCTCTTCCCGGCAGGTAGCACCGCCACCGTCACCTCGAGCAACATCTCGAGCGACCACGGCACGGTCCTTCCGGGTGGGTTCGCCACGCTAGAATTCACCGTTCAGGTGGACGAGTAAACGAACCCCAGGTTTCCCCGGAGCACCCTTCCCCCCCTCGCTCCGGGGGAACCACACTTCCTCTCCTCTTAGAAAAGATAGAACAGGGATTGATCAAATGGACCGCACCTTTCACAAAACCGCCCTCCGCATGATGTCGTGTTTCTGGATCGTCGCGCTGGTGATCTCCCTCCTGCCGCACGGCGCCGCTGCCAAGCAGGTACCCGCAGGAACCTTCATCCGGAACGTCGCGCAGACCACCTACTTTAACGAAGCGCTGGGCATCATCGAGACTGTATACTCGAACGCCGTAGACGCCAAAGTAGCCGCAGTGCCTGCGCTGGATGTCAACGGATACTCCGAACTGATGCTGACCCGTGGCGCGATGGCGCAATACTACTTCGAGGTCGCCAACATCGGGAACGTCCCGCTGAACGCCGCCATGACCATGCAGCACCAAGAGGGTGCCGCCATGATGAACGACGCCCGCCTTGTCTATGACGCGAATGCCAACGGCCGCATCGACAATGGCGAAGCCACGATCAGCTCGGGCGCGCCGATGTTCATGGATGTGGGCGACAGCGCTCAGCTCATCTACGAATTCCGCACCTCCTTCTACGCCACGCCCGCCACGCTGATGCAGTCGGTGCTGTCGGTATCTGCCACAAGCACAACAGGCTTCGCGGCCCGTCGCATCCTGACGGGTGCCGCAGCTGGCAAGACCACCATCATGGGCAGTTCGCTTGAGCTGCAAAAGGAACAATCCGTCCGCGAGATGGAAGACGAAACACAGCTGACCTATACGCTGCGCCTGCGCAACGACTCGGATGGTGATGTGCTGGCCTATGGTGACGTACACGGTGCCCAGATCCGCATCGACGGGGCCGCCGCCACAGGTGTTCTGCTGCGCGACGAGGTGCCACTGAACGCCCGTTTCCACAGCATCACCGACCCAAGCGGCATGGTTGCGCTGTATCACGCGGCAGGCGATGCGCGTCATGATTACCAGACTGCGCGCCCTGCTGGCGAGGTCGACGCCGTGGCCTTCTTTCACGAGGGCGACTATGAAATCGGTTTTGCCCGCGATCCCGCGTTCACCGTGACGGTGCCCATGAACCTGGGCGACGTAGAGGTCGCTAACACCGCCCGCAGCTTCGTGAAAATGGAAGATCGCACAGTCGATGTAGACTCTAACACAACGGTTTACAGCCGCGATGCTGCTGGGACCGGTGCCCTGCACTTTGAACATCCCGAAACCGCAGCAGACCAGCCGCACGCCGTGCCAAACAGCGATACCCGCCTGCGTCTGACCGCCGGTGCGTGCAACGAAACGATGTCCGCAGATCGTGCGATCATCACGCTGCGCAGCTTCCTGACCGGCGATGTAGAGCGTGTGACGGCCACAGAAACAGACCCTAACAACGGTGTTTTCCTTACCGCTGCCGTTCCTATGGCGCGGATGGATGTGCCCGTATCCGGCGACAATGTGATCGCGACCACCGACGGTGACCGTCTGATCGCCACTGCCGATTGTGCCGGTGCCACGCTGCAAGACGAACTGCTGATCACCCCCGGTAACTTCCTGTTCAATGCGCTGACCAACGAGCCGATCGGTAATGTGGCCATCGCGCTGATGGATATGAACAGCGGTGCCGAAATGGCGCGCCGTATGACCGATGCCCGCGGCTTCTTCAGCTTCGGTGACATGCCTGCCGGTGAATACCAGTACGCCGTGATGAACGCCCCCGCATGGGACGTTCCTTCCGTGCGCGCCGACTTCCCTGGGTTTAACCGTCGTGTTGCGGGGGCCGGTTATATGGCAAGCTTCCGCCACGCCGGTGGGATGCTCGACATCTCGGACATTCCTGCGGACCCACACTATGGCGTGCCGCTGGCGCTGGACAAGCAGGCCGACAAGGACATGGTCGGCGCGGGCGAGTTCGTGGTCTACACCCTGAACTTCACCAATAACATGAACCAGGCGCTGATCGGTGCCGAGATCATGGATCGCCCCGCCTTTGGCAGCCAGCTGGTTGCAGGGTCGGTGACCTTCAACGGCGAGACAATGGAAGACCCTGCCGTCGATGCGTCGGGTGACATGACCTATGACCTGGGCATGCTGGCCCCCCTGTCGAGCCACGAGCTGACCTATGTCATGCAGTTCACCGCAGCCGCCCGTGAAGGCCGCAACGAAAATACCGCGGTTCTGACGGGTCGTCAGGCGGGCACCGGTACCGTGATGCAGTCCCAGACTGCCCGCGCGATGGTCAAGCTGAACAACAGCGGTGGCGTCTTCGCCCGCGAAGCCACTGTCATCGGGTCGGTCTTTATGGACTGTGACAAAGACGGTATCCGTGGCGACCACACTGAACCAGGCATCCCCGGCGTCCGTATCGTGACCCAAGAGGGTCTGTCGGTTGTGACCGATATGGATGGTAAATACTCCCTTTTCGGTCTGCGCCCCGTGACCCATGCGTTCCTTGTGCAGGACGAAACCCTGCCCGTTGGTACCGAAGTGACCGTAACCCGCACCAACGATCTGCTGCGTGGTGGGTCGCGCCTGATCCCGCTTCGCAAAGGGGAACTGCGCGCCGAGCACTTCGCCGTGCTGGACTGCACCCCCGAAGCGATGGCCGAGGTTGACCAGCGTCAGAAGTACTTTGCCGAGCAGCCGCAATCCAACGCCCTGACCGCTGCCGACCTGCCGATCGAAGGCCAGCGTGCGCCGGTACGTTCCGTGCGCAGCGAAGCCGGTGTGGCGACCACCACGCAGCTGACCTCGCGTCTGATGCAGCGTCTGGATGAAAACCGCGCGGCGAACTCCGTCTCTGAAAAAGCGTCTGGCAAGGCACAGCGCCAGTCGCTCGAGATGCTGATCAAAACGCTGGATGATGCACCCGGTTTCGTGGACCTGACCGACGGTCAGACACTGGATCGCCGCACCCAAAGCGTGCGCGTCAAGGGCAAGGGCGATCTGTCGCTGGGCCTGCTGGTGAACGGCCGCGAGCTGAGCAGCGACCGCGTAGGCGAGCGTACAAGCTTCGAGAAGAACAACACGCAGGCACTGGATTTTGTCGCGGTGAAACTGGACGCGGGGCAGAACACCCTGACGCTGGTCGGCCGTGACGGTTTCGGCATCGAACGTGTCCGCGAGGAAATCACCGTGGTTGCCCCCGGCAAGCCCGCCAAATTCGAGGTGATCATGCCCGACACCGCGCCCGCTTCGCCGACCGACGTGATCCCGGTTGTGGTGCGTGTGCTGGATGCCCGTGGCATGCCTGTACCTGCCTCCGGTACCGTGACCCTCAGCGCCAAGCTGGCCCTGTGGGACGTGGCCGACATCCGCGAAGGCACCCCCGGCGTGCAGGTCTATCTGGACAACGGCGAGGCCACCTTTGGGCTGATCCCGCCACAGGTTGCAGGCACAGACCGTATCACCATCAGCGGTGCCTTTGGCCGCGCCGAAGAAACCATCACGTTCACCCCCGATCTGGACCAGCGCATCATGGTTGGCGTGATCGAAGGGGCCGTGGCCTTGGGCGGTGCGAAGGGTGAGCTGCTCGACGCGGATCGTTTCAGCTCTTTCGAAGACACAACCACCGGTCTGCGGGGTGAAGTGTACCTCAAGGGCGTGATCTCGGGTGATGCGCTGCTGACACTGCGCTATAGCTCGGACCGTGACACCGAAGACCGCCTGTTCCGCGACATCCGTGGCGACGAGTTCTACCCTGTGTATGGCGACAACTCCGAACGTGGCTTCGACGCGCAATCTTCCGAAAACCTGTACGTTAAGGTTGAAAAGGGTCGTTCGTACATCCTTTACGGTGACATCGCGATCGAACCCGAAGCCAGCGCGCTGAAGCTTGACGGCATGCGTCGTGTGGTGACCGGTGCCAAGGCCCATTGGGAAAACGACAAGGTCGGCGTGACCCTGTTCGGTGCCCGTACTGCCCAAGAACAGCGCGTGCAGGAATTCCTCGGGCGTGGTGTGTCCGGCCCCTATGACCTGGATCTGGACGGCTATGTACAAGGCTCCGAGCGGGTTGAACTGCTGGTGCGCGATGAAGAGGGCGGGGATGTCATCTCGACCACGCCGCTGCGCCGCGGCAGCGACTACTTGCTGGACTTCTTTGGCAACTCGATCACTTTTGACGATGCGGTGCGCCAGTTCGACGGTCAGGGCAACCCTGTGTCGGTGCGCGTCACCTACGAAGTCGATGTGGAAGGGGCCGACCGCTACTGGCTCTATGGCGGTGAGGTGAACCTCGCGCTGACCGACCGCACCACCGTTGGCGCACGTATCGTGCATGCCGATGCCGACCGTGGCAACACCGCCCGCGAGCGTCTGCACTCTGCCTATATCCGTCACGAGGGGACGCAGGGTGGCGTGTGGGAAGCCGAGGCTGCGCGCTCCGAAGATGCGAATGGCGTATCGGATACCGCCTACCGTCTGTCCTATGACATCCGCAAGGTAACCGGTCACTTCAACTTCGAGATGGTTCACACCGGCGAGAAGTTTGCCTCGCGCGGCGGTCTGGCTCTGCCCGGCACCACCCGCGCGCGTCTGAACTACGGGTTTGAGATCGACGGGACCAGCGACTTTGTTCTTGGTGTGGACTATGTACGTGACCGCACCTCTGACATCGAGCGTCTGACCGTGGATGCTGTCTATGCCAAAGAGTTCAGCACGAACTTCAAAGGCTACATCGGGCTGGAGTATCGTCTGGATCACACCGCAACCTCGAAGAAGGCCCATCCCGGTCTGATCCTTGGCGGCCACTGGACCCCTGCGAACCGCCCCGGCACCGTCATCACCGCAGAGCTGCGTCACCCCTTTGGCGGCTCGGACCGTCCGACAGAGCTGACCCTGGGCATGTACCGAGAGCCCGTGCCCGGCTGGCGTGCCTATAGCGAGGTCGAAATGACCTTTGGCGACGACAGCATGGCCACACACTCCAAGCTGGGTTTCTCTTACGACCTGAATGACTGGCTGCGCGGGAGCACCGATTTCGTCAAAGGTCTGGGATCTTCGGACACCATGTTTACCCAGGCGATGATGGGCAAATGGGCCATGAACGGGAACACCAGCTTCAGCTTCGGGATTGAACATTCCCGCAGCATGGAAAGCGACGATCACCGTCTGACCAGCGTTGCCCTTGGCGCGAAGTGGGGGTCCAGCGCGGAAAGCTGGGTGGGCGATGCCGATGCGGACACCACCTTTGAAGACAACGGCAACACCCATTACGCCAGCTTTGGCATCGCGGGTGAGGTCACACCTGACTTCACCGTGCTGGGCCGTACCCGTGTTGCACTGGACAAGCGCGACGGTCGTGACCACCGCCGGATCCGGTCGCGTGCTGGTATCGCCTACCGTCCGGTTCACGATCCACGCCTCGAAGTGCTGGCATGGTACGAGCACCGCATCGAACAGCGCGAGACCAAGTCGGTGACCCATATGTGGTCCGTAGACGCGGCCTATGAAGTAGACGCCGACCTGCGCCTGAACGCGAAATACGCGGGCCAGTCGCAAAAGCTGACCACCCTTGGCGGGTTCTCTGCCCGCGCCACCACCCAACTGGTGCAGGCTGGCTTTAACTACGAGTTCGGCGACAACCGGTTCCAGATCGGCTTGAACGCCGCGCACCTGTGGGACGACCAAGGCAATGCTACCAACGGTATCGGCGCAGAGATCGGGTTTGCCCCCACCAAAGGTGCGCTGGTTGCATTGGGCTATAACCGCGCGATAAACAAGTCGGCCCTGCGCAGCGACCTGTATCAGGAAGGTTTCTACCTGCGCTTCAAGCTGCTGCTGGATAACTCGCTCTGGGACCGTCTGGACAGCTTTATGGAAAGCTAAAGCCAAACGGGACAAACCCGTCACGGCACAAAAAAAGCCCCGGCACATAGGCCGGGGCTTTCGTCATTTCAGAAGGGGTGGAGAAGCTTACGCTTCGCCGCCTTCTTCTTTCTTGATTTCTTCGCCGGTTTCCTGATCAACAACTTTCATCGACAGGCGCACCTTGCCGCGATCGTCAAAGCCAAGCAGCTTCACTTTCACTTCCTGACCTTCCTTCAGAACATCCGAAGGGTGGTTCAGGCGGCGGTTTTCGATCTGGGATACGTGTACCAGACCGTCGCGCTTGCCAAAGAAGTTCACGAAGGCACCGAAATCAACGATCTTGACGACGGTACCGGTGTAAACCGCACCTTCTTCAGGCTCGGCCACGATGGACCAGATCATGTCATAGGCTTTCTTGATCGAGTCGCCGTTTGGCGATGCGATCTTGATGATGCCTTCGTCGTTGATGTCGACTTTCGCGCCGGACACTTCAACGATCTCGCGGATCACCTTACCGCCGGACCCGATCACTTCACGGATCTTGTCGGTTGGGATCTGCATCGTTTCGATGCGTGGGGCGTGGACAGAGAATTCACCCGCGCCAGAGATGGCTTTGTTCATCTCGCCCAGAATGTGCACACGGCCCGCTTTGGCTTGTGCCAGAGCTTTCTCCATGATCTCGGGGGTGATGCCGGCGATCTTGATGTCCATCTGCAGCGACGTGATACCTGCTTCGGTACCGGCCACTTTAAAGTCCATGTCGCCCAGGTGGTCTTCGTCACCCAAGATGTCGGACAGGATCGCGTAGGAGCCGTCTTCTTCCAGGATCAGACCCATGGCAACACCCGCGACGGGCGCTTTCAATGGCACACCTGCGTCCATCATGGACAAGGAGCCACCGCAAACCGACGCCATCGAGCTGGAGCCGTTCGATTCAGTGATCTCGGACACAACGCGGATGGTGTAGGGGAAGTCGGTGGAGGCAGGCAGAACCGCCTGCAACGCACGCCAAGCCAACTTGCCGTGACCGATTTCGCGACGGCCGGGGCCACCGACACGGCCAACTTCACCAACCGAATAGGGCGGGAAGTTATAGTGCAGCATGAAGTTGGATTTGAAGTTGCCGTGCAGCGCATCGATGAACTGTTCGTCATCGCCGGTGCCCAAAGTGGTTACAACCAGACCCTGTGTTTCGCCACGTGTGAACAGCGACGACCCGTGTGTACGGGGCAGGATGCCGGTTTCGGCCACGATGTCGCGGATTTCGTCGGTCTTACGGCCGTCGATACGCTTACCGGTTTTAACCACGTCACCACGCAGGATGGACGCTTCGAGGCCTTTCAGAGCGGACCCGAGGTTCGCGTCTTCCAGTTGCTCTTCGGTCAGCGCGGCTTTGATTGTTTCGCGGGCAGCGGCAACAGCGGCGGTGCGCTCTTGCTTGTCGGCGATTGCAAAGGCGGCGCGCATGGCGTCTTCGCCAGCGGCTTTGACAGCAGCGGACAGGTCCGAATAGTCAACCGGCTGGAAGTCAAACGGCTCTTTCGCGGCGTCTTCGGCCAGATCGATGATCAGGTCGATAACAGGCTGGATCTGCTCGTGTGCGAATTTCACCGCACCCAGCATTTCTTCTTCCGACAGCTCATAGGCTTCGGATTCAACCATCATCACGGCTTCTTTGGTGCCGGCAACAACCAGATCAAGACGTTGATCAGGGTTCAGGCGCAGGTCCTGCATGTCGTCGACGGTCGGGTTCAGAACGTAATCGCCATCCTCGAAACCAACGCGGCAGGCACCGATCGGACCACGGAACGGCGCACCGGAAATGGTCAGCGCTGCGGAGGCAGCGATCATGGCGACCATGTCGGGGTCATTGACCAGATCGTGGCTGAGAACGGTACACATCACCAGAACTTCGTTTTTGAAGCCGGGAACGAACAGCGGGCGGATCGGACGGTCGATCAGACGGGCTGTCAGGGTTTCCTTCTCGGTGGGGCGGGCCTCACGCTTGAAGAAGCCACCCGGTACTTTACCGGCGGCGTAGTATTTCTCTTGGTAGTGGACGGTCAGCGGAAAGAAGTCCTGACCGGGTTTTTGCTGGCGTGCAAAGGTGACGTTCGCCATGACGCTGGTTTCGCCCAGTGTCGCAATCACCGAACCGTCTGCCTGACGGGCCACTTTGCCAGTTTCCAGTGTCAGCGTCTCTTCGCCCCACTGCATGGATTTTTTCGTTACATTAAACATCTACGTTTCCTGTTTCGGCCCGTATCGGGCCATTTGCGTAGAGGGCATATTCCCCCTGACTCCGGTATCTTCTTTGTCGGGCGCTGGAGTCCGGGCGCCGGCTTTCAGATTGTGCGGCCATACAGCAGTTTGCTTGCGATGGGAAGGGAAGCGTTGCCCTCTACACGCGGCCCTGCACGCCACAGATTGCAAGCCGCAGCAGAGCAGCAAGGGGGTTAGTCTGGCAAAGTCTTGAACATCTTGTAGTTTTGCAAGGTGATCCCGCCTTTGGTGACGATATTGGGGGCCTCGACGGTCCAGCCCATACGCGTGAAAAATGGCTTTGCCTTTTCGCTGGCAAAGGTCCGAAGACGTCGCACGCCGAATGTGCGGGCACGGTCTTCGATGGCAAAATAGACAGTGCGCCCCACGCCCGTGCCCATATGATCGGGGTGCACAAAGGCCAGATCGATCAGCCCCTCGCGCTCAAGGGTCATGAACCCCGCCATACGGTTGTCTATCTCGGCCACGATACCCGACACGGTATCAAACCGCCCTCGCCATGTGGCGGGTGCGGGGGCTTTTCCGGCCCAAGCGAAGCGTTGCTCGGCCGAATACACATCCGCCGTGCCCTGATGCACCGCAGCAAAGAAAAGCAGCGCGGCTGCATCGGTATCTTGCGGGGTGAGGTCACGCAGGTTGATTGGCATAGGCTCTCCTTGTGGCGAACATCACTCAAGCACAGGGGGAAACGAAAAAAACCGCCCCCTGTTGCCAGGGCGCGGTTTTCATCGTTGTGGCGGTGCAGCGCTGGTTAGCGGCGCAGGCCCAAACGTTTGATCAGGTCCTGATAACGCGCGTCATCTTTACCTTTGACATAGTCCAGAAGCTTCCGGCGTGTCGCAACCATTTTCAAAAGGCCACGGCGACCGTGGTTGTCTTTCTTGTGGGTTTTGAAGTGCTCGGTCAGCGTTGCGATGCGCGAGGACAGAATGGCAACCTGTACTTCGGGCGAACCTGTGTCGCCTTCTTTGGTGCCGAATTCTTTCATGACGCGTGCTTTTTCTTCTTGCGTAATCGACATCGGGGTCTCCTTTTCGAAAGGTTAAAGTGATGGCACAGGCCGGGATGTCGTCCAGCACAGGCCCATGGAGTATCACCCGCTGACAGGAATCATCGGGCGATGGTGGCGTATAGGAAAGTTTCGTCCCCTTGGCAAAGGATTAATGCGTCGCGGGGCACGTTGGCTTCTTTGTCCGGTGAGAGGGCATCGGCCGTTCAGCCGCGCGTTAGCCCCGCAGCGAGGGCCGAGCTGAGGGGGATAAGCGATAGGTCGCCCGGCATCAGCAACTGGTCCGACTGCACCATTGCCACAATCGCCCCGTCCATTGATATCAGATGGGAGTGCAGATCCTCCGGATCCGGTTCAACGGCCACCTTGGGCGCTGTCGCGGCTGCATCGCTATCGTCCCAGACCAGCAGCAGGCTGTCATCTTCTATGTCGAAACTGCGGATATCGACGATGCCATCGGGGCTGACCCAATCGCCAAGGATCACATCATCACGCCCTGCGCCCGGGGTCACCGTATCGTTTGATCCCGCAAGGATTAGATCATCGCCGCCACCGCCATTCAGGTAATCCCCCTCGTCGGTATCGGTGACGCGCGCATCCTGCCGGTCCGGATCGACGGTGCCGTCAATCGTATCGTTCCCCCATCCACCAAAGAGCGCGTCTTGTCCGCGCCCCCCAATCAGCAGGTCATCGCCCAAACCGCCCATCACGGCGTCATCCCCGCTATCCCCGAAAAGCGTATCACCCCCGGCAGAGCCGTTTAGCGTATCGTGGCCCGCGCCGCCCTGCAGGATGTCATCGTCATTATGGCCGGTAAGCCCATCCGCATCCTCGGCACCCGCCAATAGATCATCGCCGTCATTGCCATGCAGGTCATCGTTCCCCTGGCCGCCCCTCAAGGTATCATCGCCGCTGTCCCCAAAAACGGAGTCATCGCCATTGCGCGCCTCCACAAGGTCATCACCGCCATAGCCCGCGATCTGATCGCTGCCGCCCGAGCCGATAATCAGGTCATCCCGGGGTGTGCCGGATATCACATCGCCGACCGGTGCATCTTCGTCGGTGGCAGACTCCTCGTCCTCGACCCCGATGTCGATAAAGGCGGCGGCCCCGACGGTGATCAACCCCATTAATCCGGCAAGAAACAGCATGTGCAAACCCGACCCTATTGCCCGCATCACGCGGGGATACAGATGAAACAGCCCCAAAACCCAAGGCCGCATCAGCACCATAGAATCAAGAAAGTTAAGCTTGCCCTAAAGGCCCCAGAAAATCGGTTCCTGAGCATAGCGGATATACAAAGGATGCTTGGGATGCCCGTCCTTGGACAGGCCCAAATGGTACACGGGCGTTTGGCTACGCGACAGCAGTTCTTGCACCTGCGCACCCCGTCCAAGATGTGCGCCATGGGTGCCCCAAGCCGCGATCACCTGATCGGCCCACAAGATACCTTCGTTCAAAATCATATCGTTATCAGGGCCGACGGGGTCTTTGGCCTGACGCATCAGCTTGGGGCTGGTTTCGCGCCAGGCAAAGATATTGGTGACCTGAAACCCCCCGAAGCCCAAGGCGCGGGCACGGCGCTCGCACCGCTCGACCGTTGGGTCGTTTTCGATTTCCGTCGCTTTTGACGGATTTAGCATGACGAACAGCACCCGCTCCGCCTCGGGGGTCCAGACGCGGGTCAGACTGTAGCGGTAGTTTTCGCAGTCCGAATAGACAGCCGTCGACGGCGCATCGCCCTTGGTATGGCTGCGCGTGATCACGCAGAACCGGGCTGGTTGAACACACGCGACGGATGCAATTCGCCCGCCTTGAAACGCCCAACAGCAACGGCGCGGCCCTCAAACGACGCCCAGACCTCGTCGCCATATTCAACGTCATGGGCGATCACCATGCCGGGGTTGCCGTTGCGCAGACGGGTGGCCCCTTCCGGCGTGGCTTTCACCTCTGGCAGGTCCCGCAACCCTTGCTCTAACGGCAGCAAATGCGCGTCCAAAGCGTCTGTGCGCGCCATCTCTTCGATCTGCGCCAGCGTCAGCCCTTCAGAGGCCTCGAACGGGCCCGACCAGATGCGGCGCAATTCGCGCACATGGCCCAGACATCCCAAGGCTTGCCCCAGATCGCGCGCAATCGACCGGACATAGCCGCCCTTGCCGCACACCATCTCCAACGTCACGTGGTCGGCGTCGGGGCGGTCCACCAGCAGCAGCTGTTCGACAAAAAGCGGGCGGGCTGCCAGCTCCATCGTTTCACCGTCGCGCGCCAGTTTATAGGCGCGCTGGCCGTCGATCTTCACGGCGGAAAACTGCGGCGGCACCTGTTGGATGTCACCGATAAACTTGCCCAAAGCATCCTTGATCGCGTCGTCATCGGGCCGCAGCTCCGAGGTTGCGATGACCTCGCCCTCGGCATCATCGGTATTTGTCGCGATCCCAAGGCGGACCGTGAACTCATAGGCTTTCATCGCGTCCGTGATAAAGGGAACCGTCTTTGTCGCCTCGCCAAGCGCGATCGCCAGAACGCCGGTGGCCTCGGGGTCAAGGGTGCCCGCATGGCCCGCCTTATTCGCGTTCAGCGCCCAACGGACCTTGTTCACCACGGTCGTAGAGGTCGGGCCAGCGGGCTTGTCCACCACCAACCATCCCGAAATATCCCGTCCCTTGCGCCTGCGTCCCATATCAAATGCCCTTAATTGATTTGCCCGCCTCCTATCAAAGGTCCGGCAAGATTGCCCAGAGACTCTGGCTTCCAAATGGTGAAAAATCCTCGCCGAAGGCAAGAAAACTCTTGTTGCGCTACGGCGCGTCGGGCTTCACGACGCCAATGATAGGGCCAAGCGCGCTAAAGCCCAAGTCATTGCGGCCCAGATCGGGTGCGCGCATTCTCGAGATATTGCCATCAAAATAAAGCGCATTTGGCAGCTTTAGGTGATCCCGGAACAGCAGCGCGAAATCATAGAAGTTCACCGTCTCGTTCGAGATGGCAAAAACCGCGCGTTTGCCATCGGCGCTGGTGCCGACGCCGTTGCGGATATAGCGCGAGGTGCCATCCTTCAGAAAGCGCGGGTGCATCTTGCCATCGATCACCAACATCGGTCCCGATTGTGTGGCGCTGCGGCAGTCGGGGGCGTCGCGCAGAAAGGCTTTGGTTTCGATCACATCGGCACGCCCGTCGCGCAGGCAGAGCACGCCATTGGGCAGCAGGCCAAAGTTACCGGGGCCGTCGCTGCTGATCACCTGCTGATATTCTTTGCCGTTCTCAAGGTAGTAACCCACCGGCGCACGGGTATCGTGATACATGCCCGCGTTCATCGCAAAGCCCAGCTGTGCGCCGCGCTTTTTCAACGCCGTATTCAATGTGTTGAAATACCCATGCGGCTTGCCGTCCGCATCGTAGAGGAACAGCTCAAGTCGGTCCTGCGTCAGGTCGACGTGGCACAGGGTATAGCCGGTGCCGTTATAGGTTAGGGTTTCGCAGGTTTCGGCCTGGACGGGCGCGGCGGCCCAGCCCATGAAGCCAAGCGCGGCCCAGAACCGTTTCACACGTCTTCCGATCCGCGGTCGGGGGCGTCAGCATCGCGGCGCACCACGTCCTGCGCCAGCATCCGGCGCGTTTCGTCCATACGGTCGAATGTTTCGTCCAGTTGGAACCGCAGGTCCGGTGCGTATTTCAGGACCAGCTTCTTCGCCATCAACCGGCGGAGCTCGCCCTTGTTGCGCGCAAGCAGCTTAAGCACGTCTTCCTGGCCGTCTCCGCCCAAAGGCAGCACATAGGCCGTCGCGATCTTCAGGTCGGGGGAGGCGCGTACTTCGCCCACGGTGATCGACATCCGGTTCAGCTCAGGGTCGTGGACATCGCCACGCGCCAGAACATCCGATAGGGCGCGACGAATGGTTTCGCCTACGCGAAGCTGCCGTTGCGACGGGCCTGAGCCCTCATGAAACTTGTTCTTTGCCATGCGCTTCATCTAAGGGTTCGCTGAGGTTTTGCCAAGCAGATCACCACGCGCTAAACCGGAACCGAATAAGGAGCATAACATGAGCGATACACCCGGCATAGTGATTACAGGGGCTTCGGGCCGCATGGGCCAGATGTTGATTGGGCAGGTTTCTGCCAGCGACAGGGTGCATCTGGCGGGTGCGGTTGAACGTGCCGGACATGCGTGGGTCGGTCAGGATATCGGTGTTGCTATGGGCGGCACTGCTGTTGGCGTGATCGTGACCGATAACGCGGCAGAGGCGATGCAAGGCGCGCAGGCGGTCATTGATTTCACCGCTCCGGAAGCGACACTCGCCTTCGCCAAGATCGCGGCTGATGCGGGTGTGGTTCATGTTATCGGCACCACCGGTATGACCGACGCGCAGATCGGCGCGCTGGACGGACCTTCAACGCAGACGGTGATCGTGCGGGCGGGCAACATGAGCCTGGGCGTTAACCTTTTGACCCAGTTGACCAAACGTGTCGCTGCCGCGCTTGATGAAGACTTTGATATCGAGGTGATAGAGGCGCATCACAACCAGAAGGTCGACGCGCCGTCGGGCACTGCGCTGATGCTGGGCGAAGCCGCCGCGGAAGGGCGCGGGGTCGTGCTGGCGGATGTCTCTGACCGCGGGCGTGACGGGATCACCGGCGCGCGCAAGCGGGGTGACATCGGGTTCACAGCGATCCGCGGGGGCGACATTGTGGGCGAACATGATGTGATGTTCGCTGCCGCGGGCGAGCGAATCATCTTGCGCCACATCGCGTCGGATCGCGCGGTTTTTGCGCGCGGTGCCATCAAAGCTGCCGTTTGGGGGCAGGGCAAACCTGCCGGAGCCTATGATATGCTGGACGTTCTGGGCCTGAACGACTGACGCCACCCGCCGCCCTGTCACTTAACCGTGGTGAAACTATCTTAACCTCTGGCCCGTATGTTCATGGGAGCAATCTGGTTGGAGGGTGTGATGAAAAAACTGACGTTACTGACCTGCGCGGCGTTCTTTGCGCTGACCGGGGCCGCTTGGGCAGAATTCCAGAAACTGGACAGCCAGCGCGATTTCGTTTCGGTGGTGGAGGGTAAAACACTGACCCGCCCGCTGGTTGAATTGCGCGTCACTGAAAGCGGCGGCATATCGGGTACAGGTGCCGTGTGGGATGTGTCGGGCCAATGGGTCTGGAAGGGCGGGTATTTCTGCCGCAGCCTGATCTGGGGCGATGACGACCTTGGCTACAATTGTCAGGAAGTCGCTGTAAACGGTGGGAAAATCCGCTTTACCTCGGATAAGGGGGCAGGGCAGTCAGCGGTCTTTTCGTTGAAGTAGCCTCGCCTATCTGCAAGCGCCACAGGGCGCTTGGCCATAATCTTGATCTGCGCGACGGAGGGTCAGCGCATGGGGGATTCAGCGCATAGGGGGCACGTGTTTTAAAAATCGACAGCGATGCCCTTTTTCTCCCAATCGCCATAGCGGACAGGCTCTGGTCCGTCGCGACCACCAAGCTCTGTCGGCAGGTCCAGCGCCTGCGCGGCCTTGCGGCGTTCGGCGGCCTCCGCCAGCGCGCGCTGCGCGGCGGCGGGAAGCTCTTGTACCATCGGCATCGGATCGGGCGTGGGTTCTGGCGGAATATCCGGCCCGGGCTCCGGCATGGGTGTCGGATCATGGGGTGGGCTTGGCATGGGGCGTTTGCCGGCTTCGGTCATACTCTCATCCTCTTGAGGCCACTGTCCCCTTGATATACGCCGGAACCAAGCCCAGACAACCCGGGCACCCCAAAGAAGAAAGCGTATCGCATGTCAGACACCGGCGTTCAGGCCCGCAGAAGTGCGGTGTACCTATTGGATATGATCCTGGGGGAAGAACGTCTGATGTCAGAGCTCTTGTCGGCGGGGGCGTTGGACAAGCTGCCCCCCGATGACCGCGCACGGGCGCAGCGTCTGGCGATGGATACCCTGCGCGGGATGGAACGCGCCGACCGTCTGTTGCAGAAACACCTGTCGAAATACCCGCCGCTGACCGTGCGCAACGCGCTGCGCGTCGGCACCGTCGAACTGTGTCAGGGCGGCGCGGCCCACGGCGTGGTGAATGCGATGGTCGAACTTGTCGCAACGCATAAAAAGCTGGGACACCTCAAGGGGTTGACCAATGCCGTTTTGCGCAAAATCGCCGCCGACGGCCCAGAGGCATGGGCGGCCTTGCGCGCGCCGCGCTTGCCAAAATGGCTGCGGGGTCCGCTGACAGAAGCCTGGGGGCCCGACGCGATGACGGGAATCGAGGCCGCGCATTTCGCAGGTGCGCCACTGGATCTGACCGCGAAACGAGATCCTGAAGGTTTGGCCGCGGCCGTGGCGGGCACCGTCTTGCCCACCGGTTCGGTGCGCGTCGCCGATGCGGGGCAGGTCACCACCATGCCCGGTTTTGCCGAAGGCGATTGGTGGGTGCAGGACGCTGCCGCGGCGCTGCCCTTTAAAATCCTTGCGCCACAAAAAGGCGAGGCCGTGCTCGACCTTTGCGCCGCGCCCGGGGGCAAAACCATGCAGCTTGCCGCCGCAGGTGCGCAGGTGACGGCGGTCGATAACTCCAAGCAGCGGATGCAGCGGGTTCGGGAAAACCTTGCACGGGTGCATCTGCCAGCCAAAGTCGTTGTCGTCGATGCGCGCCGGTTCGAGGGGACGTTTGACGCGATTCTGCTGGATGCGCCTTGCTCTGCTACGGGCACGATCCGTCGTCACCCCGATCTGCCCCACGCCAAGGATGGGTCCGAATTCGGTGATCTGATCGAGCTGCAGTCGGAAATGATCGACCATGCGTGGTCCCTGCTCAACCCCGGGGGACGCTTGATTTTCTGCACTTGCTCCCTGCTGCCCGACGAAGGCGAAGTGCAGGTCGACGAGGCGTTGGAACGTCATGCGGATATGCGCGTGGACCGCGACGCTTTGGCTGTGCCCGGTGTTGATCCCGCGTGGACAACCCAAGAGGGCGGCCTGCGTTTGCGCCCCGATTACTGGCCTGAACTGGGTGGCATGGACGGGTTTTACATCGCCTGCCTGCGCAAGGACGCCTAAAGGCCGAACCTGACACGGGCGGATTTGCGTCGCCCGCAAAAACCCGTGTCAAAATGCGGTGACTCAGGTGGCAACAGCGGCTAACATCCGCAAAACGCCAGCAGAGCGTACAAGGGCAGCCGCATGACAAGTACCAGCTTCAATGCGCGAAAAACGCGTTTTCTAAACCGGTGGCACGCCCGTGCCGCGACCAAGACGCGTACCCAAGCGAGGGGATTCGTTTCCTCTCCCGAACCGCGCACCATCGGGTCTTTTGCGCGGGGCCGGCAGCTGATCGCGGGCAACCTCCTGTTTTCCGGCAGTCTGATCGAAGCGCCGGACGCGTCAAGTCTGTGGGAGGTCGCCACGCCGGATCAGGATTTCGCGCGTGATCTGCACGGTTTCGCCTGGATGGATGATCTGGCTGCGGTTGGCGACGTGCGCGCCCGCGGTACGGCGCAGCGTTGGCTTTGGGGCTGGATCGACCATTACGGCAAGGGCCGAGGCATCGGCTGGACCCCTGATCTGACCGGCCGGCGGCTGATCCGCTGGATCAACCACGCGCTGTTTGTACTGCGTGGCACCTCGCAAGACGAAAGCGATGTCTTCTATCGCTCGCTGGTCGAACAAACGGATTTCCTGTCGCGTCGCTGGCATGCCGCAGCCCCGGGATTGCCGCGGTTCGAGGCGCTGACCGGGTTGATCTACGCCGGTCTTTCACTTGAGGGGCAAGAGGCGCGCGCCGATCCGGCGATCAAGGCACTGGCCCGCGAATGCGAGGCGCAGATCGATGCGCAGGGCGGCCTGCCCACCCGCAACCCCGAAGAGCTGTTGCACGCATTTACCCTTCTGACATGGGCCGCCGCCGCGCTCAGCGATGCGGGACGCGGCACGCCAACTGCGCATATGGAGGCGATCGAACGCATCGCGCCCACCCTACGCACCCTGCGGCATTCCGACGGCGGGCTGGCGCGGTTCCATGGCGGCGGGCGCGGTGCCGAAGGCTGGCTGGATCACGCGCTGGCCACGGCGAAGATCAAGACGCGCCAGCCGGACGGGCTGTCGATGGGGTATGCGCGCCTGTCCGCAGGGCGCACCAGTGTGATCGTCGACGCCAGCCCGCCCCCTGGCGGGGCCGCATCGTTCAATGCCCATGCCTCTACGCTTGCGTTCGAACTGACCAGCGGGCGGCGGCCTTTGGTCGTGAACTGCGGGCCGGGCGATTCATTCGGTGCTGATTGGCGGCGGGCGGGGCGTGCGACACCGTCGCATTCCGGCCTGTCGCTTGGCGGCTATTCCAGCGCGCGTCTGGCGGAGCCCGACCGGCACACGGGTGCCGAGGCTTTGATCGAATGTCCCACCTATGTGCCCGTCGAAATCGGCTCCGTCGGGGATGGCACCCAGTTTCAGGGCGCGCATAATGGCTATGTCGCGGGCTTTGGCCTGACCCATGCCCGCAGCCTGGAACTGACCCACGACGGTCGCGGCCTCGCGGGGGAGGACATGCTGCTCGCGATAGAGCCCGCTGAAAAGCGGGTCTTTGATCGGGAAATGGATGCGGTGAAGCTTGCCGGTATCCCGTTCGAGATTCGTTTCCACCTGCACCCGGATGTGGATGCCACCGTCGATCTGGGCGGGGCGGCAATTTCCATGGCCCAGAAAAGCGGCGAAATCTGGGTGTTCCGTCATGATGGGACACATAAACTGTCTTTGGAACCAAGCGTTTACCTTGAGCGCAACCGGCTGAAACCCCGCGCGTCGGTGCAAATTCTGCTTAGCGGGCGGGTCGTCGACTATGCCAGCAGGGTCAGGTGGTCCTTGTCCAAAGCGCAGGAAACTGCGATTGGCGTGCGAGATTTATCGCTCGACGATCCATATGATGACCAAGACTGACCAAAGGAACCTCCCCGATGCCTGATCTTCACCCCGTCTCCCGCGCGCTTCTTTCCGTATCTGACAAAACCGGTCTGGTCGAGCTGGGGCAGGCGCTCGCGGCGCATGGGGTCGAATTGTTGAGCACCGGCGGCACCGCCAAGGCGCTGCGCGACGCAGGTCTGGAGGTCAAGGATGTGTCCGAGGTCACCGGCTTCCCCGAGATGATGGACGGGCGGGTCAAGACGCTGCACCCCGCCGTGCACGGTGGGTTGCTGGCGCTGCGTGACAATGACGAACACGTCGCGGCGATGGACAAACATGACATTGGCGCGATCGATCTGGTTGTGGTGAACCTGTATCCCTTTGAAGAAACCGTTGCCAAAGGGGCGGAATATGCCGAGGTGATCGAGAATATCGATATCGGTGGCCCTGCGATGATCCGCTCTGCCGCGAAGAACCACGGTTTTGTGAATGTGATCGTCGATGTCGAAGACTACACGACAGTGATCAACGAACTGTCCGAGAATAACGGGCAGACCACCTATGCGCTGCGCCAGCGTTTGGCGCAGACGGCCTATGCCCGCACGGCGGCTTATGACACGGCTGTCAGCACATGGATGGCCGCGCAGGTCGGGGACACCCCGCGTCGTCGTACCGTGGGCGGCACGCTGGCGCAGACCTTGCGCTACGGTGAGAACCCCCACCAGCAAGCGGCCTTCTACACCGATGGCTCGGCACGTCCCGGTGTTGCTACGGCGACCCAGCATCAGGGTAAAGAACTGTCGTATAACAATATCAACGACACCGATGCCGCCTTTGAACTAGTCAGCGAATTCGATCCGGCCAATGGGCCTGCCTGTGCGATCATCAAGCACGCCAACCCCTGCGGCGTGGCGCAAGGCACGTCGATGGTGGATGCCTATACCCGCGCGTTCGACTGCGACCGCACCAGCGCCTTTGGCGGGATTATCGCGCTGAACCAGACGCTTGACGCCGAAACCGCCGAGGCGATCAGCGCGATCTTTACCGAGGTCGTGATCGCGCCGAACGCTACACCCGAAGCGATGGAGATTTTTGGCAAGAAGAAGAACCTGCGCTTGCTGACCACCAACGGTCTGGCCGATCCGGCACAGGCGGCGTTGTCGTTCCGTCAGGTGTCGGGGGGCTATCTGGTGCAGGACAAAGACGTTGGCCGCATCACCATGGATGACCTGAAGGTCGTGACAAAGCGCCAGCCGTCCGATCAAGAGCTGTCGGACCTGATGTTCGCCTGGACCGTCGCGAAACACGTGAAATCCAACGCAATCATCTACGTCAAGGATGGCGCGACCGTGGGCGTCGGTGCCGGCCAGATGAGCCGCGTCGACAGCACGCGTATCGCCGCACGCAAAGCGCAGGATATGGCCGAAGCCATGGGCTTGCCCGCGCCGCTGACGCAGGGCTCTGTCGTCGCTTCCGATGCGTTCTTCCCCTTTGCTGACGGGTTGATCACTGCCGCAGAAGCAGGGGCGACGGCGCTTATCCAGCCCGGCGGGTCGATGCGGGATGACGAAGTGATCGCAGCAGCGGATGAGGCCGGGCTTGCCATGGTCTTTACCGGCATGCGCCACTTCCGCCACTAACCACGGAAAGCGGTCGTTATGCGTAGTATTTTTTGGGCCGGTTTTGCGGCGTTTCTTGCGGATCAGCTCAGCAAGTATCTTGTCGTGCATACGATGGAGCTTAGCCGTATCCGGTCCATCGACGTATTGCCGCCGCTGATCAACTTTCGCTACGGCGAGAACCGCGGGATCAATTTTGGCCTTTTCGGTGATGGGTCCGACGCAAGTCGTTGGATCCTCATCGGGCTGGCCTGTGCAATCTGTGTGGGCGTGCTGATCTGGGCAAGCCGCCAAACCATGAGCCTTTGGGCCAATATCAGCGCAGGTCTGCTGATCGGGGGGGCGTTGGCCAATGTGGTTGATCGCCTAATCTACGGCTATGTGCTTGATTTCTTGAACATGTCTTGTTGCGGGATCAATAATCCTTTCGTGTTCAACATTGCCGATGTCTTCATTTTTGCGGGCGCTTTGGGGCTGATTTACTTTACCGGCGACACCAAAAAACCGGCGAAAGCCACACCGAAAAAGGCCCAGAAAAAAGGCCAGTGACAATTACCGCGTGACTGCGATATTGGTACAAAGACCTTAACAAGTCCTTAAGGAGATCCGTCATGCGCTTTGTCGCCGCTCTTGTCTTGCTACCGCTTGCCCTTGGGGCCTGCGGCAACACTGGCCTGCGGGACATTCGCAGCACTGCGAAAGGGCCTGACGAATTCATGGTCC
Source organism: Sulfitobacter pontiacus (assembly GCF_040790665.1). Classification (NCBI taxonomy): domain Bacteria; kingdom Pseudomonadati; phylum Pseudomonadota; class Alphaproteobacteria; order Rhodobacterales; family Roseobacteraceae; genus Sulfitobacter; species Sulfitobacter pontiacus. The sequence continues at coordinate 918,540 of NZ_CP160849.1, read as the reverse complement.
AGCCCTCCAAACCCTTGCAGCAGCCTGACAGCTATAACGCGCTGCCCGTGCCAACGCCGGGGCAGGCGAACCTGACGGACCGCAACGCGGTTGCCGAAGGGGTTCTGGCCTTTGGCGGCACGCCGCAAAGCAACACGACAGGCATCCCCGCCTCGGACGCCGCGCTGGTACAACAGGCCAGCCGCATGGGCGTGTCGGCGAACATTCGTCAGGAACTTGCCGAAACCGATGCTGCGTTCCGCAAGCGCAAGGCGCGGTTCACGCAGATCAAGATCGTGCCGACAGATCGCTACGACCAAGCCTACAAACGCCAGATCCTGGATGCCCCCCGCGAAGCCGCGCGCTGGCGTCGGGCCGGTGCACGCACGCCCTCCGCCCCTCCGGCAGAGTGACGCTGGCCGAATTACAATTCTGTTAGGTCCCTTGATCACCCCGTGGGGTGGCGTAAGTAAGAGGTCTCAGGACCCTGCTCAAAGGACCGACCATGATCAGATTACCGGCCCTCGGGGCCCTATTGGCGCTTGCGCTGCCCACCACAGCCGCGCTTGCGCGTGACAACGAAGACGTCACGCATTTCACCTTGGACAACGGGATGGAGGTCGTGGTCGTCGAAGACCACCGCGCCCCCGCTGTGCAGCAGATGGTGTGGTACCGCGCTGGCTCGGCGGACGAACCCAAAGGGTCGTCGGGCGTGGCGCATTTTCTGGAACACCTGCTTTTCAAAGCCACCGACAAGATGGAGTCGGGCGAGTTTTCAGCCACGGTTGCCAAGAATGGCGGGCGCGATAACGCCTTCACCAGTTATGATTATACCGCCTATTTCCAACGGGTTGCCGCAGACCGGCTTGAACTGATGATGCAGATGGAATCCGACCGGATGAAAAACATCCGTCTGACACCGGAAAACATCGCGACCGAACGGGATGTGATTATCGAAGAACGCAACCAGCGCACCGAAAATGATCCGAGCGCACTGTTCCGTGAACAGCTTAATGCCGCGCAATACCTCAACCACCGCTATGGCACGCCGATCATCGGTTGGATGCACGAGATGCGCGCGCTGGACCTGCAGGATGCGCTGGATTTCTACAAGCTGTATTACTCCCCCAACAACGCGATCCTTGTCGTGTCTGGGGATGTAGAGCCTGAAAACGTTCGCACCCTGGCAGAACAATATTACGGCAAGATCCCCGCCAATCCGGATCTGCCCGACCGATCGCGGACGCAAGAGCCACCACAGACCGCCGAACGTCGCCTGATCTTTCGCGATGACCGCGTTGCACAGAAATACGTCAGCCGGTCCTATCTGGCGCAGGAACGTGATCCCGGCGACCAGAAAACCGCAGCGGCCCTGACCATGTTGGCCGAACTGCTGGGCGGTGGCACCACATCCTATTTCGCCGAAAAACTGCAGTTTGACGCGCCTGTCGCGACCTATTCAGCGGCGTTCTATAGCGGTCAATCGCTGGACGATACGACTTTTAACCTTGTCGTCGTGCCGCAACCGGGCGTGTCCTTGCAGGACGCCGAAGATGCCATGGACACCGCCATCGCGGGTTTCATGAAAGACGGGGTGGATGCCGAGCAACTTGAACGGATCAAGCAACAGGGCCGTGCCGAACAAATTTATGCCCGCGATAACGCCGACAGCGTCGCCAACCGCTATGGCAGCGCCCTTGCCATCGGGTTGACGGTGCAGGACGTGCAGGATTGGCCGGATGTGCTTGAGGCCGTAACAGCCGAAGACATCATGCAGGCCGCCGAAGATGTGTTTAACCGCGAAGCCTCTGTCACAGGGTGGCTGATGCGCGAAGAGGTGACGGAATGAGACTGTTTTACGCAATCGTCCTGACGGTTCTGGCCGCGCTTCCCGCCCGTGCCGAGGTAGACATCCAAGAGGTGACTTCCCCCGGTGGCATCACCGCGTGGCTGGTAGAGGAACATTCGATCCCCTTCGTCGCACTTGATGTGCGCTTTCGCGGCGGTGCATCGCTGGATGCCCCCGAAAAACGCGGCGCAATCAACCTGATGACGGGCCTGCTGGAAGAGGGGGCCGGTGACATGGGCACACGCGATTTCGCCCGTGCCGCCGAAGGGCTGGCCAGCAGCTTCCGGTTCAGCGTGGATGACGACGCGCTTTCCGTATCGTCGCGTTTTCTCACCGAAAATCAGGACGCGTCGATCGCGCTGTTGAAACAGGCGTTGCAGACGCCCCGGTTTGACCCGGATGCGATTGAACGGGTGCGCGGGCAGGTGCTTTCGGGGATCCGCTCCAGCGCGAAAGACCCGAACGATATCGCGCGCAAAAAGATGGACGAGCTGCTGTATGGCGATCACCCCTACGGCTCGCCGCTCAGCGGGACCGAAGAAACGGTGACCGCCCTGACACGCGATGACCTTGTCGCGGCACATAAGGCTGTGCTGGCGCGCGACCGTATCTTCATCGGTGCGGTGGGGGACATCACGCCAGAAGAGCTGGGCCTGATGCTTGACGAACTGTTGGGCGATCTGCCCGAAACCGGTGCACCGCTGCCCCCACAGGCCGAGGTCTCTATCCCGTCAGGCACCACGGTCGTCGATTTCCCGACGCCCCAATCTGTCGCGATTTTTGCGCAAAAGGGCATTTCCCAGAAGGATGATGATTTCTTTGCCGCGACCGTGTTGAACCAAGTGCTTGGCGGTGGCTCGTTTGAAAGCCGTCTGATGACCGAAGTGCGCGAGAAACGCGGGCTGACCTATGGCGTCTATTCCTATCTGGTGCCGATGGATCTGGCTGAAACATGGCAAGGATCGGTCAGTTCGGCGAACGACCGGATCGGGCAGGCGATGGATGTGATCAAGGACGAATGGGCCAAAGCCGCGGCCGAGGGCGTGACCCAGCAAGAGTTGGACGATGCCAAGACCTATATCACAGGCTCCTACCCGCTGCGTTTTGACGGCAACCAGACTATCGCGAGCATCCTTGTGGGGATGCAGATGATCGACCTGCCTATCGATTATATCGCCACGCGCAACGACAAGGTCGAGGCGGTGACGCTGGACGATGTGAAACGTGTTGCCGGCGACCTGCTGGACCCTGATGGGCTGGCCTTTGTTGTTGTCGGCCAACCCGAAGCGGTCGAGGCCACAGCGCAGGAAAGCGACTGACCGCTGCCTCCAACTAAGACCGGACACAAAAAAACGGGCGCTTGTCAGCGCCCGTTTTTCGTTTCAGGACATCGGCAGGTTATTCGCCGTAAGGGATCCAGATATTCTTGACCTCGGTCGCGGCGTGCAAGAACGCTTTGCCTTCACCCTCTGCGCCGTCCCAGTCGCGGGCCATACCGTTGTTGACCCATGTGCGCTTCAGGTTTTGCGCGCTGGCCCGCTCCACGGTTTCGCTTTGCGCCTTGTCGCCAAAGCTCCAGACCGCATCCACGTCCATATGCCGCGCCAGTGTTTCGGCGATGTCCTTCTGCGGCCCGGTCAGGATATTCACCACACCCGCCGGCACGTCAGAGGTTTCAAGCACCTGCACGAAATCCGTCGCAGCAAGCGGGAAGGGGCCGCTGGCGGACAAAATGATCCGGTTCCCCATCGCAATCGCCGGTGCCATACAAGAGATCAGCCCCAACAAGGGTGCCTCCGCCGGGCAAAGCGCGCCGATCACGCCCACAGGTTCCTTCATGGCAAGCGCCACGCCGCGGATCGGTACGCCATGCACCTGCCCATCATACTTGTCGGCCCAGGCCGCGTAGGTGAACAGACGTTTGACCGCGAGATCGACCTCGGATTTGCCGGCTTTAGTGCCCTGCATCGCATCCAGACGCCGTGCGAATTCATCCCCGCGTGCCGCCAGATTTTCAGCGACGTAATACAGGATCTGCGCGCGCAGATGACCGGTGGTCTTGCTCCACCCCTTTGCGGCATGAGCCGCTTCCACGGCATTGCGCACATCCTTGCGCGACGCGAGCGAGACATGGCCCAGCAGATCGCCGGACTTGCCCCAGACCGGTGCGGAATAGCCGCTGTCAGGGCGGCTTTGCTTGCCGCCGATATAAAGCTTGGCTGTCCGGTCGATCGGGTCCGCTGGCGTGCCGCTGCCGGCAAAGGCCGTGATCTCTTTCAACGGTTTTTGCGTGGTTTTCGGACGGGTATAGGCCGCCAGCCCTTCCCAGCCACCTTCGCGGCCAAAGCCGCTTTCGCGCACACCGCCAAAGCCCGCCGCCGCATCCATCATATTGGTGCCATTCACCCAGACGATGCCCGATACCAGCTTGGGCGCAATATCCAGCGCGAGGTTGATGTTCTCGGACCAGACCGTCGCCGCCAGCCCGTAGCGGGTGTTATTGGCCAGCTCGACCGCCTCGGCAGGGGTGCGGAAGGTGGTGGATACCAGCACGGGGCCAAAGATCTCGTCCTGCATCAAGGGATCGGCAGGGTTCATGCCGGTGATCAATGTGGGCGGATAATAGCATCCGGTCGCGGGGATATCGCCTGCGGTAAACACCTCGCCACTGGTGTTGGCGGCGACCATTTCGCTCACGCGCTGCACCTGAACGGGGTCCACCAGCGCGCCCACATCGACGGATTTATCCAGCGTATCACCGACCCGCAGCTTCGCCATCCGCGCCCGCAGCTTGGCATAAAACCGATCCGCCACGGGCTCATGCACCAGCAGGCGCGAGCCTGCACAGCAGACCTGCCCCTGATTGAACCAGATCGCGTCGACCAACCCCTCGACGGCCGAATCCAGATCCGCATCGTCGAACACGATATAGGGCGACTTGCCCCCCAGTTCGAGCGTCAGCGCCTTGCCGCTTCCGGCGGTCGCCTCGCGGATGCGCCGCCCGACGGGGGTCGATCCGGTAAAGGCGATCTTGTCTACTTCAGCCTGCACGATCATCTCGCCCACGGCACCGTCACCGGTGACAATATTCACGACACCCTTGGGCAGGCCTGCCTGCACACAGATATCGGCAAACAGCAGTGCGGTCAGCGACGTATACTCCGCCGGTTTCAATACCACCGTATTCCCCATCGCCAAAGCAGGGGCCACCTTCCACGCCAGCATCAGCAGCGGGAAGTTCCACGGGATGATCTGCCCGCATACGCCAAGCGCGTCTGCGTCGGGTAGCTCGGACTCCATCAACTGGGCCATGCCCGCGTGGTAATAGAAATGCCGCTGCGCCAAGGGCACATCCACATCGCGCGCCTCGCGGATAGGTTTGCCGTTGTCCAGCGTTTCCAGCACGGCGAACAACCGGCTGTGTTTTTGCAGCAACCGCGCCAGCGCATAAAGGAACCGCGCCCGTCCGTGCCCGCCCAGCTTGGCCCATTTGGGCTGCGCCTTGCGCGCCGCGGCAACTGCGGTGTCGACCTCTGCCTGGCTGGCCTGCGTCAACGTTGCCAGCACATTGCCATTGGCAGGGTTGCGGCTTTCGAAATCATCCCGCGCCTCGGTGAACGCGCCGTCGATGAAATGCCCGAAACGGCTGCCCTGATCGACCAGCCACGCCAGTGCGTCAGCGGCATTTTCCGGTGCCGTCCCATAGTCCATGGTTTCATAGATTTCGGACACGCTCATGGGTTCACCCTTTTCAAAATACTCAAATCCGACATTGGTTTCACGCGGCTCAGCTGATGGCGTGACGATGGCTTGCGGAATAGCTGCCCGACACATGATGGTCGAGCTGACGTTCGATGTCGCCCAACAGCGACGAGGCCCCGAAACGGAAGAGGTCGGGCTGCAACCAGCGGTCGCCCAATTCCTCTTTCATCATGGCCAGATAGACCAGCGCGTCCTTTGCCTTCGATATCCCGCCCGCGGGCTTGTAGCCAACGCGGAAGCCGGTGCGGTCGAAATAGTCGCGGATCGCGCGGATCATCACGAGGGTCACGGGCAGGGTCGCATTGACGCTTTCCTTACCGGTGGAGGTCTTGATGAAGTCAGCACCCGCCATCATGCAGATCAGCGAGGCACGCGCGACGTTGCGCAGGCTGCCCAACTCTCCGGTCGCGAGGATCGCCTTGACATGCGCATCGCCACAAGCGGCGCGGAAGGCACGCATTTCATCATACAGCGCCTGCCAGTCGCCTGACAGCACATGGCGGCGTGAAATAACGATGTCGATCTCGGCGGCTCCGGCGGCGACGCTCATCTCGATCTCGCGCAGACGCAGCTCGAACGGGGAGAGACCGGCGGGAAATCCTGTAGAAACGGCAGCAATCGGGATGCCTGTGCCCTGCAGTGCTGCTTTGGCGGGGGCGATCATCTCGTGGTAGACACAGACCGCGCCCACGGTGATCTGCGACATGCCAAGCGCGTCCAGCAGCGCGGGCGCAATCGGTTGACGTGCCTTCGCACAAAGCCGCTCGACACGGCGGGCGGTATCATCCCCCGACAGCGTGGTCAGGTCGATGCAGCTGACGGCGCGCAGCAGCCACGCGGCCTGATACTCTTTCTTCACGGAACGGCGCGCGGGCAAACCCGCGGCGCGGCGCTCCACCGCAGAGGAGTTCACCTGCACGGCGCGCACCCAATCCATATCCAGCGGCATCCCCGGATTGCGGGGTTCCGTCACCTGTGGCAGGTGGCTTTGGGCCAGTTCGGTCGGGTCATATACATGCGTGGACATGGGCGCTTTCCTGTCTGATCAGACAGGCAATGTGCCACGGGGCAACGGCGCAATGCAAGCATCGCGCCCTCACGTCACATCCGCCAGCGGCGTTCAGCTGCCGCGATAGGTTGAATAGCCGAACGGCGACAGCAAAAGCGGCACGTGATAATGCGCATCCGCATCCGAAATGCCAAAGCGAAGGGGGATCTGGTCCAGGAAACGCGGTGCTTCGGGCTCCGCTCCGATGGCATCAAGATAGGCCCCGGCTTCGAACACCAGCTCGTAGGTGCCAGCCGCAAACTGGCCCTTGGGCAAGATCGGCGTGTCGGTGCGACCGTCAGCATTAGTGGTCATTTGCACCAGCTTCATGCGGTTCGCCCCCTCGATCCGGTAAAGCGTGATTTCCAGTCCGCCTGCGGGGCGGCCGCGTGCGGTGTCCAGAACATGCGTCGTCAAATAGCCGTTTGCCATGGGTGGGGTCTTTCTTGATCCATTGGACCCTTACGATAGGCGGGTGTCGGGCTAGGTCAATGGCGGATCTGCAGTCGGCTTTCTGGGCGCGCCAGCGCTGAAAGAGGCGGTGATTCGGGCGATGGCGAAAAATAATTCGCCTACCGAATCGTTTTTGCTTGAGCCGCGAATCATCCTGCGCCTATATGGTACACAACATTCAATCGGAGGTGTTGCCTGCCAGCGACCCATACAATCCGAGTATGTATTCTGGGGGACAGAATTCTTATGATCGGGCAAGTCGCACGTGGTGCGACGATCATTGGGCAGGGGCCGACAGGACTCGTGTTGCATAGCGCAGCAAGAGCGGCCCCTTCCACTCACTTTCCCGCCCGATATGCCCCCCGCATGTGTTTAAGTTTCAGGCCGGCCAGCGCCTTAGAACTTTCGCTATAAGAGAGCAGGGCCACTCGAGCCGATCTGGCAGCCGGCCGACCTTTCGGGAAGGGTTGGCTGGCTGTACATTGCGAAAAATCAGTGCCAGAAAACCGTTGGTTGACTAAAACAACGGCCCGCAGCGCGTGGTTTCCCCGCGCGCGCAGGCGCTGACCAAAGGACGATCCCATGACACGCTACCCTCGTGATTTTCACGGCTACGGCCCCACACCGCCTGATGCACAATGGCCGGGCGGCGCGCGGATCGCGGTGCAATTCGTGCTGAACTATGAAGAAGGCGGCGAGAACTGTCTGCTTCACGGGGATGCCGCATCAGAGGCCTTCTTGTCCGAGATCGTCGGGGCCGCCCCTTGGCCGGGGCAACGTCACTGGAATATGGAATCCATCTATGACTACGGCGCGCGGGCGGGCTTTTGGCGGTTGCACCGTCTGTTCACGGGTGCCGATATCCCTGTTACCGTCTATGGCGTCGCCACCGCCTTGGCGCGGTCCCCGCAGCAGGTAGAGGCGATGACCCAGGCCGATTGGGAAATCGCAAGCCACGGGTTGAAATGGATCGACTACAAGGATCACACCGCCGAGGTCGAAAGCGCCGATATGGACGAGGCGATCCGCCTGCACCGCGAGGTCGTCGGCACAGCGCCGCGTGGCTGGTACACGGGGCGCAGCTCTGTGAACACGGTCGCGCTGGCGGCAGAGACGGGGGGCTTCGACTATATCTCGGATACATACGACGATGATCTGCCCTATTGGATGCAGGTAGCAGGGCGCGATCAACTGATCATCCCCTATACTCTTGATTGCAACGATATGCGCTTTGCCACGCCGCAGGGCTTTAATTCGGGCGATCAGTTCTATGCCTATCTGCGCGATACCTTCGATGCGCTTTATGCCGAAGGCAGCGCAGGGCAGGCCAAGATGATGTCGGTCGGGCTGCATTGCCGTCTGATCGGGCGGCCCGGACGGATACAGGCGCTGAAACGCTTTATCGACTACATTAAAGGGTTCGAAGGCGTCTGGACGCCGCGCCGCATCGACATCGCTGACCATTGGCGTGTCACCCATCCGCCTCAGCCGCGCCTGCGTCTGGACCAGATGGACCGCGCCAGCTTTGTCGCGAAATTCGGCGGGGTGTTCGAACATTCAGCGTGGATCGCCGAACGCGCGTATGATCTTGAACTTGGGCCCGCGCATAACTCTGTCGCGGGGATACATAATGCTTTGGCGCGGATGTTCCGGTCGGCGACGCGGGCGGAACGCTTGGGCGTGCTGACCGCGCACCCCGATCTGGCGGGCAAGCTGGCGGCGGCCAAACGGCTGACCGCTGAAAGCACGCAAGAACAAGCCAGCGCCGGGCTGGACGCCTTGACCGATGCCGAGCGCGCCCGCTTCGAGACGTTGAACAGCCAATACGTCGCGAAACACGGGTTTCCCTTTATCATCGCGGTAAAGGATCACGACAAGGACGGCATCCTGCGCCAGTTCGAGACCCGCATCGCCAACGCAACCGAAGATGAATTTACCACCGCATGCGCACAGGTCGAACGGATCGCACGGCTGCGGCTGGAGGATATGCTATGACCTATGCCTTCCCCCCCGGCGGTCTGCCGGACCAGACTGTCTCTCCTGAAAGCACGGCTGTGTTCACCGACGCCTACGCGGTGATCCCTGCCTCGGTGCAGCGGGACATCGTGACCAGCTTGCTGCCCGGATGGGTAAACACACGCGCGTGGGTACTGGCGCGGCCGCTGAGCGGATTTGCCGAAACCTTCGCGCAATACGCGGTAGAGCTTGCCCCCAAAGGTGGCAGCGACACGCCCGAGCCGGACGCGCAGGCGCAAGCGGTCTTGTTCGTGGCCACAGGCCGCGCGCGGTTGACGCTGGATGGGCAGGGGTATGATCTTGTGGCAGGGTCTTACGCCTATATTCCCCCTGCCGCCAAATGGACGCTGTGGAACACCGGCGATACGCCTTGCGGCTTGCACTGGGTGCGCAAGCGCTATGTGTCCGTGGAGGGCATGGATGCGCCGGAGGCATTCGTGACCCATGACGACGAAGTCGCGCCGATTGCCATGCCCGATACCGATGGCGCTTGGGCGACCCAGCGTTTCGCGGACCCAGGCGATCTGCGCCACGACATGCACGTCAATATCGTGACCTTCCAACCGGGCGGGCGCATCCCTTTCGCAGAGACCCATGTGATGGAACACGGGCTTTACGTCATTCAGGGCAAGGCGGATTATTTGCTGAACCGCGACTGGGTGCCGGTTGAAGCGGGAGATTTCATGTGGCTGCGTGCTTTTTGTCCGCAGGCCTGTATTGCAACGGGGCAAGAACCCTTCCGTTATCTGCTGTATAAGGATGTGAACCGCCACATGCCGCTGTCGCTATGAGCCTGCGCGAGATCACTGTGCAGCCCCTGACCGCAGATGCCTTCGCCCCTTTCGGTGAAGTGCTGGACGCGTCGGGCGCGCCGGACCGGATTATCAACGCGGGGCTGTGTGGGCGGCACCATGATCTGGCAAAGCTGGATTTCGGGCCCGACGGTCGCGCGGGCATCAGCATCTTCAACGCGCAGGCCCGTCGTCTGCCGTACCAGTTGGACCTGCTTGAACGGCATCCCGAAGGGTCGCAAGCTTTCCTGCCGCTGACGGGCGCGCCGTTTCTTGTGATCGTGGCACCCGACGAGGGCGATACCCCCGGCACACCGCTGGCGTTCTTGACGGCACCGCATCAAGGCGTGAACTTTCACCGCGGGACATGGCACGGCGTGCTTACCCCTTTGGCAGAGCCCGGGCTTTTCGCCGTGGTGGACCGCATCGGCACCAGCCCCAACCTTGACGAATACCCGCTGGACCCGCCTTATGTGATCAAGGGGTAAACCCCTCAGATAATCGGACCGCACAAATAGCGGCCAGTGATCAACAAGGGACATTTGATATGACACGCCACGCCATCGGCACGCCGGAACAACTGCGCGACCCCAATTACATGCCGCCGCTGTATCGCGCTATTCCTCTGGGTGTTCAGCACGTGCTGGCGATGTTCGTGTCCAATGTCACCCCCGCCATCATCATCGCGGGCGCCGCGGGCTTTGGGTTCGGGTCGAACTCGCCCGACTTTCCCGAACTGCTGTACCTGATCCAGATGTCGATGCTGTTTGCCGGTGTCGCGACGCTGCTGCAAACGCTGACGCTGGGGCCTGTCGGGGCAGGGCTGCCGATTGTGCAGGGCACGTCTTTCGCGTTCATCCCCATCATGATCCCACTGGTGGCGGGCAAGGGGGTGGACGGGCTTGCCGCGCTGTTCGGAGGCGTTGTGATCGGCGGTATGTTCCACGCCTTTCTGGGGCTGTTCATCGGCAAGATCCGATTTGCGCTGCCGCCGCTTGTTACGGGGTTGGTGGTCACGATGATCGGTCTGGCGCTGGTCAAGGTGGGGATCCAATACGCTGCCGGTGGTGTGCCCGCGATTGGCACGCCTGCCTATGGCAGCCTGCTGAATTGGTCGGCCGCGCTGGTGGTGATCTTTGTCACATTGGGGATCAAGTTTTTCACCCGCGGAATGCTGTCGATCTCGGCTGTGCTGATCGGCTTGATCGTGGGGTATATCTATGCGCTGGCCGTGGGGATGCTCAGCTTTGGCGACATCAGCGGGTCGTGGTCACGCTCTGCCGCCTTTGCGCTGCCCAATCCGCTGAAATACGGGTTCGAGTTTTCGGCAGCGGCGATCATCGGCTTTTGTCTGATGGCGTTTATCTCGGCGATTGAAACCGTGGGCGACGTTGCCGGGATCACAAAGGGCGGCGCGGGCCGCGAAGCGACCGACCGCGAAATCCAGGGCGCGACCTATGCCGACGGGATCGGGTCCGCCGTCGCCGGTCTTTTCGGTGGTCTGCCCAACACATCCTTCAGCCAGAACGTCGGCCTGATCGCCATGACAGGCGTGATGAGCCGCCACGTCGTCACCGTCGGTGCGCTGTTCCTGATCCTCTGCGGGTTGGTCCCCAAGGTCGGCGGCGTGATCCGCACCATCCCGATCGAGGTTTTGGGCGGCGGGGTTATCGTGATGTTCGGCATGGTCGTGGCCGCTGGCATGTCGATGTTGTCCGACGTGGACTGGAACCGCCGCAATATGGTGATCTTTGCCATCTCGATCTCGATCGGTCTGGGGCTTCAGCTGGAACCCGGCGCGGTGCAACACCTGCCCGACACGGCCAAGATCTTGCTGACCAGCGGTCTGCTACCCGCGGCCCTGATTGCTATTGTACTGAACCTGCTTCTGCCCGAAGAACTGGCAGAGGAATCAACCGAGGAAGTCTCGGGCGGGTTGTCAGGCAGTTCTAAGGGTAAACTGCCGCATACACCCAAGACGCTACACTAAGGAGCCACCCCATGTACGATATGGCCGCCATTGGCGCTTGGATCGAGTTTGCCGTTCGCTGGGTGCATGTCATCACGGCCATCGCGTGGATCGGGTCATCGTTCTACTTTATCGCGCTGGATCTGGGCCTGCACCGCGACCGCAACCTCAAAACCGGCGCGGACGGGGAGGAATGGCAGGTCCACGGCGGCGGGTTCTATCACGTGCAGAAATATCTGGTGGCCCCCGCGCAGATGCCCGACGATCTGATCTGGTTCAAATGGGAAAGCTATTCGACGTGGCTTTCCGGCTTTGCCTTGCTGATCCTGGTCTACTATCTCGGGGCGGAATTCTATCTTGTCGATCCCACCGTCGCAGAACTGGCGAACTGGCAAGCCGTGGGGATTTCCCTGTTGTCGCTTGGCTTTGGTTGGCTGGTCTACGACCAGATCTGCAAAAGCAAATTCGGCGATAACAACACAAGGCTGATGATCGGCCTCTATGTGATCCTTGTGGGGATGGCCTATTTCTATACCTCGGTCTTTTCGGGGCGTGCAGCGTTGCTGCATCTGGGCGCGTTCACCGCGACGATCATGTCGGCGAACGTGTTCTTTATTATCATGCCGAACCAGCGGATCGTGGTGGCCGACCTCAAGGCGGGGCGGGTGCCGGATGCGAAATACGGCAAGATCGCCAAACAGCGCAGCACACATAATAACTATCTGACCTTGCCGGTCATCTTCCTGATGCTCAGCAACCACTACCCGCTGGCCTTCGCGTCGGAAATGAACTGGCTGATTGCGGCACTGGTGTTTCTGATGGGGGTCACGATCCGCCATTACTTCAACAGCCTGCACGCGCGTCAGGGGAATCCGACGTGGACATGGGCGGTCACCGCGCTGTTGTTCGTCACGATCATGTGGCTGTCGACCGCGCCGATGTTCCGCAGCGTCGAGCCGGAAGAGGCCACCGGCCCCGCACTGCGCTTTGCCCAGGCCGAAGGGTTTGACCGGGTGCATGATATCGTGCGCGGTCGGTGCAGCATGTGTCATGCGGCAGAACCCGCGTGGGACGGGCTGCTTTGGCCGCCGAAATCCATCCGGCTTGAAACAGAACATCAGATCGCCAGCGCGGCCAGACAGATCTATTTGCAAGCGGGTGTGACCGATGCAATGCCCCCTGCCAACCTGAGCCATATGCAGGCCAGCGAACGCGCCGAGATCGTCGCCTGGTTCAATGCAGCCACACAGGATTAACCTCGCCGACGAGCGTTAACCATCCGTATTCGCGGCTTTCAGAATCGCGCGCCTCTATGCTAGGTCTAGCCGCATGGCGCATCCAAACCCCAATATAAGCGAAAATCGCCCGGTGATCCGGCAGCTCGACGACTCGGCAATTAACCGTATCGCCGCCGGAGAGGTCGTTGAACGCCCTGCCTCTGCGGTCAAGGAGCTGGTCGAGAACGCAATTGATGCGGGCGCGCGGCAAATCACGGTCGAATATGCCGATGGTGGCAAGACCCTGATCCGCGTCACCGACGACGGCTGCGGCATCGCCGCGGACGATCTGACGCTGGCGCTGTCCCGGCACGCGACCTCGAAGATCGACGGGACGGACCTGCTGAACATCCACACCTTCGGTTTTCGCGGCGAGGCGCTGCCCTCGCTCGGGGCTGTCGGGCGGCTGACCATTTGCAGCCGTGTTGCCGGACAGGACGGGGCCGAGATTTCGGTCAACGGCGGCGTGACCGGCCCTGTGCGCCCTGCTGCGCTGAATGGTGGCACCGTCGTCACCCTGCGCGATCTCTTCTTTGCTACGCCTGCGCGGTTGAAATTCCTGCGCACCGATCGCGCCGAGGCGCAGGCGATCTCTGACATCATCAAGCGGCTGGCGATGGCGGAACCCTTCGTGCGTTTCACCCTGCGCGATGTGTCCGGCGACGGACCGGGCCGCGAGGTGTTTCGCGCCGAGGCCGAACAGGGCGATATGTTCGCCGCGCTGCACGGGCGTTTGGCGCAAGTGCTGGGGCGCGAGTTTGCTGAAAACGCGCTGGCCATCGATGCCGAACGCGAAGGGCTGCACCTGACGGGCTACGCGGCCCTGCCGACCTATTCGCGCGGCTCTGCCGTGACGCAATACCTGTTTGTGAACGGGCGTCCCGTCCGTGACAAGCTGCTGGTGGGGGCGTTGCGCGGGGCCTATTTCGACCTGCTGAGCCGTGACCGCCATCCCGCCGCCGCGCTCTTTGTCGATTGCGATCCCAAGCTTGTGGATGTGAACGTCCACCCCGCCAAATCCGAAGTGCGCTTTCGCGATCCCGGACTGGCGCGTGGGTTGATCGTATCGGCGCTGCGCCATGCGCTGGCGGATGCGGGGCACCGTGCCTCGACCACCGTGGCGAATGCGACTTTGGGGGCGATGCGCCCCGAACAGCCCGGTGCGCGGGTGTATCAGATGGACCGCCCCTCGCTTGGGGCGCGCAGCGCTGCCCATCAGGCGCAAGCGCCCGAGCCCGGCTTTGCCGAAACCGCCGGCATGTGGGGCCGTGTTGAAACGCCCCCCCAGTACGAGGCTGGCGGCGCTGACGTCCAGACCCACGACACTCAGACCCACGACGCACACGCTCCCGCCGCCGAACCCGCGCCGGACTTCCCCCTCGGGACCGCGCGGGGACAGGTGCACGAGAATTACATCATCGCACAGACGGCGACTGGCATGGTCATCGTGGACCAGCACGCGGCACATGAACGACTGGTCTATGAAAAGCTGAAACGCCAGATGGCCGAAAACGGTGTCGCGGCGCAGGCCTTGCTGATCCCCGAGATCGTGGACCTGTCAGCGTCGGACTGCGCGCGGCTGCTTGAGGTCGCGGATGACCTCGCGCGGTTTGGACTGGGGATCGAACCCTTTGGCGGCAGTGCCATTGCCGTGCGCGAAACGCCCGCGATCCTTGGCACAGTGGACGCCAAGGCGATGGTGCTGGATATCCTTGATGAGCTCGCGGATCAGAACGAAAGCAACACGTTACAGGCCCGGATCGAGGCGATCCTCAGCCGTGTGGCCTGTCACGGTTCCATCCGTTCGGGCCGCTGGATGCGGGGCGAGGAAATGAACGCGCTGCTGCGCGAGATGGAGGCGACGCCCCATTCCGGCCAGTGCAACCACGGCCGCCCCACCTATGTCGAGCTGAAGTTGAGCGATATCGAACGTCTGTTCGGGCGCACATGATCCAGCTTGGCGGTGAAACCTACGCGCTGACAGGCCCTGCCATGCTGCTGCTGATTGGCGGCGGGGGCGTGGTCTTGCTGGTGCTGATCCTGTTGGTGATGGCGGTGCGTGCGGCGGGGCGGTCGGCGCGGGTGGCGGCGCCGCTGGCGCGCCAGATGCAGATACTGGGCGGCCATGTGCAACAGCTTGGCATGGGGCAGGAACAACTGCGCGGCGGCTTGCAAACCGTGTCGGATACCCAAGCCAATGCACAGGCCCAGATGGTGCAAAGCATCGAGGCCCGCATGGCCCATGTGCAGCAACAAATGCAGGACCGGCTGGCAGAGAACGCGGCCCGCTCTGCCCGGTCCTTGGCAGAGATGCAGGAACGCATGAGCGCGACACTTCACGGTTCCAGCAAGCAGACGACGACCAGCCTGACCCAGCTACAGGAACGGCTGGCCGCGATTGACAAGGCGCAGGACAATATCACCAAACTGTCGGGCGACGTGTTGTCGCTGCAGGATATCCTGAGCAACAAACAGACCCGTGGCGCATTCGGTGAAATCCAGCTGCACGATATCGTCGCTAAGGCGCTGCCAAGTGACAGCTATACGATGCAGGCGACGCTTTCCAACGGCAGGCGCGCGGATTGCCTGATCCACCTGCCGAACCCGCCCGGCCCGATCGTGATCGACAGTAAATTCCCGCTTGAAGCCTATGAAGCCCTACGTCGTGCCAAGACGGAATACGAGGTTAAGGATGCCGCCCGCGCCATGCGGGTTGCGGTCAAGTCGCATATTCAGGCCATCACCACGAAATACATCATCGAGGGCGAGACCGCGGATGGCGCGCTGATGTTCCTGCCCTCGGAAGCCGTCTATGCCGAGCTGCATGCGAACTTCCCTGAACTCGTCCGCGAAGGCTTTGATGCGCGGGTCTGGATCGTTTCGCCGACCACCTGCATGGCAACGCTGAATACGATGCGCGCGATCCTCAAGGATGCGCGGATGCGGGAACAGGCAGGGGCTATCCGCAAAACGCTCAAGATGCTGCACCGCGATGTCGAGATCGTGGTCGAACGTGTTGGCAAGCTGAACACCCATTTCGGGCAGGCCCGCGCTGATCTTGAAGGCTTGGGCACGGCTGCTGAACGCGCGGGTAAACGTGCGGCAAAACTGGATAATTTCGATTTCGAAGAACTGTCAGAGCAGGATAATCGCGTTGTGCCGCTTTCGCGCCCTGACAAACGGCCCTGACGGGCTATCTAAGCGAGGAGCCACGACAAGGGTGTCACAAAAAGTCGTAGTTAGTGTCTGATTAACTGCAACTCATGTACCGTCCAGCCCGTGTATCACCGAAAGTGCCGATACAAACCTGACAGACTGGAAATTCTCGCCTTATGCCATTTGAAGCCATCGACCCGCCACAGAATACCTCTTTGGCAGGCCACCGAAAGATTGCCGTCATCGGCGCGGGTATTTCCGGCATGGGGGCGGCGCATATGCTGGGCGACGACCATCAGGTGACCTTGTTCGAAAGCTGCCCCCGTCTGGGTGGCCACGCGCGCACGAAGATGGCGGGCAAGAACGGCGACCAGCCTGTAGATACGGGCTTTATCGTGTTCAACTACGCCAATTATCCCAACCTCGCCGCGCTGTTCAAAGAGCTCGACGTGCCGGTGGTCAAATCCAACATGAGCTTCGGGGCCTCCATCGACGGGGGGCGGTTGGAATACGGGCTGATGACGCTGGATTCGATCTTCGCGCAGCGACGCAATGCGCTGAATCCGAAATTCCTGCGTATGTTGACCGATATCGTGCGGTTCAACAGCACGGCGACCAAGCTGGCGCAAGACCGTACGCTGACCATTGCCGGGTTCTTGGACAAGCTGGGCGCGGGTGAATATTTTCGCAAATACTACCTGACGCCGCTGTCGGGCGCGATCTGGTCGACGCCGGTGGACAAGATCATGGATTTCCCCGCCTACTCCATGATCGACTTCTTCGAGAACCACGCCTTGCTGAGCCACACAGGTCAGCACCAGTGGTATACGGTTAAGGGCGGGTCGCAGGAATATGTGAACCGTCTGGGGGCATCGCTGACAGCCAAGGGCGTCGACATTCGCCTTGGCACGCCAGTGCAATCCGTCCGCCGCACGCCCTTGGGCGCAGAGGTGAAAACCCATGGCGCGGAATGGGAAGCCTTTGACGAGGTCGTCTTTGCCAGCCATTCGGATGATACGCTTGCCCTTCTGGCCGACCCAAGCGCGGCAGAGCGTGCGGCCTTGGGCGCGGTGAAATACCAGCCCAACGACGTGGTGCTACATGCCGATGCCTCTGTTATGCCCAAGCTGCGCAAGACCTGGGCTTCGTGGATCTATGCCGAGGATAAGGGGCAGAAGTCCGACCGGATCGACCTGACCTACTGGATGAACTCGCTGCAACCGATCCCGATGGACGACCCGCATTTCGTGACGCTCAATACCAAGCGCCCGATCCGCGAAGAGCTGATCTATGATCAGGTCACCCTGCGCCATCCGGTCTATGATCTGGGCGCGCTGGCCGCACAAGAGCAGGTGCGCGCCTTCAACGGCACGCAGAACACCTGGTTCTGCGGCGCTTGGATGAAGCATGGCTTCCACGAGGACGGGCTCTCTAGCGCTGTTGACGTGGTGCAGGGGCTGCGGGCCAAGGCAAAGGTCGCATTGGCCGCAGAATGAGCGCCGGCGTCGATCATATCCGTGGTGTGACCTATCATGGGCGCAAGGGGGCGGTCGAAAACAGCTTTCGCTATTCGGTCGATTACGTGGTTCTGGATGCAGAGGCATCGCTGCGAACACCGGCGTTGTTCGGGCGCAACCGCGGGGCCGTGACATCGCTGTGGGACGAAGACCACGGCGGCACCAAAGGCGCGGGTCGCGGGGCCGCGTGGGTGCGGGATGTTCTGGCACAGCACGATGTCACGGGCGTCGCGCGGATAGAGCTGATGGCGCAACCGCGCGTGTTGGGGCATGTGTTCAACCCGGTCAGCTTTTGGCTGTGCCACCGCGCGGACGGTGCGCTGATCGCCGTGATATCAGAGGTATCGAATACTTTCGGTGACCGGCACAGCTATCTATGCCGCCACGATGACCTGCGCCCGATCACGGCCACTGATCATCTGCACGCGACCAAGATTTTCCACGTATCACCATTTCAGCCGGTCGAAGGGGGATACAGTTTTCGCTTTGATATCCGCGCCGACCGTATTGGTGTGTGGATCGATTATACCCAGTCCGAAGGGGGCTTGATCGCCACCCTGACGGGCCGTCGTGGCCCTCTCACGAACCGGGCAATCCTGTGGTCGCTGCTGCGGCGTCCCTTCGGGGCGCGGCGGGTGTTGGCCTTGATCCACTGGCAGGCACTAAAGCTGTGGTGGAAAGGCGGCGGCTATCGCCCGCGTCCTGAACCGCCAGTGAAAGACGTGTCGGGCACGTGACCCGTTCGGCACATCAACTGCCTGCCTATGCGCTGTTTGCGTCGCTTCTGGCGGCGGCGGGGCTGCCGATTTATATTCACGCACCCAAGTTCTTTGTTGATGAATACGGGGTGTCTCTTGGGGCTTTGGGCACGGTGCTTTTTGCGCTGCGCCTGTTGGATGTGGTGCAGGACCCGCTGCTGGGGCGGCTATCGCAAGCCTTGCGTCACAGGCGTGGCGCGGCGGTCGCCGTCGGTGTCGCCCTGATGGCTGTATCGATGTTTGCCCTGTTTGCAGTGCCGCCCTTGCTGCCGCCGCTGATGTGGTTCGCGCTGACACTGACGGGGGTGTTTTCGGCGTTCAGCTTTCTGACGATCTGCTTTTATGCGCAAGGGGTCGCCAAAGCCGCGCTGCTGCCCGGGCGCGGGCATCTGGTGCTGGCGCGCTGGCGCGAGACGGGGGCGTTGTTGGGTGTCTGCGCGGCCTCGGTACTGCCTGTGATGCTGGGGCTGGTGATGGGGGCCCCGTTTACAGGGTTTGCCATCGGTTTTGCCGCGCTTGGACTGGGCAGCGTTTTTGCCATGCGGGGCGAATGGCGCGGCGCGGATATCGCGGGTCCGACGGGAATCGCCGTGGTCCTGCGCGATCCGATTGCCCGTCGGTTGCTGCTGATCGCGCTGTTCAATGCGGCCCCTGTCGCGGTCACATCTACGTTATTTCTGTTCTACGTCGAAAGCGTGCTGCGCGCACCGGGGTGGGCGGGGGCGCTGCTGTTGCTCTTCTTTCTTTCGGCTGCTGTGGCCGCCCCGCTATGGGGCAAGCTGGCAGAGCGTTTCAGCCCCAAACCCGTCCTGCTGTCCGCAATGGGCTTGGCGATCCTTGTGTTTGCAGGGACTTTGCTGCTGGGGGCGGGGGATGTGGCGTGGTTCGTGCTGGTCTGCATCGCCTCTGGCGCGGTGCTGGGGGCCGACCTGACACTACTGCCCGCGATGTTCTCCGCGCGGATGGCGGTGGTCGCCCCGCAGGCCGCCGAGGGGTTCGGGCTGTGGTCGCTGGTGTCGAAATTCGCCCTTGCCTTCGCTGCGATAACGCTACTTCCCACCCTGCAGGCGTCCGGCTTTGACAGCGGTACGACGGGCAATGGACCGGTGGCAATCTCGACGCTCATATGGCTCTATGCTGGCGTGCCTTGCGGGCTCAAGCTGTTGGCCATCGGTTTTCTGGCCGCCACGCCGATGCAAAAGGAAGGTGAAGAATGATGGACATGTTGCAGTTTGCTCTGGGGGCCGCAGTGGTGGCCGCAATCTGGCTGGCGCGGCGGCGGATCACCGATTTCCCTGCGCAAAAGCCGTCGGATTATGCGGATGACTACACTGTCTTTGACATGAGGAAACATCTGGACGGGGCGATGGTCTGCGAAGGCGTGATCTTTGGCCCCGCGGGGCGGGTCACCAGCAGCTTCGTGGCAGATTTCAACGTGACATGGGACGGCGACACCGCACGTATCGACGAACATTTCGTCTATGATGACAACACGACCCAAGACCGCACATGGACGATCACATTGGGCGAGACGGGGCATTTCACCGCCACCGCGCCGGACGTCAAAGGCACGGCCAAGGGCCGCAACGTCGGTGCGACGGTGCAGTCGAAATACACCATCAGGCTGCCCGATGACGTGGGCGGGCACCTGCTGAATACCGTGGACTGGATGTATCTGACCGGCGAGGGCACAATCATCAACCGCAGTCAGTTCCGGAAATTTGGGGTGAAGGTGGCCGAATTGGTCGCCACCATCCGCAGAAAGGACGCAGCATGACCGAATGGACAGGAAAACGCTATTGGCTGATCGGGGCGAGCGCTGGACTGGGCGAAGCGCTGGCACATAAGCTGGGCCGACTGGGGGCCGAGGTCATCGTCTCTGCCCGGTCTGAAGACAAGCTGGTGGCGCTGGTCGATGAGCTGCCCGTTTCCGCAAGCTACCAGACCATCGACGTGCAGGATATCGACAGCATCCGCGTGGCGGTCAAAGCCGTCGGGCCGGTGGACGGGGTTGTCTATCTGGCGGGGGCCTATTGGCCCTTTGGGGCCCAGGAGTGGGAGCCGGAGCATGCGACCACAATGATCGATGTGAACCTCACCGGGCTGGTGCGCGTGATGGGCGAAGTGGTGCCCGATATGGTCAAGCGCGACGCGGGCCACATCGTGATCACCTCTAGCCTCACGGCCTATCGCGGGCTGCCAAAGTCTATCGGCTATACGGCGTCCAAGGCGGGCACCTTGTCCTTGGCGGAATGTATGCACGCCGACCTGCGCAAGACCGGCGTGAAAGTTCAGGTGATCAATCCTGGTTTCATCCGCACGCAGCTGACCGACAAGAACGACTTCAAGATGCCTTTTTTGATGGAGCCCGAGGCCGCTGCGCAGCAAGTGGTCGAGCATATGAGCGGCAGCAGCTTTAAGAAAAGCTTCCCCTTCGGGTTCTCGCTTTTCTTCCGGCTGGCGCAGTTCCTGCCCGACGGCATCTACTACCGTCTATTCGGATGAGTTGACCGGGCGCGTGATCCGCCCGATCTGATCGCGTCACACGGCGGCGCTGTGTTCTTCAAACAGCGCACGAGCCCGCGCCCAGACGGGCGAGGTATCTTCCGCCAGTGCCGAGAGCGTCGGCAGCAGCTGCGCGGCGTAGTCTTCAGAGCTTTCCAGCGGCAGCATTGACGGCAGGTTGTCAATCGCGGTGACATCCAGAGGTGGGGCGTCATGCACGCGTAAGGCGGGCTCTTCCCATGTGGTCGCGCGGTCATAGACCGGCACGGGGTTGAAGTCGCTGTCGGGATCGCAGGCGATATCGCCGATCACCCGCAGCGCGCGATCCCTGTCCAGCGCGCTTTTGGGCACGAAAACCGGTGTCTGCGGCCCCGCCAGAATGCAGTTGAAAAACAGCACATGCTGCAAAATCTCGGGGAAGGGGCCGCCGTGGGCGGTCTCCTTCATATCCCATCCGGTGACCTTGATCCCCAGACGGCTGCAAAGATCGGCGGCACCGCTGCCCACCCGACCAAGTGCACCGATGACCAAAGCGTCGGGCGTGGCGAGCCCGTCGATCTCTGCCGCGAGGTCGCGGGTCAGCGCATCGGCGTTGGGGTAGGGGGTGATGGGGGCGACAGCTTGCCCACGGGTTTGGGCGGCCCAGCATTTGACGGCCACCGCCGCCCCCGCGAACCCCGCCCAATAGCCAAAGGCGGCGACGCGTCGGCCGGTCTCGTCGGTCAGATACTCAAGGTCCAGCAAGGTGCCGCCGCCCGCCTTGAAACGTTGCAACAGGATACGCCCCGCCGATTGGCCCTTGTAGGCGTGACCGAACATGATGTGCCGGTGCACCAGCGGTGTGCCGTCCTCTGGCAGTTCCTTCAGGCCAAAGATGATCGCATCGGCAGGCGCGTCGGGCCAGCTGTTCTGTGGTGCGATGGTGCAGCCCGTGGCCGCATAGGCATCGGTCGCGATCACGCGGCTGTCCGAGGCTTCGACGGTGACGCGAAACCCCTGCGCCATCAACGCGGTAACCCCTTCGGGTGTGATGCCGACGCGGGTTTCATTGTCGCGCTGTTCGGCGCGGACCCATAGATGTGGTGCGGTCATAGCATCCCCTTGTCTTTCACCGCTGCCACGCTGGCGCGGGCGGTCATCTGCTGCATGAATGTCGTGATCTTGGGGTAGGCCGCCGTATCCACGCCGTCGCCCTCAAGCCAGTTGCACACGACGAACAGATAGGGATCGGCAAGGCTGAAATCGTCGCCCAACACATAGGGCCCGCGCAGGATATCGCTTTCGACAAAATCGGCACAGGCGGCCATGGTTTCGGGCACCTGAGCCGTCATATCCTCGAAGCTGGATTGTTGTTTGGCCCACCGCGATCCGCGCATCTTGTGGGCATGGGCGACATGCATGGTCGAGGCGAGGTAGTACATCGCG
Source organism: Sulfitobacter pontiacus (assembly GCF_040790665.1). Taxonomy (NCBI): domain Bacteria; kingdom Pseudomonadati; phylum Pseudomonadota; class Alphaproteobacteria; order Rhodobacterales; family Roseobacteraceae; genus Sulfitobacter; species Sulfitobacter pontiacus. The sequence goes on along the minus strand of NZ_CP160849.1, from coordinate 896,035 downwards.
CTGCGCATCTGTGCGGCGGCGGTCGGGTCCGTGGGGACCATCCCGGCTTTGGGCGCAATGGCAGCGACATAGTCCAGCAGCGCCCCGGTTTCGGTCAGGATCGTATCATCCTCAAGCCGTAGCGCAGGCACGCGTCCCTTGGGGTTGATCGCCAGATATTCGGGTTTCGTCTGCTCAGCCGTGGCGAAATCGACGCGCACCGGCTGATAGGGCAGGGCGGCTTCTTCGATGGCAATCGCCACCGCGACAGAGATGGTTCCGGGCGTGTAATATAGCGTAAGCATCGTTTGGCCTTTCAGATATGGGTCTGCGCGACACGGCGTGCGGGGGTATCCAGATGGGGCACCGCGTTGAAGAGCACCGGCGACCAGTGGCCGCCAATGGGGAACAGCCGGTGCATCGACGTGTGCATGATCGCCAGCGCGATGCGCGACATGGCCGGAATGCCCAGCCCCATCGCCTGCGCCATCACCATCGAGATCAGCCCCCCAGAGGTCACGACCAGCGCCGGCCCGTCCCCGTCCGATATCTCTGATAGCACGGATTTGATGCGCCCTTCGAAATTGGCGTAGCTCTCGGGCGGGTTTTCGAGCCTGTCGCTTTTCCACGTCTCGAACACCAGCGGCAGGTGGTTGGTGAACCCGCCTTGTTCCGTGGGGAAAGGGATGCCGTGTTGCTGCTCCATCATGGTGGCGAGGGTGAAATACTCAAGCTCGTTCAGCCGCGCGTCGCGTATCGGTTCAAGCCCGGTGTTCATCCCCTCTGCTGTCTCGATATGGCGGCGCAGCGTGCCGGTATACAGCCGCGTGTGGTGGGTTTCGGACTGGCGCAGGTGGTCGCCCAGCCACGCGGCCTGTTCGTGGCCAAGCGGGCTTAGCTTGTCATAGCTGATTTCGTCCTTGGCCTGGGAATTTGCCTGACCGTGGCGGATGAGGGTAATATGGGACATAACGCGCCTTTTTCTGTTGCGCCATTGATAGGCAAGCCATGCGCGGGTGGAAAGCCTGCCCGCCCCTCGCATGTCGATTTTTTGCAAGCGGCCCCCCGCGTCGCGTATCGGAAACGCCGGTGGCGCAAAAACGGGGCAGGGTGTCGGGAATATGACTGCCGTCACATGCGTGCCCTGCCTATACTGCGGGGCGGTACAGGAGGGTTCCCCATGGCGGATAAGGTAAAATTCACGCTCGACGGCGAAGAGGTCGAGGCCGACACCGGGCTGACCATCTGGGAAATCGCCAATGGGCGCGGTCTGAAAATCCCGCATCTGTGTTTCACACCGGAGCCGGGGTATCGCCCCGATGGCAACTGCCGTGCCTGTATGGTCGAGATCGAAGGTGAACGCGTGCTGGCCGCCTCCTGCCTGCGCGAACCGAGCGACGGTATGGTCGTCACCACCAACAACGCGCGCGCCGAAAATGCCCGCAAGATGGTGATGGAACTGCTGGTCACCGATCAGCCTGCCCCCGAAGTCGCCCACGATAAATCCAGCCACCTGTGGGACATGGCCGCGATGGAAGGTATCTCGGAAAGCCGCTTTCCCAAGCTGGAAGAGGGGCGCATCCCGTTGCTCGACGATAGCCATGTGGCGATGCGTGTGAACCTTGATGCCTGTATCCAGTGCAACCTGTGTGTGCGCGCCTGCCGCGAGGTGCAGGTCAATGATGTGATCGGGATGGCCGGTCGCGGGCATGACAGCTATCCGGTGTTCGACATGGCCGACCCGATGGGCGCGTCCTCATGTGTGGCCTGCGGTGAATGTGTGCAGGCCTGCCCGACGGGAGCGCTGATGCCCGCCACCGTGGTCGATGACGCGCAGGTGGGCGACAGCGCCGATTTTGATAGCGAAGTCGACAGCATTTGCCCGTTCTGCGGTGTCGGCTGTCAGGTGTCGCTGAAGGTGAAAGACGGCAAGATCAAATATGTCGAGGGCATCAACGGTCCCGCGAACGAAGGGCGGCTGTGCGTCAAAGGGCGCTTTGGTTTTGACTATATCCACCATCCCCATCGTCTGACCAAACCGCTGATCCGTCGCAAGGACGCCCCGCCCAAGGGACTGAACGTGGACCCGGGCAACTGGCAAACCCACTTCCGCGAAGCCACCTGGGACGAGGCGCTGGATTTCGCTGCGGGCGGTATGAAAAAGATCGGCGGCGCGGGTGTGGCGGGCTTTGGGTCAGCGAAATGCACGAACGAAGAAGCCTACCTGTTTCAAAAGATCATCCGGCAGGGCTTTGGTCATAACAACGTCGATCACTGCACGCGGCTGTGTCATGCCTCGTCAGTGGCCGCTCTGATGGAGAATGTCGGTTCCGGTGCCGTCACCGCGACCTTCAACCAGATCGAAAACGCCGATGTTGCGATTGTGATCGGCGCAAACCCGACCGAGAACCACCCCGTCGCGGCGACCTTCTTCAAGCAGTTCGCCAAGCGCGGCGGCAAGCTGATCGTAATGGACCCGCGCGGCCAAGCGCTAAAACGGCACGCGTCGCATATGCTGCAATTCCGCCCCGGCACCGATGTATCGATGCTGAACGCGATCATGCATGTGATCGTCGAGGAAAAGCTTTACGACCAGCAGTATATCGAAGCCTACACGGAAAACTGGGAGATCGAGAAAGCCCACCTGAAAACCTTCACCCCTGAAAAGATGTCCAAGATCTGCGGCATCGACGCGGAGGTGCTGCGCGATGTGGCGCGGACCTTTGCGGGGGCCAATGCGGCGATGATTTTCTGGGGGATGGGCATTTCGCAGCACATCCACGGCACCGATAATTCGCGCTGCCTGATCTCGCTTGCGCTGATGACGGGGCAGATCGGGCGGCCCGGCGCGGGGCTGCATCCGTTGCGGGGGCAGAACAATGTGCAGGGCGCGTCTGACGCGGGGCTGATCCCGATGTTCCTGCCCGATTATCAGCCGGTGTCCGATGACGGCGTCCGCGCTGCCTTTACCGACGTGTGGCAAAGCAGCGATTTCAGCGACAAGAAGGGCCTCACCGTGACCGAGATTATGGACGCAGTGCATGACGGGGATATTCGCAGTCTCTATGTGCTGGGTGAAAATCCGGCGATGTCTGATCCCGATGTGGAACACGCCCGCGATGCGCTGGCCAAGCTCGATCATCTGGTGGTGCAGGATATCTTCCTGACCGAGACCGCGAATTTTGCCGATGTGATCCTGCCCGCCAGCGCCTTTGCCGAGAAATCCGGCACGGTAACCAATACCAACCGTCAGGTGCAGATGGGCCGCCCCGCGGTGCCGCCGCCCGGCGATGCGAAAGAGGATTGGTGGATTGAGGTTGAACTGGCCAAACGTCTGGGGCTGGGCTGGACCTATACCGACCCGAGCGAGGTCTTCGCAGAGATGAAGCTGAATATGTCGTCGCTCAATAACATCACTTGGGGCCGGTTGGAGAGCGAAGGGGCCGTGACCTACCCGTCCACCAGCCCCACCGATCCGGGGCAGGCGATTGTCTTTGCCGATGGCTTCCCCCGGCAAGACGGACGCGCACGCTTTACCCCTGCCAGCATCATCGCGCCTGACGATGCGCCGGATGAAGACTATCCGATGATCCTGACCACGGGGCGGCAGCTTGAACATTGGCACACGGGGTCGATGACGCGACGGTCCTATGTGCTTGATGGGCTAGAGCCCGAGGCGAACTGTTCGCTCCACCCGTCTACCTTACGCAAGTTGGGGATAGAGCCGGGGGGCTATATCCGGCTCACGACCAAGCGCGGGTCGATCGAACTGATGGCCCGCGAAGACCGCGCCGTGTCGCCCGATATGGTGTTCCTTCCCTTTGCCTATGTCGAAGCGGCGGCAAATATCCTGACAAATCCAGCGGTTGACCCCTATGGAAAAATCCCCGAGTTTAAATTCTCGGCCGTGAAAGTAGAGGCCGCAACAGCCCCCCAACCCGCGGAGTAACCATGCAGATCAACCCCGACCGCTTTCTCGCTGACCTTCACAAATTGCGTTCGTTCGGCGCAGCGGGGGTGGGCAAAGGGGTGATCCGCCCGGCCTATAGCGACGCCGATGTCGCCGCGCGGGACTGGCTGGCCGATCAGATGCGCGATGCCGGACTGCGGGTCGAGATGGACCAGATGGGCAATCTTTTCGGCTTGGCAGATGGGCCGTCGCTATTGATGGGGTCCCATTCCGATAGCCAGCCCGAAGGGGGATGGCTGGACGGCGCGCTTGGCGTGATCGCCGCGCTCGAGGTCGCCCGCGCCGCAGCCGAGGCCGGCGGCCCCGCGATCTCTATCGTGTCGTTTCAGGACGAAGAGGGGCGCTTTGGCGTCACCACGGGCAGCGCCGTTTGGGGCGGGCATCTGGATCAGGCCGCCGCCGATGCGCTGACCGATCATGCGGGCGTGACCCTTGGCGACGCGCGTCAGGCCGTGGCGCATCTGGTCACGGGCGAGGTGTCGCCCGATCTGTTCACCGGCTTCGTCGAGTTGCATATCGAACAGGGACCGACGCTGGATACCAGCGGCGAACAGATTGGTGTGGTCACCGATATCGTCGGCATCCGCGACATGAAGATCACCTTTGACGGGCAGCAGAACCATGCGGGCACCACACCGATGCATCTGCGCCGCGATGCGTTTCAGGCGGTCTCTGCCTTCAATGCCGCGTTGAACGACCGGCTGCGCAACGTCGTCACACCGCAGACCGTCTGGACCATCGGCCATGTCACGCTGCACCCAAATGCATCCTCTATCGTGCCGGGGCGTGCGGTGTTCTCGATGCAGTGGCGCGATGCGGATGCGGACCGTCTGGGCCGGATGGAACAGATCATCCGCGACACCGCCACCGAGATCGCGGCGCAGCAGGGGCTGGCGGTCAGCTTTGGCACAATGCTGGGGCTGGAACCCGTCGCGATGGACCCGACCCTGCGCACCGCGCTGGAAGCCGGCGCGGAAGAAGTCGCGCCGGGCAACTGGCGCAAGATGCCGTCAGGCGCGCTGCATGACGCGACCAATGTGTCGCGCAAGATGCCGGTGGCGATGCTGTTTGTGCCGTCGATCGGAGGGCTGTCCCATACCTTCGAGGAAGACACGAGCGAGGCCGATCTGGTGGCCGGTGTTCAGGTGCTTGCCCGCGCGGTGACGCGGCTGGGGTCAGTGACGTAGATAGCCGCGACGCTCGGCCCTTGTGCGATAGCGGTCCGCCATTTTTGACGCCTCGCGCAGGTTGCCGAAACACTGGATCACCGCTTTGGGCTGGCCACCTGCGACGCCCCATTCGCGCAGGACAGAGACTTCGCTGAACAGGTTCATCGCGATTTCGACGCGATAGAACAACCGTCTCTGGGCGGGGTTGGTCCTGTACAGCAAGCATTCGATCATGGGTAGAATCTAGCGGGCCAAGGGGCAGGCGCGCAATAAAAAACGGCAGCGCCCGTGTTAGAAAAGACAGCGGCGCCATCTGTGGCGGCAGGTGGCACCTCGTGGCTCAGGCCACGGTTTTACGCAGGGTGATGCTGGTTGGGCGGTCAAACCCCGCGTGCGCTGTGCGGGCATATTCGTGAAAGCCGAGCGCGCGAAAGGTGGCGTGATTGTCCAACAGCTCCACCCGCGTTTGCAGTTCCAGCTGGCCAAGGTGCAGGGCACGGGCGCGGCTCTCGGCGTGGGTGATCAGATGGCGTGCCAGCCCCAGTCGCTGATGGCTGGGGGCGACGCAGAGCTTGCCCAGATAAAGAACCGCCGGTTTCACGCTCAGCACCACACACGCCAAAGGCGGCGCGCCGATCGCCCAGATTTCATCCCTACCCGCTGTGGCTTTCAGCGATGGCAAAGTGGTTTGGCCAAGCGAGCTTGGCGGGTCAATGCGCCCATCCATATAGGCAAAGCAGTCGCGCATCAGATGCAGCACGTCGCCCAGATGGGGGCTGCCACCGCTGATGCGACGGGGGGTCAGCTCCATGTGACGTCGCCCAGAAAGATGTAGCCCGCGCCATAGATCGTCTTGATCAACTGCGGGTTTTTGGGATCTTCGCGCAGTTTGGTCCGCAGCCGCGAAATCCGCACGTCCATCGCCCTGTCAAAGCTTTCAGAGGCGACGCCGCCAAGGCTCGACTGCATCTGCGCGCGGCTGAGCAGACGTTTGGGCGCGTCCAGAAACAGGCGCAGCACCTCCCCCTCCGCATGGGAGAAGGGGGTTTCGACGCCGCTTTCATCCTCAAGCGCGTAGCGGTCGAAATGCGCCTTCCACCCGCTGAACGCAGCGACGGTGCCGGCTTGCGGCGTGGGTTTGGCGCTGCGCAGGCGGGCGCGGATACGGGCGACGACCTCTGCCGGATCAAAGGGCTTGATGATGTAGTCATCCGCGCCAAGTTCCAGCCCCGTGACGCGGTCCTGCACCTGTGCGCGGCCCGAAATGATGATCACGATGGCCCCTTGTTCTAGCGCCAGACGATGCACCAGCGTCAGCCCGTCTGAATCCGGCAGGGACAGGTCCACCAGACAGACATCGGGGGTGTGGGTCGCCAAGGCGGCCTCGAACGCGCGGGCGCGGCTGAACGACAGCGTGTCAAAGCCCGCTTCCTCTAAAGCGTCGGCGAGAAGCGTGCGGATTTCGGGTTCATCATCCAGAATGGTGACGAGGGGGCGGGTCATTGGGCGGCACTCTCTTTCGGGGCAATCAGCGCGGTCAGATCCGCAATCTCGAAGGGTTTGCGCAATACGGGGGCAAGGGTTTGCGCCTCGAAAAACTGGGCATCATCGGGCGGGAGCGAGGTCATCAATACCAGCGGCGGGGCATCGGCGGGTAGGCGTTTGGCAAGGTCCAGCCCCGTCGCCTCGCCCACAAGCTGGATGTCGGACAGGATCAGCGCGATGTCGGGCAGATCGGCCAGCAGGGCGGTGGCTTCATCCGCGCTGGCGGCTTCGATCACGGAATGGCCCAGCCCCATCAACATGTCTCGCACCAGCGCGCGCAGGTCATCGGCGTCTTCGACCAGCAGGACCAGTCCGGTGGTGGCAGCCACGGCGGGGCGGTAGGGCAGCCGCATGGTCACCTGCGCGCCATGAGCCGTATTGCCAAGGCGCAGATCGCCCCCCGCCGATTTCACCATGTCGTAGACCATCGGCAGCCCCAGCCCCGATCCTTCGGCCCCTTTGGTGGTAAAAAACGGATCGAACCCGTGTTCTAGCGCCGAGGGCGAAAAACCGGGGCCGGTATCGCGCAAGACCCATTCGATCCATGTGTCATGGACCTGTCGTATTTCAAGCGAGATCGCGCCCGCAGCGCCACAGGCATCGCGGGCGTTCAGGATCAGGTTCAGCAGCCCGTCCTGCACCAGCCCGCTGTCCAGCAGCACGGGGGTGTCACCCATCTGGTTGTCGATGCTTAGCGTCATGCCCTTGGGCAGGGTGGGGCGCGCGATCAGGGTCAGATCTTCAAGCAGCCGCGGGATATGGGTCGCAGTCGGACGCAGCGTGCGCGCGCCTGTCATATCGGCAATAGAGCTAAGCAACGTGCCGCCCCGGCGCGCCGCGGCAAGGGTGCCTTCGATGAGGGGGGCGGCCTCTGCCGGTTGGCCGTCCAGCCGCCCCAGCCGGGACTGTAGGCCAAGGATGATCGTCAGCAAGTTGGAAAAATCATGCGCCAGCCCCGAGATCACCTGCGCCGCGATTTCGCGTCGTCGGGTCTGCTGCAGGGCGACACGGTTCTGGGTTTCCTCGGTCACATCCATCGACAGGATATAGACCCCGCCGTTTGTATCGGGGGTGAAGGCTCCGCGGATGCGCCGGGCGCTCATCTCGTCCGTGAATTCGATCACCGACGGCTTTCCGGCAAAGGCTTGGGTGAGCGAAGGGGCAATAGAATCGTAGGCCTGCTGGCCCAGAACCTCTGCGATATGGCGGCCGATCAGATCCGCGCGCCGCCCTGGCATGACAGAGGCCAACCGCCGGTTTGAATAGGTGTAACAGGCGTTTGCATCCACATGGGCGATATGGGCCGGCATCATTTCTGTGGTCAGCCGCGTGCGGGCTTCGGACAGGGTGAGCTGGCGTTTTGCCTCTTCCAGCGCGGTGTTCATCGCGGCAAGTTCGCGGTTGGTGGCTGACAGTTCTTCGGCGTGGGCCAGCACCTGCCCCGACAGCGCATCAGACCGGGCGCGCAGCAGGGCCTCTTGCTGTTTGGTGCGGGTGATGTCGGTGTAGACGGTGACCCAGCCGCCTTGGGGCAGGGGGGAGCCTTCGACCGAGATGGTGCGGCCATTGGCGCGGGTACGTTCCATATAATGGGGTTCAAACGCGCGGGCCTGTTCCACCCTTTCGGCAACGAAATGCGCCACGTCGTCCACGTCGCCGTATTCACCCAACTGTGCCAGCAGGGTGATCGTTTCTTGAAAGCTCGCACCTGGGGTGACCAGCGCTTTGGGAAGGTCGAACATCTGCTGGAACGGTGCATTACACAGCACCAGCCGCAAATCCGCGTCATAGATCGTCAGCGCTTGCGCGATCAGGTTCAGCCCCGCAGCCGTCATGAGTTTTGTCTGATGATCGTCGATCTGCATGCAGCCTCCCCCCGCGGCAGACTGCACCATCCCCACAGCGCCGCCAAGCGCAACCTTGGGAAATCACGCCTGTTACAATTCGTTAGAATTGAGAAATCATTAGGTAAAAGTTGACGCAGAGCATCAGGTCAACATCATGGTGTGACATCAGAATCGCACCAGCGATCGACCTGCCGAAAAAGAGCAGGGTTTGGGAGGAAGACATTTGGCTCACACGCTCGTGAGCGCCGACGGACCGCAATCGGTTCCGGCGCTGCTGCATCGTAATGCAAAGCAATTTGCGAACGCGCCTGCGTATCGCGAAAAGGAATATGGCATCTGGCAAAGCTGGACGTGGGCACAGACCCGCGACGAGGTTGAGGCGCTTGCGCTTGGCCTGCTGGAGCTTGGCGCGAACGAGGGCGACTTTATCGCCATCATCGGCCGCAACCGTCCCTATCTGTATTGGGCCATGATGGCCGCAGAGATGGTCGGTGCCGTGCCTGTGCCGCTGTATCAGGACGCCAACGCAGAAGAGATGGCCTATGTGCTGGATCATTGTGGCGCGCGTTTTGTGATCGCCGGTGATCAGGAACAGGTCGACAAGGTGCTGGACGTTCAGGATCAGCTGACCCAGTTCGAGCGTATGGTCTATCTTGATCCACGCGGATTGCGCAAATACGACCACGCCGCGCTGGACCAGTATAGCGCCGTCCAGGACATGGGCCGCAAGGCACGCGACAAGCACATCAAAGAGCTTGAGGCGCGTCAGGCCAAGCTGGACTACGACAGCACGGGCGTCATGCTCTATACCTCTGGCACCACGGGCAAGCCCAAAGGTGTGGTGCTGAGCAACCGCAATATTATCGAGACGGCCAAATCCTCTTCCGCTTTCGACAAGCTGCGTCAGACGGACGATATTCTGGCCTATCTGCCGATGGCCTGGGTGGGGGATTTCATCTTTTCCGTCGGGCAGGCGCTATGGACGGGGTTCTGCACGAACTGCCCTGAAAGCGCGGACACGATGCATGTGGACCTGCGCGAGATCGGCCCGACCTATTATTTCGCCCCACCGCGCGTGTTCGAAACCCAGCTGACATCGGTGATGATCCGGATGGAAGACGCGAGCCGTTTCAAAAAGTGGCTGTTCGACAAATTCATGGCCCATGCGCGCAAGGTGGGTCCCGCCATTCTGGACGGTAAACCCGTCGGCGCGATGGACCGTGCGAAATACGCCTTGGGCGAGCTGATGATCTATGGCCCGCTGAAAAACACGCTCGGCCTCAGCCGCGTGCGCGTCGGCTATACCGCGGGCGAGGCGATCGGGCCGGAGATTTTCGATTTCTACCGCTCGCTCGGGATCAACCTGAAACAGCTTTATGGCCAGACCGAAGCCACCGTCTTCATCACCGCGCAGCCCGATGGCGAAGTGCGCAGTGACACGGTCGGCGTGACCTGCCCCGGCGTGGAGCTGAAGATCGCCGAGAACGGCGAAGTCTTCTACCGCAGCCCCGGCGTTTTTGTGGAGTATTACAAGAACCCCGAAAGCACCGCCGATACCAAGGATGCCGAAGGCTGGGTCGCGACAGGCGACGCGGGCTTTATCGAGGAAGGCACCGGGCACCTGCGCATTATCGACCGCGCCAAAGACGTTGGCAAAATGGCCAATGGCAGCCTGTTCGCGCCGAAATACGTGGAAAACAAACTCAAGTTCTTCCCCAACATCCTTGAAGCGGTGGTATTCGGCAACGGACGCGACGCATGCACCGCCTTTATCAATATCGACCTGACCGCGGTCGGAAACTGGGCGGAGCGCAACAACATCGGCTATGCGTCCTATCAGGAACTGGCGCGGCATCCGCAGGTGATGGACACGATCCAGAGCCATGTGGAAGAGGTCAACGCCTCTATCGCAGAAGACGAAATGCTGTCGGGCTGTCAGGTGCATCGCTTTGTTGTGCTGCACAAGGAACTTGATGCCGATGACGGAGAGCTGACGCGCACGCGCAAAGTCCGTCGCAAGGTCATCGGCGAGAAGTTCGACGATATCATCACCGCGCTCTACGACGGGTCGCCCTCTGTCAGCACGGTTACTGAAGTGACCTATGAAGACGGGCGCAAGGGGTCGATCTCGGCCACGCTGGAGGTGCGCGACGCCAAGGTGTTCGCAGACACCCGCAAGATGGCCGCTCAATGAGCATGACATCAGGCGGAGCATGCGGGCGCTGCGGTTGCGCAGTGGATTTTAAGACCATTTGGAAGGGGGCTGCGGCGTGAAAGATATGACCGACGGCTATGTCACAGCGGATGGGCGCCAGATTGGCCCCGTTGTGATGGAAATGAAAAACATCACCCTGCGGTTCGGTGGGGTGGAGGCGATCAAGGATATCTCTTTCGACATCCGTCAGGGCGAGATCCGCGCGATCATCGGGCCGAATGGCGCGGGCAAATCATCCATGCTGAACGTGATCAGCGGGTTCTATGTGCCGCAGGAAGGCGAGGTCTGGTACAAGGGCAGCCGCCGTCCGGCGATGAAACCCTTTGAGGTGGCGCAGCAGGGGATCGCACGCACGTTCCAGAACATCGCCCTGTTCGAAGGGATGTCGGTGCTGGACAACGTCATGACGGGGCGTTTGACCAATATGAAGACCGGCATGTTCTGGCAGTCGATCTGGAAGGGCAAGGCGGAGCGGGAAGAGACCGCGAACCGCGAAGTCGCCGAAAAGATCATCGATTTCCTTGAGATTCAGGCGATCCGCAAGACGCCGGTGTCGCGTCTGTCCTACGGCTTGAAGAAACGGGTCGAACTGGCCCGTGCGCTGGCCGCCGAGCCGTCGATCCTGCTGCTGGATGAACCGATGGCGGGGATGAACGTCGAGGAAAAAGAGGACATGAGCCGCTTTATTCTGGATGTGAACGATGAATTCGGCACGACGATTGCCCTGATCGAACACGATATGGGCGTTGTGATGGACCTGAGCGACCGTGTGGTCGTGATGGATTACGGCAAGAAGATCGGCGACGGCACCCCGAGCGAGGTGCGCAACAACCAAGACGTGATCGACGCATATCTGGGGGTTGCCCATGACTGATTTTGCCACTGGTTTTGCGATGGGGAGGGTCTGATATGCCTGAGCAACTGGCCTTTACAATCGAGGTGTTCCTGAACGGGCTGATGGCGGGGGTGCTGTATGCACTGGTCGCCCTGGGGTTTGTTCTGATCTACAAAGCCTCGGGTATTTTTAACTATGCCCAAGGGGTTATGGCGCTGTTTGCGGCCCTGACCCTGGCAGGGATCATCGATGGGCAGGTGCCGTTTAGCCACCTGATCAACGCAATCCTGGGCACGGATATTCACCATTTCGGCTGGCACGTGCCGGCGTTCCTCGCGATTTTGCTGACGATGGTGGTGATGATCGGGCTGGCCTATGCGGTGCAGCGGTTGGTCTTCCGCCATCTGGTCGGGCAAGAGCCGATCATCCTCTTCATGGCGACCATCGGTCTGGCCTATTTTCTGGAAGGGGTGGGCGATCTGATGTGGGGGTCCGACATCAAGTCTATGGATGTGGGGCTGCCGCAGGGGCTGAACACCTGGATCGACGACACCACCTTTAACGCCTTTGGCTACGGGTTCTTTATCGATAATCTGGATATCGTTGCCAGCATCATTGCCGCGTTGCTGGTGATCGGCTTGGTGATGTTCGCGCAATACACCAAACAGGGCCGCGCCATGCGGGCTGTGGCGGATGACCACCAAGCGGCTTTGTCTGTCGGCGTGTCACTGAACTTTATCTGGATCCTCGTATGGTCGCTGGCGGGCTTTGTCGCCCTTGTCGCGGGCATCATGTGGGGCACGAAATCGGGGGTCCAATTCTCGCTCTCGCTGATCGCGCTGAAGGCGTTGCCGGTGCTGATGCTGGGGGGGTTCACCTCTATCCCCGGTGCCATCGTGGGCGGATTGATCATCGGTGTGGGGGAGAAGCTGTTCGAATTCCTGATCGGTGCACCTTTCCTTGGCGGTGCGACAGAGAACTGGTTCGCCTACATGCTGGCGCTGATCTTTCTGGTGTTCCGCCCGCAGGGCTTGTTCGGGGAGAAGATCATTGAACGTGTGTAGTTTTGGCAACTCCCTGATCGGGGCTTTGCCCCGGAACCCAGGATTTAAAACCATTTGGAACGGGGGGAGCAACTGATGTTCTATCGTGAAGCCGGGGATTTCAGCGCCTCATACGAAGAAGACAGCCAGACGTTTCCGATCAAGTTCGACCGGTATCGCTATTATCTGGTGTTGTTCATCGCCATTGCCGTGATCCCGTTTGTGATCAATGACTATTGGGTGAACTCACTGTTCCTGCCGTTCCTGATCTACGCCATCGCGGCGATCGGGCTGAACATTCTGGTGGGCTATTGCGGGCAGGTGAGCTTGGGGACCGGTGGCTTTATGGCCGTGGGGGCCTATGCCTGCTACAAATTCATGACCGCCTTTCCTGACGTGAGCATGCTGGTGCATGTGTTGCTGTCGGGGCTGGTGACCGCCGGTGTCGGTGTGTTGTTCGGCCTGCCATCGCTGCGGATCAAAGGGTTCTATCTGGCCGTGGCAACGCTGGCGGCGCAGTTCTTTCTGGTCTGGCTGTTCAACCGTGTGCCGTGGTTCTACAACTACTCTGCCTCGGGCCAGATCAGCGCGCCGGAGCGGACATTCTTCGGAATCGAGATCACCGGACCGAATACGCAGGCCTGGGCGACCTATCTGTTCTGCCTGATGTTCGTGATCTTCAGCGCCTATGTGGCACGCAACCTGACCCGTGGGTCGGTGGGGCGCAAATGGATGGCGATCCGTGATATGGACATCGCGGCCGAGATCATCGGGGTAAACCCGCTGCGGGCGAAACTGACGGCCTTTGCGGTCAGCTCTTTCTTCATCGGCATCTCGGGGGCGTTGTTCTTTGCGGTCTATCTGGGTGCGGTCGAAGTGGGCGAGGCCTTTGGCATCCAGAAATCGTTCCTTGTGCTCTTTATGATCATCATCGGCGGGCTGGGATCGATCTTTGGCAGCTTTGCCGGGGCCGCGTTCCTTGTGCTCTTGCCGGTTGCGTTGAAAATCGTGGGCGTGGACTGGTTCGGCTGGCCGACGGATATCGTGGCGCATCTGCAGCTTGTGATCGTGGGCGGGTTGATCATCATCTTCCTGATCGCGGAACCGCATGGGCTGGCCCAGTTGTGGCGCGTCGCCAAGGAAAAACTGAGATTGTGGCCCTTCCCGCACTAGGGAAGGACGCATGGCCGGGGGGAGGAGACCCAAGGCCGAAGAAGAGACGACCGGGACAACCCGGCAAGATCGGATACATCCAAGGGAGGAAACACCGATGAAACTGAAGATGACTACGTTGGCGCTTGGCGCTGCTCTGGCTGCGGGCCCCGCAATGGCAGAGCTTGTATTCCCGTCGCTCAGCTATCGCACGGGCCCTTATGCGGCAAACGGGATTCCCTTTGCCGACGGCTATGCGGATTACTTCACGCTGCTGAACGAACGTGATGGCGGTATCGGTGGCGAACCGATCCGGATGATCGAATGTGAAACCGGCTATAACACCGAAAAGGGTGTGGAATGCTATGAAAGCACCAAGGGCGAAGGCGCGCTGGTCTATCAACCGCTGTCCACCGGCATCACCTATCAGCTGATCCCCAAAGCGACGGCAGATGGCATCCCTGTCCACTCCATGGGGTATGGCCGGACATCCGCCAAAGACGGGTCGGTGTTCAAGAATATCTTCAACTACCCCACCAACTACTGGGACGGCGCTTCGGTCGCGATCAAGCACCTGCTGGATCTGAACGGTGGCAGCCTTGAAGGTAAGAAGATCGCGCTGGTCTATCACAACTCTGCCTACGGCAAAGAGCCGATCCGCACCCTGGAAGAACTGGGCAAAAAGCACGGGTTCGAACTTTCGCTGTTGCCCGTTGACCACCCCGGTCAGGAACAGAAATCCCAGTGGTTGCAGATCCGTCGTGAAAAGCCGGACAATGTGATCATGTACGGTTGGGGTGTGATGAACCAGGTCGCCGTGCAGGAAGCCGCGAACATCCGCTATCCGATGGATCAGTTCATCGGCATCTGGTGGTCCGGTTCCGAGAACGACGTGCGTCCAGCGGGTGACAAAGCCAATGGCTACAAGGCGCTGACGTTCCACAACGTGGGCGACGACTTCCCCGTGTTCGACGACATCCAGAAGTATGTTGTTGATACTGGCAAGGCCGCAGGTGCGGGCGACCAGATCGGGACCGCTTTGTATAACCGTGGCCTTTACGCCGCGATGCTGGCTGCCGAAGCTGCCAAAACGGCGCAGGGTATCCATGACACCAAGGCGCTGACACCGGCGCAGATGCGTGACGGCATGGAAGCACTGGAAATCACCGAAGCCAAGATGGCGGATCTGGGTCTGCCGAACTTTGGGCCAGAGTTCACGGTGTCTTGTGAAAACCACGGCGGTAACGGCTATGGTGCTGTGGCGCAGTGGGATGCTGCTGCCGACAGCTGGAGCCTGATCACCGACTACATCCAGTCGGACCAAGACGTGCTGGCCCCGCTGATAACCGAAGATGCGCAGGCCTTTGCCGCGGAATCCGGTATCGAACCCAGCTGCTAAGCGCAGCCCTTGAACAAGGGCGCGGCGGCATTGTTGCCGCGCCCGACCCCCACGCCACCTAGTGAAAGAGACACCCATGCTGGATGCCACCCCAACGCCCGACGCGCAGGTCGAGACCCTTCTTGAGGTCAATAATATCGAGGTGATCTATAACTCGGTCATTCTGGTGCTGAAGGGCGTGAGCCTGAAGGTGCCCAAGGGCGGTATCACGGCCCTGTTGGGCGGCAATGGCGCGGGCAAGACCACGACGCTCAAGGCGATTTCCAACCTGCTGCATTCCGAACGGGGTGAGGTCACCAAAGGGTCGATCAAATATCGCAATGATCCGGTGCACAAGCTCGACCCCGCAGAGATGGTGAAACGCGGTGTCGTGCAGGTGATGGAGGGACGGCATTGCTTTGAACACCTCACCATCGAAGAGAACCTGTTGACCGGTGCCTATACCCGCAGTGACGGCAAGGCGGCGATCGCCCGTGATCTGGAAATGGTGTACGACTATTTCCCACGGCTGCGCGAACGGCGCAAATCGCAGGCGGGCTATACCTCGGGCGGGGAACAGCAGATGTGCGCCATTGGTCGCGCCCTGATGTCGCGCCCTGAAACGATCCTGCTGGACGAGCCATCGATGGGTCTTGCGCCGCAGTTGGTCGAACAGATTTTCGAGATCGTCAAATCGGTGAATGAAAACGAAGGCGTGACATTCCTGCTGGCCGAACAGAACACCAACGTTGCCCTGCGCTTTGCGCACTACGGCTATATTCTGGAATCCGGTCGCGTCGTGATGGACGGCCCTGCCGCCGACCTGCGCGAGAACCAGGACGTCAAGGAATTCTACCTTGGCATGTCGGATGAGGGGCGCAAGTCTTTCCGCGATGTCCGCAGCTATCGGCGCCGCAAACGCTGGCTCAGCTGATCCAGCGCACGGCCCACGAGTTTTCCATTTCCTGACCACCCAGATGAATTGCGAGTAAGCGACATGGCACAGACGTCCTATTTTGACAGCCTAGAGACCCGCAGCCCCGAGACACGGGCGGCCGATCTTGCCCGGACCTTGCCCGCGCAGATCGCACGGGCGCAGGCGCTGCCGGGCTATGCCGGATCGTTGGACGGGATCGCGCCAGACACGATCACCAATGTCGAGGCGCTGGCCGCGCTGCCGGTTCTGCGCAAATCCGAGATCGGGAAACAGCAGGCGCAGTCGGCCCCCTTTGGCGGTTTCACCACCAAACCCGCCCATGCGTTCACCCATATCTTCCAGTCTCCCGGTCCGATCTATGAACCCTCCTCCGACGCGCCGGACTGGTGGCGCATGGGGCGGTTCCTGCATGCGGTGGGGATTGGCGAGGGCGACATCGTCCAGAACTGTTTTGGCTATCACCTGACACCTGCGGGCATGATCTTTGAATCCGGGGCGCGGGCTGTGGGGGCGGCGGTGCTGCCGGCGGGCACCGGGCAGACCGAACTGCAGGTCATTGCCGCGCGCGATATCGGCACGACCGCCTATGCTGGCACGCCGGATTACCTCAAGATCATTCTCGAAAAAGCGGATGAGATGGGGGTGACCCTTGGCATCACCAAGGCTGCCGTTGGCGGGGGCGCGCTGTTCCCGTCCTTGCGCGACTATTACGCAGAGCGGGGGATCACCTGTTTGCAAAGCTATGCGACGGCGGATCTGGGCAATATCGCCTACGAAAGCCCCGCCGCCGAAGGTATGATCGTGGACGAGAATGTAATCATCGAGATCGTGACCCCCGGCACCGGCACCCCCGTCGCTTCGGGCGAGGTGGGCGAGGTTGTCGTGACCACCTTGAACCCCGACTATCCGCTGATCCGTTTCGCCACAGGGGACCTGAGCGCCGTGCTGCCGGGGGCGTCTCCTTGCGGGCGGACCAATATGCGCATCAAGGGCTGGATGGGCCGTGCGGATCAGACCACCAAGATCAAGGGCATGTTCGTACGCCCCGAACAGGTCGCGGCGCTTGTTGCTAATCACCCCGAGGTCACGAAGGCCCGCGTGGTGGCAAGCCGTGCGAATGAACAGGACGTCATGACTGTGCATCTTGAGACGACGGGTGATGACGCGGACAGCTACGGTGCCTCTGTTGCCGCGCTTCTCAAGCTGAAGGGCAAGGTCGTGCTGGCCGCGCCGGGCAGCCTGCCCAACGACGGATTGGTGATCGAAGACCAGCGTAGCTATGACTGACCCGTGCTGAAGGCACGCATCCTGACACGGGAGATTCTGCTGCAAAGGCAGGATCACGCCCTTGCACCTGCGCGCAGCGCTACAATTTTCAGTCATCCCGCTGGTATTTCCGACTGAATTAGTCGAAACCGATCGCATGACGACACAGGATATCAATACAAGCCCCGCCGCCGTGAAAAGATCGCGGGACGGCGTGCGTTTGCTGGCGGGGGTTGCGGTCGCGATTGCGGCGACCTGTGCCTTGCCGATGGTTGCCGTTTTGCTGGCCGCGCTGGTCGGGGGCACCGAGACCGTGCGCCACCTGATCGATACGGTGCTGCTGGGGTACGCGGGCACCACCGTTCTGTTGGTCGCAATGGTGGCCACGGGCACCTTTGCCTTGGGCGTGGGGACCGCGTGGCTGGTGACCATGACCCGCTTCCCCGGTGCCCGCATGCTTGAAATCGCGCTGGTGCTGCCGCTGGCTTTTCCCGCCTATGTGCTGGCCTATGCCTACACGCATATCCTTGACCACCCCGGAATCGTGCAAACGGTGCTGCGTGACGTCACGGGCTGGGGGCCGCGCGACTACTGGTTCCCGGAAATCCGGTCCCTTGGGGGCGCGGCCTTGATGCTGGTGCTGGTGCTTTATCCCTACGTCTACCTCTTGGCGCGCGCCGCGTTCTTGCAGCAATCCGCCACGACGTTTCTGGCAGCACGTGCCTTGGGTAGCAGTGCCTGGGCGGCCTTCTTCAAGGTGAGCCTGCCGCTGGCCCGCCCGGCGATTGCCGCAGGTGTTCTGCTGACCGTAATGGAGACGATCGCTGATTTCGGCACCGTCGCCTATTTCAGTGTGCAGACTTTTGCGACAGGGATATACACCAGCTGGTTTTCCCTGTTCGACCGCGCTGGTGCGGCCCAGCTTGCACTGTGTTTGCTCAGTTTTGCGCTGTTGCTCGCGATGCTGGAGCGTATCCAGCGCGGCAAGGCGCAATACCACGATCCGGCGCGTCGTGCCGTGGCGATGCCGCCCGCGCAGCTTAAGGGATGGCAGGCCGCCGCCGCGATGCTGGCCTGCGGTGTTCCCGTTATCTTTGGGGCGATCCTGCCGGTGATCGTGCTGATCTGGATGGGCATCGGGTCAGAGCAAGACCTGCTGAGCCCGCGCTATCTGGGCTTCATCCGCAACTCTGCCACGCTGGCGGGGGTGGCGGCGGTGCTGACCGTTGCCGCTGCGGTCTGCGTGGGGTTCTTCCAGCGGTTGCGTCCGGGCAAGCTGTCCTTCGGTGCGGGCTATATCGCGCGGTTGGGCTATGCGGTGCCGGGCGGGGTGATTGCCGTGGGGCTGATGGTGCCCTTTGCGACTTTTGATAACCAGCTTGATGCCTGGATGCGCAGCACTTTCGACATATCGACCGGGCTGCTGGTCACCGGGTCGATCTGGCTGCTTGTCGCCGCCTATATGGTACGCTTCCTTGCGGCGGCTCTGGGGGCGTATGAGGGCGGGCAGGCGATGGTGCATGCCAATATGGACTCTGCCGCACGGTCATTGGGGGAAACCCCTGTGGGCACGCTGCGCCGTGTGCATCTACCGATCCTGTCGCCAAGCCTGCTGACCGCGCTGCTGATCGTTTTCGTCGATGTGATGAAAGAGCTGCCTGCAACGCTAATCATGCGGCCGTTCAACTACGACACGCTGGCAGTACAGGCCTACCGGCTGGCAAGCGACGAGCGGCTGGACGGGGCGGCGGTGCCAAGCCTTGTGATCGTGGCAATGGGGTTGCTCCCCGTGATCCTGATCTGCCGTCAGGTCGGGCGGCAGAAATAAACATTTCCCTTTGCGCATGAAAAAACCGCACCGGCCCAGGGCGATGCGGTTCAATGTCGTGTCTCTGCCGTGGCAGGCTGGGATTATTCCCAGCCAACCGCGTTAAAGATTTTCTGTGCTGTGGGGATGTTCTTGGCCACTTCGGACAGGTTCACCTCGTCTGCTTTGAATTCGCCAAGCTTCTCGACCGAGTCCGCAAGCTCTACGCCTTCGACGGCGGGGAATTCGTCGTTCCCTGCAGAGAAGTAGGACTGCGCGCTGTCGGAGGACAGATACTCGAGGAACTTGACCGCATTGTCACGGTTTGGCGCATTGGCTGCAACACCGGCACCCGACAGGTTCATATGCGCGCCGTTGCCTTCCTGGTCGGGGAACACCAGACCGATTTTATCCAGATCGGCGCTCAGCCCGTCTACTTCGGTGCGGATGGCACGGGCAAAGTAGTAGGAGTTCGAGACGGAGATTTCGCATTCGCCCGATACCAGACCGCGCAGCTGGTCGGTGTCACCGCCCTGTGGTGCACGTGCCATGTTGTTCACAACGCCCTGTGCCCATTCGGTGGCTTTCTCTTCACCGTGGTGCGTGACCAACGCCGCCAGCAGGGTCTGGTTGTAGGAGTTGGTGGAGGAACGGATGCAGACCTGACCTTCATAGGCAGGATCGGCAAGATCCAGATAGTTCTGTGGCGGGTTGTCTACAGCGTCCTTGCTGTAAAAGATGATCCGCGCGCGCTGCGAAAAGCCGAACCAGTCGTTGTCGGCGTCTTGCAGGTTGCTGGGGATACGCTCTTCGAGGATGTCGCTGTCAACGGATTGCAGCAGGCCCATTTCCTTGGCGCGGCTCAGGCGGCTGGTGTCGACGGTGATCAGAACGTCCGCGGGGGAGTTCGCACCCTCGGCTTCCATACGCGCCAGCAGCTCGTCTGCTTTGCCTTCGATGCGGTTGATGGTGATGCCGGTCTGCTCGGTAAAGTCGGAATACAGACGTTCGTCTGTGTCGTAGTGACGCGAGGAGTAGAGGTTCAGCTGCCCTTCGGCCATTGCTGGCATCGCAACTGTGGCCATCAAGGCGGCCGTGAAAGCGGATTTCGTCAGAGTCATCAGGTGACCTCCATCTGTGTAAAACTTATAAAAAGAGTAAGAAACAGATTTGAGGGCTGATATCAAGGAATACTTGAGTGAATTAATAGGACAAGCGTCTTGCCGCGTGGGGGCGGCAAGACGCGCGGGATTAGTCGCCGATTTTGTCCTGAGTCTTTGTATCAAAATCGCTGGCATCGTGCCGTTCGTGCAGCTGCATTTCGGGCTCGCCGAAGGCGCGGTTGACCATGCGGCCCCGTTGCACGGCAGGGCGGGCGTCGATCTTCTTGGCCCATTTCATCAGGTTTTCGTAGGAGTCCACATTCAGGAACTCTGCCGCGTCATAGAGACGGCCCAGAACCAGCTGCCCGTACCATGCCCAGATCGCCATATCCGCGATCGAATATTCGCCCGCCATGTATTCGTTATCGGCAAGGTGACGATCGAGCACGTCAAGCTGGCGCTTGGTCTCCATCGCGAAACGGTCGATGCAGTACTTAATTTTGACCGGCGCATAGGCGTAGAAATGGCCAAAGCCGCCGCCAAGATAGGGCGCGCTGCCCATTTGCCAGAACAGCCACGACATACATTCGGTGCGCTGGCTTGGGTCTTTGGGGATGAATTCCCCGAATTTCTCGGCCAGATGCAGCATGATCGATCCGGATTCAAACAGGCGCTGCGGCGCGTCGCCGGACCGGTCCATCATCGCGGGAATTTTGGAGTTCGGGTTGATGTCGACAAAGCCGGATCCGAATTGATCCCCTTCGCCGATGTTGATCAGCCACGCGTCATATTCGGCACCCTTGTGCCCGGCGGCCAGTAGTTCTTCCAGCAGCACGGTGACTTTGACGCCATTGGGCGTCGCGAGGGAGTAAAGCTGATAGGGATGTTTGCCGACCGGCAGCTCTTTGTCTGCGGTGGGGCCTGCGATGGGGCGGTTGATATTGGCGAATTTACCGCCATTGCCGGGTTCCCACTCCCATACGGCGGGTGGGGTGTAGTCGGGCAGATCGGTCATGAGATCCCTTTCAGTTCGTCTGATGAAGTCTGAAGAGAACCTAAGCGGTATTGGGGGGATCGCAAGAGGTCAGCACAGATTGGCTGGGACAGGGGGGAGGCGCGGTTGACGGCGGCCCAAACGAAAAAAGCCGCCCCAGAAGGAGCGGCCTTTAATCAAATGCGCGCGAAGCTTAACCCTGACGGGCTTTGAAACGGCGCTGCGTTTTGTTGATTACGTAAACGCGGCCTTTGCGACGCACAACGCGGCAGTCACGGTGCCGGTTCTTGAGCGAGCGGAGCGAATTGCGAACCTTCATGGTCGTTCTCCTGTGTCGTGGCGCGGGCCAGCGCCGGGTTGCGGGCAGTTCAGCGAATGCTGAACCATGAATTAGGTGGTGGGCGATACTGGGATCGAACCAGTGACCCCTTCGATGTCAACGAAGTGCTCTACCGCTGAGCTAATCACCCCCTATGTAGCACGAAATTTGCACCCCAAACCAAATCGGGGCGCGAGATATTCGCGCCGGTAGCGGGGTCTATAAATAGAGTCGGAGGCATGATCAAGGGGTTTTGGCTTTGTAAAAACATGCGCTATGATCATTCTTGAAAGGTGCAACAATGCCACACATCGCCTACGAAGTCGTTCGCCCCGATCAAGCCCGTTCCTGCGCGGTGTTTGCATCCCCTCATTCAGGGCGGAATTACAGCTTTTCCTTCCTGCGGTCCACGGTGTTGGACGGGCATAGTATACGCTCGTCAGAGGACGCGTTTGTTGACCTTTTGTTTAATTCTGCCCCCCATTTCGGGGCTCCGTTTCTGATGGCGGGGGCCCCTCGTGCGTTCCTTGATCTGAACCGGTCCCGAGACGAGCTTGACCCGGCCCTGATCGAAGGGGTTCGGCGGCAGGCGCATAACCCGCGGGTTGCCTCCGGATTGGGGGTTATTCCGCGTGTCGTGGCAAACGGGCGGTCGATTTATCAGGGCAAATTAACGCTTGATGAAGCACGGGCGCGAATCGCCACCTATTGGGTGCCGTACCACGATATGTTGCAAAGCCTGCTGAACGACGCGCGGGCGGATCACGGGCAGGCGATCTTGGTGGATTGCCATTCGATGCCGCATGAGGCGATGGATGGCGTCGCGCGTATGGGATTGAAACGGCCTGAAGTGGTCTTGGGTGACCGGTTCGGTGCGGCAGCCAGCAGCGATGTTGTGGATCAGATAGAGGCCGCTTTCGTCAAGGCAGGGTTCACTGTCACACGCAATACGCCGTTTGCGGGGGCCTATATCACCCAAGCTTACGGTCGTCCGGCACGGGGGCAGCACGCGGTACAGGTCGAATTGGACCGGTCGATGTATATGAACGAATCTCTGGTGCGCCCCAACGGTGATTTCGAGGATGTGCAAAAAGCGCTTCGCGGCGTTGTGGCAGAGATTGCGCGGATCCGTCCAGAAAGCCTCGCCCTTGCGGCGGAGTGATCAGCGCAGCGCACGCCCCTTGACGATTGCCTTGTCCCCGAACCGGTTGCGGATGGCATCTGTTGCCCGCTCTGCCTGACCCCGGCGGGCGGCATCCGGGTCCAGCAGGTCGCCCGCGGTATCGGCACCGTCAGCCGCGCTCAGGTCCGAAATGCCACACCCGAGCAGCCGGAAAGGCCCCGGTTCACCAAGCTGGTCAAACAGCCCGCGCGCTGTGCGGTAGATGCGGTCGGCCAGTTGCGTCGGGTCATACAGCGACACCCGCCGCGTGATCAGCGAGAAATCGGCCCGTTTGAGCTTGAGCACGACAACGCGGCCGGCAAGGTCTTTGGCCTTGGCGCGGTCCGCCACCTTTTGCGCCATGCGCCACAGATGCCCGTCCAGCAGGTCAGGGTCGGAGGTGTCTTCGTTGAAGGTGGTTTCGTTGCTGATGGATTTCATCGGTTCATGCGCGGAAACACGGCGGTTGTCTTGGCCGCGTGCCAGATGCCAGAGGCGGTCGCCCATACTGCCGAAACGCGCGATCAGGTCGGTCCTTTCCCATCGCAGCAGGTCCGCGAAGGTCTGGATGCCGGCCTTGTTCAGGGATCCAAGCGTTGCCGCGCCCACGCCCCAGATCATGCTCACCGGTTTGTCGTTCAGAAACCTCTGTGTTTCCTCTTTGCCGATCACTGAAAACCCGTGCGGCTTATCAAGGTCAGAGGCGACTTTGGCCAGAAACTTGTTGTGTGACAGTCCGATAGAGCCGGTCAGCCCCAGTTCGACCTTCATGCGACGCACCAGTCGTGCAAGCATCACGGCAGGGGGTGCCCCGTGCAGCTTGGTTGTGCCGGTCATGTCCAGAAACGCCTCGTCCAGCGACAGCGGCTGCAGGGCGGGGGTGAGCTCTTCCATCATGGCGCGGATCGCGCGGGAGGCTTCGACATATGCATCCATGCGTGGCTTGATGATGATCGCTTCGGGGCAGAGTTTCAGCGCCTGGAACATCGGCATGGCAGACCGGACCCCTTTGATCCGCGCGATATAGCAGGCGGTCGACACGACCCCACGACGTCCGCCCCCGATGATCACGGGCTTGCCATTCAGCGCCGGATTGTCGCGTTTCTCCACGGATGCGTAGAAGGCATCGCAATCCATATGGGCGATGGAAAGGTCGAATAATTCGGGATGCGACGAGATGCGCGGGCTGCCGCAGGCAGAGCACCGGCGCGCGGGCGCGATTTCGGACAGGCAGTCTCGGCAGAGGGCGGGCATGGCGGTCAGGTAGGGTTAAGGGCTGGTTAACGCAAGTCTACCCGATCACACGCGACTTCGCCATGCACATACGTGCAGCGTCGGGTTGAAGGGCGGAAATCGAAAGGGGGGGCAAAGAAAGACCCCCGCCTGAAGCGGGGGGAGGTGACGGACTTCAGGAAGAACCAGTCCGTCGGGGAGTATCACCAAAGTAAGGTTGCCATATGAATGTCATAAAACATACACGGAACTTCCAGTGGCTGGCAGCCAGTTCATGTTTGTTACCGATTTATCACATAGGCGAAAATGCGCTATTTGTTGGGTTTCGCGCATTTTGGCTGCGTTTAGGGCAGCTCTGCCAGCACCGCGCGGGCGGCGGCGGCGGGGTCTTCGGCTTGCCAGATCGGGCGCCCAACGACGATGTGATCCGCCCCGTCCAAGATCGCCTGACCAGGTGTTGCCACGCGTTTCTGGTCGCCAAGGGCCGCCCCGCTTGGTCGCACGCCGGGGGTGACGATCAGCTTGCCGTTCGCCTCGGGTAGGGCACGGATCAGGGCCGCCTCTTGCGGGGAGGCGATGACGCCGTCAGCACCAGCCTCCAGCGCGCGCCCGGCGCGGGTCTGGACCAGATCGGGGATATCGCCCGACTGGATCATCGCCGCGTCCAGATCGTTACGGTCCAGGGATGTCAGGATGGTCACCGCCAAAATCTTGGTGCGGGATCCCGCGGCCCCTTCCATCGCGGCGCGGACAACATGGGGGTCACCGTGCACGGTCAGAAAATCGAGGTCAAACTGTGCAAGCCCGCGCACCGCTGCTTCGACTGTCGCGCTGATATCGAACAGTTTCATGTCCAGAAAAATGCGTTTGCCGTGTTCCTGAATCAGCTCGTTCGCAAGCGCCAGGCCGCCGCCCGTCAACATGCCCAGACCAATTTTATAAAAACTCACCGCATCGCCGAGCTTTTGGGTCAGTTCAAGGCCGGCAACAGCGTGGGGGACATCAAGGGCAACGATCAGGCGGTCATCTGACATGGGGCGGGCTCCGAAGTGATGAGATTTGGCAAACGCCGGAGGCTTACGGTGTTCGACCTGACATGTCTATGAAAACAGGGTCCGCGCAAAGAAAAAGGCCCGGGCAGCGCAATCGCTGTCCGGGCGAGTATCAGAGACGTGCAGGCAGGCAGTTGTCTCTGGATTGGGCGGGACACGCGCCGGGACGGGCGCGCAGGCAGTTCCGCCGAAACTGTAAATCAGGCGGCGCGAAGGCCGGGAAGGTTGGCGACATGGCGCAACCAGGCTTTTGGGTCGAACCGAGGACGGCCGCTGCGTTGTGCGGGCTTCTGGGCGCGGATCTCGGAATACATGCCGCCGCGGCTCGTATGGCGACGCTCGGCTTGTTTGGTCAGGCCTTTGGCAGCTTGATCAAAGGACATCGTCATCGGCGCGTTGATGGCGCAGGCATATTTGCGGGACCGATCGCCATCGTGGACGGTGACCAAAGCTTCAAAGCATTGCTCTGCCGCGTTGTAGATAACGTCGTTCATCTGGATCTGGCGCGTCTGCATGTTCGTACCTCAAGAATTTGTTGTACTGGTTAAAGTCGGCTCGATTTGTTTTCGTTCATCTGCCAGTACAACGTATGTGTGACTAAATGGTTCCACTGGGGCGCATCCGTCATGTGGATAAATATAAATTTTCGCCTAAAATCAGTCAATTAACATTTTTGTAATTAATTCTTGCCATGAGCGACAAATTGCGAAACTGCATTTTTCTTGTGAGATTCCAATATGTTCGCAATGTGGCGAAATCCCACCAGTCTGACAAATAATCTTAAAAGGTGTATGTTTTCTGTTGACGTATTTGTGAGGCGACTCTCTTGAATCCCTTCCTTCTGTCCCCAAATTCTATCCCGAGGAACACGCCATGATGTGCTGCAAAGCAGGCATCTTCTTTGTGGTCGCTTTAAGAAAAAGGAGAAGCTCATGGACTTGAGCAAGTTCACAGAACGGTCGCGTGGCTTTATTCAGGCTGCGCAAACAATCGCGACGCGTGAAAGCCACCAACGGCTGACGCCGGAGCATTTATTGAAAGCACTGCTGGATGACGACCAAGGGCTGGCGAGCAATCTGATTGCTGCTGCCGGTGGCGATCCTGCACGTGTGGCTGAAACCCTGACGCTGTCTTTGGGCAAGCTGCCCAAGGTGTCGGGCGACGCCGCGCAGGTATACCTTGATAATGCCACCGCAAAGGTGCTGGCCGAAGCAGAGACACTGGCCAAAAAAGCGGGCGACAGCTTTGTGCCGGTCGAACGCGTGCTGATGGCACTCGCGATGGTGAAATCCGGTGCGAAAACCGCGCTGGATGCGGGCAAGGTCACCGCACAGGGGTTGAACGCCGCTATCAATGATATCCGGAAAGGGCGCACGGCTGATACGGCCAGTGCGGAAGACGGGTATGAGGCGCTCAAGAAGTACAGCCTTGATCTGACGGAACGTGCCCGCGAAGGCAAAATCGACCCGATCATCGGTCGGGACGAGGAAATTCGTCGCGCCATGCAGGTGTTGAGCCGCCGTACCAAGAACAACCCGGTGCTGATTGGTGAGCCCGGCGTAGGTAAAACCGCGATTGCCGAGGGGCTCGCCCTGCGGATCGTGGATGGCGATGTGCCTGAATCCCTGCGCAACAAGCGCTTGCTGGCGCTGGACATGGGCGCGCTGATTGCTGGCGCGAAGTATCGTGGCGAGTTCGAAGAACGGTTGAAAGCCGTCTTGACCGAGGTCACCGAAGCCGCGGGCGAGGTGATCCTGTTCATTGACGAGATGCACACGCTGGTTGGTGCCGGTAAGGCGGATGGTGCGATGGACGCGGCCAACCTCATCAAACCGGCTTTGGCACGGGGTGAATTGCACTGCGTTGGTGCGACGACCTTGGACGAATACCGTAAGTATGTCGAAAAAGACGCAGCACTTGCCCGTCGGTTCCAGCCTGTGATGGTCAGCGAACCTACGGTCGAGGATACGGTGTCGATCCTGCGAGGCATTAAGGAGAAGTACGAGCTGCACCATGGTGTGAGGATCAGCGACTCTGCCCTTGTGGCGGCGGCGACCCTGTCGCATCGCTATATCACGGATCGTTTCCTGCCCGACAAGGCAATCGACCTTGTGGACGAGGCCGCGAGCCGTCTGCGGATGGAAGTCGACAGCAAACCGGAAGAGCTGGATGCGCTGGATCGTCAGATCATGCAGCTTCAGATCGAAGCCGAGGCGTTGAAGAAAGAGGACGACGCTGCCAGCAAGGACCGCCTAGACAAGTTGGAGAAAGAGCTGGGGGATCTGCAGGAAAAGGCCGATGCCATGACCGCGCAGTGGCAGGGCGAACGTGATCGCCTTGAGGGCGCGCGCGAGCTGAAAGAGCAGCTGGACCGTGCCCGCGCCGAGCTTGAGATCGCCAAGCGCGAAGGCAACCTCGCCAAAGCGGGGGAGCTTTCCTATGGCGTGATCCCGCAGCTTGAACGCAAACTGGGCGAGGCCGAAGAGAACGAAGCCGACGTGATGGTCGAAGAGGCCGTGCGCCCGGACCAGATCGCCAGCGTCGTCGAACGTTGGACGGGTATCCCCGCGGGTCGTATGCTGGAAGGCGAGCGGGACAAGTTGCTGCGCATGGAAGACCAGTTGCACAACCGTGTCATTGGTCAGAACCTCGCCGTCAAAGCTGTGTCGAACGCGGTGCGCCGTGCGCGTGCTGGCCTGAACGACGAGGCCCGCCCCTTGGGCAGCTTCCTGTTCCTCGGGCCGACTGGTGTCGGTAAGACCGAGCTGACCAAGGCCGTGGCCGAATTCCTGTTCGACGACGAGAACGCGATGGTGCGGATCGACATGTCTGAGTTCATGGAGAAACATGCCGTGGCCCGTCTGATCGGCGCGCCTCCCGGGTATGTTGGCTATGACGAAGGTGGCGTATTGACCGAAGCCGTGCGGCGCAGACCCTATCAGGTCGTGCTGTTCGATGAGGTCGAGAAGGCGCACCCCGACGTGTTCAACGTGTTGCTGCAGGTCTTGGATGATGGTGTACTGACGGATGGTCAGGGCCGTAAGGTCGACTTCAAGCAGACGCTGATCGTGCTGACCAGCAACCTTGGGGCGCAAGCGCTGAGCCAGTTGCCCGAAGGGGGCGACATGGCGCAGGCGAAACGGGATGTGATGGATGCGGTGCGGGCTCACTTCCGCCCCGAGTTCCTGAACCGACTGGATGAAACGGTGATCTTTGACCGCTTGGCACGTGCCGACATGGCGGGGATCGTCGACATTCAGGTGAACCGTCTGCTGAAGCGTCTCGCCGGTCGCAAGATCGGGTTGGAGCTTGACGAAGGCGCGCGCAAGTGGCTCGCCGACGAAGGCTATGATCCGGTGTTCGGGGCGCGTCCGCTGAAGCGGGTGATCCAGCGTGCATTGCAAGACCCGCTGGCCGAGATGATCCTGGCCGGTGACGTGCTGGATGGGGATCTTATCCCGGTGCAGGCTGGTGCCGAAGGGCTGATCATCGGCGACCGCGTGGCTGCCAGCAACCGCGCCAAACCGGACGAAGCGACCGTCCACTAGGTACATAGTATATAGTGTGGTGATGTGATCGGGCAGGGCCGGGGGAAACCTCGGCCCTGTTCGCATGTGTTGCCCTGACATTCCGGTGTGTCTCCTGAAATGTAGCGGATTGCATTTGGTAGGAGCGACAACCCGCAGTAGGCTACCCATGTATATTGGTAAGGAGCGCCTGTTATGGCCTATCGCTGGATCAACACACTCACGGATAAAGACGTCACCCCGCATGCTGCATTTATGAACCGACGTCAGATCATGGGGGGCGCTTTGGCGGGGATCGGGTTGGCCGGTATCGCGGGGCGCACCTCTGCCGCGCCGGAGGGGTTAGAGCCGAACAGTTATGAAGATATCACCAGTTACAATAACTACTATGAATTCGGCACCGGTAAGGACGACCCCGCCAGATACGCGGACCGTCTGACGATTGAACCCTGGACGGTGCAGATTGACGGGCTGGTCGACAAGCCCGGTGCCTATGGGTTCGACGACATCATGCAACAGATGACGATCGAAGAGCGTATCTATCGTTTTCGCTGTGTCGAGGCGTGGTCAATGGTGGTCCCGTGGAACGGGTTCGAGCTGGCGGACCTGCTGAATATGGCCGGTGTGCAGTCCGGCGCAAAATACGTCTCCTTCGAGACTGCGCTGCGTCCTGATGAAATGCCCGGCGTCGCCTATAACGTGCTCGACTGGCCCTACGTCGAAGGGTTGCGTCTGGACGAAGCGATGCACCCGCTGACGATTATGGCAACCGGCATCTATGGCAAGGACATCCCGAAACAGAACGGCGCACCGCTGCGGTTGGTCGTGCCTTGGAAATATGGCTACAAGTCGATCAAATCCGTGGTGCGGATCACCCTCACGGATACTCAGCCCCCGACCAGTTGGAACAAGGCGAATGCAGGGGAGTACGGCTTCTATAGTAATGTGAACCCCGAGGTCGATCACCCCCGTTGGTCGCAGGCCAGCGAAAGGGTCATTGGTGGCGGGCTTTTCTCCAAGCGTATCCCCACGCTGATGTTCAACGGGTACGAGACCGAGGTCGCCGATCTCTATGCTGGTATGGACCTGAGCAAGGATATCTAAACCCGTGTCCTCTATAGAAGTGAGCAGGGCGGTATGATCGACCGCCTGAATACCATCGCGCGACGTGTTCCCACATGGGTCGTATATATAGTGGGGCTTCTGCCAATCCCGTGGTTGCTGTTTCAGGCACAGACCGGCGGGCTGGGGGCGGAGCCGATCAAGGCGTTGGAAAAAGAACTGGGGTTGCTGGCCTTGCAACTGTTGATCGCCGGGTTGGCGATCACGCCCGCGCGGCGCTACCTTCGGCTGAACCTCATCAAGTTTCGCCGCGCCGTGGGATTGCTCGCCTTTATATATGTCTCGCTGCACCTGTTGGTATGGCTGGTGCTGGACGTCGGGATCCTGTCGCAGATCTGGGCCGACATTCTGAAGCGCCCGTATATCACGATCGGCATGGCGGGTTTTGCTTGTCTTGTCCCCCTGGCGGCCACATCGAACAACTTCTCGATCCGCAAGCTGGGGGCCACGTGGCGCAAGCTGCACCGGTTAACCTATCTGGCTGCAATTCTGGCTGGGGTGCACTTCATCTGGCTGGTCAAAGGTTTCCAGATCGAACCTCTCCTCTATATGGCGGCGATTCTGGCTTTGCTGGTCCTACGACTTCCTAAACGGCGCTGATTCCGAATCCGGTCGGTGGCTCGGGCCGGGGACTGTGCCGGATTCGGACCGGGGGAGGGGGAAACAATCCACATTCGCGATGCGAGTCTGTGGATAACCCGCGCGGGCGTAAGTGATGCGGGGCAATGACGTGTTAGCGTGCGAAATAAAGCTGCGCAAAACGCCAGACTCGCGGAATTTTCAAAAATCAAACCGTTGTTTTTATAGGAAAATTCGGAAAGTAGCGAAAAACTGTCATAATCCGAAAAAAGGGGTTGCGGGTATTTGGAACAAACCTTAGAACGCCCCTTACCGGAGACGCAGACATGCAGACACGGGGCGCTAGACGGGGACGACGGGTTACGGTTCGGGTCTTACGTAGCGGGAAAATTCTGAGGTAATTGAGGCGGGGCGCGCTGAGAAGTTTACGGCGCATCTTGGTTTCTTTTGTCTCGACGCTCTTTGAAATTGATAGATATCTGAAGAGATATGTGGGCGGTTTGGTTCATTCGATGGATCAACGTCTGTATATCGCGCTCTTAGGCTTCGGCCGATGATGGAGTGTCAGCTTCACTGTTTGGACGGCTTGTTGTTACTTTGGTAACTTTAAGCACTTCAAACGGAGAAAACGCCTGTATCATTCAGTAAGTGATGCAGGTTTGATGTGCAGAGGTTCGACGTCAAGGATACGCAGTAATGCGTTTCAACTTGAGAGTTTGATCCTGGCTCAGAACGAACGCTGGCGGCAGGCCTAACACATGCAAGTCGAGCGCACCTTCGGGTGAGCGGCGGACGGGTTAGTAACGCGTGGGAACATACCCTTTTCTACGGAATAGCCTCGGGAAACTGAGAGTAATACCGTATAAGCCCTTCGGGGGAAAGATTTATCGGGAAAGGATTGGCCCGCGTTAGATTAGATAGTTGGTGGGGTAATGGCCTACCAAGTCTACGATCTATAGCTGGTTTTAGAGGATGATCAGCAACACTGGGACTGAGACACGGCCCAGACTCCTACGGGAGGCAGCAGTGGGGAATCTTAGACAATGGGCGCAAGCCTGATCTAGCCATGCCGCGTGTGTGATGAAGGTCTTAGGATCGTAAAGCACTTTCGCCAGGGATGATAATGACAGTACCTGGTAAAGAAACCCCGGCTAACTCCGTGCCAGCAGCCGCGGTAATACGGAGGGGGTTAGCGTTGTTCGGAATTACTGGGCGTAAAGCGTACGTAGGCGGATTGGAAAGTTGGGGGTGAAATCCCAGGGCTCAACCCTGGAACTGCCTCCAAAACTATCAGTCTAGAGTTCGAGAGAGGTGAGTGGAATTCCAAGTGTAGAGGTGAAATTCGTAGATATTTGGAGGAACACCAGTGGCGAAGGCGGCTCACTGGCTCGATACTGACGCTGAGGTACGAAAGTGTGGGGAGCAAACAGGATTAGATACCCTGGTAGTCCACACCGTAAACGATGAATGCCAGTCGTCGGGCAGTATACTGTTCGGTGACACACCTAACGGATTAAGCATTCCGCCTGGGGAGTACGGTCGCAAGATTAAAACTCAAAGGAATTGACGGGGGCCCGCACAAGCGGTGGAGCATGTGGTTTAATTCGAAGCAACGCGCAGAACCTTACCAACCCTTGACATCCTGTGCTAACCCGAGAGATCGGGCGTTCACTTCGGTGACGCAGTGACAGGTGCTGCATGGCTGTCGTCAGCTCGTGTCGTGAGATGTTCGGTTAAGTCCGGCAACGAGCGCAACCCACATCCTTAGTTGCCAGCAGTTCGGCTGGGCACTCTAAGGAAACTGCCCGTGATAAGCGGGAGGAAGGTGTGGATGACGTCAAGTCCTCATGGCCCTTACGGGTTGGGCTACACACGTGCTACAATGGCAGTGACAATGGGTTAATCCCAAAAAGCTGTCTCAGTTCGGATTGGGGTCTGCAACTCGACCCCATGAAGTCGGAATCGCTAGTAATCGCGTAACAGCATGACGCGGTGAATACGTTCCCGGGCCTTGTACACACCGCCCGTCACACCATGGGAGTTGGTTCTACCCGACGACGCTGCGCTAACCTTCGGGGGGCAGGCGGCCACGGTAGGATCAGCGACTGGGGTGAAGTCGTAACAAGGTAGCCGTAGGGGAACCTGCGGCTGGATCACCTCCTTTCTAAGGATGATCTTAGCAGCGAGAACTTGTTCTCACTCGTAGATCACTTAGCAGGTCAGTAAACAAAACTGACCATATTCAAGGCATCGCAAGATGACCTTTCGGACCGAGCCGTCCTCATATCTCTTCAGCAAGCGTCTCACGCAGTGAGGCGCGAAGCCCCGACAGGGTATTTGCACAGCAAATGTCCCGGAAGGGGTAGGGTTGCTTCATGCAGCCAACGTAACACGCAGCCCTCGGGCTACGCTGGGGCCTTAGCTCAGCTGGGAGAGCGCCTGATTTGCATTCAGGAGGTCAGGAGTTCGATCCTCCTAGGCTCCACCAAGCATACGGCCCTTGAATAACCGCTTGGGCTGGTCCCTCTCGGGACATTCCTTCGGAATGCCCTGCCGGGACGTCGCGGTTTTGCTTTGCAAAACACGCTGGGTCGGTAGCTCAGGTGGTTAGAGCGCACGCCTGATAAGCGTGAGGTCGGAGGTTCAAGTCCTCCTCGACCCACCAAGATCTTTGCCAGCTAAAGATCGTCGCCCAAACAGGGTTTTGCGCAGCAAAGCACGCGTTGGGCAAGCACACGATTTGACCATTAAGCACTGTTCGCAGTTCTTAATCGTCCAATCGGACGGCGCGCAAGCGCATGGGTGACATTCCTTTGGAATGCATCTGATTGACATCGTAAAGAGAGATACAGTTACTTTAAGAGTAATCTTGAAGTAACAAACAACACGATCTGATCGCACCGCGTTAGGTGATGATCTCGGTTGCTGCTCCTATTGGAGCCGGCGTTTACTTGACTGTTTCCTCGGTCTTTTGAACGTATCGCGACTGAAAGCGACGTGTTGTCCAAGTCAAGTACACTAACCAGAGTAGTGACGCCTGCTTCCTGCACGGAAGGTAGGCTAGATGCACTGCTCGCTGTCCACTCTGAGAGAGTGGGCGGGTAAAAGTATGCTTTTGATCTGGAATAAGGGAAGACAGTTTCTTACCAGCTTCTGTCTCCCGCGTTGGACTGCCTGCCTTATGCAGCGTCGTTAGTTTGTTGGTGTAAATAGCCCTCAAGTAGCGAAGCGGTAGGGCATATTAGGTAGTCTTTCTTTTTCTGGATCAAATCAAGCGCGAAAAGGGCGTTTGGTGAATGCCTTGGCAGTAAGAGGCGATGAAAGACGTGATACTCTGCGATAAGCCATGGGGAGCTGAGAATAAGCTTTGATCCATGGATTTCTGAATGGGGCAACCCACCTGATTGTTTATTGTTGTCCTACCGCTTTGCTACTTGAGGACGTAAGTTCGCAGGTAACAGACGGTGGGTTCATCAGTAAGCAGAACCAGGTATTTATAGACTGAATACATAGGTTTATAAAAGCAAACCCGGGGAACTGAAACATCTAAGTACCCGGAGGAAAGGAAATCAATTGATACTCCCCTAGTAGCGGCGAGCGAACGGGGACCAGCCGAGCCATGAGTGTGGTTAGAATGCGTTGGAATGCGCAACCAAAGTGGGTGATAGTCCCGTATAAGAAGCATGATTGGACGTATTAAGTAGGGCGGAACACGTGAAATTCTGTCTGAAGATCGGAGGACCACCTTCGAAGGCTAAGTACTCCTTACTGACCGATAGTGAACCAGTACCGTGAGGGAAAGGTGAAAAGCACCCCGACGAGGGGAGTGAAACAGTACCTGAAACCGAACGCCTACAATCAGTTGGAGGGTCTTTACGGCCTGACAGCGTACCTTTTGTATAATGGGTCATCGACTTGGTCTCACAAGCAAGCTTAAGCCGTTAGGTGTAGGCGTAGCGAAAGCGAGTCTTAATAGGGCGTTGAGTTTGTGGGATCAGACCCGAAACCGAGTGATCTAGGCATGGCCAGGTTGAAGATAAGGTAACACTTATTGGAGGACCGAACCCACATCCGTTGAAAAGGATCGGGATGAGCTGTGCCTAGGGGTGAAAGGCCAATCAAACTCGGAGATAGCTGGTTCTCTGCGAAATCTATTTAGGTAGAGCGTCATCCGAATACCCTCGGGGGTAGAGCACTGGATGGGTAATGGGGCCCCACAGGCTTACTGATCCTAACCAAACTCCGAATACCGAGGAGTACTAGATGGCAGACACACAGCGGATGCTAACGTCCGTTGTGAAGAGGGAAACAACCCTGACCTACAGCTAAGGCCCCTAATTCATGGCTAAGTGGGAAAGCAGGTGAGACGACCAAAACAACCAGGAGGTTGGCTTAGAAGCAGCCATCCTTTAAAGATAGCGTAACAGCTCACTGGTCTAAATAAGTTGTCTTGCGGCGAAGATGTAACGGGGCTCAAGCCATGAGCCGAAGCTTAGGATGCATTAATTGCATGGTAGCAGAGCGTAGTGTGACATAAGACTTATCTTTATTATCGCTTAACGTCTGTTTGGTACGTGTAAACGTGCTCAAGTAGCCGTAGGCGGTAGCACAAGATAAAGTCTTTTCTGTGAAGCCGGCGCGTGAGCGATCCGGTGGAGAGATCACTAGTGAGAATGATGACATGAGTAGCGACAAAGAGTGTGAGAGACACTCTCGCCGAAAATCCAAGGGTTCCTGCTTAAAGCTAATCTGAGCAGGGTAAGCCGACCCCTAAGGCGAGGCCGAAAGGCGTAGTCGATGGGAACCAGGTTAATATTCCTGGGCCAGATGGAAGTGACGGATCTCGAGGGTAGTTCATCCTTATCGGATTGAATGGGCTGCTTAGAGGTCCCTGGAAATAGCTCCATCGCTAGATCGTACCCTAAACCGACACAGGTGGATAGGTAGAGAATACCAAGGCGCTTGAGAGAACTATGTTGAAGGAACTCGGCAAAATACCTCCGTAAGTTCGCGAGAAGGAGGCCCGGTTCCTAGGCAACTAGGGGCTGGGGGCACAAACCAGGGGGTGGCGACTGTTTATTAAAAACACAGGGCTCTGCGAAGTCGTAAGACGACGTATAGGGTCTGACGCCTGCCCGGTGCCTGAAGGTTAAAAGGAGGAGTGAGAGCTCTGAATTGAAGCCCAGGTAAACGGCGGCCGTAACTATAACGGTCCTAAGGTAGCGAAATTCCTTGTCGGGTAAGTTCCGACCTGCACGAATGGCGTAACGACTTCCCCGCTGTCTCCAACATAGACTCAGCGAAATTGAATTACCGGTCAAGATGCCGGTTACCCGCGGTTAGACGGAAAGACCCCGTGCACCTTTACTACAACTTCACACTGGCATTAGGCCGAACATGTGCAGGATAGGTGGTGGGCTTTGAAACGTGGACGCCAGTCTGCGTGGAGCCTCCCTTGAGATACCACCCTTGTTCTGCTTGATGTCTAACCGCGGTCCGTTATCCGGATCCGGGACCCTGTGTGGTGGGTAGTTTGACTGGGGCGGTCGCCTCCTAAATCGTAACGGAGGCGCGCGAAGGTTGGCTCAGAGCGGTCGGAAATCGCTCGTTGAGTGCAATGGCAGAAGCCAGCCTGACTGCGAGACTGACAAGTCGAGCAGAGTCGAAAGACGGCCATAGTGATCCGGTGGTCCCAAGTGGGAGGGCCATCGCTCAACGGATAAAAGGTACGCCGGGGATAACAGGCTGATACTGCCCAAGAGTCCATATCGACGGCAGTGTTTGGCACCTCGATGTCGGCTCATCTCATCCTGGGGCTGGAGCAGGTCCCAAGGGTACGGCTGTTCGCCGTTTAAAGAGGTACGTGAGCTGGGTTTAGAACGTCGTGAGACAGTTCGGTCCCTATCTTCCGTGGGTGTAGGATACTTGAGAGGAGTTGCCCCTAGTACGAGAGGACCGGGGTGAACGATCCACTGGTGGACCAGTTGTTATGCCAATAGCAGTGCTGGGTAGCTATGATCGGACAGGATAACCGCTGAAGGCATCTAAGCGGGAAGCCCCCCTCAAAACAAGGTATCCCTGAGAGCCGAGATAGACCATCTCGTCGATAGGCCAGAGATGTAAGCGTAGTAATACGTTCAGTTGACTGGTACTAATTGCTCGATAGGCTTGATTTGATCCAGTAGAAGAAAGACTTCTTACTAGGACAAAAGCATACACATACAATCAGTCGTACTGACTTGGACATATCCTTACCCACAACGGTGAGGAGGCGGGAACGCGCATCCTTCGGATACGCTCTCTCCCGCTTGTTGCTCTTTTGCCAATGGCAAAAGGAACAACATAGAGGTTTTACTCGGTTTGGTGGTCATAGCGTAAGCAAAACACCCGATCCCATCCCGAACTCGGCAGTTAAGTGCTACTGCGCCAATGGTACTGCGTCTTAAGACGTGGGAGAGTAGGTCACCGCCAAACCTAGCAAAACCTCTACGTATCTCTCAAACGATGACAATTAATAAGCCAATACAAAAACATTGGCACCCGGCGCGGGATGGAGCAGCCCGGTAGCTCGTCAGGCTCATAACCTGAAGGTCGTAGGTTCAAATCCTACTCCCGCAACCAACTTTAAAGAACAGGCCGCAGTCGAAAGACTCGCGGCCTTTTTGCTGTCCCCAACGATCAATAGTTCCAGCAGCTTACCTTGGATATCGAGCTCGTGATGTTCCTTGTGTTCGTTCCGGCTCACCACCACCGTGTCGATCAACGTGTGAAGTTCGTCAGCCGCTGCACCGGCAACTACCTCATCCGACAGCGTGCTTGCGAGATCAGCCACGTAGGCCCTGTAAAGGGATGGCAGGTCTTCCGGCAGGTCGATGGGAGTCGGGACAAGCGCTTCCCGCTCCGCCCGCAGTGCCTTCAGCTCCGCGTCCACCGCATTCAGCCGTTCGATCAGTGCCTCCGAAAAGGTGCCGCCCTCGCCGGCGCGCACCAGATTGGCGTGGGTCTTCTCCGTCTCCCAGATCCGGTCATCGTGTCGGCGCAGGGCCTCACCGGTCTCGTGCTCTTGGGCTCGGACCTTTTCTACAAACTTCTTCCGAAAATCCCCGTAGGCGGCGTCTTGCATCAGACCTGTCCGCAGACCGCTCAGGATGCTTTCGGCAGCGTCGGTCTCGGACAGGCCGGGCATGCCGGTGCAGACAGCCTTGCCCTTCTCTTTATGGTTGGCACAGTAATAGCGTCGGCGCGCGCCTTTGCCTGCGACAGTAAGGTTGCCGCCGCATTGGCCGCAGCTCAGCAGTCCTGAAAGCAGATACTTCCGTCTGCGGGCCCACAACATCGAACACTCGATGAGCAGGCGCGGGAATTGCCATGACAATGCGCGCGTCCATTGTCCTCGGACCAATGGCGGACAAAGACTTGCCTGAGAGCTTCTTCAACCTGCTCAAACGGGAACGCGTCCGGCGTCGAACATATAAAACCCGCGAGCAGGCCGGACAGGACATCTTCGACTACATCGAAATGTTCTATAACCCGAAACGCAAACATGTCAGAAACGGTATGCTGTCGCCTGTCGACTTCGAAAACAGACAGTTCAATGTGAACCAAGAAGGTGTCTAGGAAACGAGGGGCTATTCAATCCCATGCTCACGGGGTAATCCCCCCCAAAATTAGCGGTGTTCAAAAGTAGAATTTTCTCGGCAAGATATCTGAGGAGATTTACGATGAAGAACGGACGATACAGCGACGCGCAAATCATGGCAGTGTTGAAGCAGGCGGAGGGCGGTGTGCCGGTCTCTGAGCTGTGCCGTGAGCATGGCATGAGCAGCGCTAGTTTCTATAAGTGGCGCGCTAAGTTTGGCGGCATGCACTGCACGGCAGGGTTATGCGTAGCATGATCCCGAGAGTGGACGCGTCCTTGATGTCCGAGATGAAGGATATGGCGGAAGAGAACCGTCGTCTGAAGCGCATGTATGCCGAGATGAGCATGCAAAATGATCTGCTGAAGGAAGCCCTTGGAAAAAAGCGTTAAGGCCGTCTCTGCGACGAGAACCTCTCGGGACATTGCTTCGCAATGCCCTGCCGGTCAACGGATGGCCATGAATGCGGTCGCACGACACGGCGTAAGCATCGCGTCGGCGTGCCGGGCGTTCGAGATCAGCGAGACCTGCTACAGATACAGCCCTGTAATGAGCGACGAGAATGAAGAGATCGCCGATTGGCTGGAACGTCTGACAGCAAACAAGCGCAACTGGGGCTTCGGCCTGTGCTTTCTGTATCTGCGCAACGTCCAGGGTTACGGCTGGAACCACAAGCGGGTCTATCGGATCTACTGCGAGCTGGAGCTAAACCTGCGTATCAAGCCCAAGAAACGCTTGAAGCGGGACAAGCCGGAACCCCTGTCTGTGCCTGATAAGCCCAATGAGACATGGTCGATGGATTTCATGGCGGATCAGCTGGCAGATGGGCGCTCGATCAGGACATTGAACGTGCTGGATGACTTCAATCGTGAGGGCCTATGCATCGAAGTGGACTTCTCGCTGCCCGCAGAGAGAGTGGTCAGAAGCTTAAACCAGATCATCGAATGGCGCGGTCAACCGCAGACAATTCGCGTCGATAATGGCCCAGAATATATTAGTGGTAAGCTGATGGAATGGGCCGAAAAACGCAATGTTCGACTGGAATACATCCAGCCAGGCAAGCCACAACAAAATGCCTACATTGAACGCTACAACCGCACCGTTCGCGGCGAATGGCTTGGGCAATACATCTTCGAAACCATCGAGGAGGCACAAGACCAAGCAACTGAATGGCTCTGGACTTACAACAACGAGCGACCCAACATGGGTATCGGCGGCATGACACCCGCCATGAAACTGAAAACAGCCGCCTGAATTCTACGGCTGGACCCCATTAAAAATGGGGGGATTACCCGACTATTTCAGGAACTGTTCGGCGACCAGCGATTGTTGCTTTAGTCCATCCGGATCAAGGCCAGTCTTGAGTTTGCTGAAGT
This sequence comes from Sulfitobacter pontiacus, assembly GCF_040790665.1. NCBI lineage: Bacteria > Pseudomonadati > Pseudomonadota > Alphaproteobacteria > Rhodobacterales > Roseobacteraceae > Sulfitobacter > Sulfitobacter pontiacus. The sequence continues at coordinate 856,788 of NZ_CP160849.1, read as the reverse complement.
CTTCGGACCATTCAGAAGTCCGCGTGCGGACAGGAGGCTGTTGTGAACCCATTACCTTCATGACAATCGCAGCGACCTCATCCGCGGTCTGGTAGATGCCCGTCTCTTGGCGGTTTTGTGAACCCGCAATATATTTTTGAAGGATCGGCAGGTATTCGTCTTCCAACATGCCACCCGTCTGTTCGACTTGCTCCAGCACCGTATTGGCAAACTCAGAAGCTATGCCGCCTGGCTCAACGGCGGTGAAGTGGATGCCGAACGCTGGGGTGATGTAGCTGGCCATTGCTTCCGTCAGGCCTTCGACAGCAAATTTCGCGCCGCAGTAGATTTCGTTGAACGGCTGACCAACCAAGCCACCGACAGAACTGATGTTAATCACATGGCCGGCGCGGGCTTTGCGCATGTGTGGCATGACCGCCTTGATGCAGCGCGTGACGCCTGTGTAGTTGATGTCGAGGATCTTTTGGATATCAGCTTCTTCGGCCTGCTCAAGGCTGCGTACATACCCCATGCCAGCGTTATTGATCAGCACGTCAATGCGGCCCTGTTCGTCAATAACGGTATCGACTGCTGCGTTGACAGAGTCCGCATCCTGCACGTCAAGTTGCAGCACGTTCAGCGTTACCCCCGCAACCTGTGCAGCCGCATCGAGAGTGCCGCGTTTTTGGGTGTTGCGCATGGTGGCGTACACGGTGTGTCCGGCCTGTGCAGCCTGAACGGCGGTGGCCACGCCAAGGCCAGTGGATGTGCCTGTGATGAGTATAACTTTCGGCATGGTTTGATCCTTTTGATTACTATTTTGCGATCGAAAGCCAGACCCGCTCAAAGGTCTGTTCGATCAGTTTTTCGGGGATTTTCTGACCTGAAAGGACGGCACTGCGTGCGAGCTGCATGGCGGGAGCCACCAACAAAAGTGAAAGCAGACTGGTATCAAGATCGGCCAAAGTGCCGTCATCCACCCCACGTTTTAGGAGTGCCGCAATATCAGCGGCATATTTGTCCGTGATGGCTTGTTGCTCTGGTGAGAGTATCGTTGCAGCACTCACATAATCGAGAAACAGGAAGTCCTGCGGGCGGATACGCACAAAGTCGAACATCGCAAACCACATATTTCGGACAAGTTGCGCGCTGTCGGTCTCGACCTGGTGTTTGGTGACGGTGTGGTGGAAGTCTGCCTTGAGCTCCATGTACACCTTCCGGAGCATGTCATCCTTGTTTTCAAAATGGACGTAGATCGTGCCTGCGGAGACCTTTGCCCGCGCAACGATGCCTGCTACATTTAACGAGGAGATCCCGTTTTCCACAACTTCGGCGACCAAAGCGTCGCGGAGTTTTTCTCTGGTTTCTGATTTGCTCATTCTGGGCATTTATCATCCTCACCGCGGGCCATGGTCAATTTAGGTAATGAATATTCATTATCAATATCGGTGTTGCAATTTTTCATGCTTTTGTATGTTTAAGATTTTAGGTAAGCGACCGAAGCACTCACAGTGCGGATGCTGTTGGCTAAGCGTAAGGCTCGACCTTCGCAGGTCACATGGCTATTGGTTCAGTCCGTGCAGGTGGCTTGCAGCTAAGTTCTGCCAAGGGCCATAGTAACCGTCTTGCAATGCAACGTTTGCCCGCACTGCTGACCTCATCCTGCCAAATTATGCTGCACGATGCCACCGATGGCTGGTTTGAGGAAGCAACAGCCTAGCAATGATCTGCCCAACGAGTGGCAGTTTAGGGCCGTAATCGCCGCCTGTCCTAAGCGAATGTAATTGTAAACATAAAACGCGGAGCTGATTGGGGGGGGTAAGGGGCCAGTCCAATGTCATGGGCAATGGGCATAGAGTGATTGAAGGCTAATTGGAATGTTCACTCGGATTTGAAGGGGGAGGCGGCAAGCCTGGCGCGATCCTATAAGCCCTCCGTATTTGGATGAATCAAATAAGTTATTGAATTAAAATGATTTCATATTGCTTGGCATCATCGGCGACGCGCAAACTTATGCACGCCACGCAATTTTACCCGCTTCCCTACATCGCTTAAAAATCCAGGTTCTCGACGCTCAGCGCGTTTTGCTGGATGAATTCGCGGCGGGGTTCTACGACGTCGCCCATCAGCTTGGTGAACAGGTCGTCTGCTTCGGCCATATCCGCGACCTTAACCTGCAACAGGGTGCGGGCGTCGGGGTCAAGCGTGGTTTCCCACAGCTGATCGGGGTTCATTTCGCCCAGACCTTTGTAGCGTTGCAGGGACAGGCCTTTTTCACCTTCGGCAAGGATCGCTTCAAGCAGGTCCATGGGGCCGTGGATCAGCTGGCTACGGTCTTTGCGCACCAGTTTGGCGGGTGTGCCGTAGACATCTTGCAGGTGCTCTGTGAACCCGCCCGAGCGTTTGGCCTCGCCCGACCGCAGCATGCGACCGTCGAGGGTACGCACCTCTTCCACGCCGCGCAGGATGCGGGCGAGGCGAACGCCGTGGTCTTGGGTGATGCGGCCTTGCCAGCCACGTTCCCATTCCAATGCGATCAGGTTCAGACGCTCTGCGACCTTGTCGGCCACGCCTTGCAGATCAGCATCGACCGCGCCCGGCACAAAGGCACCGGCGATGGCGGCCTGTTCCAGAATATGGCGGGGGTAATGGGTCGGGAAAGCTTCAAGAACACGACGCATCTGGCGGGCCAGATCGACAACGCGGGCCAGATCCTGACCTGTGATTTCCTCGCCATTGCCCTGTTTTAGCATAGCGCCTTCAATGCCCTGCTGGATCAGGTAGTCCTCCATCGCGGCCTGATCCTTGAGGTAGACCTCGGACTTGCCACGCGACACTTTGTACAAGGGCGGCTGCGCGATATAGAGGTGGCCGTTCTCGATCAGCTGCGGCATCTGACGGTAGAAGAACGTGAGCAACAGCGTACGGATGTGTGCGCCGTCAACATCCGCATCGGTCATGATGACGATCTTGTGGTAGCGCAGTTTATCGATGTTGAATTCATCGCGGCCAATCCCGGTGCCGAGCGCCATAACAAGGTTTCCGATTTCCTGACTGCCCAGCATCCGGTCAAACCGGGCGCGTTCGACGTTCAGGATCTTACCTTTCAGGGGCAAGATCGCCTGTGTCTGGCGGTCACGGCCCGTTTGCGCAGAGCCACCGGCGGAGTCACCCTCCACCAGAAAGACTTCGGTTTTGGACGGGTCTTTTTCGGAGCAATCCTTGAGCTTGCCCGCAAGGAAGTTCACATCCATCGCGGTCTTGCGGCGGGTCAGGTCGCGGGCCTTGCGCGCTGCTTCGCGGGCGTGGGCGGCTTCGATGATCTTGCCGACAACGATCTTGGCGATCTGCGGGTTTTCTTCAAACCATTCGGCCAGCTTTTCGTTCACCAGGCCTTCGACGGCGGGGCGCACTTCGGAGCTGACAAGTTTGTCCTTGGTCTGAGAGCTGAACTTGGGGTCGGGCACCTTGACCGACAGCACGCAGGTCAGGCCTTCGCGGGCGTCATCCCCGGTGAAGGATACTTTTTCCTTCTTCGCGATACCTGAAGATTGCGCGTAGTTGTTGATCGTCCGCGTCAGCGCCCCGCGGAAGCCCGCGGTGTGGGTGCCGCCGTCACGCTGCGGGATGTTGTTGGTAAACGGCAGCACGTTTTCATGGTAGCTGTCGTTCCACCACATCGCGACTTCGACGCCGATATCGTCTTTCTCGCCCGTGATGAAAATCGGTTCGGGCATGACAGAGGTTTTCGACCGGTCGAGGTATTTCACGAATTCCTTCACGCCGCCTTCATAGAAAAGCTCGGTCCGCAGAGGTTCGGCAGGGCGTTCATCGGTCAGGATGATGCGCACGCCGGAGTTCAGGAACGCCAGTTCGCGCAGACGTTTTTCCAGCGTCTCGAAGCTATAGTCGAGGTTCGAAAACGTCTCGGTCGAGGCCATGAACCGGACTTCGGTGCCGGTGCGTTCGGTGGGGCCCACGACCTCTAGGTGTTTGGTGGTGAAACCGCCTTCAAAGCGCGCGACATGTTCCTTGCCTTCGCGCCAGATGCGCAGTTCCAGCCAATCGGACAGCGCGTTCACAACCGAAACACCCACGCCGTGCAGACCGCCCGACACCTTATAGGAGTTGCTGTCGAACTTACCGCCCGCGTGCAACTGGGTCATGATGACCTCGGCCGCGGAAACGCCTTCTTCCTGGTGGATACCGACGGGAATACCGCGCCCGTTGTCACTGACCGAGACAGAGCTGTCGTCGTGAATTGTGACGTTCACCGCATCCGCATGACCGGCCAGCGCCTCGTCAATGCCGTTGTCCACGACCTCATAGACCATGTGGTGCAGACCCGACCCGTCATCGGTGTCACCGATATACATGCCCGGACGTTTGCGAACCGCTTCTAAGCCTTTGAGAACCTTAATGGAATCTGCGCCATATTCCTCGGGGAGCTGATCGGTGTCGGACATTTTGGGAAACCTTCTTTTGTTACCCAATTTATAGTGTTTTCCGCCACGATTGTCACGCGCCTGACACAAGATTTTGCGTTAGACGAAGGGGATGAGCAAACCTACGCAGATCAGCAGCGCACCGGCCACGATGTTGATGCGTTTCAGGGTCGTCGGGTCGGTCATCAGGCCGCGCAATTTGCCCACTAAAGCGGCGATCGCAAGGTTCCCGAACAGCGGGATCGCGACGGATGCGGCGATGATCGCGCCCACGTCCAATGCGGTGACATGGCGCAGATCAAAGAAACCCGGCAGCACACCGATATAGAACAGAACGGCCTTTGGGTTGCCCAGAATGGCCAGCAACCCGGCACCGAAGCCGGCCCACGCGCCGGGGCGGGTCAGACGGTTGTCGCGGTCGATCTTGGCGTCGGCATGGCGGATCAGCAACACGCCCATGATCAGGAACACGGCACAGGCGATCCAGCGCATGCCAAGCATGAACATATCAAACACCGACAGGATCCAGCTGATGCCAAGCACCGCCACCAGCGGCCAGAGCATATCACCGATCGCCACCCCAAGGGCGAGCGGCCAGGCCGCGCCAAACCCGCCCGACAGCGCGCGTGCCATAATGGCAAGCCAGACAGGGCCCGGGGTCAGAAACAGGATCACAAGCGCGCCGCAGTACAGCAGCAGGTCGGGCAGGGCGATAGTCATGGAAGCATCCTTGCAGTTGATAGGCCGAGGGTCTCTGTCACCTCAAGCCGTTGTGCGCGGGGGCCGAGCGTGTCGAACAACTCTTCTCCGGTACCGGTCATCCAGGCTTGGGCACCAAGGGCGCATAGTTCGTCATAGAGCGCGGCGCGACGGTCGGCGTCCAGATGGGCAGCGACCTCGTCCAGCAGCAGCAGGGGCGGCGCGCCGAAATCAGCGGCCAGGGCGCGGGCGTTCGCAAGGATCAGCGACACCAGCAGGGCTTTCTGCTCTCCGGTTGAACAATCACGCGCGGGCACGTCCTTGGCGGCATAGACCCCTTCAAGATCGGCGCGATGCGGCCCGATCAGGGTCCGCCCTGCTGACAGATCGCGCATCCGGTTATCGGCGAGCGCCTGACGCAACCCCTCGGCGGTGGTGGGCATGTCGCAGATCAGATCAAGCGTCGCGGTGGGAAAGGCGGTCTCGGCCTGCGCCTGCGCTTCGGTGATGGCTTGCAAGGCGGCGACACGGTTGGCGTGGATCGCGCTTCCGGCCTCGGCCATTTGCTGTTCCAGCGCGACATACCACGACGGTTCGCGCACCATATCCTTCAGTAGGCGGTTGCGTTCGCGCATGGCCTTTTCATAGGCAAGCGACTGATCTGCATGGTCAGGCAGAAAGCTGAGCGTCATGCGGTCAAGGAAACGGCGGCGACCTTCGGCGCCTTCGATCCACAGACGGTCCATCGACGGGATCAGCCACAGCACCCGCGCAATGCGCCCTAATCCGGTCTGCGCTGTCGCCTTGCCGTCAATCCGCACCTGCCGCGCGGCACCCGCCTCTGACCAGATCTCGACCTCGTGGATCTGGCCCAGACTGTGCAGATGTGCGGTGATCTTCCAGCCAAGCGCCTCTGGCCGGCGCGTCATATCCGACGCGCTTGACCGGCGCAGGCCGCGGCCGGGGGACAACAACGACACGGCTTCCAGAATATTGGTCTTTCCCGCGCCATTGGGCCCGAAAATAGACACAGGCCGCGCGTCGCAATCGATCACCGCACGTTTATGCGAGCGAAAATGCGACAGCGTCAGCTGGGAGAGGTAAAGCCCGCTCATACGATTGGTATGAATGCGTTAAGATGTTCGACGTAGCCTGTCAGCGTCACACACGCATCGGCATAACGACATAGACTGCAGACATGTCATTGCCTTCGCGCATCAACGTCGGATCACCGGAGGAGTTGAACAGGAACACGGCGTTTTCACGGTCTACCTGGCTTGCGATCTCAAGCAGGTATTTCGCGTTAAACCCGATCTCCAGCCGTTCGTCGGCATAGGCAACGACCAGTTCTTCCTCGGCGGCACCGCTGTCAGGCGCGTTGACGGACAGCACCAGACGATCTTCGTCCAGTTGCAGCTTGACGGCGCGGGACCGTTCGGAGCTTACGGTCGCAACACGGTCTACGGCGCGGGCGAAATCGCTGGCGTCGACTTCCATCTTGCGGGTATTGCCCTGCGGGATCACGCGGGTGTAGTCGGGGAACGTCCCGTCGATGACCTTGGAGGTCAGAGTGATGTCCGGTGTGGCAAAGCGGATTTTGGTCTCGGACACGGAAACGGCGATTTCCATATCGTCGTCGTCCAGCAGCTTGCGCAGCTCGCCCACGGTTTTGCGGGGCACGATCACGCCGGGCATTTCTGCGGCACCCTCGGGCATGGGCGCGTCGATGCGGGCCAGACGGTGGCCATCGGTGGCAACGCAGCGCAGCACCTTGCTGCCTTCGCTGTCCGAAATATGCATGTAAACTCCGTTCAGATAGTACCGTGTTTCTTCGGTCGAGATGGCGAATTTGGATTTGTCGAACAGGCGGCGCAGCACGGGGGCAGGGGCCTTGAAGTTCGACTGGTATTCAGAAGTCGCCATGACGGGGAAATCTTCGCGCGGCAGTGTCGCGAGCGAGAAGTTGGAGCGGCCCGCTTCGACCGTCAGACGCCCCGCGGCGCTGTCGGCGGTCAGGCTGATCAACGCGCCATCAGGCAGCTTGCGCACGATCTCATGCAATGTGGTCGCGGAAACCGTGGTCGCACCGGCACGTTCGACCTGCGCCGCGGCCTTGTCGACCACTTCGATGTCCAGATCGGTCGCGCGGAACGACGCGTCCGAGCCTTCGGCCTCGATCAGCACGTTGGCGAGGATTGGGATGGTATTGCGGCGCTCTACCACGGATTGGGCCTGTGATACGGCCTTAAGCAGCGCGGCGCGTTCAATGCTGAATTTCATATGCCATCTCCATTCCGGCAGTCCGGGAGGGCAAACTACCCGATACCAATGTATTCACAAGAGTTTTGTTGACTTTTCAGCACGAAACGAAGGCCCGTCAAGGCCTTCGCGTGTCTTCTGTGCAAGCTGGTGCTCTTAAGCCTCGAGAGAGCGGCGCAGCAGTTCCAGATCTTCGGCGATCTGACCGTCGTTCTGCTTGAGCTCTTCGATACGTTTCACGCCGTGCATCACGGTCGTGTGGTCGCGCCCGCCAAAACGGCGGCCAATTTCGGGCAACGAACGGCTGGTCATTTTCTTGCACAGATACATGGCGACCTGACGCGGGCGGGCATAGCTGCGCAGACGCTTGGGGCCGACCATATCGCTGAGGCGGATGTTGTAATGCTCGGACACTTTGCGCTGGATCTCTTCGACGCTGACTTTGCGTTCAGAGGCACGCAGTACGTCGGCCAGACAATCCTGCGTCAGGTCCATGTTGATCTCGCGGCCGACAAGCGACGCAAAGGCGAACAGACGGGTCAACGCGCCTTCCAGCACGCGGACGTTGGTGGTGATGCGATGCGCCAGAAACTCGAGCACGCCAGCTTCGACCTCAAGACCGGGGTAGTTCTTGCGCTGCGCTTCTACCTTGTTTTGCAGAATGCCAAGACGCAGTTCGTAGTCGGTCGGATGCAGGTCAACGACCAGACCGCATTGCAGGCGCGATTTTACGCGATCCTCAAGATCCTTGATCTCGCCCGGGGCGCGGTCTGCGGAAATGATGATCTGTTTGTTCTGATCCACGAGGGCGTTGAACGTGTGAAAGAATTCTTCCTGCGTGCTGTCTTTGCCCGCGATGAACTGGACATCGTCCACCATCAGCACGTCGACCGAGCGGAAGATTTCCTTGAAGTCCATCATCTTGCGATCACGCAGCGCCTGCACGAAGCGATACATGAATTGTTCAGCCGACAGATACAGCACGTTCAGTTCGGGTTTGCGAACCTGAAGCTCTTGCGCGATGGCGTGCATCAAGTGGGTTTTGCCCAAGCCGACACCACCATAAAGAAACAGCGGGTTGAAGGTGACGGGGCCACCTTCGGCAACGCGGCGTGCGGCGGCGTGGGCCAGTTCGTTGGGTTTGCCGACAACAAAGTTGTCAAAGCTAAAGCGGGCGTCAAGCGGGGCGGCGTTGATCTGGCTGTTCGCAGGCTGGGCTGCGGCGGCGGGCTTGGGGCGGGCTGGGGCAGGATCAATGGCGGCGGGCTTGTCCTGTGGGGCGACCGCGAATTTCAGACGGCTGATGCTGATGTCTTCGGACTGCATTTCGTGCAGCAGCAGATCGGCGAAGTTCTGGCTGACATAGTTGCCAAAGAAATTGGTCGGTACGAACAACGTGCAAATGCCGTCTTCGATGGGGCCAACAGTCAGCGGGTCAATCCAGGTGGTAAAGTTGTTCTGTCCAACCGTCTTTAAAAGCCGGTCCCGAATTGTCGTCCATTCTGCCTGCATCATGCGCCCTGCCGTCCCATTCTTTGATCGCTTCAGCACATACTGAAACGCTATTTTACCCAGTCAAAAGACAACAGACCGTTTACCCGGTCCCACACAGAGAACCGGCCCGCCGTCCTTCGGACATTTTTACATAAGGCATGCCTGACGCGTGCGTTGGCGAAGCAAATCGCCAAACGTCGCTGCCGAACACACCGTTCGTCGTTTTTAAAAAGACAGGGCAAATGTGCTGGCAGCAGCATCTGCAGACGTCAGGTGGCCCCTAGCAAGACCATCCAAATTTCCCCGGCGGCTGTTCGATATTCTAGCAAATATCTCGAACCGTTCGGGCCTGTCCCCCCAAGCGAAGTGAATCGCGTTTGATAGTGTTAGCAATCTCGGTCGGACTGATACAACACATCTTCAAACTTGACTCAGAGATTGGTGCAAAAGAATCTCATTCCCGTGATGCGAGTGCTACAGAAACAAAAAAAGCACCGCCGAAGCGGTGCTTTTAAGTTGTAAAAGATGACGTTAGGTCAACCGGGCTTAGCCCAGTGCTTTGACCCGCGACGCCAGACGCGACATTTTGCGCGACGCTGTGTTCTTGTGGAAAACGCCTTTTGTCACACCGCGCATCAGCTCGGGCTGAGCGGCGCGCAGAGCGGCAGTTGCTGCTTCTTTGTCGCCGGATGCGATGGCTTCTTCGACTTTGCGCAGGAAGGTACGGATGCGCGAACGACGTGCTTTGTTGATTTGGAAACGTGCTTCGTTCTGGCGGGCGCGTTTTTTAGCCTGAGGTGTGTTTGCCATGAGGATCAGCCTTCATCTTGGGTATGTTCAAATTGCAAATACGCGACACAAACCCAACGACCGGAACCGATATCCGATAAGGTGATTCTAGCCAGAGCGGGCTGCACGCGCATGTATTAGGGCTGCCTATAGTCCAACCCGACACGCAATGCAAACCCGCAAAGCCATTTACTTGTCCCGGAACTGCGCTTCGCGCTTTTCAAGGAAGGCGGACATGCCTTCTTTCTGGTCTTCCGTCGCGAACAGCGAATGGAAAATACGACGCTCAAACAGCAGGCCCTCGCGCAGGGGCACTTCGAACGACCGGTTAACGGCTTCCTTTACCACCATGGTCGAGATCATCGATTTCTCGGCGATCTTGGCGGCGGCGGCCATGGCTTCTTCCATCAGTTTCTTGACGGGGACGACGCGCGATACAAGGCCCGCACGCTCTGCCTCGGCGGCATCCATGAAGCGGCCGGTCAGGTTCATGTCCATCGCTTTGGATTTGCCGATGGCGCGGGTCAGGCGCTGCGTGCCGCCAATACCTGCAACAACGCCAAGGTTGATTTCAGGCTGCCCGAATTTGGCGCTTTCGGAACAGATGATAAAGTCACACATCATCGCCAGTTCGCAGCCGCCGCCAAGGGCATAGCCCGACACAGCAGCAATGATGGGTTTGCGCACGCGCATGATCTGGTCTGTCTCGGGGGTGAAGAGGTCACCGGCAAAGACATCGACGAAGCTTTTGTCGCGCATCATGGCGATATCGGCACCGGCGGCAAAAGCCTTTTCCGAGCCGGTGATCACGATGCAGCGGACTTTTTCGTTTTCCTGAGCCGATTTCAACGCATCGGCCAGCTCGGTCATCAGCTGGTCATTCAGTGCGTTCATCGCATCGGGACGGTTCAGCGTGACAAGCGCGATGTGGTTGTCGACGTCGACCGTGATCGTTTCATAAGCCATCAAGAATGCTCTCGTTTGTTACGCTTTGAAAGATGTGCATACCACGGGGGCGGGGTGTTTCAAGTTATCTTTGGCATTGCGGGCAGTAGAAGGAAGACCGCCCCGACTGGACGATTCGCGCAATCTGATGGGTGCAGCCTTCACTGCGGCAGGGTTCTGCCTCGCGGCCGTACACGTCAAAGCTGTGCTGGAAATAGCCCAATTCACCGTCCGCGCGTTTAAAATCGCGTAAGGTGGACCCGCCTGCGGTGATCGCTTCGTTCAGCACATCGCGGATGATCGGGACCAAGCCGCCCACCCGTTTCGCCGCGATCCGCCCCGCCTTGCGCGCGGGGTGGATGCCCGCACGGTAAAGGGTTTCGCAGACATAGATATTTCCCAGCCCCGCCACGATCCGCTGGTCCAGCAGCGCGGTCTTGATCGGGGTATTCTTGCCCTTGAGCGCGGCAATCAGGTGGTCTTCGTGAAAATCATTGCCCAACGGCTCCGGCCCGATCGACGACAGTAGCTTGTGGCTGTCAGCGCTGGCAGTGTCCAACAAGTCCATCGCGCCAAAGCGGCGCGGGTCGTTAAAGGTCACCCGTGCACCGTTGCCCATATGAAACACCACATGATCGTGTTTCTCGGGGGCGGGGTGGTCATGCACGAACTGCCCCAATGGATCGCCCGAGATCAGCATCCGCCCCGACATTCCCAGATGCACCAGCAGCGATTCCCCCGACGACAGATCGGCGAGGATATATTTTGACCGCCGCCGCAGCTGGGTCACCCGTTGTCCTGTCAGCCGTGCCGCCATATCTGGGGGGAAAGGCCAGCGCAGATCGGGGCGATTTACCTCGGCGCGGGCGATCACCTCCCCCTCCATCACGGGGGATAGACCGCGACGCACTGTTTCGACCTCTGGCAACTCAGGCATGGTTGTTTCCCCTGTGACAAAAGGGGCGCATTGTACCTGCCCCCTCGCGCCCTATAACAAAGGTGCAGATCAAAGGACTACAAGACCCCATGACAAACGACAGCGACAAAACCACTCATTTCGGATTTGAAACCGTAGCCGAAAGCGACAAGGCCGGGCGCGTGCAGGGTGTCTTCAACTCTGTGGCCAGCAAATACGACATTATGAACGATGTGATGAGCGTCGGCATTCACCGCGTCTGGAAAGAGGCGATGATGGATTGGCTGGCACCGCGCGCCGGTCAAAAGCTGCTGGATGTCGCCGGGGGGACCGGCGATGTGTCGTTCAAGTTTCTGGGCCGTGCCGGATCGGGCCACGCCACCGTGCTGGATCTGACCGAACCGATGCTGGTCGAAGGGCGCAAACGCGCAGAGGCCGCAGCGATGGCCGATAGCCTTGATTGGGTCGTCGGCGACGCCATGGCGCTGCCGTTCGAGGATAATACCTTTGACGTCTATACCATCAGCTTTGGCATCCGGAACGTCACCCGCCCCCAAGAAGCGCTGAACGAAGCATACCGCGTGCTGCGTCCCGGCGGGCGTCTCATGGTGCTTGAATTCAGCCAGCTGCCCAATCCGATGATGCAGAAAGCCTATGATCTTTATAGCTTTAACGTCATCCCCCGCATGGGGCAGATGATCGCGAACGACCGCGACAGCTATCAGTACCTTGTGGAATCGATCCGCAACTTCCCCGATCAGGAAACCTTCCTGGGCATGCTGCGCACCGCGGGCTTTGGGCAGGCGAAGTACCGGAACCTGTCGCTGGGGATCGCGGCGCTTCATTCTGGTTGGAAGATTTAACCCATGCGCGGACCTCATAATATCTGGCGGTTGATCCGCACCGGTGCAACTTTGGAGCGGACCGGCGCGATGAATGTCGTGCTGGACGCCTTTGATGCAACGCCCGCGTTGCGCTTTGTCGCCAAGGCGCTTGGCAAACCGTTCAAGTTTCTGGGCTATGCCGGTGATCCGTCCATGCCGCCCGCGACCCGTGCGCTCACCGCGCTTGGCCCCGCCTATATCAAGTTCGGTCAGGTGCTCTCTACCCGCCCTGATGTTGTGGGCGACGAGCTGGCTGTGCAACTGCGCGTGCTGCAAGACAAGCTGCCGCCGTTTTCCATCGAACAGGCCAAGGCCGAAGTCGAAAAAGAGCTCGGCCTGCCGGTCGATGCGATATTCTCTGACTTTAGCGCGCCCGTCGCCGCTGCCTCTATCGCGCAGGTGCACCGCGCCACCATCGCCGAAACGCAGGAAGACGTCGCTGTCAAAGTGCTGCGTCCGGGGATCGAGAAAGCCTTTCGCAAGGATGTCGATGCCTTCTATCTTGCCGCGCGAATGGTCGAACTTTTCTCGCCCGGATCGCGCCGCTTGCGCCCGATGGAGGTGATCGAACATTTCGATGGTGTGGTGCGGGGCGAGCTGGACCTGCGGCTCGAATCCTCCGCCGCGTCGGAGTTTGCGGCGAACACCAAGGGCGATGCCGGCTTCCAACTGCCTGCGATCAAATGGGAATATTCTGCCCGCCGCGTCATGACCCTGGGCTGGGCAGATGGCGTCCCGATGGGCGACAACGCCGCGATTGATGCCGCGGGCCATGACCGTGTGGCGCTTGGCGACCGCGTGTTGCAGCTGTTCCTGAACCACGCGCTGCGCGACGGGTATTTCCACGCGGATATGCATCAGGGCAACCTCAAGGTCGCGCCGAACGGCGATATTATCGCCTATGATTTCGGCATTATGGGCCACATCGATGAATACACCCGCCGCGTATATGCCGAGATCCTGTTCGGCTTTATCCGCAAGGATTACAAACGGGTGGCAGAGGTGCATTTCGAAGCGGGCTACGTGCCTGCCGACAAGGATGTTGACGAATTCGCCCGCGCCCTGCGCGCCGTGGGGGAGCCTATCTTTGGCATGGACGCGACCCGCATTTCGATGGCGCGGCTGCTGACCTACCTGTTCGAGGTCACGGAACGTTTCGGCATGGAAACACGGACAGAGCTGATCTTGCTACAGCGCACAATGGTCGTCGTCGAAGGCGTCGCCCGTTCGCTCAATCCGCATATCAACATCTGGGAAGTGTCGAACCCGATCGTGACGGACTACATCTCTAAGTCCATCGGCCCCCGCGCCGTGATCAAGGACCTGAGCAAGACCGCTATGGTCCTCGCCCGTTTTGGCCCGCGTTTGCCTGCGCTTGTCGAGAATGCCTTGATCCGGCAGCAAGACGAAACACCGCCACAACGTCCGGCATTCCGCCGGTGGATCATCCTTTCCGCTCTTGTCGGGGCAGGGACGGCGACGGGGATTATCGCGATTTTACACGCGCTCAGCTAGCGCCTGCCATTGACAGCGGGGCACCCTGCGGCCCATCTATCCGGCATGACGGATAATCCAGACGCTATACTGACGCAACTTCCCGCCCGCCTGAAGGCCGCGCGCACCGCTCAGGGCCTGAGCCTTGACGCGGTGGCAAAGCTTTCGGGCGTGTCGCGGTCCATGGTCAGCCAGATCGAACGCGGTGAAAGCAGCCCCACCATCGCCACCCTGTGGAACCTGACCCGTGCGCTACAGGTGGATTTCGCGGGCCTTCTGGACAGCGCGCCAACGCCCGCGCAGATCGAGGTTTTGCGCGCGGCTGAGGTGCCGACGATCAACAATCTCGGCTCCGGCTGCCGCATCCGCATCCTGTCGCCCCCCGAAGAGGCGGGCAAACACGAGGTTTACGAACTCTTGATCGACGCAGGCGGCATGCTGGACAGCCAGCCCCATACCCGCGGCGCGCGCGAGCATCTGACAGTATCGCAAGGCACGGTAGAGCTGAAAAGCGGTGATGCCGTCGGCACTGTCCACGCTGGCGACACGGCGCGCTATCCTGCAGATGTCCCGCACCGGATCGCTGCGACAGATGGTCCTGTGCGGGCTTTTCTGGTCGTACAGGACGCCTGACCGCTCTGGGCTATGAGGTGATATCCACGATATAGGAAAAAATCCGCTATAAGGGATTTCCTCTATTTCGGAACCGTGTCCGGTATGATAGAACCTGCCTGAGAAAAGGAGTTCTATCATGACCCAAGCCTACCTAGATCACGTCAACGCCACCCTGTCCGGCATCGCCGCTGACGGTATGATGAAGCAAGAGCGCATGATCACCTCGCCCCAGTCCGGTGAGATCACGGTGGGCGGGCGTCAGGTGATTAATCTTTGCGCAAACAACTACCTGGGGCTGGCAGACCACCCCGATCTCATCGCCGCGGCCCGTGACGCGATGGACCCCAAGGGGTTCGGTATGGCCTCTGTCCGCTTTATCTGTGGCACACAGGACATCCACCGCGAGCTGGAGCAAAAGCTGGCCGCCTTCCTCGGGAAAGACGATTCCATCCTGTTTGCGGCTTGCTTTGACGCCAACGGCGGGCTGTTCGAGCCCCTGTTCGGGCCAGAGGACGCCATTGTCTCGGACAGTCTGAACCACGCCTCGATCATCGACGGCATCCGCCTGTGCAAAGCCAAACGCTACCGCTATGCCAACTCGGACATGGACGACCTTGAAGGGCAGCTCAAGCTCGCCCGCGAGGAAGGCGCGCGGTTTATCATGATCGCAACCGACGGCGTGTTCAGCATGGACGGCTATCTGGCGAAACTGCCAGAGATCACCAAACTGGCCGAGAAATACGAAGCGCTGGTGATGGTCGACGACTGCCACGCGACAGGCTTTATGGGCCCGAAGGGGGAGGGCACGCCAGCGCACTTCGGGGTCGATGTGGATATCCTGACAGGCACCTTGGGCAAGGCGCTTGGCGGGGCCATCGGCGGCTATATCGCAGGGCCGCAGCCGGTGATCGACCTGCTGCGCCAGCGCGCGCGGCCCTATCTCTTCTCGAATTCACTGCCGCCGTCGATTGTCATGGCCGGGATCAAGGCACTTGAACTGGTCGAACAAGGGGATGATCGTCGCACGCAACTGTTCGAGAACGCGAAATACTGGCGCGAGGGGCTGACCAACCTCGGCTTTGACCTGCTGCCCGGCGAACATCCGATCATCCCCGTGATGCTGGGCGAGGCGCAGTTGGCGCAGGATATGGCAGCGCGCCTGTTCGAAGAAGGCGTCTATGTCAGCGGTTTTTTCTTTCCCGTTGTGCCTCGCGGTCAGGCCCGCATCCGAACCCAGATGAATGCCGCGCTGACCCGCGATGAGCTCGACCGCGCGCTCGAAGCCTTCAAGGTGGCGGGCAAAGCCTGTGGGGTTCTGTCATGAGCAACGAAATGAAGGCGCTGTGTAAGTCCGAGCCCCGCGAGGGGCTGTGGATGACCCGCGCGCCGGTGCCGGAAATCGGGCCGGATGACGTGCTGATCAAGATCAACAAAACCGGCATTTGTGGCACGGATATCCACATCTGGAACTGGGATGAATGGGCGCAGAATACCGTGCCTGTCCCGCTGATCACCGGCCATGAATTTGCCGGAGAGATTGTGGAACTGGGCCGGAATGTCACGGATCTGGCGATCGGGCAGCGCTGCTCGGGTGAGGGGCATCTGATCGGAAAAACCTCGCGTCAGTCGCGGTCCGGCAAGTTCCACCTTGATCCCGCCACGCGTGGTATCGGCGTGAATGAACAAGGTGCCTTCGCGCAATATCTGCGGCTGCCCGCGTTCAATGTCGTCCCGCTGCCCGACACGATCTCGGACGATATCGGAGCGATCCTCGACCCGCTTGGCAATGCGGTACACACCGCGCTGAGCTTTGATCTGGTCGGGGAAGATGTGCTGATCACCGGTGCAGGCCCCATCGGTATCATGGCCGCAGCGGTCGCCCGTCACGTCGGCGCGCGTCATGTGGTGATCACGGATGTGAATCCCGCCCGGCTAGAGCTCGCCGCTAAGGTCGCCGATGTCGTCCCCGTCGACGTGCGTCACGAAGACCTTGCCGATGTCATCGCGCGGCTGAAGATGAAACAGGGCTTCGACGTCGGGATGGAGATGTCGGGCAATCAGGTAGCACTGGATCAGATGGTCGAGGCGATGACCATGGGCGGGCGGATCGCGATGCTGGGCATCCCGCCGGGCAAATCGCCCGTCGACTGGTCGCGCATCGTGTTCAAGGCGATCACCGTCAAAGGGGTCTATGGCCGCGAGATTTTCGAGACGTGGTACAAGATGATCGCCATGCTGGAAAACGGCTTGGACGTGAGTGAGATCATCACCCATCGTTTTGACGTCGACGACTTTCAGACGGGGTTTGCGACGATGAAATCGGGGGCCTCTGGCAAAGTGGTGCTGGACTGGACGGGCGCGTGATGCGTCGGGGGCAGCGGTAGGGGTGAGCCTGTAGGGGCGCTGCCCCCGCAGCCTTTGGCTGCTCCCCCGGGATTTAGGCCAATTGGAAGCAGGCAAAACAAAAGCGCCCCCGGTGATGGGGGCGCTTTGCGTTTCCTTGATGCGCTGTGGGTCTTAGGCGACTTCGAATTCGAGCTCTTTGACCTGTTTGAACAGACCTGTATCACGCAGGTCTTTCAGCGCTTTCTCGGGCAGCGGGCCGTCAATATAGAGCAAGGCAATCGCCTCCCCTTTGGCGGTGGACCGGCCGAGGGTGAAGTTCGCGATGTTCACGTCGTTTGCACCCAGGGTCTGACCCAGCGTCCCGATGATGCCGGGCACGTCGTTGTTGGTGGTGTAGAGCATATGCGCACCAACTTCGGCTTCGATATTGATGCCTTTAATCTGGATGAAGCGTGGTTTGCCATCCGAGAACACGGTGCCCGCGATCGACCGTTCACGTTTCTCGGTGACAACGGTAACTTTCACATAGCCGTCGAAGACACCGGATTTGTCCTGATTGGTGGTGCTGATCTGGATGCCTTTTTCGCGCGCAACAACGGGGGCGCTGACCATGTTCACGTCGGGGTTGGCACGTTTCATGATGCCCGCCACGACCGCGCAGTTCAGCGCGTTCAGGTTCATCTCGGACACCTGACCGTCGTAAAGGATGTTGATCGCCTTCACGGCTTCATCCGTCATCTGGCCAATGAAGGCCCCAAGGTGACCCGCCAAAGTGATCCACGGGCCCATGACCTTTGCCTCTTCGGCGGTGACGGACGGCATGTTCAGGGCGTTTGTGACGGCACCGGTCAGCAGGTAGTCGGACATCTGTTCAGCGACCTGAAGTGCCACGTTTTCCTGTGCTTCCGTCGTGGCGGCCCCAAGGTGGGGGGTGCAGACGACGTTGGGGAGGCCGAACAGCGGGTTTTCGGTCGCGGGCTCTTCCTTGAACACGTCGAAGGCTGCGCCAGCGACATGGCCGGATTTCAGCGCTTCGGCCAATGCTTCTTCGTCGACCAGACCGCCGCGGGCACAGTTGATGATCCGCACACCTTTTTTGGTTTTCGCCAAGGCTTCCTTGGACAGGATATTTGCGGTTTGATCCGTGTAAGGCACGTGCAACGTGATGAAGTCCGCGCGCGCCAGCAGATCGTCCAGCTCGACTTTCTCGACACCCATCTTCTTGGCTTTTTCTTCGCTCAGGAAGGGGTCATAGGCCGCGACTTTCATCTTCAGGCCGCGGGCGCGATCGCAGACGATGCCGCCGATGTTGCCGGCACCGATGACGCCAAGGGTTTTACCCGTAAGCTCGACCCCCATGAATTTGGACTTTTCCCATTTGCCGGCATGGGTGGAGGCCGAAGCCTCGGGGATTTGACGGGCAACGGCGAACATCATCGCAATCGCGTGTTCTGCCG
The DNA here is from genome assembly GCF_040790665.1 of Sulfitobacter pontiacus. Classification (NCBI taxonomy): domain Bacteria; kingdom Pseudomonadati; phylum Pseudomonadota; class Alphaproteobacteria; order Rhodobacterales; family Roseobacteraceae; genus Sulfitobacter; species Sulfitobacter pontiacus. The sequence continues at coordinate 838,466 of NZ_CP160849.1, read as the reverse complement.
TGGTGATCATGTTGCCGAAGGGGGTGTTCATGACGATGACACCCTTTTTCGAGGCCGCATCCTTGTCGATGTTATCGGTGCCGATACCGGCGCGGGCGATCACCTTGAGGTTGGTCGCATTGGCGAGGATCTTTTCGGTCACTTTCGTCGCGGACCGGATCGCGAGCCCGTCGTAATCGCCGATCACAGCGGCAAGCTTGTCCTTGTCTTTGCCAAGATCGGGTTGGAAGTCGACGTCAATGCCGCGGTCTTTGAAGATTTGAACGGCGGCGTCCGAGAGTTTGTCGGAAATAAGCACTTTGGGGGCCATGATTGGCGCTCCTTTTTTGAATAGAAGGGGGGCGTGGGTTAGCCACCCGCCTGGCGTGATCGCCAAGCGGGGAACCCGAAATTAAGCGTTGATCTCGGCTTCGAAAGCCCATTCCAACCAAGGCAGCATGGCCTGGATGTCAGAGGTTTCGACGGTGCCGCCGCACCAGATCCGCAGACCGGCAGGGGCATCGCGGTAGGCACCGATGTCCAATGCGACATCCTCGTCCGCGAGACGTTTCGCGACAGCTTTTGCGAAGGCTGCGCCGTCTGCGATCCGGTCGTCATTGAATTTCAGGCAGACCGATGTGTTCGACCGTGTCGCCGGATCAACCGCGAGGAATTCGATCCAGTCATGCGTGTCCACAAAATCCGTGATCGCTGCCGTATTCGCATCGGCGCGCGCGATCAGACCTTGCAGGCCGCCGACGGATTTCGCCCAATCAAGCGCCAGCAGGTAATCTTCAACGCAAAGCATCGAAGGCGTGTTGATCGTCTCGCCCTTGAAAATCCCGTCGATCAGCTTGCCACCTTTGGTCAGGCGGAAGATCTTGGGCAGGGGCCAAGCAGGCGTATAGTTTTCAAGCCGCTCGACGGCACGAGGGCTGAGGATCAGCATGCCGTGTGCTGCTTCGCCGCCCAGAACTTTCTGCCAGCTGAATGTCGTCACATCCAGTTTGTCCCACGGCAGATCCATCGCAAAAGCAGCCGATGTCGCATCGCATAGTGTCAGCCCCTTGCGGTCGGCAGGGATAACATCGCCCGTTGGGACGCGCACGCCAGAGGTTGTCCCGTTCCAAGTGAAGCACACGTCGTTGTCGTAGTTCAACGCCGACATGTCGACAATTTGACCATAATCCGCGGTATGTACCGTGTGCTCGATCTTGAGCTGTTTCACGGCGTCGGTCACCCAGCCTGCGCCGAAGGATTCCCATGCGACCATTTCCGCAGGGCGTTCGCCCAGCAACGACCACATCGCCATTTCATAAGCGCCAGTGTCAGACGCCGGAACGATGCCGATCTTATAGTCGGCAGGCACGCCCAGAATTTCGCGGGTGGTTTCAATTGCTTCAAGCAATTTCGCTTTGCCCGGTGCCGCGCGGTGGCTACGCCCCAAAGGCGCGCTCGCAAGCTTGGTCAGGTCATAAGCGGGGGGTTTGGCGCACGGGCCAGAGGAAAAACGCGGATTCGTGGGCCGCGAGGTCGGTGTCGTAATAGCCATGTAGCTACCCTTTCAGATAAGCGCCCTTCGTTGGGGAAGGGTGTCCCACGTGCTGGAATACGCGGGGCGAAAGGGCGCGGCAAGCCCCCAAATCAAGCAAGATTGATGCAAAAACCGGGTAATTGGCTGAACCGAGCGGTGATGTTTCCTATTGGAGACAACTTAGGGCGACGGCGCTTCGGAATTAACTTCATGTTCACCCGTGGCTGCCAAAACGGACGCCAATCTGATTCTGATGTTGAAGGACCTATGCCCGAACCGCCCGTGCGTCATATCTTGATCGTGGTTGAAAACCTACCAGTGCCGCTCGATCGCCGGGTCTGGCTGGAAGCGACGACGTTGGTCCGCGCAGGCTACCAAGTCTCTATCATTTCGCCCACGGGTCAGGGATGGGTTGCGCCATTTGAACGGCGCGAAGGCGTGGATATTTACCGGTACCCCGCTGTTCCTGAAACCGGAGGCGGCGCGGTTTCATATGCTAGGGAATATGCTAGCGCAATCTGGCATTGGTTTCGGCTTGCGCGGCGTATTTGGCGGCAAAATCCTTTTCAGGCGATCCACGGGTGCAATCCACCTGATCTGATCTGCCTTCTTGCCATGTGGTACCGACGCAAGGGTGTTTCTTATGTGTTTGACCAGCACGATGTCTGCCCAGAACTTTTTGTCGCCAAGTTTAACAAACAAGGCGTAGGTTACCACGTCATGCGAAAGTGTGAATTGCTCAGCTACCGTGCTGCATTCGTGGTGATATCCCCGAATGAAAGCTTTCGCGAAATCGCGATGACACGGGGGGGCAAATGCCACGACGACATATTCGTTGTGCGCTCCGCTCCGAACCTGACAGATTTTACGCCTGGGCCAGGGTCGCAGAGATACCGGCGCGAGGGAAAGACGCTTCTTGGGTATGTCGGCGTGATCGGACAGCAGGAGGGAATGGATCTGTTGCTTTTCGCGGCGCATCACCTTGTGACCTCGGGCACGCGCGATATCCACTTTTTGATTATTGGCTTCGGCCCCTCATTGCCCGACATGAAACGCCAGGTCGATGACCTTGGGTTGACGGGTTACTTTACGTTCACCGGCGCACTTTATGGCCGCGCTTTGGTGGACGCCTTGAACACGATAGATATGGGGCTTGCCCCAGATCCCTGCAATGCGATGAACGACATATCATCAATGAACAAGGTGGTTGAATACATGGCGCTGGGCAAACCTGTCGTTCAGTTCGACCTGACCGAAGGTCGGCGCACCGCCGAAACGGCCTCCCTCTACGCGGCTTCAAATGATCCGATTCGATTTGCCGATTGCATTAAACAGCTCATCGACGACCCGTCATTAAGAGCGGCGATGGGGAAGGCCGGGCGCGAGAGGGTCGTGAATGCGCTGGCATGGTCTTCGTCCGAACCGCATCTCTTGGCGGCATATACGCGACTTGGCGACAAGCGCCTGCGCTGAGTGGCCGGCGCAAACCATAGTTTACCGTAAATTACATCATGCAGTGTAACGGGTTTATCGCCGTCGTCGCGTTTGGAACGCGTCATGATGAACGGCTTTTCTACACAGTCATTCAAATTGGATGTTTTTCCTTAACCCCGTAGTAAGCCTGTCCCCATAACCATTGATGCATCGACCTTTCCCCTGGCCTGAGCCGAAGAAGGAGTTTCCGGTGCATCATACAAATGTCTTTAAACGCCAAGCCTATCCACGCGTGGACACCCTGCAGCGGAGCGATCTGCATCGGGAGCTTTATCGTCTATATGGCAAGCGCTGTTTTGACATCGTCTTTTGCATTTTATCTGCACCGATCGTGGTTCTCGTGATCTGCCTTCTTGCCTGTCTTGTGGCAGCAACTGGGCAGTCTCCGTTCTTCACCCAGGAACGCGTCGGTAAAGATGGGCGGGTCTTCAAGATGTGGAAGCTGCGAACAATGCATCCCCACGATCCACACTCGCTAAGAGACTATTTAGCACAAAATCCAAAGGCCAGGGATGAATGGCGACAAAACCAGAAGCTGCGTCACGATCCCCGTGTCACAACGGTGGGCCGGTTCTTGCGCTGCACGTCACTGGATGAACTACCCCAGTTCGTTAACGTGCTGAGAGGAGAGATGAGCCTCGTCGGGCCCCGACCCATGTTGGTGTCTCAAAGGGGGCTTTATCAGGGTGACCACTACGAAAGAATGCGGCCGGGGATCAGTGGGAACTGGCAGGTCTCATCCCGGAACAGAGCAAGGTTTTCAGAGCGCGCAGATTTCGACACGCAATACTTCAGCACCCTGTCACTGTCCGAGGATCTGCGAATACTAAAGGCAACCGTGGGTGTCGTGTTGCGGGCGACGGGGTGCTGAAGCTGGCGACGGTTGATCGCGGGCCTGCCCTCAGTGTCGTGATCGTCAGTTACAACACGCGGGAATTGACGCTTAGGGCGATAGAAACGCTGTATGAACACACGCAGTTGACTCAATTTGAGTGTATTGTTTGGGATAACGCCTCCTCTGACGGTTCGGCAGATGCGATAGCTGCGGCGTTTCCGCAGGTCCGTCTGGTCCGCTCGGCACAGAATCTGGGCTTTGCGCGCGCGAATAATCTTGCCGCGCAGCAGTGTTGTTCCGACTATTTACTGTTGCTGAACCCTGATACCGAACTTCATACAGATGCGGTCGATCAACTCGTCGCCTTTGCGCGCGAAAATCCGCAGGCGGGGATATGGGGTGGGCGCACCATTTTTGCTGATGGGTCGCTTAACATCGCGTCTTGTTGGGCGCGGCCCACCGTGGCCAGCCTGTTGTTCAAAGCGATCGGGCTCACCACAGCTTTCCCGCGCAGCGCGGTGATTAACCCTGAAGCCTACGGGCGCTGGCCGCGGGATTCTGTGCGCCCTGTCGATATCGTTGTGGGGTGTTTTCTGTTGATCGACCGTTCCTTGTGGCATCAACTGGGCGGCTTTTCGGAGAAATATTTCATGTATGGCGAGGATGCCGATCTTTGCCTGCGCGCGATTCACTTGGGGCATCAGCCACTGATCACGCCGAAGGCGCAGATCGTGCATCATGTCGGGGCCTCGACCACGGTGACAGAGGCAAAGGCGATCGCGGTGATGACGTCGCGTGCTTCATTGGTCCGCGATCACTGGCCGGCGTGGCAACAGGGGGCGGGGGTCTTTCTGATGTGGCTTTGGTCGGCGCTTCGGTATTTGGCCACGCGGCCGTTCGTGGCTTCGCGCAAGGCGCAAAGACGGGCGCGGGCGGCGCATTGGGCGGCGGTCTGGGCCGCCCGCAAGACATGGTTGCGGGGGTATGATCAAGCATAGCGTTGCAACAGTTCCTTCGCCCAAAGCGTCGGAGAATACCGTTCGACATCGTGGATACGCGCAGGGGCAAAACGCCCCAAGTAGCCAGAGGTGACAGAGAAGGTCGAGCGGCGGGAATAGATCAGGTGATCACAACGCGACAATTGCCACATGTCGATCAGGGCATTTTCCGCCTCTTGCAGCGGGTTGCATGTTGTATCCGGCCCATGCAAACGCGCGCCGGCAGGGCCTAGCCGTTTGGGATGGGTTATGACCTTGTCGAACGCACGCTTCAAACGATTCTCGATCTCGGCATTGTCCGTCGCAAGAAAGATGGTCGCGGTCGGATGGCGGGCCTTTAGCTGCTCCAGGGTCTTTAGCACTGGGCCAAGCGGGATTTTTCGATCGGTGAACCTGATATGAACCCCGATGCTGGGCAGTTTTGCCGTGGGGCGCATGTGCGATAGCGCATGGCGGACCCGTGCGTTGGGGGTAAAATAGCGGCCAAGATAATTGGCGAAAACCTCGCGCTCCCCCCGTTTGGCAAAGCGTGCATCCCGGCGCAGATGCTGCCGCATGCGGCCCAGCTTTGGCAGGTAAGACCAATAGACCGCCACCGCCTGAGACTGGTCCAGCCGCTTGAGGTCCACGCAAAGCCGCCGATAGCCCCAGGGGTTTGAGTGTGACCGCGGCATATAGGCGTCGATCATGTCTTGAGGCTGGCGGTTCAGATTGCCAGCCCAGATCGGGGGGCAAACATCGGCCCCGTCATCCATTGTGGCACCCCCAATCGCTTCGCCCCCGATCGGAGACTGGAATAGCAGCGGATAAGCGTTTTCACCAAGCGGCGCATAGCTGCCGTCGCGCCAGTCGATCACGGGCTTGCGGCCGGAGAGATCAGCGTAAACCAGACCCGAGATCGCAGACAGGATGCGGTTGCCCAATCCGCCTTTTCCCTTGATCACCAGTGTTCTTGACTGCATCCGTCGATACACACCCTCCGCTCATCGTTTGACGCTCACCATCGCGCAGATGTCTTTCCAAAGTCTTAACCGGCCTAGGGCAGACACCGGAATCTGCAGCGAGATCGAATAAAATCCATATCACCGCTTGACCTTCCATTAACTGGAAGCCCTATCTGAGGGGCAAGACACCCCAAGGAGACGGCTGATGGGCGATGTAGTTGCGATAAATTTTGGCATTGGCGGTATGAATTGCGCCTCTTGCGTGGGGCGGGTCGAGACCGCGCTTGGGCGCGTGGAGGGTGTGCAGGACGCCCGCGTGAACCTCGCCTCGGAAACCGCGTCGCTGCAGGTGGCATCGGGTTTCGACCCCAAGGACGCCGTCGCCGCACTTGCGACCGCAGGCTACCCCGCCACCTTGCAAACGCGGCGCTATGCCATTGAAAACATGTCCTGTGCATCCTGCGTCGGGCGGGTCGAACGCGCCTTGGCGGCCGTGCCGGGTGTGGTCGATGTCAGCGTCAACCTCGCCCGGGAAGAGGCCGTGGTGCAGTCGCTTAGCGCAGAGCCGGATGCCGCCATTGTGCAGGCTGCGCAAGCCGCGGGCTACCCCGCCACCCCCGTGACGGACACCGCATCTTCCCTCGCGCCGGACCGCAAGGTTGAAGAAGCCGCGCATCTTAAACGTATGACGCTGCTGGCCGCGGCGCTGACCCTGCCGGTGTTTGTGCTCGAGATGGGCGGCCATATGATCCCCGCGTTCCACCATTGGGTCATGTCGACGCTGGGGCAGCAGCTGAGCTGGTCGATCCAGTTCGTACTGACCACCATCGTTCTGGCATGGCCCGGGCGGCGCTTTTTTGTCACCGGCGTGCCAGCGCTGTTGAAACGCACGCCTGACATGAACTCTCTGGTGTTTCTGGGGGCCACGGCGGCATGGGGCTTTTCCACCGTGGCGCTGTTCTTGCCACAGTTGCTGCCCGCCGGTGCGCAAGCGGTCTATTTCGAAGCCGCCGCGATGATCGTCACGCTGATCCTGCTGGGGCGCACGCTAGAGGCGCGGGCCAAGGGCCAAACCGGACAAGCGATCCGCAAGCTGGTCGGGCTGCGCCCCAAAACCGCGCGGGTAGAGCGAGACGGCAACGTGTCAGAGGTTGCGATCGACGCGATCACCGTCGGCGATCTGATCCATGCGCGCCCCGGTGAAAAGATCGCCGTAGACGGGACCGTGACACGTGGCAGTTCCTATGTCGATGAAAGCATGATCACCGGCGAACCCGTGCCCGTCGAAAAGCTGCCCGACATGCGTGTGGTCGGAGGGACGGTGAATGGCACCGGCGCGCTGGTCTACTGCGCGACCCATGTGGGCGCGGACACGACCCTGTCGCAGATCGTGCGCATGGTCGAGGACGCCCAAGGTGCCAAGCTGCCGGTGCAGGATATGGTCAACCGCATCACCATGTGGTTCGTGCCCGTCGTCATGGCGATTGCCGCGGCCACCTTCCTTGTCTGGCTGGCTTTCGGGCCGCAGCCGTCCTTGGGGCACGCTCTGGTGGCAAGCGTCGCGGTGCTGATCATCGCCTGCCCCTGTGCGATGGGGCTGGCCACGCCGACCTCTATCATGGTGGGCACAGGGCGAGGGGCCGAGATGGGCGTACTGTTCCGCAAGGGGGACGCGCTGCAGGTCTTGGCCGAGGTCGATACCATCGCGCTTGATAAAACCGGCACGCTTACCGCTGGTCGGCCCGAGGTGACGGATCTGGATGTCTTCAACGGCTGGTCGCAGGCCGATGCGTTGCGGCTCGTCGCGTCGGTCGAGGCGCAGTCAGAGCACCCGATTGCCAGCGCCATCCTGCGCCATGCCGAAACAAAGGGGCTGTCGCTGGCAGCGGTGACCTCTTTTGCCTCGCAAACCGGCCACGGCGTACGCGCCGAGGTCGAGGGGCGTCGCGTGCTTGTCGGGGCGGACCGTTTCATGCAGGCCGAAGGGGTCTCTCTCGGCGCGGCAGAGGGGCGGTCGGCAGCATGGGGGGCAGAGGGCAAGACACCGCTTTTCGCCGCCGTGGATGGGGCGCTTGTCGCGATGATCGGCGTCGCCGACCCGATCAAGGAAACGACGCCCCAGGCGCTGGAGGCACTGCACGAAGCGGGGCTGAAAATCGCAATGATCACCGGTGACAACAAGGCGACGGCGCAGGCGATTGCCGACCGTTTGGGGATCGATACCGTGGTCGCCGAAGTGCTGCCCGATGGCAAGGTCGCCGCGCTGGAGGACCTGCAACAGGCGGGCCACAAGGTCGCCTTTGTCGGGGACGGGATCAATGATGCGCCCGCGCTGGCGGGGGTCGACGTGGGTATCGCCATCGGTACCGGGACGGATGTCGCTATCGAAGCGGCCGACGTGGTGCTGATGTCGGGCGATCTGCAAGGGGTGGTGAACGCCCTGCACATCAGCCAGCACACCATGCGCAATATCCGCCAGAACCTCTTTTGGGCCTTTGGCTATAACGCGCTGCTGATCCCCGTTGCAGCCGGTGTGCTCTATCCGCTGTTCGGCGTGCTGCTGTCGCCCGTGCTTGCCGCCGCCGCCATGGCATTGTCGAGCGTCTTTGTCCTGTTCAACGCCCTGCGCCTGCGGTGGATCGCCGCCGCAGCAACCGCCTAATTCAACGAAAGGAGACGTCCATGAACATCGGTGACGTGTCGAAAAGCGCAGGTCTGCCTGCCAAGACCATCCGCTACTACGAAGACATCGGTCTGATCACGCCTGCGCGCGACACGAACGGGTATCGCAGCTTTTCCGACAGCGACGTGCACAAGCTGACGTTTCTGGGCCGTGCGCGGGCCTTGGGCTTCACGATCGAGAATTGCCGCGACCTGCTGGCGCTTTGGGATGATCAGGATCGCGCCAGCGCCGATGTCCGCGCCATCGCCCAGCAACATCTGGCGCAGATCGAAAGCAAGATCGCGGACCTGCAAGATATTCGTCAGACCTTGACCCATCTGGTGCATGAATGCGCTGGCGATGACCGCCCCGATTGCCCGATCTTGCAACGGCTCGAAAAGCTGTAGCGCGCGTGTCTACCGGCGCAGCAGGTAGATATCCATGATCCAGCCATGGGCGGCGCGGGCCTCTGCCCGTGTTGCGATGATGCGGTCGCAGACCTGATCCAGCGGGCCTGCGATGCGACGCTCGTTCGGCATGCCGGCATAGGCGGTCCACCAGATGTGTATGTCGCTGTGCTGCCGCAACACCTCGAAGGCGCAGGTGCCGTCCAGCATGACGGCAATCGTATCCACACCCAGTGGCCAGCCATGATCGCGCAGCTGCCGACCGGTGGTGATGGTGACGGGATTGCCGATGGTGTTCAGCGGGATCGCATGGCCCGCCGTCAGTACCTGAAGAGAGGTGATCCCCGGCACGACATCGACGGTGAGTGTGACGGCCTTTTGCAACCGCTCCGCAATGCGCAGGGTGCTGTCATACAGCGACGGATCCCCCCAGACGAGAAAGCCGACACGGCCGCCTTTGGGCAGGGTGCGCTGCATCTCGGCCAGCCAGACCTGCGCAATGGCATCATGCCAATCGTGGACGCCCGCGTGATAATCAGGGTTGGCGGCGTCGCGTTTGGGCAGGGTGAATTCGTGAATATCAGGCCCGTCCGACCGCAGCACCTGGGCGCAAATCTCGTGCCGCAGGCCGGCCAGATCATCTTTGCCTGCGCCCTTGGACGGAATCAGGATCACATCGCAGGCATTCAGCGCGTCGATGGCTTGTAATGTCAGGTGTTTGGGATTGCCGGACCCGATGCCGATCAGTGAAAGCGTAAACATCTTGAGGCTCCGGCAGGGGGTGACGCGGCCCGCAGAGTAGGGGGCCGCGTCGGGTCTTGGATTATTCAGCGGCAGTCTGTGTTAGACGTTTGGTGAACAGCGCGCTGCCCGCGAAATCACGCAGGGTTTTCGCGGCGGCGAGCACGGCCAGATCCACCAGCGGCTCGATCAGGATGACCATCATATAGGCCCCGCCAAAGCTGGCCACAGCGGCGATGTTGCTGGCGGCAAAGCCCTGACCGTAGATGGCCCAGAACGCCACCCAGCCCACAACGCCCGCCTGAAACGCGGTCGACAGCTTGAGCGCTTGAACATAGGTCAGATCAACATAGGCGGTGTTGGGCGCGATGATGCGTTTGGCCAGCGCCGAGACCATGAACAAGGGCACTAGCAGCGTGGTGACGTTCATCGTGTATTGCGGCAGGTCGATGGGGGCAAAGAACACGCCCTGCGCCAGCAGACCAAGCGCCAGACCGGCAGCCGCAGGGGCCACGCCGAACAGCAAGAACAGGGTCGACCCGAGGATCAGGTGCACTTCGCTCACGCCCACGGGGAAATGCGGGAAGACCTGGAAAAAGACAAAGGTGAGCGCGGTGGCCACCGCGGCCCCGCCCGCAAAAGGCACGACGCCTTTTTCACGGACAGAGTCCATTGCGGTTTTCGCGGTATAGGCCGCAGCACCGGCAGCGGTGCCATAGGACAGGACCAGCTTGGCGCCGGTCACGACTTCGGGTTCGATATGCATATTCAGGTCTCCTTACCGTCTTCCCCGACGGCATAATGTGAAAGCCGCCCCGGGGGGCAGCCAGTTGGAACAGGGATCATCCCCATGACGGCAGGTCTCCTGACTTTGTGCGTCCATGCGTGCCGCGCCTTCCCAGGCGGTGTGGCCCAGTGGCAATGCGGGTTGCTCTTCACTTACAGGTGCGGGGGCAGTTCCGGATTTGGCACCTTTGCTTTGGCACCGCACCGTATTCCCTTTTCACCCCGATTGCCCGAAGGCGCACGGGGAACCGTCCGGAATAGGTGGTCATTTTCGGGCTGGTTTTGTCAAGTCATCTATTCGGTCAACGGCCCGTAAAGGATCAGCGCAGGCGCTGACGTTGCGGGATCCAGCGGCAGATGGGCAAGGCTTTCCACGGTGTGGCGGCTCAGCTTTTGATCGGGGGTCGATACCGCCTCTGCCAGCAGGGCTGGGGTCGAGGGGGGCAAGCCCGCCTCGATCAGCCGCGCGGCGAAACCTGCAAAGGTGCGGCGGCCCATGTAGACGACCGTGGTCGCCGTAGGGTCGGCCAGCGCCGCCATGTTCAGATCTTCGGGCAAGGCACCCGATTCGCCGTGGCCGGTGATGAATTGCACCCGCCGCGCGGTCAGCCGTCGGGTCAGCGGGATCATCGCCGCCGCCGCCGCCGAAGACGCCGCCGTCACACCGGGGATGATCTCGAAGGCGACGCCTGCCGCTTTCAGCGCGGTCAGCTCTTCTTCAAGCCGGCCAAACACGCCCGCGTCCCCACTTTTCAGCCGCACCACCCGCGCGCCGGTCAATGCGTGTTCGACCAGCAAACGGCTCACGTGATCCTGCTTCGGAGACAGCCGTCCGGCGCGTTTGCCGACCCCGATCAGATCCGCCTCGGGCGAGACATGTTCAAGGATCGGACCCGCCGACAGATCGTCGAACAGCACGACTTCGGCCTCTTGCAACCGCTTTACCGCCTTCACGGTCAGCAGTTCAGGATCACCCGGACCGGAGGAGACGAAAGAGACAAAACCGCTCATGACGCCCCCGCGATCAGGTGAAAGAAGGTGCCCGTCGCATGGCCGCGGCGCGAGCCTGTCTCGGGCACTTCGGCCCCATTGGCATCGACCACCCGCGCCAGCGGCGTGTCTGGTTGCGACAGGATGGTCGAGTAGTGGAATTCATGTCCCCGCAACCGCGCGCCCGCGTCATAGCCGGGGCCGGGTTCGTTCAGCGTGGCAAGCCGGTAGCCCAGATGCATCTTGCGCTTCTCATAGCTGGTTTCCAGCCCCAGCAGCCCCGCCATCTGGTGCCGCACGCCTTCCTTGTCGACCAACCCGGCCCCCATCGCCATATAGCCACCGCATTCCCCATGCACCGGGCGCGTCGTGGCGAATTGTTGCAGGCTGTCGCGGAACTGCGCGGCAGCGGCAAGGCGTCCGGCATGCAGCTCGGGATAGCCGCCGGGCAGCCAGCAGATGTCAGCGCTGTCGTCCGGTGCCTCATCCGCCAGCGGCGAGAACGGCAGCACCTGCGCACCCGCGGCGATCCAGTGGTCCAGCAAATGCGGATAGATGAACGAAAACGCGGCGTCTTTGGCCAAAGCGATCCGTTGACCGGGGGGCGGGGGCAGCACATCTGGCCCGTCGGGAATACTGCGCCCTTGGGCGGCAGAGACGATCAGATCAAGATCGATATGCTGCGCGATGAAATCTCCCGCCGCATCCAGCAGCTTCATCAGCTCGGGCTGTTCCTCGGCCTGCACCAGACCCAAGTGGCGTTCCGGCAGCGTGACCGATCCCTGTCGGGGCAGCGCGCCCAGAACGGGGATGCCGACCTGCTCCATCCCCAGACGCAGCAGCGCCTCGTGACGGGGGCTGGCGACCTTGTTCAGCACCACACCCGCGACATGCACATCCGGGCGCATCGTCTTGAACCCAAGGGCGGTGGCCGCAGCCGATTGCGCCTGACCCGATACATCCAGCAGCAACACCACCGGCCAGCCCGTCATGGCAGAGATATCCGCGCTCGCCCCGTTCGAGGTTTCCCCCGGTTGCGCCACACCATCAAACAGCCCCATTGACCCTTCGATCAGGGCCAGATCGCCGCCATGGGCGGTGCCGATCAGATTGCACAACACACCCGAGCCCATGGCCCAGCTATCGATATTGTAGGACGACCGCCCGCAAGCCGCGCGGTGGAAGCCGGGGTCGATGTAATCCGGCCCGCTCTTGAACGGGCGCACGTCGACGCCGCGACGGCTGAGCGCGTTCAAAAGGCCCAACATCAAGGTGGTCTTGCCCGTGCCCGACGCGGGGGCCGAGATCATCAGGCCCTTGGGCAGTTGCGTAGTCTCCATCATTCTGTGCCCTCGGGAAAGCGCGGCTCTGTGCCCACGGGGCGGAAGCGGCGGTCGTAATCGCCCGCGTACAGACAGCTTTCGCGGAACTCCTCAGCCGTCAGCGCGCGGCCCACAAGGATCAGCGCCGTGCGCCCGCGTTCGCCGTCGGTGGCGTCGATCACGCTGCCCAAAGTGGCCCGCACCACCCGTTGATCCGGCCAGCTGGCGCGCCAGACGATGGCGACGGGGCAGTCCTCTCCGTAATGAGGGGTGAGCCGCGCGACCACATCATCCAGCACATGCACCGACAGGTGGATCGCCAGCGTGGCACCCGTGGCGGCAAAATTCTCGAGCGTTTCACCCTCGGGCATGGCTGACGCCCGCCCAGATGTCCGAGTGAGAACAAGCGACTGCGCCACACCGGGCAGCGTCAGCTCGTTCCCCAAAGCGGCGGCGGCAGCGGCAAAGGCGGGCACGCCGGGGGTAATGTCATACTCGATGTCCAGCTCGCGCAAGCGGCGCAGCTGCTCGCCCATGGCGGACCAGACCGACAGATCTCCCGAATGAAGCCGCGCCACATCCTGCCCCGCATCATCGGCGGCCTTGATCTCTGCCATGATCTCGTCCAGCGACAGCGACGCGGTGTTCACGATCTTCGCATCCGCAGGGCAGTAGGACAGCAGCTCTGACGGGACCAGCGATCCGGCATAAAGACACACAGGGCAGGCCGCGATCAGGTCGCGCCCCCGCAGGGTCAGCAGATCAGGGGCACCGGGGCCCGCGCCGATAAAGTGAACAGTCATGGGGCAATTCCTTCCGCGATAGCTACGGTGGCCATGCCATTGGGGCTGGTCACACGCAAGGTCGTCAATTTGGCACCGCGACCGGCAACGCGCAATGCGGCGGCCTCGGCAAGTGATCCGGTCCCGAACCGCGCCTGCACGCGCGGTGACACGGTGCGCGTCGGGATGTCTGCGATATCGGCTTCCGACAGTTCGATCAGCGGCAATCCCAGACTATCGGCAAAACGCCGTAGCGCCGGCGTCACCTTGATCGCGAGGGTCGCGAGCGTGTCCGGCCTGCGCCGCGTCAGCGCAAGGGCCGCGTGTAAATCCGCATCGGTCGCATCTGCGCGCAATCCTATGCCCGCGACGATCATCGGGTCACGCTCCATTGCAGTTGCGGGCGGCTGGGATGCCAGCCCTGCATGGTCCCCAACGGGGCCGCCTGCGCCAAGTCGATCCGCAGCAATTGCCCGCCGTGCATCCCGTGCCAGCGGATCAGCAAGGCTTGGGTTTCAAGCGCCACCGCATTCGCCACCAGCCGCGTGCCCGGCGTGATCCTGTCCCAGATCGCCTGCAAGACATCCTCTGATGCGCCACCACCCAGAAAGACCGCAGCGGGCAGGGGCAGATCGGCCAGCGCATCGGGGGCCGTGCCCTGCACGCAGCGCATCCGACCCGCCAGCCCAAAGCGGCGGGCGTTTTCAATGATATTATCGCAGCGGCTTTCGCGCGGCTCGATTGCAATGGACTGCGCTTGCGGCGCGGCCAGACACCATTCAACAGAGACAGAGCCCGACCCGCCCCCCACATCCCACAACAGCTCCCCCGCACGCGGCGCAAGCGCGGCCAGCGTCAATGCGCGCATGGGTGATTTGGTGATCTGGCTGTCATGGGCAAAAAGCGCCTCGGGCCGTCCGGGCGCGTGGCTGATCCCAGCCCCCCCCGATACCGCAATCGCCACCACCACAGGGGCGGCGACGCCGTCCAGGTCAAACGTCGCGGCATCGGCCGCGCGCGCGATTTCACGCGGACCGCCAAGCGCCTCCATCACCGTCAGGCGGGACGGGCCGAAACCCTGCGCGGTCAGATAGTCTGCCAGCGCCGCAGGGGCCGCACCATCGCGCAAAGTGCAGATCAGCCGCGCGCCTGCCGCCAGATGGGGCAGCAACACCTCGAACGGGGCAGCATGCAGGCCAAGGGTCGTGACCTCCTCCAACCGCCAGCCAAGCCGCGCAGCCGCCAGCGTCATGCAGGACGGTGCGGGAAAGCAGCGCCATTCCGACGGGGCCAGCACCTGCGCCAGCGAACCGCCCACGCCGTGCCAGAACGGATCACCCGAGGCGAGCACCACAACCGCACGCCCGCGATGTTCCAACACCGGCTCTACGCTGAACGGCAACGGCCATTCGCGTCCCCGCGCGCCCGCGTCACAAAGCGCCAGATGCCGCGCCCCGCCAAAGATCACGTCGGCCTCTGCCAGCGCCTTTCGGCTTGCATCGGTCAGCCCGCCAAGGCCATCTTCGCCCAGACCAATCAGGGTCACCCAGGCAGCAACAGGATCAGCCATGACGCGCACCCTCATTCTTGGCGGCACGACAGAGGCGTCCAGCCTCGCGCGCGCGCTGGCCGACCGTGGCGATGATGCGCTGTTCAGCTATGCCGGACGCACGGCCGCCCCCGTGGCGCAGCCGCTGCCCACCCGCGTAGGTGGCTTTGGCGGCGTGGCCGGATTGCTGGCGTTTATCGCGCAGAACCATATCACCCGCGTGATCGACGCGACCCATCCCTTCGCCGCGCAGATGAGCCGTAACGCCCATGCCGCCAGCACGCAGGCAGGCATCCCGCTGGCCGCTTTTGAGCGTGCCCCTTGGCCCGAGACTGCCGCCGACAATTGGACCCATCTGCCAAGTATCGAAGCCGCCGCCGCATCCCTGCCGCAGGTGCCGACGCGGGTCTTTCTGGCCATCGGCAAGCAGGCGCTGTCCGTCTTTGCCAACCATCCGCAGCACCATTATCTGCTGCGGCTGGTGGACCAGCCCGCCGCGCCGCTGCCCTTGCCGCATACGACCGTGACCCTCGCCCGCGGACCGTTCGACGTGGCCGGAGACATCGCCCTGCTGCGCGACCACGGGACCAAGCTGATCATCGCCAAGAACGCCGGCGGCACGGGGGCCGAGGCCAAGCTTATCGCCGCGCGCGAACTGGGGCTGCGCGTGCTGATGATCCAGCGCCCCGCGGTGCCCCCTCGCACCACATTTGCGCGGCTCGACGATATCCTGGCGTGGCTTGATCATACGACGGACCGTGGCGTGTAGATATGGGGCCCGACGCGGCGGGTGTCGGCGTTGCCGACGATCACGACCGTGCGCATATCGGCCATCTCTGGCGTCGCTTCGGCCAGCGTGACGGTGCGCAATGTCTCGTCCGGGTGGCTGACGTTGCGCGCGAAAGAGATCAAGGTCTCCGGCCCGCAGGCCTCGCGCAGAATATCAAGCGCGGTGGCGAACTGATGCGGCCGCGAGGCAGAGCGCGGGTTGTAAAACGCCATGGCAAACCCCGCTTCCCCCGCCAGCCGCAGCCGTTTTTCGATCAGCGACCAGGGCTTCAGATTGTCCGACAGGTTGATCGCGCAGAAATCATGCCCCAGCGGTGCCCCCAACCGCGCCGCCGCCGCGAGCATCGCGGTGATGCCGGGCAGGACGCGAATATCGATTGCCAGCCAGTCTTCCGGGCCTTTCTCCAACGCCTCGAACAGGGCAGAGGCCATGGCAAAGACCCCCGGATCGCCCGAAGACACCACCACAACACGCCGGCCCGTTGCCGCCATTTCAAGCGCATGTGCGGCGCGGTCCAGCTCTACCCGGTTGTCGCTTTCATGCAGGGTCAGCCCGTCCCGCGGGGCAATCCGGCGCACATAGGGGATGTAGCCGACAATATCGGTCGCCGCGTCCACGGTGGCGCGCACCTCTGGCGTGACCAGCGCCTCGTCCCCGGGGCCAAGGCCGACAACGCGCACCCAGCCCGTCATGGCCGCCGCCCCTGCCCATGCACGATCGCGATCGAGAAATAGGGCACTTCGGCCGGGACATCCGTCAGCTTTTGCACCGTCTGCCCCGCCATCGTGCCTTTCTCGACCAGCCATGCGTCTTGCAAGCGGCCCGCCTTGGTCAGTGCGCGCTTCAACTTATCAAGGTTGCGCCCGATCTTCATCACCACCAGCGCATCGGTATTGGCGGCCCGCGTGGCCAGCTCTTCCTCGTCCAGCGTCGCCATGAGCACCGTCAGCACATCATCGCCCCAAGTGATCGGATGCCCCGTCGCGGTCCAGCAGCCCGACATGCCGGTGATGCCGGGCACGATCTCGACCTCGGCGCGGCCCTGAAGGCGGCTGTGCAGATGCATGAACGACCCGTAAAAGAACGGATCCCCTTCACAAAGCACGATCACATCTTCACTCTGCGCGAGGTCGGTCAAACGGTCAGCCCAATCGTCGTAGAAGGCCGACAGCAGACGGTTGTACTCGGGATCGCTGAAGTGGATCTCTGTCGTGACGGGGTATTCCATCGCATGTTCCACCGCCGTCTCGGCCATGATGCCGTCCACGATGGTGCGGGCCTGCCCGCGCCGTCCGGGTTTGCGGAAAAACGCGACGTGCTGCGCGCCGGTCAGCAAACGGTGCGCCTTGACGCTCATCAATTCGGGATCGCCGGGGCCAAGCCCGATGCAAATGACCTTGCCCATCGTTATTCCTTCCACGTGGCCAGCGCGTTCACCGCCGCCACTGTAATCGCCGAACCGCCCAAACGCCCCTGCACGATCATCGACGGCACGGGCAAATCCTGCATCAGCGCCTCTTTCGATTCCGCCGCGCCGACAAAGCCGACGGGGCAGCCGATGATGGCCACAGGGCGCGG
Organism: Sulfitobacter pontiacus; assembly: GCF_040790665.1. Taxonomy (NCBI): domain Bacteria; kingdom Pseudomonadati; phylum Pseudomonadota; class Alphaproteobacteria; order Rhodobacterales; family Roseobacteraceae; genus Sulfitobacter; species Sulfitobacter pontiacus. Next base: position 821,075 of record NZ_CP160849.1, on the reverse strand, counting down.
GCAGTCGGGATCTTCGAGCATATTCAGCAGGTGGAACAGCGCTGTGGGCGCATTGCCGATCGCCACCAAGGCCCCCGCCAGATGTGGCCGCCACAGTTCAAGCGCCGCGGCAGAGCGTGTGTTGCCCATCTGCTGCGCCAGCTCTGGCACCTTGGGGTCGCGCAGGGTGCAGATGATCTGGTTGTCAGCGGGCAGACGCGTGCGGGTGATCCCTTCGGACACCATATGCGCGTCACACAGGATTGGCGCACCGTCCGCCAGCGCCGCCCGTGCAATCTGCGCCATGTTTTCAGAAAACTGTACGTGCTTTTCCAGCCCGACCAGACCGGCGGCGTGGATCATCCGAACGGCGACACGTTCTTCATCGGGGGTGAACCGCGCCAGATCGGCCTCGGCGCGGATGGTGGCAAAGCTTTCCAGATAGATCGCGGCACCGTTGGTCTCGTAGGTGTGGGGCACTCAAAGCCTCCTGTCTTGAATTTGGGTCACTGTCAGCGGCGCGCTTTGCGGCGGATCGCCTGCGCGCCCGTGGCGGATAAGGGTGAAATGCCCGTCATGGCTGGCGGTCAGCGTGACGGGGGCAGGGGCGGGATGGGCGCAGCCTTTGGCACAGCCCGAGATATGGATCGTGTCGTCGCTGTCTGGCGACAGATGCGCGGCAATGGCGCGGGCGGCATCGCGTGTGTCCGACAAAGCCTGACGGCAGCCGGGGGCACCGGTGCAGACCTGCACACGGCGGCGCAGATCGCGGGCGTCGGTGATGAAATCGGGCAGCGGAGCTGATGGGGTGACCTCTTCCATCAACACCATGCGCCAAGGGGTCAGCCGCAGCGCACCAAGCTCCGCCAGCTGCGCAAAGCTTTCCGCCGTGGTCTGGCCAAAGGCAAACCCGAGAAGCGTGCCTTGCGGGGTCATACCGGGCTCAGGGACGGGCGCAGCGGGCAGGGGGGCGGTATCCGCACCCGGCTGAGCCCCCCGCGTCGCGATATGCGCCGCCATGCGGCCCCGTCCGTCGGTCACGCCACCGGTGTCCAGAAACCAGCGGGCCAGCGTCAGTGCTGCCTCTGCGGCGGTCTCGACGCACACCGACTGCCCCACCTCTGCCCCGTCCGCCCGGCAGATCAAGCCAGCGGCGCTACGTTCGATCCGGATATCGGCAGAGGTGCACGTCAGCACAGGCCGTGCTCCGCAATCGATCGCAAAGCCGAACTTGCTGGGCAGGTCGGGTGCGTCTTCGCTGGAGAGCGCATGGGCCAGGGCTTGCGCCACGCGGTGGCTGTCGTCCCCATCCTGCCAGAACGGCGTCACGGTGATATTGCGCCGCGCCTCTGCCGCCAGATCGGCATCGACAAGGCCAATCTCGCGCAGCCCGTCGACCAATGCGGCATGGCTATCCGTTGTCACCCCGCGCAGTTGCAGGTTCGCGCGGGCCGACAGGTCGATCATCCCGTTGCCATGGGTGCGCGCCAGCGTGGCAACGCGGCGGATCTGGTCAGGGCTCAGCCGCCCCATCGGCACACGCAGCCGCACCACCAGGCCGTCACCCGACATCATCGGCCGCAGCGCACCGGGGCACCAGCCAAAGACCTGCGGCGCGCTCATGCGGGGGTGCCCAATTCGGCAAGGACAGAGTTGCGGCGCGACGTCCAAAGCCCCGCCCGGTGCAGCGCATCAAACCGCGCGCGCAACGCAGCAAGTGCTTGCGGGTTGGCGTCCTGCATGAAGTCGACCAGATCATCGCGCCCCAGCGTGGCATCGAACATGGCGTCGAACAGATGGTCCGGCACGACGCCTGCCAGATGCGCAAAGGCGGCAAGGTGATCCAGTGTCGCGGCAATCTCGGCGGCACCGCGGAAACCATGCGCCATCATGCCAGTGGCCCAATCGGGGTTGGCGGCACGAGCGCGCACCACACGGGCGAGCTCCTCGGTCAGGGTGCGGGCACGAGGCTGGTCGGGGCGGGTGGCATCCAGATGGTACAGCGCGGCAGCCCCGCCCTTGCCCAAACGCTGCATCGCGGCGGCAAAGCCGGCTTCATGGGCGGCGTAATCCTCTGCCATCAGCAGATCGGTCTCGGGCAGGTCTTGCAGGTGCACGAAACTATCGGCCCGCGTCAGCTGCGTCTCAAGCGCGTCGCGGGCATAGGTGATCTCTCCGCGCGCGTCGATCGCGTAGGACGACGCAGCCAGCCACGCCTCGCCCGCCGCTGTGCGAGCCTCGTCGGAATAATCGTCCATCGCGGTGCCGATCCCCAAGCCATAGGATCCCGGGCGCGGGCCAAAGACACGCGGGGTCTGCACCAGATAGGGGTTATCAGCAGCCGTTTCGGGACGCTCTGCCAGCTTGGCAATTGCGGCCTCAAACAGCTGCGCCAGACCGGGGAACATATCGCGGAACAGGCCGGACACCCGCAGAGTCACGTCAATGCGCGGACGGTTCAACAACGCAAGCGGCAGAATGTCGAACCCGCTCACACGGTCGCTGCCGTCATCCCAGCGGGGGGACAGACCCGCCAGATGCAGCGCCATGGCAAACTCCTCGCCCGCCGTGCGGATGGTGGCAGAGCCCCACATGTCCATGACCAACCCCTTGGGCCAGTCGCCGTGATCCTGCAAATGCTTGCGCAACAATTCTTCGGCCAGCTTCACCCCTTGGGTATAGGCCGCGCGCGACGGCACGGCCCGTGGATCGGTGGTAAACAGGTTGCGCCCCGTGGGCCGCACATCGCTGCGCCCGCGATAGGGGGACCCCGACGGGCCGGGGGGCACAAACCGCGCAGACAGCGCCGCGATCAGCCCGTCGACCTCGCTCGTCCCATGATCGCCCGCGCCAAAGACATGCAGCCCGTCGCCATATTGCGTTTCCTTGATGTCGCAGACGAAGCGGTCGATGCGGGTCAGCGCCTCTGCCGCGCTGGCGTTGGCATCTAGGCCGAGGTCCTGTTCAACCCCGCGGCCCTGCGCCTCGGCTCGGATATCGGCGATCAGCCGGTCGCGCCGCGCAGGGTCCAGCCCGTCCGCGGTCGAGTATTCATCCAGCAGCCGTTCCAACCGTCCGAATGCATCGGGCAGTTTCGATGTCACCAACGGGGGAGGCATATGGCCCACGGTCACGGCCCCGATACGGCGTTTGGCCTGCGCGGCCTCGCCGGGGTCATTGACGATAAAGGGATAGATCACCGGCATCGGGCCGATCAGCGCCTCGGGCCAGCAGGCGTCAGACAGGGCGACGGATTTGCCCGGCAGCCATTCCAGCGTGCCATGGGCCCCGACATGCACCATCGCATCCGCCTGCTGTTGCAGCCACAGATAGAAGGCGACATAGCCCGGGCGCGGCGTGCGGCTCAGGTCGTGATAGTCATCATCCCGTTCGGCCAGCGCCCCGCGTTCGGGTTGCAAGGCGACCAGCAGCTTGCCACTGCGCAGCGCCGGAAAACAGAACGCCCCGTCGTGAAACAGCGGATCATCCTGCGGCGCGCCCCAGCTGTCGGTCAGGTCATCGCGCAACGCCTGTGGCAGCTTTGCAAGCGCGGCCTCATACGCGGCCAGCGGCCAGCGGAGCGTTTCGGTGCAAAGACGGCTGGCAACCGTTTGCGTATCGGCAAAGTCCCCCGCATCCACGTCATAGCCCTGTGCCGCCAGTTGCGCTGTCATCACCCGCAACGAAGCCAGCGCATCCAACCCCAGCGCATGGGCCATGTTCCAACCTTTGCCGGGGTAGGTGGACAGCACCACCCCCACAGACTTTGCCGCGTTGTCCTGCACCCCTAGCTGGTGCAAGCGCTGCACGCGATCGGCGATAAAATCCACGCGGTTCGCGTCGGCGCGATGGGCGAAACGGCTGTATTGCAGCGCCTCGTCCCGTTTGCCGGGCTGCTTAAAGCTGACGACACCGCCGAACAGACGGCCATCCACCTCGGGCAAGACGACATGCATCGCCAGATCGGTGGGCGACAGCCCGCGCTCTGATTCGGCCCAATCGCGCCGACGCGCGGTCGATAGGGCGACCTGCACCACGGGGCAATCCGATGCGCCCAGGACCGAGGGTTCATCCGGCCCGCGCTGGGCGGAGAAAGCGGTGGCGTTCACGATCACCGCCGGATCAAGCCGGGCGATCTGCTGCGCGATCCACGGCGCGGTGTCCCCCTTGAGGCTGGGCGCGAAGAGCCCCACGGCGTCAAAGCCGCGCGCGTCGAGTGCGGTGATCAGCGCATCCACAGGATCGGTATCGGCAGCCGTCAAATAGGACCGGTAGAAGGTCACAATGGCGCGCGGCTTGTCAGATGGTTCCGGCGCGGGGATCACACCGGTGTGGGGGCGGTAGAACCCCGCCTCGGGCACGGTCTTGGCCCCTTTGGCCGGCCCCGCGTAAAGCCCTGCGGCCAGCGACAGCTGCGCCAGTGCCGCCTGCGCAGCCACCGCCCCGCCCGTATCGCACAGATGTTGCAAGCGTCTTAACGTCGAATGCGGCAGCGTCGACAGTGCGTCGAGCCGCGGGTCGGGTTGGCCGTCCGCAGGCAGCACCGCCAGCGCGATCTGCTGTTTGCGCGCCATATCCTGCAAGGTCGCCAGCCCGTAAGGCCAATAGCTTTCGCCCCCGATCAGCCGCACCAATACCGCCTTGGCCCCTGCAAGGGTCTGTTCGGCATAGGTATCGACCGACAACGGATGTTTCAGCGCGACCAGATTGGCCAGCCGCAACGACGGCAAGCCCCCTTCCGCACGATGCCAGCCCGCCGCGAAAGCCCCCAGATCACTGTCCGAAAAGGACAGCACCACCAGATCCGCCGGCGTCTGCCCCAGGTCTTGGGGCAGATCGCTTTGGTCCAGTCCGTGGCTTTCGCGAAAGACGACATGCATGGCGGCTTAGCCCTCCAGCACCGCGCGGATCGCGGCTTCGTTCACGTGATCATGCTCTGCGATCACAACCAGTTGGCTGCGGCGCGGCGTGTCCCCCCAAGGGCGGTCGAACTGGCTGCGCACGCGCTCGCCCACGGCCTGCACAAGCAGACGCATCGGTTTGTCCTGAACGGCGATATACCCTTTGACGCGCAGGATTTTCTGTTCGCGCGCCAAGCGCAACACGGCGGCCTCAAGGGTGGCGACATCGGCGACCTCGCCCATGTCGATCACCACGCTTTCAAAGTCGTCATGTTCGTGATCATCATGCCCGTCGTGGTGGCTGGGGCGCGCGTCGATGTCATCTTCGGCGGCGGCTTCCAGACCCAGCACAACGCGCGGGTCGATCACGCCTTCGGTCATCGGAATGATCGGCAGCTTGCGCGGCGCATGCGCCTCGATCACCTTGCGCGCAGCCTCGACGCCCTCGGGGCCCGCCAGATCGGCCTTCGACAGCAGCACGATGTCGGCGCAGGCGATTTGGTCTTCAAACACCTCGGACAAAGGCGTTTCGTGGTCCAGACTGTCGTCGGCATCGCGCTGCGCGGCCACGGCCTCCAGATCGGGGGCGAACTGCCCGCTGACCACGGCTTCGGCATCGGCAAGCGTAATCACGCCGTCCACGGTGATGCGCGACCGGATCGCTGGCCAGTCAAACGCCTTGAGCAAGGGCTTTGGCAGCGCCAGCCCCGACGTCTCGATCAGGATATGATCAGGCGTTTCGGGCAGGGCCATCAGGGCTTCGATGGTGGGGATAAAGTCATCGGCCACGGTGCAGCAGATACAGCCGTTTGCCAGCTCGACGATGTTCTCGGCGGGGCAATTGTCAATCGCGCAGGATTTCAGGATGTCGCCATCCACACCGGCGGTGCCGAATTCATTGACCAGCACGGCCAGACGCTTGGAGCCCGCGTTCTCCATCAGGTGACGGATAAAGGTGGTTTTGCCAGCGCCCAGAAAGCCGGTGATCACGGTAACGGGGATTTTGGTAAGGTTGGTCATTCGGTAGGCTCCTGTGGGGGAATGCGGGCGATGGATTGTTTGCGGAAGACCACGGGGCGTTCGCGCCAGGGCACCACGCCATCAGAGGTCTGGGCATAGGCAGAGACGCCATTCACGATATCGGACAAATGCGCGTCAGTGTCGAGATCGCCATACACATAAGTCCAGCGCGACGGCCCACCCGACAGGACCATCGAACAGCCCCGCGAACAGGCCGACAGACATTCGGCTCCGCGCAGCTGCACACCGTCGGGCAGATGCCCCGACAGCGCGTCAAACAGCTGTTGGCCGGGGCGCGGCGCGTCCTCGGCGGTGATCTGACCTGCGCGACAGGTGGTGCAGATGGTGACGGTGACCGGTTGATCCGTGGTGGTCATATCTTGCCTCATACGTCGATGGGCCAAGGGGGATCGCCAGCAGCGAACGACATGCGAACAGCGTTCTAGGCCAGTCGCGAAACACCCCGTTCGCCCGTTACAAACTATGCTGGCAGGTCTCCCGGCTTGCGGATCTAAGGCAGCTTGCCTTGCGAACCTTCACCTTCCCAGCCTGCGGGCCAGTGGTTGAAAGCTCTCTCCGGTCACGGTCGCGGGGGCGGCTGCGCTTGGCGCTGACCCAAGGCTGGATCAATGCGTATCGCGTTCCCTCTTCGCCTGTCTGGGACAGGAACCAACATACGCCCTGCATTGGTCATTTGCCCGCCTCTGTCAAGCTGCGCCTGTCATAACGCAGGGGCCAAACCCGCTTTGCGCGGATTTTCCCGCGGGCGACCAATGCGCAGGGGGCACGCGCGGACGCTTGACGGGATCACCGCAGGCTGACACCAATGACTGCACAAAAAACACGAGGTCCCGCCATGCCCACCCGCGCCATCATGATCCAGGGCACCGGATCGAATGTGGGGAAATCCATGCTGGTGGCGGGCCTGTGCCGCGCGGCCACGCGTCGGGGGCTTTCCGTCGCGCCGTTCAAGCCGCAGAACATGTCGAACAACGCCGCCGTCACCGAGGACGGCGGAGAGATCGGCCGCGCACAGGCCCTGCAAGCGATCGCCTGCAGACGGCCCCTGTCGGTGCATATGAACCCCATCCTGCTGAAACCCGAAACCGACAGCGGGTCGCAGGTGATCGTGCAAGGGCAGCGCCACAGCACCCTGCAAGCGCGTGACTTCAGCAAGGCCCGCGCAGGGTTGATGGCCCCCGTGCTCGAAAGCTTCGGTATCCTCGGGCAAAGCGCCGATCTGATCATCGTTGAAGGGGCGGGCAGCCCGGCTGAAACGAACCTGCGCCAGAACGACCTTGCCAATATGGGCTTTGCCCGCGCCGCAGGTGTCCCCGTTGTCTTGGCCGGAGATATCAACCGTGGCGGCGTCATCGCCCAGATCGTCGGCACCCAAGTGGTGATGGACCCAAAGGACGCGGCAATGATCACCGGCTTTCTGGTCAACAAGTTCCGCGGCGATGTCAGCCTTTTTGACGACGGCTACCGCGAGATTGAACGCCGCACCGGCTGGACGGGGTTCGGCACATTGCCGTGGTTCGCCAACGCGCATCTGCTGCCCGCCGAAGACGCGGTAGACCTGTCGCGCGCGCCCTCCGACGGGGGGTTCCACATCGTCTGCCCCATGCTCTCGCGCATCTCGAACTTCGACGACCTCGACCCGCTGGCGGCGGAGGCTTCGGTGCGGCTGACCATGGTCCCCCCCGGCACGCCGCTGCCCGCGGACGCCGATCTGGTGATCCTGCCGGGCACGAAATCCACCCGCGGCGATCTGGCTTTCCTGCGCGCCCAAGGCTGGGACATCGACCTTTATGCCCATGTGCGGCGCGGCGGCGCGGTGCTGGGAATTTGCGGCGGCTACCAGATGCTGGGCCGGTTTATCGAGGATCCGCAGGGCTTCGAGGGACCTGCGGGCCGCGAAGAGGGGCTGGGCCTGCTGGATGTTGAAACCCGCATGGCCCCGGACAAGACCCTGACCCGCGTCACCGCCGACCATGCCGCCACGGGCACGCAGATCGACGGCTATGAAATCCACATCGGACAGACGGTGGGGGCCGATTGCGCCACGCCCTTTGCGCATATCAACGGCATCCCCGACGGGGCAGGGTCGCGCGATGGCAAGATCACCGGCACCTATCTGCACGGGCTCTTTACCAACGATAGTTTCCGCAGTGCCTGGTTGGCGCAACTGGGGCTGGGGGCAGGGCCGACCTCCTACAGTCAGACCGTGGAAGATACGCTCGACGCGCTGGCCGACCATATGGAAACCCATCTGGACGTGTCCGCCCTGCTGGCCTGTGCCGCACCGGTTGCATAACACCCGCGCTGACCTTTGGTCACGATCACGACGCTTGCTTAATTTTGTGATCGCGGGGATACATGCCGTCAAATTTACGCAAAGGACCCTTTGTTATGGAACGTAACCTGACCCTCGTTGCGCTGTTCGCTGCCCTGATTGCAGCACTTGCGTTGATCCCGAAATTCTCGCTTGGCTTTGGCGTGCCGATCACGGCGCAAAGCTTGGGCATCATGCTTTGCGGGACCGTGCTGGGGGCCAAACGCGGCGCGCTGGCCGTGCTGCTCTTCTTGCTGCTGGTCGCTTTGGGGCTGCCGCTTCTGGCCGGTGGCAACGGTGGGCTGGGTGCCTTCATGCTGCCGTCCTCCGGCTTCCTGATCGGCTTCCCCGTGGCGGCTTTTGTCACCGGCCTGATCGTCGAAAAATGGTACGGGCCCTCGCTGATCATCGTTGCGGCGGTTGCTTCGGTCATCGGCGGGATCGTCGTGCTTTATATCTTCGGGATCATCGGCCTGTCGATTGCGCTGGATAAATCGCTGCTGGAATCCGCCGCGCTGGTGACCGTGTTCATCCCCGGAGACCTGATCAAAGCAGTGCTTGCAGGCTTTATCACCAGCGGTCTGGCCAAAGCGCGCCCTGCCAGCGTCCTGTCGCGCAGCTGATCCGACGCAAAGCCTGGAACAGCGAAAGCGCCCCTAAAGGGGGGCGCTTTTTTCGTTGCCAAGGCAGACGAAGCCTTACCCCCGCGCATAGATATCTTCGTAGCGGATAATATCATCCTCGCCAAAATAGCTGCCGGTCTGCACCTCGATCAGCACCATGGGCAGTTTCCCCGGGTTCTCCATCCGGTGCACAGACCCGAGCGGGATGTAGACGGACTGGTTCTCGCTGATTAATTTGACGGTATCGTCCACGGTCACTTTCGCGGTGCCTTCGACCACGATCCAATGTTCCGACCGGTGGTGATGGCTTTGCAGGCTCAGGGCTGCGCCGGGGTTCACCACGATGCGTTTCACCTGAAACCGCCCGCCGATCACAAGGCTTTCGTACCACCCCCACGGCCGGTAATCGCGCGGCAGCTGCACCGCTTGGCTGGCATCCCGCCTTTTGAGCGCATCAACCGCTTCCTTCACCCGCTGCGCTTGCGATTTATCCGCCACCAGTACCGCATCGCCCATGGCGACGGCGATGATGTTGTCCAGCCCGATGCCGACCAGTTGCAACCCGTCGGTTTCCGATCGCAGCAGCGTGCCCGCACAATCAATCGCCGTGGCATTGTCTGAACAGACATTTCCCGCCGCGTCAGGCCCGCTTTCCAGCCAGACCGCATCCCAACCGCCCAGATCGGACCAGCCGGCGGCAAATGGCATCACCGCGAGGTTATCCGCCTTCTCCATGATCGCATAATCGATAGAGATATCATCGGCTTGGCCCCAAGCCTCGGGCGCGAGACGGGTCAACCCCAGATCAGAGGTCGCCCCGTCAAGCGATGCGCGCACCGCGCCAAGCATCTCGAGCGCGTGGGTCTGATAGGCGTCAATAATCGTCTGCGCGGTGAACAGGAAGATCCCAGCATTCCACAGAAAATTCCCCGCCTGCAGCATCCCCTGCGCCTGTGCGCGATCCGGTTTTTCGACAAAGCGCGCAAGGGGTTGCGGGGTTTTGGCGCGCGCGTCCGCCCCCTCGGCCAACTCAAGATAGCCATAGCCCGTTTCGGCCCGTGTCGGCGTGACGCCAAAGGTAACCAGATCACCCGCCTGCGCGCGCGGCACCGCGGCCTGCACCGTCTGGGCAAAAGCATCGCAGTCAGGAATCACATGGTCCGACGGCGCGACCAGCATCAGCGCTTGCGCGTCAGTGCGCGCGATATACAGCGCCGCGGCAAGGATCGCAGGGGCGGTATTGCGCCCCTCGGGTTCGATCAGGATCGCCTGCGCCGCCCGTTCAACCTGCGCCAGTTGTTCGGTCACGATAAACCGGAACGGATCGCCGGTCACCACAATCGGAGGGGCGAATCCGGGGCCGCTCAGACGTTTTGCCGAGATCTGGAACAGGCTTTCATCCCCCATCAGCTTGGCAAACTGTTTGGGGTAGCATTTGCGCGACAGGGGCCAAAGACGTGTGCCCGACCCGCCGCAAAGGAGAATAGCGTGCATCATGAGAAGCAGTTAATCTGAAAAATTCTAACGAGAGATTAATCAAATGCTTTAGATTTAGGTGCGCAGGTGATCCTGTCGCAAAAACCAATCATACGTCTCCCGCAGCCCGTCTTTCAGATCGATCCGCGCGCGCCACCCCATATCCGCCAAACGCGAGACATCCATCAGCTTGCGCATCGTCCCGTCTAGCTTCGACGTATCGAACACCAGCCGCCCTTTGAACCCCGTCACCTCCGCCACCATCTGCGCCAGCGCCGCGATGCTGATGTCGCGGCCCGTGCCCACGTTGATATGGCTTTGCATCGGGTGCGTCTGCGCAGCGTAAACATCACGCGGCAGGTCGAGCACAAACAGCGACGCTTCCGCCATATCGTCCACATGCAGGAATTCCCGCATCGGTTTGCCGCTGCCCCAAATCACCACCTCCGCCGCCCCGTCTCGGGCGGCCTCATGGAAACGGCGGATCAGGGCAGGCAAAACATGGCTGTTCTGCGGATGAAAATTATCCCCCGGCCCATAAAGATTCGTTGGCATCACACTGCGATAATCCACGCCATATTGCCGGTTATAACTTTCGCAAAGTTTAATGCCGGCGATCTTGGCGATGGCGTAGGGCTCGTTCGTGGGCTCAAGCGGGCCGGTCAGCAGGGCATTTTCGGCCATCGGCTGCGCCGCGTCACGCGGATAGATGCAAGAGCTGCCCAGTTGCAGCAGCTGTTGAACCCCCGCCGCGAACGCCTGATGGATCACATTACATTCGATCATCAGGTTTTCGTAAATAAACTCAGCGGGATATGTGTTGTTCGCCATGATCCCGCCAACCTTGGCCGCGGCGAGGATCACCACATCCGGACGCTCCGTCGCCATAAATTCGCGCACCGCCGCTTGATCGGTCAGGTCCAGTTCTGCACGGGTCCGCGTCACCAGTTCCAACGCCTCCCCAGCATCCTGTCGCGCCTGCAACTGCCGCAAGATCGCCCCGCCGACCATGCCGCGATGCCCTGCGATATAGAATTTCCGCATGGGCCTACCCGTTCTCGAGCGGGATCGGCAGATCCAGCCCGTGCTCTTTCAACAACGCATGCCGCCGTGCGATCTTGAGGTCATTCGCCACCATCTCTGCACACATCTCTTGCGCGGTGATTTGCGGCTCCCACCCGAGTTTCTTCTTCGCCTTGGCGGGCGATCCCAGCAACGTCTCCACCTCGGCGGGGCGGAAATACTGCGGATCAATACGCATCACCACATCGCCGGGGCTGACCGCGGGGGCATCCTCCCCAATAACGCTATCGACAACAGCATATTCATCCACGCCCGTGCCTTCAAACCGCAGGCTGATCCCAAGCTCTGCCGCCGACCATGTGATGAACTGGCGCACGGAATACTGCACGCCGGTGGCGATCACGAAATCCTCTGCCACGTCCTGCTGCAGCATCATCCACTGCATGCGCACATAATCCTTGGCGTGTCCCCAATCGCGCAGCGCGTCGAGGTTGCCCATATAAAGACACCCCTCCAACCCCTGCGCGATATTGGCCAAGCCGCGCGTGATCTTGCGCGTGACAAAGGTTTCGCCACGGCGGGCGCTTTCGTGGTTAAAAAGGATGCCGTTGCAGGCATAGATCCCATAGGCCTCGCGATAATTAACCGTGATCCAATAGGCGTACATCTTGGCAACCGCATAGGGGCTGCGCGGGTGAAAGGGTGTTTCCTCCGTCTGTGGTGTCTCTTGCACCAAGCCATACAGCTCAGAAGTTGATGCTTGGTAAAAGCGGGTCTTTTTTTCCAACCCCAGAAACCGGATCGCCTCTAGCAACCGCAGAGCCCCGTTGGCGTTCACCTCTGTCGTATATTCGGGCGTCTCGAAACTGACCGCGACATGGCTTTGCGCGCCAAGGTTATAGACCTCGTCCGGCTGCACCTCGCGCATGATCCGCGTCAGGTTCGAACTGTCGGTGAGATCGCCATAATGCAGGATCAGATCGGGATCATCCTCGTGAGGGTCTTGATAAATATGATCAATCCGCTGCGTATTAAGAGATGACGACCGCCGCTTGATCCCGTGCACCTCGTATCCTTTGTCCAGCAAAAACTCCGCCAGATAGGACCCGTCTTGACCGGTGATACCGGTGATCAGCGCGCGTTTTACCATCAGGGCCCCTAAACGAAAAATGTGCCTGCCCGAGGGGGCAGACACATCAACATTTACTCAACTTAGAGGATTCTGGCGAGTCTTGATGCAATCAGAAGGTTTGATCGTAGTCGCCAACCTCCGGCTCTGTCCGGATCACCGCGTCCAGATCGGCAAAGATCGCGCGCAATTCTTCCTCGGATTCAGAGCTTTCGCAGACCACCACAAGGTTCGGCGTGTTCGAAGAGGCGCGCACCAGCCCCCAGCTGCCGTTGTCCAGGATCACCCGCGCGCCATTCACGGCCACGACCTCTTTCACGGGGCGGCCGCCCAACTCGGTCACGTCTTTCAACTTGGCGACGATCCGGTCGAGGATATCGTATTTGTCCTCGTCCGACGCATAGGGCGACATGGTGGGGGTGGAATATGTGTGGGGCAGGGCGCGGCGCAGGTCCGACATCTTCATGTCGGGGTTACGGTCCATCAGTTTGCAGACTTCGACCGCAACGCGCATGCCGCAGTCATAGCCACGCCCGATGGGTTCAGCCAGGAAGTAGTGGCCCGACTTCTCGAACCCCGCCAGCGCGCCCAACTGTTTGACCCGCCGTTTCATGTGGCTGTGGCCGGTTTTCCAATAGTCCGCCGTAACGCCATTGGCCTGCAAAACAGGGTCAGAGGCATAAAGCCCGCTCGATTTCACATCGGCGACAAAGGTGCTGTTGGGGTAAATCGCGGACAGATCGCGCGCCATGATGACGCCCATCTTGTCGGCGAAAATCTCTTCGCCCTCGTCATCCACCACGCCGCAGCGGTCGCCGTCGCCGTCAAACCCAAGCGCGAAATCCGCGCCCGAGGCTTTTACGCTGTCGGACATATCATGCAGCATTTCCATCGCTTCGGGGTTCGGGTTGTAATGCGGGAACGTGTAATCCAGCGTGTTGTGGCTATCGACCACCTCGACCCCCAGACGGCGGAACAGTTCGGGCGCAAAGGCGGCGGCCGTCCCGTTCCCCGTGGCGCAGACGACCTTGAGCTTACGGGTCATTTTGAAGTCACCCACCAGATCATCCAGATAGGCTTCGCGCACACCGTCGACGAATTCATACTTGCCGCCTTCGCGCTGTTCGCCACGCCCTTCCAGAACGATATCGCGCAGTTCGGCCATCTCGTCGGGGCCGTGTGTCAGCGGGCGTTCAAAGCCCATCTTCACGCCGGTCCAGCCATTGGGGTTATGCGAGGCGGTGACCATCGCCACCGCGGGCGCATCCAGATGGAATTGCGCGAAATAGGCCATGGGCGACAGGCAGGGGCCGATATCCTTGACGTGAATACCCGCCTGCATCAGGCCCAAAATCAGCGCATTTTTAATCGATAGGGAATAGTCGCGGTAATCATTGCCCACAGCGATAACGGGCTCGATCCCGCGCTGTTGCATCTGCGTGCCCAGACCAAGGCCAAGTGCTGTGATGCCGGGCAGGTTGATCGCCTCGGGGTACTGCCAGCGCGCGTCATATTCGCGAAAACCGGTGGGGGCGATCATGGGGTCGCGCAGAAATTCCCATGTGTTCGGCGTGACTTTGGGCAACGGCTTGGTCATGAAATATCCTGATCTATCAGCGTTAAAATACTGCCCTCTTCGATAGAAGGAATGCGTGCAGGGATCAACTGACAGCAAGGGCGCGGGACGGTTTGTTGCCGACGGTGCGGCAAGGTGCCGGTCAAACAACCGGCAGTGCCTGCGAATGGTTCCCAAAGAAAACGCCCCGCCCTTTTGCAAAAGGACGGGGCGGATAGGTCGCGATGCTGTGGTGCCTTAGCCGATGATGGCGTTCAACGTGGCCGACGGCCGCATCACCGCTTCGGTCTTGGCGGGGTCCGAATGGAAGTACCCGCCCAGATCGACCGCTTTGCCCTGAACCTCTGCCAGCTCGGCCATGATCTTGTCCTCATTCGCCGCCAGTTTTTCAGCGATGGGGGCAAAATGTTCAGCCAATGCGGCGTCGTCGCTTTGGCTGGCCAGCGCCTGTGCCCAATAGAGGGCAAAGTAATAGTGGCTGGCGCGGTTGTCCGGCTCGCCCACTTTGCGCGATGGCGATTTGTTGTTGTCCAGAATGCCTTGGGTCGCGGCGTCTACGGCTTTGCCCAGGACGGCGGCCTTGGCATTGTCCTTCTGGTCCGCGAGGAACTTGAGGCTCTCCCCAAGCGCACAGAACTCGCCCAGGCTGTCCCACCGCAGGTGGTTTTCTTCAACAAGCTGCTGCACGTGCTTGGGGGCAGACCCGCCGGCACCCGTTTCAAACAAGCCACCGCCCTGCATCAGCTTGACGATCGACAGCATCTTGGCCGAGGTGCCCAGTTCCAGAATGGGGAACAGGTCGGTCAGATAGTCGCGCAGCACGTTGCCGGTGATCGCGATCGAATTCTCGCCCTTGCGGATTGTCTCCAGCGTCTGGCGCGTGGCCTTGGCGGGGGACATGATCTGGAACTTGTCGGCCACGCCCTTGGCTTCAAGGATCGGCTTTACGTAGGCGATCAGCTCTGCGTCGTGGGCGCGGTTCTCGTCCAGCCAGAAGATCGCCTCGCAGCCTTCGGCTTTCTGACGGTCGATGGCCAGCTGTACCCAGTCCTCGATCGGGGCCTTGCGGGCCGAGGCCGCGCGCCAGATGTCGTTCGCCTCTACGCTGTGCTCGGAAATCACGTCGCCATTGGCGGCGATCATTTTCACGGTGCCGTCCGCGGGGATTTCGAACGTGGTGGGGTGCGACCCGTATTCCTCGGCTTTCTGCGCCATCAAACCGATGTTCTGCACAGTGCCCGAGGTCGTCGGGTCCAGCGCGCCGGTTTCCTTGAAGTAATTAATGCTTTCTTCATAGACCGGAGCGTAAGAGTTGTCGGGGATCACGCAGTTGGTGTCGTGTTCCTTGTTGTCGGGGCCCCAGCCCTTGCCGCCAGCGCGGATCAGCGCGGGCATGGACGCGTCGATGATCACGTCGGATGGGACGTGCAGGTTGGTGATCCCTTTGTCGGAATTCACCATATACATCGGCGGGCGTGCATCCATCGCGTCTTTGACGGCTTGGGTGATCTCGGCGTTGTCCTTGATCCGCTCCATCATGTCGCCGATGCCTGCGTTCGGGTTCACACCCGCCGCTTTCAACGCGTCACCGTATTTGTCGAAGACGGGCTTCAGATATTCCCGCACAGCGTGGCCAAAGATGATCGGGTCCGACACTTTCATCATCGTCGCTTTCATGTGCAACGAGAACAGCGTGCCGTCTTTCTTGGTCTCTTCGATCTGCTCGGCCAGGAATTTGTCCAGCGCCTTGGCAGACATGAAGGTGGTGTCGACCACAGTGCCCGCGGGGAAAGAAACGCCATCCTTCAACACGGTCTCGGTCCCGTCGGCGGCGACATGCACGATCTTGGCCGCGCCGGCTTGCGCGTCGGTCAGCGTCAGGGATTTCTCGTTCGAGAAGAAATCACCGCCCGACATCGACGATACTTTGGTTTTGCTGTCCTTGGACCATGTGCCCATCGAATGGGGGTTCGCCATCGCGTATTTCTTGACCGCATTGGCCGCGCGACGGTCCGAGTTGCCTTCGCGCAGAACGGGGTTCACCGCAGAGCCCTTGATCGCGTCATAGGCCGCGCGGGCTTTCTTTTCCGCGTCGGTGCTTGGCGCTTCGGGATAGTCGGGCAGCGCATAGCCCTGACCCTGCAATTCCTTGATCGCGGCGACCAACTGCGGCACCGAGGCAGAGATATTCGGCAGCTTGATCACATTGGCGTCGGGCGTTTTCACCAGATCGCCCAGGATCGCCAGATCGTCGGACTGTTTTTGCGCCTCGGTCAGCGCGTCGGGGAAGGCTGCCAGAATACGCCCCGACAAAGAGATATCACGGGTGCCCACAGAAACCCCTGCCGCATCGGCAAAGCTGCGGATGATCGGCAGCAGCGAATAGCTTGCCAGTTCGGGGGCCTCATCGACCTGCGTGTAAATGATGTCGGGTGTCTGTGTGTCAGCCATGGTATCCAGCCTTTCCTGAAGTTTGGTATGCGATAGTACACTTAGTTTGAAATATCCACCTCCCCCGCGTCGCAGAGGCAGCGAAACTGCGACCAGCGGCGGCGAAACGCGCAGGGCGACGCCCATGCCACCACATAGCGCACCCCGCGGGAATGCAAAACGAATCACTCACCTATCCGCAGCCAGATCGGGGTTGATGCCGTTAGCGCTTACACACGCGGTAAGTGTGGATCGTTAGCCCATACCGTGTCGCTCAGCCCATTTGTTCAACCATCAGGGGGAGGTGTCCTCTGGTAACAGGTGATTCGGTGCAATTCTTGGTCGCAAAGCAAAGCCGATGTCGCTAAGCGCACCCAAATCCCGAGGCAACGAACTGGTTTACTTTGATTTTTGATAAAGTTTGCGAAAAATGCTGAAGCGCCGCAATAATATCAACTGCGGGGCATGTGTGACCACTGCCGGACCGCGCAACGCGCAGGTCATGCACCTTGATGGCCTGATCAGAGGGACCGGGGTGTCATGACGGACCGAAAGGAAGACGGCACAAGCAAGGATGGTCGCGTCGCCCGCGGCGAGATCACCCGCGAACGCGTGCTCGACGCGGCAGAGCGTTGCTTCGCCGAGCTTGGCTTTGATGCGGTCAGCATCCGCCGGATCGCGCGCGAAGCCGAAGTCACGCTGGGTGTGGTCGGCTTTCACGGGGGAACAAAGCAAGAGCTTTTCGTGACCGTGCTGAAACGGCGGGTCGAAACGCTCAACGCCATGCGCATGGCGCGGCTTGATGCGCTCAAATCGACAGAGCGGCTCACGCTGGAAACGCTGATCGATGCCTATGTCACCCCGTATCTCGAAATCGCCTCGCGCGGGGATCCGCAATGGCGGGCCTATGCGCAGCTGGTGGCGCGGATCATGTCTGACGAACGCTATTACCGCGAGGCAGGGCCGCTTTATGATCGCGTTGCCTCTATCTACCTTGACGAAATGGAGCGTCTGCGTCCCGATTCCGACCGTGAACAGCTTGCTGCGGTGCTGTCGCTGACCGTGTCCTCGATGGTGTCTATCGTCGCAAGCGGCATCCGCATCGCGGGCCTGTCGCAAAGTGATCGGCGCGAAAGCCCTATGGTGTATCGCCCGCTCTTGCTTGATTTTTGTGTGGGTGGCGTTCTGCGCGCGCTTGAGCCAAAGTGCTAGGCAACTCAACGCGATAAAAGGCCCCACGTCATGAAATCCTATCCCAAAGTCTGGTTCCTGCGGCACGGTGAAACCGAATGGAACGCAGAAGGGAGGGTGCAGGGCCAGACCGAATCCGTGCTCTCCGAACGGGGCAGGGTCCATGCGCAGCAGCAGTCGGAACTGATGGCCCCGATCCTTGCGCAGAACCCGCCCTGCATCGTGTCGCCGCTTAAACGCACGCGCCAGACCGCGGATATCGCGCTTGGCGGGCGGGACTACCAGACCGACGACCGCCTGAAAGAGATCTTCGCCGGCGATTGGGAAGGCCACCTGCGCGCCGATATCTTCAAGAACCTCCCCGAAGGCATCACGGCGCAAAGCCCGCATATGGAATTCTATTGTGCCGCCCCCGGTGGCGAAGGCTTTGACGTGTTTCAGGCGCGGGTGAATGCCTTTGTCGACACGCTGACCGAACCCACCGTCGTGGTCGCTCACGGGCTCAGCGGCCAGCTTTTGCGCGGTGCGCTCTGCGGGTTGAACCGCGCCGAGCTGGGCCAGCTGTCAAACCGGCAGGGCTGCGTCTATGTGCTTGAAAACGGGCAGGAAACGGTGCTGTCGGTTGACTGACACGACCTCGATGATGCCCCGCTGCACCGTGGCCGTCATCGGCTGCGGGTTGATCGGCGCAAGCTGGGCCGCGCTGTTCCAGCACGCAGGCCACAGCGTCCGCGCGTGGGACCCTGACACAGGTGCCCGCGACGGTTTCGCCGCCCGCGTGGCGGGGCCCTTGGCGCAACTGCAAGAAATCTCGGCAGGGGCAGCCCCCCAAGGCGCGCTTTCAATCCACGAGAGCTTGCAAGACGCCCTGCAAGACGTTGTGCTGATCCAGGAAAACGCGCCCGAGAACGTGCCGCTGAAACACCAGCTTTACGCACAGATCGAAACTATCGTCGCGCCGGATGTGATTATCGCCTCCAGCACCTCGGCGCACCCGTGGTCGGATCTTGTGCCGGGGATGCGGCACCCCGGCCGGCTGATCACCGCACATCCCTTCAATCCGCCCCATCTGGTGCCGCTGGTCGAAGTCTACGGCCCTGACACGAACGTGCTCGACTGGGCCGAAGGGTTCTACCGCAGCCTCGGCTCTGCGCCCGTACGGCTGAAAAAAGATGCGGTGGGGCATATCGCCAACCGGCTGTCCTCGGCGCTCTGGCGCGAGGCGGTGCATATCGTCGCCGAGGGCATCGCCGATGTCGACGCGGTGGATCAGGCGCTGGTCAACGGCCCGGGGCTGCGCTGGTCGGTGCTGGGGGCGCATATGGCCTATCACCTTGGCGGGGGCGCCGGAGGCATGGCGGGCTATCTGGCGCATCTCGGGCCAAGCCAGCAGAAACGTTGGGATAATCTCGGCGCGCCTACGCTCGACGCCGAGACATGCGCGCGTCTGGTCGACGGGGTGAACATTGAGGCCGCAGGCCGCAGCATCGCCCAGCTAGAGGCCGAACGCGACGCCGCCCTGATTGAACTTGCACAGATGCGCAAACGGCTGGCGGATCGGAAAGCCTAAGGCCACGCGGCCCTAGATCGATTTGCGCGCGCGCATCGCTGCGGTGATCGTCCCATCGTCAAGGTAATCAAGCTCCCCGCCGATCGGCACACCCTGGGCCAGAGAGGTCAACCGCACCTGACCCTCAAGCTGGTCCGCGATGTAATGCGCCGTGGTCTGCCCGTCGATTGTGGCGTTCAGCGCCAGAATAACCTCCGACACGGCCTCGTCGCGCACACGGTCCATCAGCCGGGGGATGCGCAATTCCTGCGGGCCAATGGCATCGAGCGCCGACAGCGTGCCACCCAGCACATGATAACGCCCCTTGAACACGCCCGACCGTTCCATCGCCCACAGATCGGCAACATCCTCGACCACGCAAATCTCGCCATTGGCGCGTTTCTCCGACGTGCAGATGTCGCAGATATCGGCGGTGCCCACATTGCCGCAGTTGATGCATTCGCGCGCCGTCGCCGCCACGGTCTGCATCATATCGGCCAAAGGGGTCAGCAACAGAGCGCGCTTGCGGATCAGATGCAGCACCGCCCGGCGGGCCGAGCGTGGCCCCAATCCGGGCAGCCGCGCCATCAGGTCGATGAGCGCATCAATGTCGCGTGTGCTGCTCATCTGTGGACCCCCATGGCGTTGATGTGAAAGAGTTTAATGCCTTCGGCGAGGATTTAACCCCATTTGGAAGGATCAGAACGGCAGCTTCATATCCGCGGGCAGACCCATGCCTTCGGTCAGCTTGCTCATCTCGGACTGGGCGCGGTCGGTGGCTTTGGTCTGCGCGTCCTTGATCGCGGCGAGGATCAGGTCCTCGACGACTTCTTTCTCGTCGCCGTTGAAGATCGACGGATCGATATCCAGCGACTTCAGCTCGCCCTTGGCAGTGCAGGTCGCCTTGACCAGACCGGCACCGGATTCCCCTTCGACGATGATATTGTGCATGTCTTCTTGCAGCTGCGCCATCTTGCCCTGCATCTGCTGCGCCGTCTTCATCATCTTGGCCATGTCACCCATGGCACCCAAACCTTTAAGCATGTGGTCGTCTCCTGTAGCTTTATTTGCTTATGTATATGCGGTCTTTGCCGCCCCCCGACAAGGGGTGCCCCAGCGTGGACAGGTCGCGGGCAGAGCAGGGGCCGGCGGGGTCAGTCGTCCTCGAAAGGGTCCCATTCGTCTTCGACCTCGGGCAGGGCTTCGGACACGGCGGCGGCGGCGATTTCCTCGGGCGTGCGGATCGACAGGATCTTGGCCCCCGGAAAGCTCGCCATGACGGCCTGCATCAACGGGTGGTTTTCCGCCTGCGATTTCAGCGCGTTTTCCTTGGCGTCGCGGATCTCGGCGATGGTTTTCGCGCTGCTGTCGCCCACGATGGTCACGGCCCAGCGGTTGCCGGTCCACAGTTGCAGCCGCGTGCCAAGGCGCTGCGCCAGATCGCGGGGGGCGCTTTCGGTGGGGGTGAATTCGATCCGCCCGGGTTGATAGGCCGCCAGCCGGACCGAGGTCTCGACCTCCACCAGCAGTTTCACGTCGCGGTTGCTTCGGATGAGCTCGACCACATGTTCAAACGTCGGGTAATGCGCCAAAGCCTGCGCCACCGCCGGGGCAAGTGCCGCCATCGTCGCGCCGCCCGCAGGCCCGCCCGACATCTGCTGGCTGCCCATGGCGCTGGTCGATCCACCCCCGGCGGGCACGGCGGCCCCGCCCCCCGGACCCTGCGGCGGGGCGGGAGGAGGCGTGGTATTGGCCAGCTTGCGGGCAAGCTCTTCAGGGCTGGGCAGATCGGCGACATGGGTCAGGCGGATCACGGCCATCTCGGCGGCCATCATCGCATTGGGCGCGCTTGCTACCTCGTCCAGCGCTTTCAGCAACATCTGCCACAGACGGGTCAGCACGCGCATCGGCAGGGTTTCCGCCATGGTGACGCCACGGCTGCGTTCCTCGGGCGAGACGGTGGGATCTTCGGCGGCATCGGGGGTGATCTTGACCACCGATACCCAATGGGTGATCTCGGCCAGATCGCGCAGCACGGCCATCGGGTCGGCCCCGTCGGAATACTGGTTGCCCAGCTCGTCCAGCGCGCCGGCCGCATCGCCGCGCAGGATCATATCGAACAGGTCCAGCACCCGCCCGCGATCCGCCAGCCCCAGCATCGCACGCACCTGCACCGCCGTCGTTTCGCCCGCCCCGTGGCTGATTGCCTGATCCAGCAAGGACGTGGCATCGCGCGCCGACCCTTCGGCGGCACGGGTGATCAGCGCAAGCGCATCCTCTGCAATCTCGGCCCCTTCGGCGGTGGCGATCTTGCGCATCAGCGCGATCATCACCTCGGGTTCGATCCGGCGCAAATCAAAGCGTTGGCAGCGCGACAGCACGGTCACGGGCACCTTGCGGATCTCGGTCGTGGCGAAGATGAATTTGACGTGCTCGGGCGGTTCCTCAAGCGTCTTGAGCAGCGCGTTGAACGCGCCGGTCGACAGCATGTGCACCTCATCGATGATATAGACTTTGTACCGGGCCGAGGCCGCGCGGTAATGCACGCTGTCGATGATCTCGCGGATATTGCCGACGCCGGTGTTCGATGCGGCGTCCATCTCCATCACGTCGACGTGGCGGCCCTCCATAATGGCGACGCAATGTTCGCAGACCCCGCAGGGTTCCGTCGTCGGCCCGCCATTCCCGTCCGGCCCGATGCAGTTCATCCCCTTGGCGATGATCCGCGCCGTCGTCGTTTTACCGGTCCCGCGGATGCCGGTCATGATAAACGCCTGCGCAATGCGATCCGCCTCGAACGCGTTTTTCAGCGTGCGCACCATCGCGTCCTGCCCGACCAGATCGGCAAAGGTTTCAGGCCGGTATTTGCGGGCCAATACGCGATAGGCAGAGGGTGCTGTCATGACGATCCTGCAAGATTCGATTGAAGCCCTGAACCTAGAGCATCCAAAGGATGCCGCCAACCGCAACCGAGGCAAAGCTGAAAATCACCGCCAGGGTCTTCATCCGCGCATTGGGTTGCGCATTGGCATGGTGGTCGTTCAGCCGGTCCAGCGTCTTGGTCGCCGCATCATGGGCCGCCCAGAAGATATAGACCGCCGCGACGACAAAGATCGTCGCCACGCTTTTCGCGGCCCATGTCGGATCAAAATCCCCGAACACCGCCTTAAGCCCGATCGCCACCGCAAGCGACGCCATCCCCGTGCGCATCCATCCAGCAAAGGTGCGCTCGTTCGCCAAAATCGTGCGGTCTTCGGCCCAGTCGGTGCGGTTCTCGGCCAGCTCATTGCTTTTATTCATTGAACTATTGTGCGCGTCGCGCGTTACGCTGACAATAATATTTGACATAGCGGGGACAGATTTATGCGGTTGCGCGGCATCAGAAGAAGCAAAAACGTTGAGGTCCGCCGCGGCGGGCGCGGGGGCGGTGCCGGGCGTGCGGGCGGTCTGGGGATCGTCGGCGTTTTGGCGGTGCTGGCGATCGGCTATTTCACCGGCATCGACGTATCGCCCTTGCTGAACGGGGGCGGCGCGCCGCAAACCCAGCAGGGCGCGCCGGTCTCTGACTCTGACGCGCAGGCCACGCAGTTCACCGCGCAGGTGCTGGCCACCACCGAAGATGTCTGGGGCGAGATTTTCCCACAGCAGTTGGGTCGCGAATATGTACCGCCCAAGCTCGTTGTCTTTTCCAACGTCACGCAAAGTGCCTGTGGCGGGGCCTCTGGCGCGACGGGGCCGTTTTACTGCCCTGCGGATGAAAAGGCCTATATCGACACGCAATTCTTTGATCTTCTGGCGCAGCGCATGGGGGCAGGCGGGGATTTCGCCGCCGCCTATGTGATTGCCCACGAGGTCGCCCACCACGTCCAGAACGAACTGGGCATCCTGCCCAAGGTCGACGCGCTGCGCCGCCAATCCTCGACCGCCGAGGCGAACGCTCTGACCGTGCGGCTCGAGCTGATGGCCGATTGTTTTTCGGGCATCTGGGCCAAGAACGTCAAAGGTCTGATGGAGCGGGGCGATCTGGACGAGGCATTGAACGCCGCGCGCAAGATCGGCGATGACCACCTGCAACGTCAGGCCGGTCGCGTCCCCCAGCCCCACACCTTTACCCACGGCACGTCCGAGCAGCGCTCCAGCTGGTTCCAGCGCGGGTTCGATAGCGGTCAGGTCGGCCAATGCGACACATTCGCGGCAGAGCAGCTGTAACAGCGTTCGATGCTATAACGCAAAAATAATGATTATAAACAACAGGTTAAGTTACCCATGGGTAACCTTACCCGTTGCCTGTGGCCGTGCCGAAATGCCAATATCCAAACGCATGGAGGCACTGCGGGGCAGGGGCAATAAGCAAAACTATAGTGTGGCGGGGTGGGGTGCCCCTCTCGGGCCATCCTTTGGATGACCCTGCGGGGCGACGCGTATTTTGCTGCGCAAAATACGCTGGGGTGAGAGGCTGATAACGACCCAAGTGGGTCTCGTTACGGCTGCTTCCTTCCGGATCTGACCGGGTTGGCGAGGCACCTGCCCGCACCAACCTCTCACCGCCCATATAGTATAGGGCCGGATGGGATGCAAGACGGGCCCAAAGGCGTTTTTATCTCGGGCGTTTTTATCGGGCACGGCGCCATGCAGCCTTGGCATCGCGCGGTTTGGCCAATAGGCATGGTGCACGCAAACGGGAGGATACGCATGAAGCACGCCGAGACGGTCACTTTCGGAGGGTCAGCGCTTGACCGCGCCGGAGAGGTTCGCGCCGACAAGGAGGCCGTGGCCGCATTGCGCGCCGATGACGCCGCCCGCGCCATTCTGTTCTGGCGGGGCAAGGTCCTGATCGACCCCGCACGCCCCGCGTCTGTTGTGCGTTTGCCACTGGATCACCCGGTTCTGGCGGATGCCGGCTCTGCTCCGATTTTGCTGGGGCGCGAAGAGGGGGCCGCGCGGTTTGCCTATGACCTGTCGCCGTGGATGCCCGATGACTTCGACCCGCGCCAGCTGGGGTCTTTCGTGGATCAAAGCGAACAGCGCCACCCGATGTTGCCGCCCGACTATGCTTTCGTCGAAATGCGCCGCGTGATGACGTGGCTCAGCCCGCGTGACGCCGAGCTGGCCGCGACCGGCAAGGCCATTCTGGCGTGGCACGAAAACCACGGCTACTGCGCGCGCTGCGGCTTTGAAACCGTGGTGAATGACGCAGGCTGGCAACGCAACTGCCCCGCGTGCCGCGCCTCGCATTTCCCGCGGACTGATCCGGTTGTGATCATGCTGATTACCCACGGCAACTCTGTCCTGATGGGGCGGTCGCCGGGCTGGACCGAGGGGATGTTCTCGCTTTTGGCGGGATTTGTCGAACCGGGTGAAACGCTCGAAGCCGCCGTGCGCCGCGAGGTGTTTGAAGAGGCGGGCGTGCAGGTCGGTCAGGTCAGCTATCTTGCGAGCCAACCTTGGCCCTTTCCCGCGTCGCTCATGTTCGGCTGCGCCGGAGAGGCGACAAGCCACGAGATCACCATCGACCCCAAAGAGATCGAAGAGGCCCTTTGGGTGTCCAAAGAGGACATGATGGATGTCTTTGCCGGGCAACACCCCAAGATCAAACCGGCCCGAAAGGGGGCGATTGCGCATTTCCTGCTGGAAAACTGGCTTGCGGATACGCTGGATTAAGGCAACCTTCGGGAAAGACGACGAACAAGGCAGAACATGAAATTTTCCACCAAAGAAGACATCGACGCGCCGATTGATGCGGTATTCGACATGCTGTGCGAATTTGACCAGTTCGAACGCGCCGCCATGCGCCGCGGCGCAGAGGTGCAGCGCGTGGACCGGCTGGCAGAAGCGGGGCCGGGGATGCAGTGGGAAGCTGCCTTTGACATGCGCGGCAAACGACGCGAGCTTCAGGTCGAGATGGACCGTTTTGACCGCCCGACCGAAATGAAGCTGAACACCCGTTCGCAGGGGCTGACCGGCGACATGAGCTTTGATCTCGTCGCCCTGTCACGCAGCCGCACCCGCATCATGGTCGCGCTAGAGCTCAAGCCGCAAAACCTGTCGGCCCGTCTGCTGGTGCAGTCGTTGAAACTGGCCAAAAATTCGCTGACCAAGAAGTTCAAGAAACGTGTCGGCGACTACGCCAAGGACATGGAAGACCGCTACCACAAACCCCGCTAGGGGGTTTGCGGTGGTTGCCGCACTTACTGGCCGTGACGGTCGGGATGCGCGGGGTAGACGCCCAGAATGTCGATGAAGTTGGTGAAATGCGCCAACTCCTCCAGCGCGCGGGCGACGGCGGGGTCTTCGGGGTGGCCTTCGATATCGGCATAGAACTGTGTCGCCGTGAACGACCCGCCCGCCATGTAGCTTTCCAGCTTGGTCATGTTGACGCCATTGGTCGCGAAACCGCCCATGGCCTTGTAAAGCGCCGCCGGGATGTTGCGCACCTGAAAGACAAAGGTGGTCAGCATGTTTTCCGCACGGCGGGTCTGGTCCAGCTCGGGCGACATCAGCAAAAAGCGGGTGGTGTTATGGTCCAGATCCTCGATGTCGCGGGCCAGCACCTTGAGCCCGTGAATATCCGCCGCGACCTCGCTTGCCAGCACACCGACATCGCGTTCCTCCGACACCGCAAGATCCGCCGCAGCCCCTGCGCTGTCTGCCGCTGCCTCTGAGGTGATGCCATGGGCGTCCAGCCAGCTGCGCGCCTGCGGGATCAGCACCATATGCGCGCGCACGTGTTTGATGTCTTCGAGCTTCACACCGTCATGGGCCATCAGGCTGATGCGCACGCGCACGAACGCCTCTGCAATGATGCGCAGCCCGCTTTGCGGCAACAGCCGGTGGATGTCCGCAACCCGCCCATAGGTCGAGTTTTCAACCGGCAGCATCGCCAGATCGGCGCGGCCTTCGCGCACGGCGCGGATCACCCCTTCGAAGGTCATGCAGGGCACCGGGATCATGTCGGGGCGGGCTTGCAGGCAGGCTTCGTGGCTATAGGCCCCCAAAGCACCTTGAAAAGCGATGCGCGGCGCGGTTTTACTGGTCATCAGGGGCATCCTTCTTCAAGCCGTTGCCAACTATGGCGTTTGGTCGCGGTAACTACACCTTGCCCCGACGAAGGGAAAGCAATAGATACGCCTGCAATACGATGCCCGAATACCAACGATGGACCTTCACGCATGTTCGATACAATGACCGTTACCAAAATCGCTGCCGGCCTGTTTGGCGCTTGGCTTGTCCTTCTGCTTGGCAAATTCGCGGGCGAAGAGCTTTATCATGCCGAAGCGTATGGCGAACAAGGCTATGTCATTGAAGTGGCAGACGCCTCTGGTGGCGGTGAGCCCGCTGAAGAAGTCGATTTCGCCGAGATCATGGCGGCCGCTGATCCGGCCAAGGGTGAAAAGGTTTTCCGCAAATGTTCCGCCTGTCACAAGGTTGAAGATGGTGCGAATGCGGTTGGTCCCTACCTCTACGGTGTTGTCGGGCGTCCGGTTGATTCCGCTGACGGGTATGCGTCCTACTCCGGCGCGCTTGAGAAATCGGCTGAGACATGGACCCCCGAGAACCTGAACGCCTTCCTGACCAAGCCTGCGGGTTTCGCGCCAGGCACTACGATGGGTTTCGCGGGTCTGCCCAAGATCGAAGACCGGGCGAATGTGATCGCCTATCTCGACAGCCTGGACAACTGATCCACCCCATATCCCGATTGCAAGGCCGCCCCCTCGTGGGCGGCCTTTTGCTGTGAAGTGCCCTGTTTTCAGTCAGGTAACATATTCGCAACTTGTAACTTGGGCGGTCGGGCCGTTAGCGTGTATCCGGTAGTGATCTGCCGCGACGACCCTTGTCTATCGCCTGTTGTTATAAAGGATACGCCCGATGCCCCGGACCCATGCCCGTGCTGACACAAAATCGCAAACCCCCATGCTGCGCGTCGCTGGTGCGGCCTTGCTTGTTTTCGGGGCCGCGATGCTGGGCGGTGCTGCTTGGGGGCAGGATGACGCCACGCAGGGTAGTGACAAGATCATCACCGCGCATGGCTATTCCTTTTACGGCGATCTGAAATACCCCGCCGATTACACCCATTTCGACTATGTGAACCCCGACGCCCCCAAAGGCGGCGAGATTTCAATCTCTACCCTCGGGACGTTTGATTCGATGAACCCCTATTCGCGCAAGGGCCGTGGCGGCGCGTTGAGCACGGTGATGTATGAAAGCCTGCTTGGCGAGGGCGTCGGCGGAGAGATCGTGCCCGCGGATGTTTACGGCGAAGCCTATTGCCTGCTGTGTGAGAGCCTTGAATACCCCGAGAGCAAGGATTGGGTGGTGTTCCACATGCGCAAGGACGCGAAATTCTCGACCGGTGATCCGGTGACGGCCCATGACATCGCCTTTAGCCACAACCTGCTGCTGGATCAGGGGCTGAAATCCTATGCCGATGCAGTGCGCAAGCTGATCCCCAAGGTCGAGGTGATCGACGATTACACCATCAAGTTCTATTTCAGCCCCGGCGTGTCCCGGCGCAGCCTGATCGAACAGGTCGGCGGCGTGCCGGCGTGGTCGAAAAAATGGTACGAGGAAACCGGCGCGCGGCTCGACGAATCGCGGCTGGAAACCTCGCCCGGGTCGGGCCCCTATATGATCGACAGCATCGATGTGAACCGTCGCATCGTGTATAAACGCAACCCCGATTACTGGGGCAAGGACTTGCCGTTCAATGTGGGCCGCAACAATTTCGATAAAATCCGCGTCGAATACTTCGGCGACGAGAATTCCGCTTTCGAGGCCTTCAAAGCGGGTGAATATACCTTCCGCACCGAGGGCAGCTCGAAACAATGGGCGTCGTCCTATGACTTCCCCAAGGTGACCGCCGGGCAGGTGGTCAAAGAGGATATCCCCGACGGGTCGCCTCCTACGCCCTCGGGCATCGTGTTCAACCTTGGCCGCGAGGTCTTGCAGGACAAGCGCGTGCGCGAGGCCGTGGCCCTGGGGTTCAACTTTGAATGGACCAATGAATCGCTACAATACGGGCTGTTCAAACAGCGGGCGTCGTTTACGCAGGACACACCGCTGATGGCCACGGGCGCACCCCAAGGGGCGGAACTGGCGCTGCTGGAAAACCTTGGCGATGTCGTGCCGCCCGAACTGCTGACGCAAGACGCGGTCATGCCGCATACGTCGGATGCGAGCCGCCTGTCGGACCGTCGCAACCTGCGCCGCGCGATGAAGCTGCTGGACGAGGCCGGTTGGGCCGTGGGCGATGACGGAAAACGCTATAATGCGCAGGGCAAACCCTTGCAGTTGCGGTTCTTGCTGAACTCCTCGGGGTCGGCGACGCTGTCGGCGGTGATCGAAAACTTTATGTCGAATTTGCAGAACATGGGCATTGATGCCGTGCTCGAGAAAGTCGACAGTTCCCAATACACGGCCCGCGAACGGGACCGCGATTACGACATGGTCTATGACAGCTATGGGGCGTTTCTGGGCACAGGCACCGGGCTGGAACAACGCTATGGGTCAGAGGCGGCGGCCTATTCGCTGTTCAACCCTGCGGGGCTTGCCAGCCCGCTGGTGGATGCGATTGTGACCGCGTCGCTGGCCGCCGACACGAAAGAGGAAGAGGACGCCAGCCTGATGGCGCTGGATCGGGCACTGCGCTATGAATTTTTCATGATCCCGACCTGGTATAACGACAGTTTCTGGACCGCCTATTACGACCAGTACGAACACCCCGAAACGCAGCCGCCTTACGCTTTGGGTTACCTCGATTTCTGGTGGTACAATGCCGATAAAGCAGACGCCTTGCGCGCTGCGGGCGCACTGAGGTAAACGCCGGCCATGGGCGCATATATTCTTCGACGGCTGTTGCTGATCATACCGACGTTGCTTGGGATCATGCTGATCAACTTTGCACTGGTACAGTTTGTGCCGGGTGGCCCTGTTGAGCAGGCGATCGCGCGTATTCAGGGCGGTGGTGACGTGTTCGAAGGGTTCTCTGGCGGGGGATCGGATGCGGGGAATGCCGCAGATACCGGCGGCAACGAGAATTACGTTGGCGCACGGGGCCTGCCGCCCGAATTCATCGCAGAGCTTGAGAAAGAGTTCGGCTTTGACAAACCGCCGGTAGAGCGGTTCGTGAACATGCTGTGGAATTACATGCGGTTCGATTTTGGCGACAGCTACTTCCGGTCGATCAGCGTGATCGAGTTGATCAAGGAAAAGCTGCCCGTGTCGATCACGCTGGGGCTGTGGTCCACGTTGATTGCCTATCTGGTGTCGATCCCCCTTGGCATCCGCAAGGCGGTCAAGGATGGCACGGCCTTTGATACATGGACATCGGGCGCGATTATCGCCGCCTATGCGATCCCGGGCTTTCTGTTCGCGATCCTGCTGCTGGTGCTGTTCGCGGGCGGGTCCTACTGGCAGATATTCCCGCTGCGGGGGCTGACCTCGGACAATTTTGACCAGCTGAGCCCCTTGGGCAAGGTCGCGGATTACTTCTGGCACATCACGCTGCCGGTGCTGGCCTCGACCATCTCGGCCTTTGCGACGCTGACGTTGCTGACCAAGAACAGCTTTCTCGACGAGATCAAGAAGCAATATGTCGTCACGGCGCGGGCCAAGGGGCTGTCAGAGCGTAAGGTGTTGTACGGCCACGTCTTCCGCAACGCGATGCTGATCGTGATCGCGGGCTTTCCAGCGGTGTTTATCGGTGTGTTCTTTGGCGGCTCGCTGATCATCGAGACGATCTTTAGCCTTGATGGGCTGGGCCGTCTGGGGTTCGAGGCGGCGGTTGCGCGGGATTATCCGATCGTCTTCGGGACGCTGTTCATCTTTGGCCTTATCGGTCTGCTGGTCGGTATCCTGTCTGACCTGATGTATGTGGTCGTCGACCCGCGCATCGACTTTGAAAAACGCGAGGGCTGAACCCCATGGCGCTATCCCCGCTGAACCAACGCCGCTGGCGTAACTTTACCCGTAACCGCCGCGCCTATTGGAGCCTTTGGATTTTCGCGATCCTGTTTGGCATCTCGCTGTTCGCTGAATTTGTGGCCAACGACAAACCGATCCTCGTGAACTATCGCGGCGACTATTACATGCCGATCTTCAAGTTCTACCCCGAGACCGAATTCGGCGGCGATTTCCTGACCGAAGCGGTGTACCGCGACCCCGAAGTGCAATGTCTGATCGCCTCGGGCGGGTTGATCGACTGTCTGGACGACCCCGAGGGGATCATCGAGGACGCGCAGGATGGCGAGGTCGCGGGCGAGCCGATTTCGGCGGGCTGGTCGATCTGGCCGCCCATCCCCTATAGCTTTGACACCGCCGTGGACCGGCCCGGCGCGGCCCCGCTGCCGCCGAACGGGCAGAACCTGCTGGGCACCGATGGCACCAAACGTGACGTGCTGGCGCGGGTCATTCATGGCTTCCGGCTGTCGATCATCTTTACCCTGATTGTGACGGGGGCCGCATCGTTGATCGGGATCATCGCGGGGGCGGTGCAGGGGTTCTTTGGCGGCTGGACGGATCTGATCTTCCAGCGCGTGATCGAGATCTGGACCTCGACCCCGTCGCTTTATGTGATCATTATCATGTTCGCCATTCTGGGGCGCAGTTTCTGGCTACTGGTGTTCTTGCTGGTGCTGTTCAGTTGGACATCGCTGGTGGGTGTGGTGCGGGCCGAGTTCCTGCGCGCGCGGAACCTTGAATATGTGCGCGCAGCGCGCGCGCTTGGGGTGGGGAATATGACGATCATGTTCCGCCACATGCTGCCCAATGCGATGGTCGCGATGCTGACGATGCTGCCGTTTATCATCACCGGCACGATCAGCACGCTTGCGATCCTTGATTTTCTGGGCTTCGGCTTGCCGTCGTCGGCCCCGTCCCTGGGCGAGCTGACGTTGCAAGCCAAGCAGAACCTGCAAGCGCCCTGGCTGGCGTTCACCGCGTTCTTCACCTTTGCCATCATGCTGTCGCTGCTGATCTTTATCTTTGAAGGGATCCGCGACGCCTTTGACCCGAGAAAGACGTTCTCATGACGCCTTCGACCCAGAACGCCGCGGTGCTGCAAGTGGATGACCTGCGCGTCTCCTTCCGTCAGGAAGGCGCGTTGACCCATGCGGTCAAGGGCGTGAGCTTTGCCGTGCAGCGCGGGGAGACCGTGGCGCTGGTGGGGGAGTCCGGCTCGGGTAAATCCGTATCGGCGCTGAGCACCGTATCGCTGTTGGGCGACAGTGCCGAGGTGTCGGGGTCGGTGTTGTATGACGGGCAGCAGATGGTCGGGGCGAGCGACAAGCTGCTGCGCAAGGTGCGTGGCAATGACATCAGCTTTATCTTTCAAGAGCCGATGACCTCGCTGAACCCGCTGCATACGATCGAAAAGCAGCTGGCGGAATCGCTGGCGCTGCATCAGGGCGTGGCAGGGGCCGAGGCGCGGGCGCGTATCCTTGAACTGCTGGACAAGGTCGGGATCGTGGATGCGGAAAGCCGGTTGGGTGCCTACCCGCATCAGCTGTCGGGTGGGCAACGGCAACGGGTGATGATCGCGATGGCGCTGGCCAACAAGCCCGATGTGTTGATCGCGGATGAGCCGACCACGGCCTTGGACGTGACCATTCAAGCGCAGATACTCGACCTGCTGAAAGAGCTGAAAGACAGCGAGGGCATGGGCCTGCTGTTCATCACCCATGATCTGGGCATCGTGCGCCGCATTGCCGACCGCGTCTGCGTGATGAAACAGGGCGAGATTGTCGAACACGGCCCCACGCACGAGATTTTTGATAACCCGCAGCACCCCTATACGATCAAGCTTTTGGGAGCGGAGCCGTCGGGCCGACCGGACCCGGTTGCCCCCGATGCCGAGGTGATCGCCAGCACCGATCATCTGAAGGTCTGGTTCCCGATCCAGAAGGGGTTCATGCGCAAGACGGTGGATCACGTGAAGGCGGTAAACGACGCGTCGCTGTCGGTGCGCGCGGGGGAAACCCTTGGTATCGTGGGTGAATCCGGGTCGGGCAAGACGACGCTGGCACTGGCGATCATGCGCTTGATCTCCTCTGAAGGGGGGATCAGCTTTATGGGGCAGGACGTGCGCAGTTGGTCCACGCGGCAGTTGCGACGGTTGCGCAAGGATATGCAGATCGTGTTCCAGGATCCGTTCGGCAGCCTGTCGCCGCGGATGACCTGTATGCAGATCATCGCCGAAGGGCTGAGCGTGCATAAGGTGGACCCCGACCGCAATCCGCGCGAACTGGTACGCGATGTGATGATCGAGGTGGGCTTGGACCCGGCCACGATGGACCGCTATCCGCACGAGTTTTCCGGCGGGCAACGTCAGCGGATCGCGATTGCGCGGGCGATGGTGCTGCGGCCCAAGTTACTGGTGCTGGACGAGCCGACCTCGGCGCTGGATATGACCGTGCAGGTGCAGATCGTGGACCTGCTGCGCAATCTGCAGCGCAAATACGGGCTGGCCTATCTGTTCATCAGCCACGACCTGAAGGTCGTGCGCGCGATGTCGCATAAGGTGATGGTGATGAAGCGGGGGGATGTGGTCGAATATGGCGATGTCGATACGCTGTATGACAATCCGCAGTCCGATTATACGCGCACCTTGCTACAGGCGACGACCTGAGCAGGCCAAGCTTAAGAGCTTGGCCCGATCATAAAGCAGTTCACATTGCGGGCGACCAGACGGCGACAGGCCAGATCGGCTGTCTCGCGGGTCATGCCAAGGAAGTTGGCGTCGAACCCTTGCGGGCGACGCACGACTTTGCGCAGGCTGCCGTCGAGGGTCGAGATTTCGGACAATGCGGTTTTCAGCAACACTTTCTCGGCGGCATAGCGGCTGGGATAGCGGCCCACATTCACGCCCCAGTGACGGCCACCAGATGTCGACACGCGTGTGATGACCTCGGGGGCGGGGGGCGCTTTGGGTGTGACCTGTTTGACCGCGGCGGTTTCAACCAGCGATGCGGCAGCCGAGGGGCGCAGCGTGGGCCGGACCGAGACCGAGGCGAGCAGGGTTTCCGCCTCTGCTGCGGGTTCCGGTGTCGGGGCAGGGGCCTCTGCCACGACGGGCGGCGCGGTTTTCTGCGCCTCTTTCAGCGCGGCGGTGATGTCCGAGTTCAGGATCGGCGAGGTCGCTTGGGGCACCTCTGCGGTGGCAACCACGACCTGAGGCTGGTGGCCCGGACGCAATGTGGGACGTTTGGAGGTGGTGACGGCCCCCACGAGGCGGATGACCTTGCCCGCGGCCCCGTCGGATGCAACGGGCGTATCTTCGACATCGGCGTAAGCAGGTTTGGAGGGTTTTTTCAGCGGTGCGCTGGAGGGGGCGCGGCGGAAGCCCAGATCCATCAGCTCGGCCACTTTAGCGTTCCGCGCGCTGGTGGAGGTGCCGCCGAAGACGGTCACGATAATGCGTTCATTGCCCCGTTCGGCCGAGGCGGTGAGGTTGAAGCCAGCGGCGCGGGTGTAGCCGGTCTTGATCCCGTCGGCGCCTTTGTAGGACGACAGGAAGCGACGGTTGGTGTGGCTGACCTTGCGCACGCCCGCATCGGCAGTGATGCGCGAGAACAGGTTGTAGTATTCGGGGTGATCATAGAGCAGGTGGCGGCCCATGATGGTCATGTCATGCGCGGTCGACATGTGGCCGGATTCGGTCAGGCCGTGGGCGTTCTTGAAGGTGGTGTTGGTCATGCCAAGCGCCTTGGCGGTGCGGTTCATGCGGCGGGCGAATTTGGCTTCGGACCCTTCGATGGCTTCCCCGATGGCGGTGGCGGCGTCATTGGCAGATTTGACGGCCGCGGCGCGGATCAGGTAGCGCAGGGCGATGGTCTGGCCCGATTTCAGCCCCAATTTGCTGGGCGGTTCGGACGCCGCGTGGCTGGTGATCTTGACCTTGCTGTCGAGCGAGATCTCACCGCGTTTAATCGCCTCGAATGCGATATAAAGTGTCATCATTTTGGTGAGGGAGGCCGGGTGCAGACGGGTATCCGCGTTTCGGGAGTGCAACACTTCGCCGGTTCGGGCGTCGATCACATAGGCGGCATAGGGGGCCGCCATTGCGCTGAGCGGCAGGATCAGCAAGATCCATATAGCCGCAAGAATAAATAGCCCATACCGGGCTGGCTGCACACGCCGCACTCTCATCATAACTGCCTTTGCTCTGCCTCGGCCGTCGATTTTTCAACTGACCATTATTATTAAGGTAAGGTTACCATAGGACGTGTTTTCGATAAAGGCGTTCGATGTGGTGCAGCCCGGAAAAGCGGCGATTTCCGCGCAGCACATATAGCGTATGCCCAAAACTCCGCCACTATAGGGGCGATTGTGGCGGGAATGTGGCAAGAGTTGGGCGACAACGCAGCGAAGGTAAGGCGAGAATACAGCGGCGTTCAGGGCAGCAGTTCTGCCACTTCGGACAGGCGCGTGATCTGGTGGAAGCGGGGCGAATCACTCGGGGCGGGGGCGTGCTCCAGCGCCCAGGTGACGCCGTGGGGAATATAGACGCCATGCCCGCCCGCGTGGATCATCGGCACCACGTCCGATTTCATGGAGTTCCCGATCATCATGCCGCGGGCCGGGCCGTCGCCGTGGGTATCAAAGATGCGCTGGTAGGTTTGCGGGGTCTTGTCCGACACGATTTCAATCGCGGTGAACATATCACGCAGCCCGGATTCAGCGAGCTTGCGTTCCTGATCCAGCAGATCGCCCTTGGTCACCAACACCAGCCGATAGTCGTCTTGCAGGGTTTCGAGGGTTTCGCGCACATCGGGCAGCAGTTCGACCGGATGGGCCAGCATATCCCGCCCTGCCGCCAGCAGTTCGGAGATGACATCGGCCGGCACGCGGCCCTCGGTGATCTCTATCGCGGTTTCGATCATCGAGAGGGTGAACCCCTTAATGCCAAAGCCGTAGTGGGGGATGTTGCGCCGCTCTGCCTCAAGCAGCCGGTCCATCAGGCTGTCGCTGTCGGTGTAATCGGCAAGAAGTTCCGCGAATTTGACCTGTGTCAAAGCAAAGAAGCGTTCGTTGTGCCATAAAGTGTCATCGGCATCAAAACCGATGGTCGTTAGCGGATTGCCCATCTTTGGCGCGCCCTCTTTTCTAATTCTGCTTTAGGGTTATATAGACGCCTACACGACTCACTTGAAACGACTTCTCAGGCAGGAGCAGCAATGCGCCTTGATGATCTTATGATGGCGGGCAAAGACCGGGACGACGACGAAACCGATCTGTTGACCAAGACCAAACCAAAGACCAAGCGGCCGCCTTTGTACAAGGTGATGCTGTTGAACGACGATTTCACCCCGATGGAATTTGTGGTGATCGTGCTTGAACGCTTCTTCGGGCTGAACCATGCCCAAGCCTTCGAGATCATGTTGACCGTGCATAAAAAAGGGCTGGCGGTCGTGGGCGTGTTCAGCCACGAGATCGCGGAAACCAAAGTCGCGCAGGTGATGGATTTCGCCCGGCGTCACCAGCACCCGCTGCAATGCACCATGGAAAAAGAAGAATAACACGTGATTGATGCACGTCTGCAACTGGCGCTTGACGGCGGTGGTCTTGAGTTGCCAGCTGAAGGGGCGATTGCCGTCTTTCAGCCCCCCCGTGACAGTGATTTGCCAGGTCTGGACAAAGACCGCGTGCAGATTATCCATGATTTCAAACCGGATTATGACGCATGGGCCGCGCGCGGCTATGATGTCGTGCGCACCATCAAGGACCGCTATGCGGCCTGTATCGTCTGCCTGCCACGCGCCAAGGCCGAAGCCCGCGCCGTGATCGCCGCCGCCTGCGAGGTCTGCGACGGGATCGTTGTGATCGACGGGCAAAAGACCGACGGTGCCGATAGTGTCCTGCGCGAGATGCGCGACCGTGTGACCGTGCAGGGCCCGATCTCGAAGGCTCACGGCAAGATGTTCTGGATCTCGGAACCGGCGGCGGAGTTCTTTTCCGACTGGCGTCAGGGGCCGGAGCTGACCGAAGGCGGGTTCTGGACCGCGCCGGGGGTCTTTTCCGCCGATGGTGTCGATCTGGCCTCGGCGCTGCTGGTGGATGCCTTGCCCGAGAAGCTCGGGTCCGAGGTTGCCGATCTGGGGGCCGGTTGGGGCTTTTTGTCGGCCCACGCGCTGACACGGCCTGACATCAAGAACCTTTACCTTGTTGAAGCGGGGCATATGGCGCTGGAATGTGCGCGCCGCAATGTCACCGATGATCGCGCGTCCTTTGCATGGGAGGATGCCACAAGCTGGGAGCCGCCCCACCGCATGGACAGCGTGATCATGAACCCGCCCTTCCACATCGGTCGCGCGGCTGAACCGCAGATCGGGCAGGCGTTTGTTGCCACGGCAGCACGCGTCCTGTCGCCGCAAGGCAAGCTGTGGATGGTCGCGAACCGTCATCTGCCCTATGAGGCAGAGCTGAAAACCCGTTTCGCCCATGTCGAGGAAATCGGCGGCGATGCGCGGTTCAAACTGTTTCACGCGGCACGGCCTTTGCGCAAACGCCGATAGGCGGGCCGCGCCTGATTAAGGAACGATTTATGTCATTCTCAATCTCTGGCAAAAGCGTCATCGTCACCGGGGCCGCGAACGGCATCGGTTTGGCGATTGCCCGGCAATTCGCCGACAAGGGCGCAAACGTGATGTGTGCCGACATCGACGAGAAAGCGCTGGTCGAACAGCTGGGCGATGCCAAGGACGACGGCAACATCCGCTTTTTCGCGGGCGATCTGCGGCAACGTCTGACGATTGCGAACCTCGTCTCTGCCACCATTGACGCCTTTGACGAGGTTGACGTGTTGGTCAATGCCTCGCGGCAGTTCCTGCCGACGGATGCGCTGGACAATGATGACACCAGCGTTGAAACCCTGTGGCAGGAAAACGTGATGACCGCGATGCAGCTGACGCAGCAGGTCGCCAAACGCATGATCAAACAATCCGAGGGCAAGGAAGACGGCAGCGTGGGCAGCATCGTCAACCTCAGCTCGACCACCTCGCGGCACACACGGCCCGAGTTGATGGCCTATTCCATGGCGGCGGCCGCGCTTGAGCAGATGACGCGGTCGATGGCGCTGACGCTGGCACCGCATCGCATCCGGGTGAACGCCGTGGCCTTCGGGTCGGTGATGAGCGGGTCGCTGAAAGCGTCCTGCGCCGAGAACCGCGAGTGGCGCGACGACATCCGCAACCACACGCCGCTGGGGCGCATCGCTTCGCCGTCAGAGCTGGCCGACACGATCCAGTATCTTGCCGCCGACAGCTCCAGTTTCCTGACCGGCGAAGTGATCGTTGTGGACGGGGGGCGGTCCTTGCTGGACGCCGTGGACGCGCCGGCACACTAGAATACGCAGTAACGAAAGGCTTTGCGCATGACCGTTGATTTCGAGGCGGAGAAGACCCGCGCCGCTGAGTGGTTCCGCAGCCTGCGCGACCAGATCGTGGAGGCATTCGAGACGCTGGAGCGTGACCACGCCGAGGGCCCGCTGTCTGATGCCGCGCCCGGCACATTCGAGGTGACCCCGACCAAACGCAGCAGCGACGACGGCAGTGACGCGGGCGGTGGTCTGATGAGCGTGATGCGCGGCGGGCGTGTGTTCGAAAAGGTCGGCGTCAACGTCTCTACGGTGTTCGGCACCCTGGGAGAGCGCGCGCAGGTCGCGATGGCGGCGCGCAAGGGCATCCCCGGCATGGCCGAAGACCCGCGGTTCTGGGCGTCGGGCATCAGTCTGGTCGCGCATATGCAGAACCCCCATGCCCCGGCGGTCCATATGAACACCCGCATGTTCTGGACCCCCCATGCCAGCTGGTTCGGTGGCGGGTCGGATCTGAATCCCTGCATCGAATATGACGAAGACACTGCGCATTTCCACGCCGTGCAAAAGGCGCATCTGGACCCTCATGGCAGCGATCTCTACCCGCGGCTGAAGGCCTGGGCGGACGAGTATTTCTATATCCCGCACCGCCACCGCGCGCGCGGGGTCGGCGGTATCTTTATGGATGATCACGCGACAGGCGATTGGGAGGCGGATTTTGCCCTGACACAGGATATCGGCCGCGCCTTCCTGCCCGCCTATCTGCCGCTGGTGCAAAAGCGGATCACGCAAGACTGGTCAGAGGCAGACAAGGAAGCGCAGCTGGTGCATCGCGGGCTTTATGCCGAATATAACCTTGTCTATGACCGCGGTACGAAATTCGGGCTGGAAACGGGCCATGACGCCAATGCGGTTCTCATGAGCCTGCCACCTTTGGCGAAGTGGATCTAGGGGGCCAGCCCCCGCCCTGCGGGCTCCCCCGGGATAGCTGCCATTTGGAATGAAAAAGGCCCCCGACCGTGCAGGTCGGGGGCCTTTTCGTCTAAACTGGTATCAGCTTATTGCTTTGGTAGCATCACGCCGTCGATAACGTGGATCACACCGTTGGACTGTTTGACATCTGCGATTTCGATGAAGGCCGTATTGCCGTTCTCGTCCGTCAGAATCACGCGGCCATCATCGGCGTAGGAGGCTTGCAGCGTGCAGCCGCCCAGTGTCGGCACGGGGTGCTCGCCGCCGTCGTCCTTGATCATGCCCTGCAGCGCGTCAGCCATCACGGCCTTGCCCACCACGTGGCAGGTCAGGATTTCGGTCAGACGCTCTTTGTTCTCTGGCTTGACCAGCATTTCGACGGTGCCTGGCTCAAGACGGTCGAAACCGGCGTTGGTGGGGGCGAACACGGTGAAGGGGCCTTCGCCTGCGAGGGTATCAACCAGACCGGCAGCTTTCACAGCAGCAACCAATGTGGTGTGGTCGGCAGAGTTCACGGCGTTTTCAACGATGTTCTTGTCGGCGAACATTTCAGCACCACCGACCATGGGGTTCTTCATCTCGTCGGCGAAAGCCGCACCAGCAGTCAGGGCCAGAGCTGCGGTTGCGGTCATCATCTTTTTAGCGAAAGTCATGGTGTTCTCCTCGGTTTATATCGTGATCATTTGTTGATCATGCCGAAGCAACGGGGCCATGCTGCGCTTAGTTTCAAACAGAGCGCGAATTTATTTTGGATGTTATCCTTTGACGTGCCAGTCGAAGAAGCCGGGGCCTGCCTGGGCCAGCAGGTCCTGCGCCAGATCGACGCCCATCTGGCCGCCTTGCGCAATAGGGCCGCTGCGGTCACCGGCAATTGCCTCTGACCCGTCGGGGCGCAGGACTTGGCCGCGCAGGTGGAGCGTGTCGCCGTCCAGCGTGGCCAGTCCCGCAATCGGTGTCTCGCAGGATCCGTCAAGCGTGAGCAGAAAGGCGCGCTCGGCGGCCAGACGTTGGCCCGTGGGGGTGTCGTGGATCGCGGCGAGCATGGCTTCGGTATCAAGGTCACCGGCGCGGCGTTCGATGCCAATGGCCCCTTGCGCCACCGCGGGCAGCATCAGCGTATCGTCGATCGGCGTGGCGGGGACGTGTTGCATGCCCAAACGGTTCAGACCGGCCACGGCGAGGAAGGTACATTCGGCCACACCATCGGCAAGCTTTTTCAGCCGCGTCTGCACATTGCCGCGGAATTCGACGACCTGCAGGTCGGGACGCTGGTGCAGCAGCTGCGCACGGCGGCGCAGGCTGGAGGTGCCGACAACCGCGCCTTCGGCCAGTTGGTCCAGCGCCGACAGGGTGGGCGCGACAAAGGCGTCGCGTGGGTCTTCGCGCGGCAGGTAGGTATCAAGCAGCAGGCCCCCCGGCTGGATCGTGGGCATGTCTTTCATCGAATGCACGGCGATGTCGATTTTGCCCGCCAGCAGGTCTTCTTCGATTTCGCGGGTGAACAGGCCCTTGCCGCCGATGTCCTTGAGCGGGCGATCCTGAATGACATCGCCGGTGACTTTGATCACGACGATTTCAAACGCCGCCTGTGGGATTTCAAAGGCGGCGGCCAGACGGGCGCGGGTTTCATAGGCCTGGGCCATCGCCAGAGGCGAGCCGCGGGTGCCGATGCGCATGGGGTTTTCGGGGGTGGGCAGGTTCACAGTCATGGCCCTTCTTTAGGGGTGTGGATTTGATCTGACAAGCGGTGCCATTGCCTTGACATCGCGGCGCTACATCTTGACCTAAGACAAAACCATTGAAGAGTAGGAATCCCCGATGCCGCAGACCGATACGCAAAGCAAAACCATTCTGCGTTCATTGGCCGGAGAGACGCTGCCGGTGCCGCCGATCTGGATGATGCGGCAGGCCG
The DNA here is from genome assembly GCF_040790665.1 of Sulfitobacter pontiacus. Lineage (NCBI taxonomy): Bacteria > Pseudomonadati > Pseudomonadota > Alphaproteobacteria > Rhodobacterales > Roseobacteraceae > Sulfitobacter > Sulfitobacter pontiacus. Next base: position 780,652 of record NZ_CP160849.1, on the reverse strand, counting down.
GACGCTATCTGCCCGAGTATAAGGCGACGCGGGCGCAGGCGGGGGATTTCCTGTCTTTGTGCTACAACCCCGAGCTGGCGACCGAGGTCACCTTGCAGCCGATCCGTCGTTACGGGTTTGATGCGGCGATCCTCTTTGCGGATATTTTGCTTGTACCTCAGGCGCTTGGCGCTGATCTGTGGTTTGTCACCGGCGAAGGGCCGCGCCTGTCCACGGTCACCACACAGGCGGATTTTGACCAGCTGCGGCCCGTGGGCGATATCCACGAGACGTTGAACCCGATCTATCAGACGGTGCGCAACCTTGCCGGTGAACTGCCGCGCGAGACGACGTTGATCGGCTTTGCCGGTGCGCCCTGGACTGTGGCGACCTATATGATCGCGGGGCAGGGGACCAAGGATCAGGGGCCTGCGCATCTGCTGCGCACCCAGGATAACGCCCTGTTCGAGAAGCTGTTGGACCTGATTACCAAGGCAACCATCGAATATATGTCTGCGCAAATTGACGCAGGCGCCGAGGTGATGAAGATCTTTGACAGCTGGGCGGGGTCGCTGCCGGGCGATGCTTTCGAGAAATACGCGCTGGCCCCTGCGCGCGAGATCACGCAAGAGCTGAAGAAGCGCCACCCCGGTATTCCGATCATCGGTTTCCCGCGCGAGGCCGGCGATAAATACATCGGGTTCGCCAAGGCGACGGGGGTGGATTGTGTGGCGCTGGATAATTCCGTTTCGGCGGATTGGGCGGCCAAACATGTGCAGGTGGACGGCTGCGTGCAGGGCAACCTTGCATCGACCCATATGGTCACCGGCGGGCAGGCGCTGGTGGATGAGACGCGCCAGATCGTCAAAGCCTTCTCCAAGGGCCCGCATATCTTTAACCTAGGCCACGGGATCACCCCGGATGCCGACCCTGACAACGTGCAGCGCATGATTGATACGGTGCGCGAGGGCGAATAATCAAATAAGATTGGCTTTGGCTCTTGACGGGGGCCGAAGCCTGTCATACTCGGAGCGCCGATGGCGTTATAGCTCAGTTGGTTAGAGCGAACGACTCATAATCGTTAGGTCCCTGGTTCAAATCCAGGTAACGCCACCATCTCCCCCCCACACACATGACCTTTGCATGATAGGTGTTGTTCAACACCGTCTGGCGCGTGCTGCGCTGGTGTTCCCGAGCTGCGTGTTTTTCATCCGCTTGTACCGGAGGTGATTGATAATCCCCTGTCGCTGGTGTCAGAGTGTCACTCAGCTAAAGGCTCGGAACTGCTCGGCAACAGAGCGGTCCGTTTTGACTGAACACGGGAGATTAGAATGATGATGAGAAGAACCCTGATGGGGATCGCGGGTGCGGCCCTTGCCGTTGGCATGAGCGCGACCGGCGCGATGGCGCAAGAGGTTACCCTGCGCATGCACCAGTTCCTGCCGCCACAGGCCAATGTGCCCAAACTTATTCTGGATGTCTGGGCCGATAAGGTCGAAGCCGCCAGCGACAACAAGATCAAGATTGAACGCTACCCCTCCATGCAGCTTGGCGGGAAGCCACCTGAGCTGATGGATCAGGCGATTGACGGTGTGGCCGATATCGTCTGGACCGTGGTGGGCTATACCCCCGGTCGCTATCCCACGACCGAAGTGTTCGAGCTGCCCTTTATGGTCACCGACGCCCGCGCGGCGAGCTCTGCCTATTGGCAGATGTTCGAAAAGCATATGAAAGACACCGAGTTCAAGGACGTACATATTCTGGGCACTTGGGTTCACGGCCCCGGCATGCTGCACACCAACACCGAAGTGCGGTCGCCCGACGATATGCAGGGTCTGAAGATTCGCGGCGGGTCGCGTCTGGTGAACCAGCTGCTCGAGATTACCGGCGCGACGCCAGTGGGCATGCCGGTTCCGGCGATTCCCGAAGGTCTGTCCAAGGGCGTGATCGATGGCACCACGATCCCGTGGGAAGTGACGCCATCGTTGAAAGTGCCGGAACTGGTGAAGAACCACACCGAATTTGACGGTGCCGCACTTTATACGCTGACCTTCGTGCTGGCGATGAACAAGGACCGTTATGACGGGCTGTCGGACGAGCTGAAAAAGGTTCTGGATGAAAACTCCGGTCTGGAATTCTCGGTCTTTGCGGGGGGCACACAGGCGGATGCCGATGGCCCCGCGCGTCAGGTCGCGGTTGATCTGGGCAACAACATTGTCGAGCTGAACGAAGAAGAGACCCAGGTCTGGCGCGATGCGTCGCAGCCGATCTACGACAGCTGGATTGCCGATATGGACAGCAAGGGCATCGACGGTCAGGCGCTGATCAATGAGGCGCGTGAATTGATGGATGCCTACGGCAAATAATTCCTGACGACGATAGCAGGCCCGCGGTGCATCCCTGCGCCGCGGGCCTGATTGCTTGATACACCCCAAAATACCTAGACAAGATTGAGAGAACCATGCGTCGGCTGATATATTTTCTTGCCCGCTTTACCGCCGTGATCGGAGGGCTGGTGCTGATGGCACTGGTGCTGATGACCACGGCCTCTATCATCGGGCGCACGGTCAACAAGATGCTGCATAGCCCCTTCTTTCAGGCGAAGCTGACCGGCCTGTCGCAGGGGCTGATTGACATGGGCATCGGCGAGATCAACGGCAATTATGAATTGCTCGAGGCGGGGGTCGCCTTCGCCATCTTCTCGTTCCTGCCGATCTGCCAGTATTACGGCGCCCATGCCACGGTGGATGTGTTTACCTCTTTCCTGCCGGCGCGGGTGAACCGTTGGATCATGGCCTTTTGGGAGGTCGTTCTGGCCGCGGTGATCGTGCTGATCATCTGGCGTCTCTACGAGGGGATGCAACGCTATCTTGGCAATGGCGAGACGACATTGTTCCTGCAATTTCCGGTGTGGTGGGCCTATGCCGCCAGCTTTGCGTCCGGCGTGATTGCCAGTGTTGTGTCCGTCTATTGCGCCGTGATCCGCGTGATAGAGGCGATCCGCGGCACCGATATTCTTCCCAGCGAACAAGGGGCCCATTAAGATGACCAACCTAGAACTGGGCTTCTGGTCCTTTCCGGTGCTGCTGCTGATGATCTTTTTGCGCGCCCCTATCGGTCTGGCGATGCTGCTGTGCGGGTTTGGCGGCTGGTATCTGGCGATGGGGGGCAACCCCACGCCGCTGCTGTCAAAGCTCAAGTCCGAGACCTACACAACGTTTTCCAGCTATTCGCTGAGCATCATTCCCATGTTCCTGCTGATGGGCCAATTCGCGACCCTATCGGGGATGAGCCAAGCCCTGTTCAAAGCGGCAGAGAGCTTTTTGGGGCATCGTCGCGGTGGTGTGGCGATGGCGGCCGTGGGGGCCTGCGCGGGCTTTGGCGCGATCTGCGGCAGCTCGCTGGCGACAGCGGCGACCATGTCGAAGGTCGCGCTGCCCGAGCTGCGCCGCTATGGCTATTCCGGCGGGTTTTCCACCGCGACACTGGCCGCGGGGGGGACATTGGGCATCCTGATCCCGCCGTCGGTCATTCTGGTGATCTATGCGATCCTGACAGAACAGAATATCGCCAAGCTGTTTCTGGCGGCCTTCCTGCCCGGTGTGCTGGCGGCCATCGGCTATGTTATCACGATCTCGATCTATGTGCGTCTGAACCCCAAATCCGCGGGCGTGCGCCCTGCGGTGCCCATGGGGGACCGCTTCAAGGCGCTGGCGAATACATGGCCGGTGCTGGTGATCTTTTTCGTCGTCGTGGGCGGCATCTATCTGGGGTGGTTCACCCCGACCGAAGGCGCTGCTGTGGGCGCTGCGGGCACCGGTCTGGCGGCGTTGCTGGCGGGTAGTCTGAACTGGGCGGTCTTGCGCGAAAGCCTGATAGGCACGGCCAAAACCACGGGGATGATCTTTTTCATCGTGCTGGGGGCAGGGTTCTATAACGGCTTTCTGGCCCTGTCGGGCGTGCCGCAGTTCATGGCTGACTGGGTCGTGGGGCAGGGCTATAGCCCGTGGTTCGTGTTGGTCGTGATCCTTGTCTTCTACCTCGTTTTCGGCTGCCTGATGGACAGCCTGTCGATGATCCTGCTGACAGTGCCGATCTTTTTCCCCGTGATCTCGGCGATGGATTTCGGGATGAGCACAGAGCATCTGGCGATCTGGTTCGGCATCCTTGTGCTGATCGTGGTCGAGGTCGGTCTGATCACGCCACCGGTGGGGATGAACCTGTTCATCATCAACTCGATGGACCGTGAAACTCCGATGACAGAGACCTATAAGGCCGTGATGTATTTTGTCGGCTCCGACATCGTGCGGGTGATCATTCTGGTGATGTTCCCCGCGATCACGCTGTTCCTGCTGCCCTGACAGGGCACAGCGCTGTGACATGAAAAAAGGGCCGCGTCTGACGCGGCCCTTTCGTTTTGGGAATGGCAAACTCTTGTTTACGACGTCCAGGCCATCCGCGCGGGGTGGTACTCAAAGCCGATGTGGTGACCGGCCCCGACCAGCCCTTCGCGGGTGTGGTTATAAAGCGAGCGCCAGTAAGGCTGGATCGTGACGCCTTCGTTCTGGATCAGCGCTTCGCCCTTGGCCATCAGTGCGCGACGTTTTTCGACATCGGCGACCGACAGGGCCTCGGTCAGGAGGGCGTCGAATTCGGGGTTGGACCAGCCAAATTCGTTCCATGCCTCGCCCGAGCGATAGGCCAGCGCCCAGATCTGCACACCCAGCGGGCGCGCGTTCCAGTTGGTCGAGGAGAAGGGGTATTTCGTCCAGTCGTTCCAGAAGGTCGACCCCGGCAGGATCGTGCGTTTCACCTTGATGCCAGCGTCGCGCAACTGTGCGGCGACGGCATCTGTGGTGTCCTTGCGCCATGCGTCGTCGATGGAAAACAGCTCGTGTTCGTAGTCGGCCATGCCGGCCTCTTCCATCAGGGCGCGGGCACCTTCGGGGTCCGCCTCGCGCGGGGGAAGCTCGGCATATTCGGGGTGCATCGGGCCGACATGGTGGTTTTCGGCCACCAGCCCGCGACCGGCATAGCCCAGTTCAAGCAGCACGGCGTTATCGACCGCCATGGCCAGCGCCCGGCGGACACGCGCATCGGCATAGGGTGTCTTGCCATCCACCTCGGCCAGTTGGTTGGGGCGTATCACAATAGTCGCACCCGTGGCGATTTCGTTCTGGTTCCAGCCGTCCAGCGTGCTGAACACGTCGATGAATTCACCCTCGATGGAATAGGTGGCGTCGATCTCTTCTGCTTCGGCAGCGGCGACAAAGGCCGAAGGGTCAGTGCCGTAGTCGATGTATTCCAGCCGGTCGATATAGGGCCCGCCGTAGACCTCGGTGCCCCACCACGTGTGGTCGGGGTTCTTGACCAACACGGCCTTGATCCCGACTTCGACAGATTCGGGCAGGTAGGCGCCGGTGCCGACAGGGTTGTCGAGCATCGTTTCCGGATCAAACCCTTCGGGGACGATGGCAGCGGGATAATCGGCCATGCCGGGGATCAGGGTGATGTCGGGGCGGGGCAGCGACAGCTTGACCGTATGGTCATCCACCACGGTGATCGCGCCTTCGATCGCCTGACCGGAGTCCTCGTCGATCAGCGTGGCAAAGCGCCCGGCCATCGAGTTGCCCTCGACCGATTTATCGCACCAGCCCGTGATGTTGCGCGCCACATCGTTGGCGGTGAAGGGCGTGCCATCGTTCCACGTGACACCTTTTCGCACATTCAGCACATATTCGGTGGCGTCTTCGTTGATCTCCCAGCTTTCGAGCAACGCGGGGGTGAAGGTGCCGTCATTCTCCCAGATCGCGAGATATTCAAGCCAGCCACGGGTGATGTTGGCGATCTGCGACCAGTCGTAGGTGCGCGGGTCTTTCAACGCGCGGACCTCCATCTGCATCCGTACGGTGCCGCCGGATTTATGCGCGGCCGCATGAGCGGGCGCTGCCATGCCGATCATCGCATAGGCGGTTGTCGCCGTGGCCCCAAAGGCGCTGGCGAGGGCCAGAAACTCGCGTCGGTTGACCGGATCGCGTTTGGCAGCTTCGGCAGAGGCGTGAATGGCGGCGGGTAAGGGGGTGCCGGTACGGGTTAAGAACGTCATGATCTTCCTCTCTGGTCGGGTGCTGCCCCTGTGGTTCGGGCGGCGGATACGAAGCACAAGCACAGGCGCTGGATGCTTTGCGGTGATGCAGCTTTGCTGCGTTTATTGACTAGAAATGTAACTAGCATGTATCACAGAGTTTCAAGCATTGCGCGGCGGTGCGTCAACCCACAGCAGCGGCGGTCACCGGGGTTTGCGCAAAACGCACTGCGCGCCCGACCCGGTTCAGGATCAGACGCGCGACCCGTGGCGTGCTGTTGGGCGCCTCCGGCGGGAGTTTATCTGGCAAAATGAAGCGCGGTTATGGCGTGGGTTTCGCGAGGAGGATCGTACCGGCGCAAGCCCCGAAGCCGATGCGATACCCGTCGCCTGCGGCGTGGCCGGTCAGGATCATCGTATCCCCGTCCTGCACAAAGCTGCGGGTGGTGCCATCGTTCAGCGCGATCGGTTCCGCGCCGCCCCAGCTGAGTTCGAGCAGGCTGCCGCGGGCATCTTTGTCGGGGCCGGATATGGTGCCGGAGCCGAGCAGATCGCCCGCGTTCATCGCGCAGCCCGACGCCGCGTGATGCGCCAGTTGTTGCGGGGCGGAATAATACATCGTGTTGTAATTGGTACGCGCGATGACCTGTTGTTCGCCGCCATCGGGCTGAATGATCACAGATAGGTCAATGTCGTAGAGCATCGGTTTCGGCTCTGCCAGATAGGGCAGCAGATCAACCTCGCGCTCGGGCGTGGAGGCGCGGAAGGGTTCAAGCGCCGCTTTCGTCACGATCCACGGAGAGATGCTGGTGGCGAAGGCCTTGGCCTGAAACGGCCCGAGCGGTTGATACTCCCACGCTTGAATGTCGCGCGCGGACCAATCGTTCAGCAGCACATAGCCAAAGATCATCTCGTCCGCTTCGGCCACGCTGGGGGTGTCGCCCATATCGGTGGAGGTGCCGACGATAGCCCCCATCTCGAGCTCGATATCAAGGCGCTGGCTGGGGCCGAAATGCGGGGTCTCGGCTTCCGCCGGTTTGATTTGCCCGTTGGGCCGCCGGATGTCGGTACCAGAGACGACAACGGTCGAGGCGCGACCGTTGTATCCGATGGGCATATGCAGCCAGTTCGGGGGCAGCGCGTTTTCCGCGCCCCGAAACATGGTGCCGACGTTGGTGGCATGGTGCCGGCCCGCGTAGAAATCGGTGTATTCCGAGACGACAATCGGCATGTGCAGGCGGATGTCAGCAATGGGGACAAGATGCGGGGCGACCTTGGCCTGGTCGGGGCTGCCGGTTGCCAGCAGGTCGGTCAGGCGGTCGCGCAGGGTGGCCCATGCGTCGGGGCCCAGATCCATGACGTCATTCCAATAGGGCACATCGAAGACAGGATCGAAGTGGAGCAGGATCAGGTCTTCGGCCTCTACCGCGGCCATGTCGAGCACCATATCCCCGATCGCCACGCCACAGCGCGGTTCGAGCGTGTCGGTGGAAAACACACCGTACGGCAGGTTGTTGAGCGGGAAGTCGGTGTCGGCGCTGTTCGCGCTTTCAACCCAAGAGGTCAGCAATGTCATCGGTGTTCCTTGCGTGTCGCTGCGGGTGCGGGAAAGCTACCTTGCAAAATCTGCTTCGTTGGTAATAGTCCTTTGTGTAACTAACAAGCGATTGCCCTGATGCCAGACCAGAATTTCGAGCTGACCCATTTCCTGCCCTACCTTCTAAACCAGGCAGCGGAAGCGAGCAGTCTGGCGTTTCAGCGCACCTATAAAGATCGCTACGGGATGCTGCGGACCGAGTGGCGTGTGCTGTTTCATCTGGGGCTTTATGGCGAGATGACGGCCAGCGATATCGGGCAGCGGGCGAATATGCATAAAACCAAGATCAGCCGTGCGGTGCAAAAGCTGACAGAGCGGCGGTTCGTCACGCGGCTGCGCGGGGATCAGGACCGGCGGACCGAGATGCTGTCGCTGACGACACAGGGGCGCGCGGCCTATGAGCATCTTTACGAGGTGGCAAAGGCCTATGACGCGCGTCTGACGGCGGATTTAACGGCGGCGGAGCGGGAGACGCTGAAGCGGTTGCTGGTCAAACTGGCGGCGGGACAGGGCAGCGTGGGCTGACAGCGGGCTGTCGGGAGGGCGGAGGGCGACGGGGAGGGCGACGGGGAGGGCGACGGGGAGGGCGACCGGGGGCACATGCCCCCGCGCGCAGGTTCAAAAGTTGATGTCGACGCCGGGTAGGTCCAGCGCTTTCATCAGGTCGCGCAGCTCTTGCCGTGCCGCGACATTCGAAATGTTCAGCTGCTTGACGCCGATATCCTTGAGGTCGAGCAGGGTCAGGCCACGGGGGAAAAGCTCGCGGAAGATGACGCGTTCGTTAAAACCGGGGGCAATGCGGAACCCGATGCGTTTGCTCAGGTTGGCGATGGCGCGTTCCATCTTGTCCTTGTTCACCATGCGCTGCGCGCCCATGCGGTTGCGCACGACGATCCAGTCGATTGGGGCGAGGCCCGCCTGAGCCCGCAACTGCCGCGCGTTCCAGACCATTTCGGAATAGAAGGAAGGGCCGGTGATCTTGTCGCCCATAGCATCGGTGCGCGCCAGCAGATCGAAATCGATAAAGCTGTCGTTCAGCGGCGTGATTAGCGTGTCGGCTAGCGAATGTGCCACCTGGCTGAGACGGGTGTGGGACCCCGGGCAGTCGATCAGGATGAAATCGGACGTCGGTTCAAGCTCTGCCACGGCGGCGCTGAGGCGATGGTCGTAGATGTTTTCGCCGGGCTGCAGGCTGCTTGCCTCGATCTCTGGCAATTCGTGCATCTCGGGCGAGGGGAGGTCAAGCTCGGCACTGGCGAGGAAGGATTTACGGTTGTCGACATAGCGCCCGAAGGTGCGCTGGCGCAGGTCCAGATCCAGCACGCTGGTCTTATGCCCCATCCGTGCAAGGGCTGTTGCCACATGCATCGAAACGGTGGATTTCCCCGCCCCGCCTTTTTCATTCCCGACGACGATGATATGCGCCATTGCCTTTTGTCCCTTTCACTCCCCGTTTTTATCGGGGTCACATTGGGAAAAACCATATGGCAGCGATGGCGCTTTTGAAAGCGTTTGTGGCTCTAGATTGTGGTTATTGTTGCGAAATTCACCCGCAGGAACGCGCCGTGCAAGCGCAGTGCCTACTAGCCCGATCGGCGCAGCGGCGGGGTGTGCGCACCCATGCCGCCGGTGTCGATCGCGACGGCAGTATCCTGAGTCACATCCAGATGGGCGCGGCAATCAGCGGCGATCTGGGTTAGCGCATCATGGGGCCCGTGCAGACGTTCTAGCGCGCCAGCAAGCACCAGTGCTTGGGCATAGCAACCACGGGCGACCAGATCACGGGCCGCGGTCAAATCCTCGGCCGGGAGGGGGGCGGGATCAGCCTGCGCGCGCGGGGCCTTGCTGCTGTTGGCACCGCGAGGCGGTCGGGGTGGGGTAGAGAGCGGGAAAGCGGGCATCAGCGAACCTTTCGTGGAGGGCTGAGAGGACTATGGGCCGTAGTTGCTTTCTAAAACCTAAACAGCCGCCGCTTTGTTCCGTAAAATGTGACCTGACCCTTGGGCAAGGACGCGATGTCGCACCTCGGGCTAAGTCACAGTCGCGAAACGAAAAATGGCGCGCCCGCGAGGGCACGCCATTTCTGAATTCCGCAATGGAAAGGGTTTAGAAGCCCAGACCTGCGTATTTGTTTTTGAACTTGGACACGCGGCCGCCGGTATCCATCAGGCGGGATGTGCCGCCGTTCCATGCTGGGTGCACGGAGGGGTCAATATCCAGCGCCAGTTGGTCGCCTTCTTTGCCGTAGGTCGATTTCATTTCCACAACGGTGCCATCTGTCATCTTGACGTTGATGGTGTGGTAATCGGGGTGTGTATCGGCTTTCATGACAGCTCTCCTTACGCGTTCGCGCCAGATTTTGGCTTGTAGTGTACGTTTTCAACGATACGTGCCGACTTACCACGACGCGAGCGCAGGTAGTACAGTTTCGCACGACGCACACGGCCACGACGGACAACGGTGATGCTTTCGATGTTGGTGGAGTGCAGCGGGAATACGCGCTCTACGCCTTCACCAAAGGAAATCTTGCGCACGGTGAACGAACCGGCAATGCCGTGGCCGTTGTTGCGTGCAATGCAGACGCCTTCGTAGTTCTGAACGCGGGTACGTGTACCTTCGGTCACTTTAAAGCCCACGCGGATGGTGTCACCGGCGCGGAAGTCTGGGATTTCTTTCCCCAGTTCGGCGATTTGTTCCGCCTCGATCTGTGCAATCAGGTTCATCTGATCGTCTCCTATGAATGCTCGCGGTTAGTCCACGAAGTTTTGTGCGATCCAAGAGCTTCGGTCTGTCTGGCGGGCCCGCCGTGGCGTCCCATCGAAGGTAGGGTCATCTTTGCTTGTCATCTGCGGATGCAGAAAAGACTGGAGCCGCACATGCGCGATTCCAGACTTGCGCGTCGTATAGGCGGGATGCCCCTTCAGATCAAGAGCGTATCACCCGTACGCGCGCATGTTTTCAGCCGGTGAAATAGGGGCGCAGATTGTGCCGCACGCGGTCCAGCACGGTGTCGCCCTCCAGATCGGGGACGAAACGTTGGCCGGTAATCGCCTCGAACGCGTCGATATAGACTTGCGAGGTGGCGGCGATCAGGTCGGCGGGGATTTCGGGGATGTCATCGTGATAGGGGTCGCAGCGGGCATCGACCCAGGACCGGATCACATCCTTGTCGAAGGACGGCGGGCGTGTGCCGTTTTCCAGCGCGGCGTCATAGCCATCGGCGAGCCAGAACCGCGAGCTGTCGGGGGTGTGGATTTCATCGGCCAGCAGGATATTGCCCTGCGCATCGGTGCCGAATTCATATTTTGTGTCCACGAGGATCAGCCCGTTTTTCGCCGCCATTTCCTGACCGCGGGCAAAGAGTTTCAGGGCGATGTCGCTGATCTGGTCCCATTGCGCCTGGGTCAGCAGCCCTTGGTCCACGATCTCTTGGGCGGTCAGCGGGGCATCGTGTCCGCCGTCGAATTCCTTGGAGGTGGGGGTGATGATCGGCGCGGGCAGCGCCTGATTGTCGCGCAGGCCATCGGGGAAGCGGTGGCCGTACATCTCCCGTTCACCTTTCTTGTATAGCGTCAGCACCGATGTCCCTGTGGAGCCGGCAAGATAGCCGCGCACGACGATCTCTACGGGCAGGATGGTCAGATGCTTGCCGATCACCACATTGGGGTCGGGGTAGTCGAGCACGTGGTTGGGGCAGATGTCGGAGGTGTTGTCGAACCAGAACCGCGCGGTCTGGGTCAACACCTGACCCTTGAACGGAATGGAGGTGAGGATACGGTCAAAAGCCGAAATACGGTCAGAGGAAATCAGGATGCGCCGGTCGTCGGGCAGGTCGTAGCAGTCACGCACCTTGCCGAAATAGGGGTTCGGCAGCTCATCAATGCGGGCGTGATCAAGGGTGCGGGTGAGGTCTGTCATGGTCTGCCTTCCGTGGGGGTCACTTCTTGGACGTATATGTCGCCCACATGTCGGGGCGTCGTTGTTCTGTCAGGGTTTCTGACTGGGCCTGCCGCCATTTGGCGATCTCGCCGTGGTTGCCGGACATGAGAACCGGCGGAATGGGGCGGTCTTTCCATTCGGCGGGGCGGGTGTATTGCGGGTGTTCCAGCAGGCCAGAGGAATGGCTTTCCTCGACCACGCTGTCGGCGTTGCCCAAGACACCGGGCAAGAGCCGCACGGTGGCGTCGATCATGGCTTGCGCGGCCAACTCTCCGCCGGTCATGACAAAATCGCCGAGGGAGACTTCGGTGATGCCGTAATGGTCGATCACACGCTCGTCGACGCCCTCGAAACGGCCACAAAGGATGGTCACGCCGGAACAGGTGGCCAGATCCTGCGCCATCGCCTGATCAAACCGCCGTCCGCGTGGAGACATATAGAGGATCGGCCAGCGTCCGGCGGCACCGGCCATCGCATCCTCGATCGCGGGGCCGACGACATCTGCGCGCATGACCATACCTGCGCCGCCGCCCGCGGGGGTGTCGTCAACATTGCGGTGTTTGCCTACGCCGTAGCCGCGCAGATCATGGGTGCGCAGCTGCCATGTGCCTTCCTGCAGGGCGCGGCCCGTCAGGCTGGCCCCCAGCACGCCGGGGAATAGTTCGGGGAAGAGGGTCACGATCTCGGCCCGCCAGACGCCGGCGTAATCGGGTGTGTCCTGCATCAGCTCGCGCGGCTTGAACGTCGGACGGACAGATTGCCGCCCGTGGGAGCGTGAAGGGGTGCTCATGTGATCGCGGCCTGTGTCATGCGGGCCTTTCGTACGGGCTTAGACGTCTTTTGCATCGGGCAGAATGCCCTCGGGCGGGTCGGCGATGATGCGGCCCGTGGCCAGATCGACCGTGGGCACCGCCGCCTTCGTAAAGGGCAGGAACACGGTCTGCGCGCTGCCCGCAAGCTGCGTTTCCAGCAGATCGTCAGCGCCGTGGTTCTGGACGGTCTTGACCTTGCCGATCAGCGTGCCGCCGGTGTCATAGACCTCTAGCCCGATCAGGTCGGTGTGGTAGAATTCATCGTCGGGCAGCGACGGCAGCTGGTCGCGCTGCGCAAACAGCACGGTGCCGCGCAAGGCGTCGGCCTCTTCTTTAGAGGTGACATCGGTGATGCGCGCGACAAAGCCGTTTTTGACCGGACGCACCAGCGCGAGGTTGAAACTGCGCGTGCCATCCTCGCTCGAGAGCGGGCTGTAGCTTTCGATATCTTCGGGCACCGCGCAGTAGCTTTTGATCCGCAGTTCCCCACGGACACCATATGCGCCAGAGATCGCGCCCACCGAAATTTTATCGCTCACTGCAAAAGCTCCGAGTTTAAGCAAATTGTACCGGTCCACTGACCCTCGCCCGCGCGGCATTCCGATTTCATAAGGGTGCGTTCGAACCAGATGCCGATGGCGACACCGATGCCGAGGATGAGAAGAAGGCGCAAAAGACGAAACATTGTCAGCTTCCAATCTGGTCCAGGGGCGGGGCGCAGGGGACCGATGAGGGCGGGCCGCTGCGGCGGGACGTGTCATTTCGTGTACCACGTACATCGGACAGGCTGCACGCGCAAAGATGCGGGCTGTCGGATATACCTGAAATCCCCGGCGCGGCAGGAACCGCGCCGGGGGATGTGCCGATTATTCTTCGGCGGCGTCTTCTGCAGGTGCAGCAGCGGCTTCGGCAGCAGCGGCGGCCTTTGCTGCTTTCTCTTCAACGCGCTCTTGCGCTTTCTTGCCGGGGGTACCCTTCTTGGGGTTGTTCCGCTCGGTTTTCTCTTTCACGCCAGCGGCTTCCAGCATGCGTGCAACACGGTCGGTTGGCTGCGCGCCCTGGCTGATCCAGTATTGAACGCGCTCGACGTCCATTTTCACGCGCTCTTCGCTGTCTTTTGCCAGCAGCGGGTTGTAGGTGCCCAGCTTCTCGATGAAGCGGCCGTCACGTGGCATGCGGCTGTCCGCTGCAACGATGCGGTAGAAGGGGCGCTTTTTGGAACCGCCACGGGCGAGACGAATTTTCATGGACATAGGTAGTTTCCTTTAGTTGAGACTGGGGTCAGGGACGCGCCCGGACCTATGATTGGTGTTGTTTGTGGTGCTGAATGACTTCAGCGATGATGAAGTTCAGAAACTTCTTGGCGAATTCGGGATCGAGGTCAGCCTCTTTCGCCAAATCTTCGAGCCGCTTGATCTGGTTCGCTTCGCGGTCCGGATCAGAGGGGGGAAGGTCGTGTTCGGCTTTGAGTTTCCCCACAGCCTGCGTGTGTTTGAACCGCTCGCCCAGAGTATAGACCAGGATCGCGTCCAGACGGTCGATGGAGGCGCGGTGTTCTTTCAGAACCTCGGCGGCGCGGGTGACGGGGTCGGTCATGCGGCGGCTCCTTTTACGGCGAAGGGGAGGGCGCGTTGCACGGGCAGGCGCCTCCGGCGGGAGTTTATTTGGCAAAATGAAGCGCGGATCATTTCTTTTTCCCGAAACCGGAGAGGCCGCCGGGCAGGCCGGCACCGCCGCCTATTCCGCCCAGACCACCAGGCAGTTTGCCGCCCATCTGTTTGGCCGCGGCTTCCAGCGCTTTGGGGTCCATCTGGGACGGGTCCATGCCGCCGGGCATGCCGCCTTTGCCCATCATGCCCTTCATGGCTTGTTTGAGCATGCCGCCCTTGCCCATTTTGCCCATCTTTTTCATCATGTCGCCCATCTGGCGGTGCATTTTCATGAGCTTGTTGAGTTCGGACACTTCCATGCCTGCGCCTTTGGCGATGCGCTTTTTGCGGCTGGCTTGAAGCAGCGCGGGGTTGGCGCGCTCTTTCTTGGTCATGGATTGGATCAGGGCGATCTGGCGTTTGAGGATCTTGTCATCAAAGCCCGCGTCTTCGACCTGTTTCGCCATTTTGCCCATGCCGGGCATCATACCCATCATGCCTTGCATGCCGCCCATCTTGAGCATCTGTTCAAGCTGCATTTTCAGGTCGTTCATGTTGAACTGACCTTTGGCCATGCGCTTCATCATCTTTTCGGCTTGTTCAGCCTCGATGGTTTCTTGCGCTTTCTCGACCAGGGCGACGATGTCGCCCATGCCAAGGATACGGCCCGCGATGCGTTCGGGTTCGAAGGTTTCCAGCGCATCCATCTTTTCGCCCAGGCCGACGAATTTGATGGGTTTGCCGGTGACGGCGCGCATCGACAGCGCAGCACCGCCGCGGCCGTCGCCGTCCATACGGGTCAGCACGACGCCGGAGATGCCAATGCGGTCGTTGAAGTTTTCGGCGGTTTGCACGGCGTCCTGGCCGGTGAGACCATCGACGACCAGCAGGGTTTCACGGGGGTTGGCGACATCGCGCACCGCTTCGACCTGGCGCATCAGCTCTTCGTCGATCGACAGGCGGCCCGCGGTGTCGAGCATATAGACGTCGTAGCCGCCCATCGATGCCTGCGTCTTTGCGCGTTTGGCAATCTGGACGGGGTTTTCGCCTTTGACGATGGGCAGCGTATCGACGCCGATCTGCACGCCGAGGATCGCCAGCTGTTCCATCGCCGCAGGGCGGTTCACATCGAGCGAGGCCATCAGCACGCGCTTGCCGTCGCGGTCTTTCAGACGTTTGGCGAGCTTGGCCGTGGTCGTGGTTTTACCGGAACCTTGCAGACCGACCATCAGGATCGGGGCGGGGGGGCTGTCGATTTTCAGCGCGCCGGGTTCGCCTTCGCCTTTCAGCGTGTCGATCAGCGCGTCGTGGACGATCTTGACGACCTGCTGGCCGGGGGTGATCGATTTGGTGACGGCCTGACCGGTGGCCTTGTCCTGCACCGCTTTGACGAAATCACGTGCGACGGGCAGGGAAACATCGGCCTCGAGCAGGGCGACGCGGACTTCGCGCAGGGCGGTTTTCACATCCTCTTCCGAGAGGGCACCCTGTTTGGTGAGACGGTCAAAGACGCCGGAGAGGCGTTCGGAAAGATTCTCAAACATGGGCCATGGCCCCCTTCGATCGGTTGCGGTGCCCCTCAGATAGGATGCCCGCGTTGAATACGCAAATGCCCCCACGGGCGTAACACGCTGGTGGGGGGCGATCTCTGGCCGCGCCAGAGACCGGAAGACATGGTGCTTCCGGAGATTGCGGATCGTTTAGGCGAGCGGCGGGTCTGAGTCAACCCGCCGCGCCGCCCGAGGATTATGCTGCCTTGAGCGCATCCACAGCTTCGTTCGCGCGGGCGATGGTGCCTTCGGCATCTGTTGCCAGCGCGTCGGCGGCCACGATGGTCACGTCGGTCATGCCCATGAAGCCCAGAACGGCCTTGAGGTAGCCGGTGTTGAAATCCGCCTCGGACCCGGCGGGCACGCCACCGGAAGCCATTGCCACGATCACGCGCTTGCCTTTGACCAGACCTTCGGGGCCGTTTTCGGTATAGCGAAAGGTAACGCCGACACGGGCGACCAGATCGATCCACGCCTTCAGCGACGCTGGCACGCTGAAGTTATAGATGGGCGCGCCGATGACGATGGTGTCGGCGGCCAGAAGCTCTGCGACGAGCTTGTCGGTTTCAACCAGCGCTTCGCTTTGCTCGGGCGTGCGGTCTGTCTCGGGGGTGGCGCGGGCGATGGCCCATGTTTCGGTGATCTGGGGCAGGGGTTCGAGAGCCAGATCGCGGACGGTTACATCATTGTCGCCCAGTTGTGCGATGATCCGGTCGGTGAGGCCGCGGGTCACAGAGCTGGTGGTGTTTGCAGAGGAATCGATACGCAAGATAGACATGGGAGGATATCCTTTCGTGTTAACTTTCTTCCCTTTACATGACCCTTGCTCGTGCGAACGCAACTGGCGAAACTGCGGGTGATGTGATCAATAATGCACAGTCGGGCAGACGAGGGGCCGAGAATGGACAATTGGGAAGAAATCAAGACGGCCTATCAGGTGGCGCGCATGGGCACCGTCAGTGGCGCGGCCGAGGTTCTGGGTGTCCATCATGCGACGGTGATCCGCCATGTGGATGCACTGGAACGACGGTTGTCGGTGAAGCTGTTCCAACGGCACGCGCGCGGCTACAAGACGACGGAGGCGGGCGAGGATCTGCTGCGTGTGGCCTCTGCCACGGATGACCAGTTCAGCCAGCTTGCCAGTCGCATCAAGGGGCGCGGCGAAGCGGTGTCGGGCGAGCTGGTCGTGACCTCGCTGATGGAGCTTTCAAGCTGGATGACGCCTTTGTTGGTCGCGTTCCAGAGGGAAAACCCCGATGTGACTCTGCGCTTTCTGACCGGGGAGCGATTGTTCCGGCTGGAGTATGGTGAGGCGCATATCGCGATCCGCGCGGGGCAGGTGCCCGAGCAGCCGGACAACGTCGTGCAGCCGTTCTATCAGTTCCAGATGGGGCTGTTCGCGCATAAGGACTATATCGCGGCCTTCGGGATGCCGTCGGGGGTCGAGGAGTATGGCAACCATCGGTTTGTCGGCCATGACGACGCGCAGATGCGTGCGCCCTTCTTCAAATGGATGCGCGAGGTGGTGCCGGCACATGCGATCTCCTTTCGCGGTCTACATGCAGACGCGCTCCGTGTTGCGGTGCTGGAGGCGGCGGGGATCGGGTTTGTCGATCTGATCGAGGGGCGCGCCAACCCCGATCTGGTCGAGGTGCACCCGCATCTGCCGGAATGGGATTCGATGCTGTGGCTGGTCACCCATGTTGATCTGCACCGCACGCCCAAGGTGCAGGCCTTGCTGTCGTACCTGAAAAAAGCCGTGAAGACGGGGCTGTGATGCGATCTGATCTGCAGGGGCATCTGGCGATGCTGGCATTTTCGGCGCTGGTGGCGGGGTCGTTTTCGCTTGGGTCGCTGTCGGCCAATCTGATCTCGCCCACGGCGTTGAATGCGGCGCGGTTCGTGATCGCGGGCATGGTGATTGCCGTGGCGGTCGCTGCGACGACGGGTGTGCCGAAAGGGGCCACGCGCGCGCCTTGGCGCTATCTGGTGCTTGGGGGGCTTTTCGCTGTCTATTTCGTGCTGATGTTCGAGGGGTTGAAGACCGCGCGCCCCGTCAGTGCGGCGGCGGTGTTTACGCTGACGCCCGTGATTGCTGCGGGGTTTGGGTGGCTCTTGTTGCGGCAGGTGACGACAGGGCGGATGGCGCTGGCGCTGGCCATCGGTGCGGTTGGCGCGCTTTGGGTGATTTTTCGCGCTGATCTGGCCGCGCTGCGGCGGTTCGAGCTCGGGTATGGCGAAGCCGTGTATTTCGTCGGCTGCGTAAGCCATGCGCTTTATACGCCGATGGTGCGCAAGCTGAACCGCGGAGAGCCGGCGGTGGTGTTCACCTTGGGCACGCTGATCGCCGGCGGTGTGTTGCTGTTTATCTATGGCTGGCGCGATGTGCTGGGGACGGACTGGACCGCGCTGCCCGCGATTGTCTGGATCACCATCCTCTACGTCGCGATCGCTGCGTCTGCCGCGACTTTTGTGTTGCTGCAATTCGCGTCCCTGCGGCTGCCGTCGGCCAAGGTAATGGCCTATACCTATCTGACGCCCAGCTGGGTTATTCTGTGGGAAGTCGCATTGGGCAATGGCGCACCCGGCCCGCTTGTTTTCGGGGGCGTCGGGCTGACGATTGTGGCGCTGTATCTGCTGTTGCGGGACGATACCAAAGCGGTTTGATCAAAAGGGCGGGAACCGATCCGACATATCCAGCGTTAAGATCACATAAAGTTTATAAAGGGACTATTCTAATGCGTAGCATTATTTATCTGATCGGTTTGATTGTTGTTGTTCTGGCGATCCTGCGCTTTGCGTTCGGCGTCATTTAATAACATCAAGTTTGGCCCTTCTGTGTAAAACCTCGTCGCAGGAGGGCCAATATTTATCTACTCTTCCAACGTCCCCGGATCATTCTGCGCCGCATCCCCTGACGTTTCGCGTATTTCGGCGGCCAGAAACCTTTCAAAGTCATCAAGATTGATCGGGTCATATTGACCGAAGCCCTGCATCCACACGGACGGGGCCTTTAGGGCTGCCGGCTCAAGCTTGCACCATTTGAGCCGCCCGCGTTTTTCCTGCACGATCAGACCTGCACGTTCCAGCACCGACAGATGTTTCGATATCGCAGCGAGCGAAATACCGAAGGGGTCGGCGACGTCTGTGACGGCCATATCATCCTCAAGAAGCATCGCCAGAATGGCGCGCCGCGTGGGATCGGCGAGCGCGGCAAAAATCGCGTCGAGCTGTGTGGCGGGCGGTTGGGGCACGGCTGTCTGGATGTCCTTGATGCGCGGGTAGGGGCGGTTCTTATGGGGTAGCGGAAACCACGCTTAACCAAAAGGTTGAATATGATTGCCGCGCGAATTTGCAAGGGGTGGGGGCAGTTTGCACCTGAATATGAAGCGCGGCTCAGCGTAAAACCTTTTTATTACAATGCTTTGGGGTGTCGGCTAACAGAGTTGACTCTGAAGCGGTGTGAAAGTAGCTACTGCGCAACACATCCAACAGGGATTTTGGCGTGACCGATCCGGACCAACAGCAGCGGCTAAAGCAGCTTGAGGCAAAGATCGAAGCGGCCAAACGGGCGCAGGCTCCAAAACCCCGGGCGGATGAGCATTATTCCCAGGCATCGCTGGCCTGGCGGATGGTGATCGAACTTTGCGCCGGTCTGGGGATCGGTTTTGGCATCGGATACTCGTTGGACTGGTTCTTAGGAACGCTCCCGATTTTCATGGTGCTGTTTGTAATGCTGGGCCTTGCGGCAGGGGTGAAGACGATGCTCCGCTCCGCGCAGGAAATCCAGGAAAAGAAGATGGCCGATGTGGCCGATGAAGAAAAAGGGCCCTGACATGGCGGCAGAAGCACACGGCGAAGAAACAGGCGGTTTGGCTTTTCACCCGATGGATCAGTTCATCGTCAAGCCATTCTTTGGCGACGGCGCTGTATCCTGGTACACGATCACCAACGCAACAGTCTGGATGGCCGTTGCCGTTCTGGCGATCTTTGCGCTGCTGGTTCTGGGCACCTCCAAACGGTCGGTTATCCCGTCGCGCATGCAGTCGGTCGCTGAACTGGCCTATGGCTTCATCTACAAGATGGTCGAGGATATCTGCGGTAAAGAAGGGGTGAAATACTTCCCCTACATCATGACCCTGTTCATGTTTATCGTCTTCTCGAACTTCCTGGGCCTGCTGCCGATGGCGTTTACCCCGACATCGCATATCTCGGTCACCGCCGTGATGGCCTTTGCCGTGTTCTTCGGTGTGACCATTCTGGGTTTCGTCAAGAACGGCGCATCGTTCCTGAGCCTGTTCTGGGTCAGCAGCGCGCCCCTGGCACTGCGTCCGGTTCTGGCCGTGATCGAGCTGATCTCGTACTTTGTACGTCCGGTCAGCCACTCTATCCGTCTTGCGGGTAACATGATGGCGGGTCACGCCGTGATCAAGGTTTTCGCGGGCTTCGCGGCACTTGCTGCCATCGCCCCCTTCTCGGTTCTTGCGATCACGGCGATGTATGGCCTCGAGGTGTTGGTTTCCTTCATCCAGGCATATGTTTTCGCGATCCTCACATGCGTTTATCTGAAAGACGCATTGCACCCGCACCACTAACACCAAGGCGGGATATTCCCGCCTGACCAATCACCAAAATTCCATTGTAAGGAGAAATGACATGGAAGGCGAACTCGCACAAATGGGCCAATTCATTGGCGCAGGTCTGACAGCATTCGGCATGGGTGGCGCAGCCATCGGTGTGGGCAACGTTGCAGGCAACTACCTGGCTGGCGCACTGCGCAACCCATCTGCTGCTGCTGGTCAAACAGCAACTCTGTTCATCGGCATCGCCTTTGCAGAAGCCCTGGGGATCTTCTCGTTCCTCGTCGCTCTGCTGCTGATGTTCGCTGTCTAAGCTTAAGACACCTACGTCCTTACGCTTCGGGCAGTGCGCTATGGCGCGCTGCCCGAAAGACTTCCACGCTTTGACAGGAGCCCGCTATGGCGACGGAACCGATTACTAGGGAAATCGCTGGCACATGTGTCAACGAATTTGGCAGCGCCATTGGTATGCCACAGCTTTGCATTGATTGGTTCGGCAACCAGATTTTCTGGCTTATCGTCGCTCTGGTCGCAATTTACTTTATTCTGTCGCGCGTTGCCCTGCCACGCATCGGCGCTGTTCTGGCGGAACGCCAGGGCACCATCACCAATGACATCGCCGCCGCCGAAGACCTGAAGGTCAAAGCGACGGAAGCAGAGGCCGCTTACGACAAAGCCTTGATCGACGCCCGTGCAGAAGCACAGCAGATCATCGCCGCCGCGAAAGCCGACATTCAGGCCGATCTGGACAAAGCGATTGCCAAGGCAGACGCCGAGATCGCCGCCAAATCTGCCGAGTCTGAAAAAGCGATCAGCGAAATCCGCGCCTCCGCGATGGAGAACGTTGAAGCTGTCGCCAAAGACACCGCCGAGGCCATCGTCGCCGCCGTCGGTGGCTCTGCTGACGCGAAAACAATTTCCGCGGCCGTCGATGCCCGGATGAAAGGATAAGCCATGCGTTTGACCTTCTCAGCCCTCGTCGCCGGTCTGGTTGCCTCTCCTGCTTTTGCAGCTGGTGACGTGTTCTTTTCGCTGCGCAATACGGACTTTATCGTCCTGCTGGCTTTCCTGCTTTTCGTCGGTGTTTTGATCTATTTCAAAGTGCCAAAGATGATGGGCAGCATGCTCGACAGCCGCGCCGAAGGCATCAAGTCCGAACTGGACGAAGCCCGTGCGCTGCGTGAAGAAGCGCAGACACTTCTTGCCAGCTACGAACGCAAGCAGCAGGAAGTGAAAGAGCAAGCGGACCGTATCGTGACATCGGCAAAGGCCGAAGCGAACGAAGCCGCGGATCAGGCACGTGCCGACCTGGAAAAATCCATCGCGCGCCGTATGGCCGCCGCCGAAGAGCAGATCGACTCCGCTCAGGCTGCTGCCGTTAAAGAGGTCCGCGATCAAGCTGTCGTTGTGGCCATTGCCGCTGCCAAGGATGTTATCGCCAAGAAGATGACAGCCGCGGAAGGCAATGCGTTGATCGACAGTGCAATTGCCGAAGTCGACGCGAAGCTTCACTAAGTTTTAACGAACTGACTTTAAAAGGCCTCGGTATTGACCGGGGCCTTTTACGTTGGGCTAGGTGTTTGTCTCGTGTTGAAGACGTTGTCGCGCGACATCTTCATTACGCTCGGCCTTTTGATGATCGCGCAGCGCATTCTCGACATAGGTCAGATGCGCCTCTACCGCGGCTTGTGCCGCGGCGGGATCACGTGCCTGTAATGCGTCGTTGATGGCGCGGTGTTGATCCAGCAGGGCGGTGCGCGTTGTGCGCTGTTTAAACATGACTTCGCGATTGTAGAACACGCCGCCACGCAGCAGGTCATACATCGACCGCATCATATGCAGCATGACGACGTTATGGCTCGCCTCTGTGATCGCCATATGAAACTGCGCGTCCAGTTGCGCTTCGTCATCTGCGTTACGCTTCTGATGTGCGGCTTCCATCTTGTCGAAAACCGCCTGAATGACCCCAAGGTCGGTGTCAGAACCAAGCCGCGCGGCCCGTTCGGCTGCCAGTCCTTCCATGTCGCGGCGGAACGAAAGATAGTCGAACACGGCTTCGTCGTGACGTGCAAAAAGCTCTGTCAGGGCAGGGGAGAACGCGCTGCCGAGCACATCGGCGACATAGACCCCCGCGCCGGGCTTTGAGGTCAGCAATCCGCTGGCCTGAAGCTGGGCAATAGCATCCCGAAGCGAGGGGCGCGAAACGGCCAGACGCTCTGCCAGCTCCCGCTCTGCGGGTAGCCGTTCGCCGGGCCGCAGAATGCCACGCAGGATTAACTGTTCTACCTGCCTAACGACAGCGGCTGACAGTTTTTCGGAGGCAATAGGCTGAAAGGGCATCGGCGTTTCCTTGGATTGGTCAAATTATATGACCGGAGGGGCGGGGCGGCAACGCGATTGTTTTCTGCACAATGTTGGTTCGAATTAACACTCGCTTAGGGTGCCGCGCGTTAGATGGGCTCATGATGAGAGATACGCGATTCCTTACCGTCTTGCTGTGCGCCTTGGTGATGCTGTTTGTCACGGGCTGCAACATGCCGAGCGCGCATTTCAGCGGCCTGCCTGCAACTGCCATAACGGTAGACGGTTCTGACTTTGACGTGCGCGTTAACGGCGATCAGGCTGAAGCGATACGCACCAATATGGAATACGCCCCCCGCTTCGGCCCGATCCGCGACCGTGCGGCGCGGGCGATGGCGCAGGTCAGCGGGTGCGAGGTCACGCATGTCGCGGGGGATCAAGCGCTTGCCGTCGGGAAGCTGGACTGCGGATGAGGGGCAGAACCGTCAAACAACCATAGCGAAAGGGGAACGCGATAACAGGCATAGAATTACAATATCTTGTGGATAAGGCGGCTACTTCCCGCTCTACCTAGCGGGGTCGCGTTGACTCTAAACCCGATGATCCGCAATTCTGGCTATCCATAAGAATCAGGCGGGCACGAACATTGCGGTTTTCCAAACTCAGGCTGACAGGCTTTAAAAGCTTTGTAGACCCCACTGATCTGATCATCTCGGATGGTCTAACCGGCGTTGTTGGCCCGAATGGTTGCGGCAAGTCCAACCTGCTTGAAGCGCTCCGTTGGGTGATGGGCGAAAACCGTCCGACCGCTATGCGCGGTGGCGGTATGGAAGATGTGATTTTCGCCGGCGCGTCCTCTCGTCCGGCCAAGAACTTCGCCGAAGTCGCGTTGCATATCGACAACTCCGAACGTCTCGCGCCGGCTGGGTTTAACGACGGTGATAGCATCGAAATCATCCGGCGGATCACCCGTGATGTCGGTAGCGCCTACAAGGCGGCTGGAAAGGATGTGCGCGCGCGCGATGTGCAAATGCTGTTTGCCGACGCATCAACGGGAGCCCATTCGCCAGCGTTGGTACGCCAAGGCCAGATTTCGGAACTGATCAACGCCAAACCGAAGAACCGGCGCCGTATTCTTGAAGAAGCCGCGGGTATTTCGGGCCTTTATGCCCGCCGTCACGAGGCTGAGCTGAAGCTGAATGGTACCGAAGCCAACCTTGCGCGCGTCGACGATGTGGTTGAACAGCTTGCCGGTCAGCTTTCGCAATTGGCGCGCCAGGCCCGTCAGGCTGCGCGTTATCGCGATATCGGGGATGCCCTGCGCCGGACCGAAGGGGTGCTGCTGTATCGGCGCTGGCGCGTGGCTGAGGATGCGCGTCTAACGACGACCGAAGCGCTGCGCAGCCAGATGGCCGTCGCCGCCGAGGCGGAAAAAGCCGTGCGTCAGGCCACTGTGGCACGGCAAAAAGCGGAAGAGGCTTTGCCGCCCCTGCGTGAGGAAGAAGCGATCGCGGCCGCTATCGTGCAGCGGCTTGGTGTACAGCGCGATACCTTGAGCGATCAGGAAAACCGCGCCCGGGCCGCGATTGACGCCTTGACCAAACGCATCGCGCAGTTGACCCGTGATCTGGACCGCGAAGGTGAGTTAAACCGCGACGCCGAAGAAACGATCACGCGGTTGGAGCGGGAAGAACGTGATCTGTCGGATGCGGGCGAGGGCCATGAAGCTGCGGTCGCGGTGGCGGCAGAGCGCGCGAAAGAGGCCGCCGGCGTGCTCGAAAAACAGGAAGCGGATCTGTCGAAGCTGACCGAGGATGTCGCCCGTTTGGTCGCGCGTCACAGTTCTGCCGAACGCTTGCTGAACGATCACCGCAAAACGCTTCAACGATCGGAAGCGGAAGCGGATAAAGCGCGCGCCGCCGTCGCGCAGAGTGCCGCCGCACTCGAGAAGGCAAACGCCGATTTCAGCGCCGCTCAAGCTGCAGAGACGCAGGCGCATGCGGCCTCTGTCGCTGCCGAGGAAGCCTTGCAAAAGGCGGAGGACGACCGCGCTGCCACGCAAAGTCGCGAAGCAGATGCCCGTGCCGAACGGTCAGAGGCCGAGGGCGAGCTGAACGCCATTCGCGCCGAAGCAGGCGCGCTGGCGAAGCTGGTAGAGCGTGACACCGCCGAGGGTGGTCAAATTCTGGACCGCCTGCAGGTCGAACACGGGTTTGAAAAAGCGCTTGGTGCTGCCCTGGCCGATGATCTGCGCGCCCCGGATGTCGAAGCCGACGGACCCTCGGGGTGGGCATATTTACCTGCCTATTCAACGGTCCAGCCGCTACCCGAGGGGATCACCCCGCTGACGGCGCATGTCTCGGTGCCTGACGTTCTGAACCGCCGGATGAGCCAGATTGGTCTGGTCGACGCGGACGACGGCACGCGGCTTCAACCGCTGCTGCTGCCGGGCCAGCGTCTCGTCTCGCCAGAGGGCGATTTGTGGCGGTGGGATGGTTTCCGGGCGTGGGCGGAGGATGCGCCCTCGGCCGCCGCGCTTCGTTTGCAACAAATTAACCGTTTAGAGGTACTCAAGCAGGGGTTAGAGCAAACGAATCAACGGGCAGAGGCTGCGCGTGATGCACATGAAACATTGCAAAAGCTTCTGCTTGCTCAGGCAGAGGCAGACAAAAATGCGCGGGCGCTGCGGCGCGATGCAGACCGTGCTGTTGCGGATGCAGGACGGGCCCTAAGCCGGGCTGAGGCGGATCGGAACCTGGCGGAGAGCCGGTTGGACAGTTTGGGATTGGCCGTCGCCCGCCACGAGGAAGAGGCGATCGAGGGTCGACGTTTGGTGACGGAGGCAGAGAATGCGCTTACCGCGCTTGACGACGTATCAAGTGCCCGCGCCGATGTGGAGATGTTGCGACAGACCGTTGAAGGCGCGCGCATTGCGATGATGACGAGGCGTTCTGCGCTGGACGAACTGCGTCGCGAGGGTACCGCGCGCGAGAGACGTGCCCAGGATGTCGCCAAGGAGTTGGGCGGCTGGCGGAACCGCCTGAACACGGCGGGAAAACGCAGCGCCGAGCTTCTTGAGCGTAAAGAAGCGTCCGAAAGAGAGTTGACCGAAGCGAGCTCTGCCCCCGCAGAGATCGCGGCGAAACGTGAAGAGTTGACAGGCGCAATTTCTGCGGCAGAGACCCGCACGCAGGCGGCCAGCACACAGTTGTCTACCGGGGAAGCCGATTTGCGCGAAATGACATTGGCTGAGCGTGACGCAGAGCGCTTGGCGTCGGAGGCGCGCGAGGCGCGGGCGCGGGCAGAGGCGCGCGCAGATGCGGCGAAGGAAACGGTGGCCCTTGCCGCAGAGCGCATTGATGAAGAACGCGACACGACCCCCGAAGCGCTGGCAGAGACACTTAAGATCAATGCAGATGAGATGTCAGATGTCGAGGTTCTTGAAAGCCAGCTGAGCCGTTTGAAGGGACAGCGCGAAGCCTTGGGTGCTGTGAACTTGCGTGCCGAGGAAGACGCGAAAGAGGTTCAGGCGGAACACGACACTTTGGTTGGCGAAAAGGCGGATTTGACCGAGGCGATCCGGACATTGCGCAGCGGTATCGCGAGCCTGAACAAAGAAGGCCGTGAACGCTTGCTGACCGCATTCGAAGAGGTGAACAGCAATTTCTCTATGCTGTTTAAACATCTTTTTAACGGGGGTGAGGCCAACCTGGTGATGGTCGAATCGGACGATCCTCTGGAGGCGGGGTTGGAGATTATGTGCCAACCGCCGGGCAAAAAGCTTAGCACGCTTAGCCTATTGTCGGGGGGCGAACAGACCTTGACCGCGATGGCGCTGATTTTTGCAGTGTTCCTTGCGAACCCTGCGCCGATTTGTGTGTTGGACGAGGTTGACGCGCCTTTGGATGATGCGAATGTGACGCGCTTTTGTGACCTGTTGGACGAGATGTGCCGACAGACTGACACGCGCTTTTTGATCATCACGCACCATGCTGTCACCATGGCGCGAATGGATCGGCTGTTCGGCGTCACCATGGCGGAACAGGGCGTCAGCCAGCTGGTCTCTGTCGATTTGAAGAAGGCAGAAACGCTGGTGGCCTAACGCCCGTGTCCCTAATCGCGCCCATGTGGGGCGGTGAAATCGACCGTCGGGTTAATCGGGATGATCTGATGCGGGTTCACCGTGGTCTGACTGAAATGGTAGTGCCGAACAATGTGATCAAAATGCACGGTCTCGGCGATATCAGCGTGTTGATAAAGTTGCCGAGTATAGGCCCAAAGGTTCGGGTAATCGGTAAGGCGCTTATGGTTGCACTTGAAATGGGTGTGATACACGAGGTCAAAGCGCGCGAGGGTCGTGAACAGCCGCCAGTCGGCCTCGGTCAACTTGTCGCCCGCGAGAAAACGGTTGTTTTCGAGGATGCTCTCGAGCCACGCCAGGCTGTCAAAAAGCGGATGGACCGCGTCGTCGTAAGCATCTTGAGACGTCGCGAACCCGGCCTTGTAGACGCCATTGTTAACGGTCTCGTAAACGCGTTCGTTGATGTCGGCGATTTGTTCGCGCAGGTCAGTCGGCCAATAATCATCAGTATTGCCGGTGATTTCATTAAACGCACTGTTGAACATGCGAATGATCTCGGCCGATTCGTTCGATACGATCGTGTTCTGCGCCTTGTCCCAAAGCACAGGCACCGTGACGCGGCCTGTGAAATTTGGATCGGCTTTGATATAAATGTCACGCAAAAAGTCACTGCCAAAGAGGGTGTCTCCGGTCGCGCCTTCGAAATCTGTTGCGAAAGTCCAGCCGTCTTCCATCATATCGGGGTGTACGACCGACACGCTGATATGGTCGGTAAGGTCTTTCAGCGCGCGGAAAATCAGTGCGCGATGTGCCCAAGGGCAGGCATAGCTGACGTAGAGGTGATACCGCCCTGATTGAGCCTGAAAGCCTGATTTTCCTGACGGGCCCGCGCTGCCGTCCGCTGTGACCCAGTTGCGAAATTTGGAGATGGAGCGTTCAAACTTACCTCCGGTAGACTCCGTATCGTACCATTTATCGCGCCATTCTCCGTCGATCAGCAGTCCCATACACCACTCCTTTACTTGTTTGTGTTCAAGGTAAGTTCAGACGGGCGAAAGGCCATAGCACGCGACGCACAGGGGGGCTGCGTTGATGCACGTCGAATAAATTCTTGGGGCGCACTTGATTTTGAATCCCAGCACGTCACGCTTCATGTTGGAAGCCTTTGGAGAGAGGAAGCTGTGGAAGCCATATTGCCGAAAGACATTCAGGCCGGGCTGGATGCCGCACGGGTGGATAGCCTGCGAAAATCGTCGCGTTTGCGGGTACACGCGGACGGGGTGGAACATAAGGTCCTGCGTTATTGGGACACCGGCTTCTCGCTTGATGCGCAGACGGCACCGCAGTTGCGCGGTCGGGTCGATTTATTCGATGGCGCGGCTCATCTGTTTCAATGTTTGATCGTCGCGGTAGAGCAAGAGGGCGGCGAAATGCTGTTTGATTTCAAACGCGCGACCCGTGTCGCGAAGTCTGCGGCGCTGGATTTCGAACGGGCTGCAGATGCGCCGGCGGGCTTGATCACCGTCGACGCACCGCATTGATTTTATTGCAGGTCTTTGAACGCCTCGCGCAGACGGTTGCAGGCTTCTTCTACCCGAGCGCGCGGGGTGGCGATGTTGAACCTCAGGAAGCTTTCCCCGCCCTTGCCAAAAGTTGGCCCGTGGTTTGCAGCAATCCCAGCGGAGTTTTCGACCCGTTGGGTGAACTCTGATCTGTCCATTCCGGTCCCGCTGAAATCGACCCAAGCGAGGTAGGTTGATTGAAGCGACATGGATTGCAGCCCGGGTATGTCCTGAATCGCAGCGTCAAAGATCTGCCGGTTGCCGTCCAGGTAGCTGACCAGATCATCAACCCATGCCGCCCCTTCCGACGAATAGGCGGCGGTCGCCATAAAAAGTCCGAAGGAGTTCGGTGACAGCCCCATAGCTGCGACGCGTTGCGCAAAGGTCTCGCGAAGCTTTGGATCGGGGATGATCACGTTGCCGGAGTGGGAACCGGCGATGTTAAAGGTTTTAGTGGTTGCCGTCATCATGACCAACCGGTCCGCGACCCCATCAATTAACGCCATGGGGGTGTGTGTATGACCAGGCATTACCAAATCATGGTGAATCTCGTCCGAGACCAGCACCAGATCATGACGTTTGGCAAAGGCTGCGACCTGTTCCAGCTCTGATTTGGACCAGACACGCCCGCCCGGGTTATGGGGCGAACAGAACACCAGCATCGTCTCTTTGCCCGTCATTTGCGCATCATAAGCATCGAAATCGAGCGTATACTGGCCGCCCTCTATCGCCATTTCACATTCGACCACCTGCCGCCCTGCAGCGGAGATCACCCGAGCAAAGGCGTGGTAAACCGGTGTGAACAGGACAACTCCGTCCCCGGGCTTGGTGAAGGCGTCGACGCACATCGCGGTTCCGTTAACCAAGCCGTGCGTGGTGAAAACCCACTCGGGCGCAACTTTCCAGCCGTGTCGATGCTCCATCCACCATTGGATGGCGCCCAGATATTTGCTGTCATCGCCAAAGTACCCATAGACACCATGGTCCAACATATCTTGCAGCGCGGTTTGAACCACCTGAGGCGGGCGGAAATCCATATCCGCAACCCACATGGCAATGCCAGTATCCGCGGGGACGCCGTAGATCGGCTCCATCTTGTCCCATTTCGCGCAATGGGTGCCACGCCGGTCGATGATTTCGTCAAAGCTCATGGGGTTCTCCTGTCAGATTTGGCCGACACGCTAAACCTAATCGGCCAGACCGCAAGCCCCGAGGTTGCAGCGGCGCAGGTGTTGGCCTAAATCAACCAAATGATACGCAATATTTTACTACACCCTGACCCGCGGCTGAAAAAGCCATGCGCCCCCGTGACCGATATGACGGACGAGTTGCGCAGCTTGGCTGATGATATGCTCGCCACGATGTATGACGCGCCGGGGATCGGTCTTGCGGCCCCCCAGATCGGGGTGATGAACCGCCTGATCGTCATGGATTGCGTAAAGGAAGAGGGGGAGACGCCGCGACCGCTGGTGATGTTCAACCCCGAAATCATCGCCGCCTCGGACGCGCTGAACACCTATGAAGAAGGGTGTTTGTCGATCCCCGAGCAGTTTGCCGATGTGACGCGCCCCGCAGATGTGGACGTGCGCTGGATCGATATCGACGGGAACGAGCAGACCGAGACCTTTACCAAACTATGGGCGACCTGCGTGCAGCACGAGATCGACCATCTGGATGGCAAGCTTTTTATCGATTATCTCAAACCGATGAAACGCCAGATGATCACGCGCAAAATGACCAAGCTGAAACGCGAACTGGCGCGCGGATGAGCGTGCTGGACATCGTGACCTGGCCTGACGCGCGGCTGACAGCTGTGTGCGCGCCCGTCGCCACGCGCACGCCCGAGATCGACCAGTTGATCGCTGATATGTTCGAGACGATGTATGCCGCGCCCGGTCGCGGGTTGGCGGCGCCGCAGGTTGGCCGGACCGAGCGTATTTTCGTTTTCGATGCGGGCTGGAAGGAAGGCACCCCGACGCCTGTCGCCTGTATCAATCCGCAGATTGTCAGCCTGTCTGACACTCGCGCGATTGGCGAAGAGGGATGTTTGTCGATCCCGGGCGTGCCGATGGATATTGCCCGCGCGACCGAGGTTACGTTGCGGTGGACGGATGCTGATGGCACCCACGAACGAAAGTTCAGCGGCGCAGAGGCCGTGATCGTGCAGCATGAATATGATCACCTTGATGGCATCGTCATTTATGACCGTGTCGCGCAGGAGCAAAGCCAATGACCGTTCGTCGCATTCTTCCGTGGCCGCACGCCTGTTTGCGGACGCCCGCCGCCCAAGTGGCAGAAATCAATGATGAAATTCGTGCGCTCTGGGGCGACATGATCGACACGATGGACGCGATGCCGGGGGTCGGGCTGGCCGCACCGCAGATCGGAGTGTCGCTGCAGGTCGCCGTTGTCGATGCCTCGCAAGCGCGGGATAAACGGATCCGTTTGGCAAACCCTGTCGTCATCGACGCTTCGGCGATCATGAATGAATACGAAGAGGCGAGCCCGAATTTGCCCGGAATATCGGCCAAGATCCGGCGTCCACGCGGTGTGAAAGTGCGGTATCTTGACGAGCAGGGCGCGACAGTGACGCGCGATTTCGTCGGGTTGGAGGCGACCAGCGTGCAGCATCAGATCGACCATCTTGCTGGAAAAATGTTTGTCGACAATCTGAGTAAAACGCGCCGTGATATGCTGCTGCGCAAGGCGCGCAAGTACAAGGGCTGACTGCCTCTACGGTTTGAAGGGAAGTGTTCGATGCGTGTTATCTTTATGGGAACACCTGATTTTTCAGTGCCAGTGTTGGATGCGTTGGTCTTGGCCGGCCACGAAATCGCCGCCGTCTATTGCCAGCCGCCGCGCCCTGCAGGGCGAGGCAAAAAGGACCGCCCCAGCCCGGTTCAGCAACGGGCAGAGGCTTTGGGGTTGCTGGTACGTCACCCCGTTTCGTTGAAAACCGCCAAAGCGCAGGCGGAGTTTGCAGCGCTCGGCGCGGATGTGGCTGTTGTTGTCGCCTATGGTCTGATTTTGCCCCAAGCCGTTCTGGATGTGCCGAAATCCGGGTGTCTGAATATCCACGCGAGTTTGTTGCCCCGATGGCGGGGTGCCGCGCCGATCCATCGGGCGATCATGGCGGGCGACGTTGAAACGGGTGTGTGCATCATGCAGATGGAGGCGGGGCTGGACACGGGGCCCGTGCTGTTGCGCGCCGCGACGCCGATCCGCACCACCGAGACGACGATCGAACTGCATGACCGACTAAGCACCATGGGCGCAGAGTTGATCGTGGAGGCACTTCGACAACTGCCTGACCTGCAACCGGAACCGCAGCCCGAAGAGGGCGTGACCTATGCCAGTAAAATTGACAAGGCCGAGGCGCGCATCGATTGGTCGCGCCCCGCAACAGAGGTGGACCGGCAAATCAGGGGGCTGTCGCCGTTTCCTGGTGCATGGTTCGATCTGGACGGCACGCGGGTGAAGGTGCTGGCATCGAAGCTTGCCGAGGGCGAGGGTGCAGCGGGCGAGGCTCTGGATGACACTCTGCGCGTCGGTTGCGGGGAGGGTGCGGTTCAGCTGATCCGCTTGCAACGGGCGGGGAAAGCGGCGCAAGATGCGCAAACGTTCCAGCGTGGTGCGCAGATTGCTGCGGGCACAGTTCTAAGCAAAGGGTAAATCATGCTTCCGACGCTTATTGGCACGGTTGTGATCGCGGGGCTTGTCGGCTTTTTCGCCGAAAAGTCAGGCTTTACCCGCAACGGCTATCTTGCCTCGATTATCATCTGCGTGGGCGGCGCTTTTCTGTTTTATTTCGTGCGGTTGATGTTCGGCTTCGGGTTTAATTCGGCCGGCATGAACGCCATCGCGTCCTCTATCGGGGCGCTGATCATCGTGCCGTTTCACTGGCGTCGAAAGTAACGTTACACCCGCGGCGGGCGGCTTTTGTACACGGGTAGGTGCCATCCGAAATACAGCGATCCGGCACGCAAAATCCACGTCATACAGGCACCGGCAAACAGCGCCAGCGCATCATCGCCCAGAATGCTACGGATGATGACAGCGGTTGCGGCACCCGCGAAAGCGGCAGTCACATAAAGTTCGCCCTGTTGCAGAACAAGCGGCACTTCCCCCACGACAACATCGCGCATCAACCCGCCCATGCAGCCGGTGATCATCCCCATCAGCACCACGACCACAGCGGATTGATCAAGCGAGATCGCCACACCCGTGCCCGCAGCAACCGCCACGGCGAGCGCCACGGAATCGAGCCATAGCAGCGCGCGATAGCGGCTTTCGAGGAGATGCGCGGTAAAGAAAACCACCATCGCGGCAGTGACGCCCACGGCGAGATGGGTGGGGTTCGCAATCCAGAAAATCGGGTTTCGATCCAGCAACAGGTCGCGCAGTGTGCCGCCGCCCAAGGCCGTGAGACAGGCGATAAAGGCGAAGCCTACAAGGTCAAGCTGGGCGCGGCTGGCGACCAGCGCCCCCGTAATCGCAAAGACCAGAACGGAGGCATATTCCAGCAGGGTGATTAGGCTCATTTGGTTTTGAACGGGGCCATGCCCGCCCGCGCCAGTTCATCCGCGCGCTCGTTCTCGGGATGGCCGGCGTGGCCTTTGACCCATTCCCAGGTGACCTGATGCCGCGCATTTGCCGCATCCAGCCGCTGCCAAAGCTCCGCGTTTTTGACGGGCTTTTTAGCGGCATTCTTCCAGCCGTTTTTCTTCCAGCCGTAGATCCAGCCGGTGATGCCATTTTTGACATAGTTGCTATCGGTGACGATCGTGATCTCGGTCGGGCGGGCTAGCGCTTCGAGCGCGCTGATGGCGGCCATCAGCTCCATCCGGTTGTTGGTGGTGGCGGGTTCGCCGCCTTTCAACTCGCGTTCCTTAACGATCTTGTCGCCATCCATCGCCCGCATCAGGGCACCCCAGCCACCGGGGCCGGGATTGCCGGAACAGGCACCATCAGTATATGCAATCAGCTTGGTCATGGGGCTGCCTTATCCAGTCTGGCGTGGGGGCGTCCAGCCTAATCTACGCCCCGCCCGCAAGTTTCGCTGCTACAGAAAGACGCCCACAGCCAGACACGCCAGCACGACGGCGGTCAGAAGCGTGCGCAGCTTTAGCCACCAGCGCGGCGCAAGACGCCAGTGCCAGAAGGCGGCATCAAGGACCAGTAGACCCGCAAAACCGAACATCAGGTTCAGCCCCGCACCCACGGGGCCGCCGCTGGTCATGAAGAACGCCCAAAGCGCCGGGATCACGGCGAGGATATAGCCGGCCGTCGCCTTCGCCCCGCTGGTCTTGGTTGCGAATCCCCATAGCACGCCGGACATGAAGGAAAGAATAACTGTGCCATAGAACAGCTGGATATATGGCCCGACAAAACGGCCGCCGAACGTCGCCGCGCCCCAGTTCGCCAAGGGATCGACCAGCCCGGTCAAGGCCCCCCAGATAAAAGGAATCAGCCCGGCAAGGCCAAGCCAAAGCGGCGCGCGGGGGATGCCGGTCATGCGGGTACCCGAAGCACACGGGGGACTTTGAATTCCACATTCTCTACCGCGGTTTCGACCATTTCGGTGGTCACATCGTAGCGGTCTTTGAACGCGTCAATGACCTCGTTGATAAGTTGTTCGGGGGCCGAGGCACCGGCGGTGATCCCGATGCTTTTGATCCCCTCGAGGCTGCGCCAATCGATGTCCGTCGCGCGCTGCACCAGTTGGGCGTAATCGCAGCCCGCACGCGATCCGACCTCGACCAGACGGCGGGAGTTCGATGAGTTTGGCGCGCCCACAACCAGCATCGCATCACACTTCGGCGCCATTGCCTTCACCGCTTCTTGACGGTTGGTCGTGGCGTAGCAGATGTCTTCTTTGTGCGGCCCGATGATCTGCGGGAAACGTTTGTTCAGGGCGGCGACAATCTCGGCTGTGTCATCAACGCTTAACGTTGTCTGTGTGACATAGGCCAGCTTGCTCGGGTCGCGCACCTCGACGGTTTCGACATCGGCGGGCGTTTCAACCAGCAAAACCTCGCCCGGGGGGAGCTGCCCCATGGTGCCAATGGTTTCGGGGTGGCCCGCGTGGCCGATCATGATCATCTGCAGCCCGGCGTCGGCGTGGCGTTGCGCCTCGATATGCACCTTGGAGACAAGCGGGCAGGTCGCGTCGACATAGACCATATTGCGTGCCTCGGCCTTGGCGGGGACGGCTTTCGGTACGCCGTGCGCCGAGAAGATCACGGGCCGGTCATCGGGGCATTCCGACAGTTCCTCGACAAAGATCGCACCCCGTTCGCGCAGCCCGTCGACGACGAATTTATTGTGCACGATCTCGTGGCGCACATAAACCGGCGCGCCCCATTTCTCGATGGCCATTTCGACGATCTTGATTGCGCGGTCGACGCCCGCACAGAACCCGCGTGGCGCGGCAAGATACAGGGTCAAAGGCGGTTTGGTCATCACACTCTCCTTGGGCATGGGCCATAGGTAAGGGTTGCGCGGCGCATCGTCCAGACCACCGGAGGCACAGTCTGATGCTTCAAATGCGCGCGCACGTATTGCGGGGGCATGAGGGATGCGGAGATTTAGGCGCGCCGTCGCGGGTTATTCGTCAGATGTTTCACGTGGAGGCCGGCCAATAACGTCGCGCAGGTCTTCGAGTTCGATAAAGTTGTCCACTTGGCGGCGCAGCTCGTCCGAGATCATGGGCGGTTGGCTGCGGATCGTGCTGACAACAGAGACGCGCACGCCCTGACGTTGAAGGCTTTCGACCAACGGGCGGAAATCGCCGTCACCAGAGAAGATCACGATGTGGTCAAGATGTGGCGCAAGCTCCATCGCGTCGACCGCAAGCTCAATATCCATGTTCCCTTTGACCTTCCGGCGGCCCATGCTGTCGGTGTATTCCTTGGCCGGTTTGGTCACCATGGAGAACCCGTTATAGTTCAGCCAGTCGACCAGCGGGCGTATGGGAGAGTATTCGTCATTTTCCAGCAAAGCGGTGTAGTAAAAGGCACGCAGCAGTTTGCCGCGACGCATGAACTCCTGCCGCAGTAGCTTGTAATCAATGTCAAAACCCAGGTTCTTGGCTGCTGCGTAAAGGTTGGAGCCGTCGATGAATAAAGCGAGCCGTTCGTCCTTGTAGAACATGAAGTGCCTTCCTAATACACGTCGTTCGGAAATTTGCGTCGTGTAGAGCCGCTATAAAACGAAATGTTTCAAATTTAGTTTCCGACTATGAATGCAATACTAACTAAGGTTTTTTCGAGAGGCAGCAAGTGAAGACATTGGCCATCCCTGACCCCAAGGGGGGTGAAATCGGCAAGTGCGCGCTGATCGCCCTCGGGAGCAATCAATCATCAGTTGCGGGAGGGCCGGCGGAAACTCTGCGTCGGGCCCTTGATATTATGGTCGGTATGGGCGCGCGGGTTGCCGCTCTTAGCCCGTTTTACTCAACCTATGCGTTTCCCGAGGGGTCGGGCCCGAATTTCGTAAATACAACCGCTAGTATAAGGGTGGAAGGGGAGCCGGATCAAGTTTTAGCTATTCTTCATGCCGTCGAAGCAGGGCTTGGGCGCGAGCGGCAAAGCCGGTGGGCCCCTCGGACGGTCGATCTGGATCTCATCGCGATGGGGGATGTGGTGTTGCCGGATGTACAGACGCAGACCGATTGGCGGGAGATTCCGCTTGAACAGCAGATGCTCAAAGCGCCTGACCAGCTGATCCTGCCGCACCCGCGGCTTCAGGATCGTGCCTTTGTTTTGGTGCCGCTGGCGGACATCGCGCCGGACTGGTGTCACCCACTGATCGGCAAAACCGTTCGCGAGATGTTGAATGACCTGCCAGAGGCAGATAAAAAGGGGGTGTGGCCGCTGGAATAGGCCCTTGTAAATTCCGCCGATGGCTTCTAAATAGTCGGCTTCTTGCAGCATTCATGATTGGAGCATCCCCATGGCCCGCGTCACTGTCGAAGATTGTGTAGATAAAGTGCCAAACCGGTTCGAGCTTGTCATGCTTGCCGCGCATCGTGCGCGTGAAATTGCGGCTGGTTCTACGGTTACTGTTGATCGCGATAACGACAAAAACCCTGTCGTGTCCCTGCGCGAGATTGCGGATGAAACCCAATCGGCCGATGAGCTGCGCGAGCGCCTGATCGAAAGCAACCAGAACCAGATCGAGGTTGATGAACCCGAAGAGGACGCAATGGCGCTTCTTATGGGGGCTGAGCAAGACAAGCCCGAAGAGGACAGCATGTCCGAAGAAATGCTGCTGCGGCAGTTGATGGCGGCACAAGGGCAGGGCTAAGGCCCGCGCCCTTCGGGGCTTATAGGCAGGACAGGTATGAATACCGCCGACATTACGGCTGACGACCTTATCGCGCTTGTGCGCGCCTATAACCCTAAGACGAACGAAAATCAGATCAGGCTGGCCTATGACTATGGCCAGCAGATGCACGAGGGCCAGTTCCGCCATTCCGGAGAGCCCTATTTCACGCATCCGGTCTCTGTCGCGGCCATTTTGACCGAACAGCAGCTGGATGACGCGACCATCATCACCGCATTGCTGCACGACACGATCGAGGACACGAAAGCGTCTTATAGCAGCGTCGATGAAAAGTTCGGGCATGATGTCGCTGAACTGGTCGATGGCGTGACCAAGCTGACCAACCTGCAACTGAATTCCAACGAGACAAAACAGGCCGAGAACTTTCGCAAGCTGTTCATGGCAATGTCGAAAGATCTGCGGGTTATTTTGGTTAAGTTGGCGGATCGGCTGCATAATATGCGCACGATCAAGTCGATGCGCCCTGACAAGCAGATCCAGAAAGCTCGTGAAACAATGGATATCTATGCGCCTCTTGCGGGGCGTATGGGCATGCAATGGATGCGCGAAGAGCTTGAGGATCTGGCCTTTCGCGTGCTCAACCCCGAAGGGCGGCAGTCGATCATCCGGCGCTTTATCACCCTTCAGCGCGAAACTGGCGATGTCATCCAACGAATCACCGGCGACATGCGGCACGAGCTTGAGAAAGCCGGGATCGAGGCCGAAGTCTTTGGGCGGGCGAAAAAACCGTATTCGATCTGGCGCAAGATGCAGGAAAAGCAGCAATCCTTTTCCCGTTTATCGGATATTTACGGTTTCCGCGTTATCACCGCCTCGGAGGATGAATGTTATCGCGCGCTTGGCACTATCCATCGGCGCTGGCGGGCCGTGCCGGGCCGGTTCAAGGATTATATCAGCCAGCCCAAGACGAACGGTTACCGGTCGATCCATACCACCGTCTCTGGCCGTGACGGCAAACGGGTCGAGGTGCAGATCAGAACGCGGCAGATGCATGATGTCGCTGAATCCGGTGTGGCGGCGCATTGGTCCTATCGTGACGGCGTGCGGTCGCGGAACCCCTTTGCTGTTGATCCGGTCAAATGGGTCGCGCAACTGACAGAGCAGCTTGATTCCGAGGAGGATCACGAGGATTTCCTCGAGGCGGTCAAGCTTGAGATGTACGCCGATCAGGTGTTCTGCTTTACCCCCAAAGGCGAGGTGGTCAAGCTGCCGCGTGGGGCGACGCCGATTGATTTCGCCTATGCGATCCACACGCGAATCGGGTCTGCCTGCGTGGGTGCCAAGATCGACGGGATGCGCGTGCCTTTGTGGACGCGGGTGAAAAACGGCCAGTCGATCGAGATCATTACCGCCCAAGGTCAGACACCGCAGGCGACATGGCTGGATATCGCAACGACGGGCAAGGCCAAGACGGCGATCCGTCGGTCGCTGCGTGAACTGGATCGCGCGCGCTTTGTCAGCCTCGGGCGCGAACTTGCCCGCTCTGCCTTCGAGCAGATGAATAAATCGGCGACGGAGAAAGTGCTGCGCACCGCGGCGCGCAACCTGCGCCTCTCCAGCGCGGAGGAGCTTTTGGCGCAACTTGGCTCTGCCGAACTGACGGGCCAAGAAGTGGTGCAGGCCGTCTATCCCAACCTGCGCCCCAAACCCGGCGAACATGTCGACCGCAAGCGCGCGGTGGTGGGGCTGGAAGCGGGGCAATCCTTTGACCGGTCGCCTTGTTGTCAGGCGCTGCCGGGGGAACGCATTGTCGGCATCACCTTCCGCGGGCAGGGCGTCAAAATCCACACCATCGATTGCGAGCGTCTGTCGCATTACGAGGACCAGCCCGAACGCTGGCTGGACCTGCGTTGGCACGACGGGCCACATCCCGCGATCTATGGGGCGACACTGGATTTGACCATCGGCAATGGGGCGGGCGTGCTGGGGCGGATTTGTACGCTCATCGGCCAATCCTCTGCCAATATCGCAGATCTGGAATTTTTGGACCGCAAGCCTGACTTTTACCGGTTGTTGATCTACGTAGAACTGCGAGACATTGCGCATCTGCATTCTTTGATCCCGATGTTGGAGGCCGAAAGCGAGGTGGCCGAGATCAGCCGATACCGGAACCCCGACTTGTTCAAGGCAGGTACCAAAGACGCATGATCCGCCCGGACTGCACTGACCCAAGGACGAACTGTTGATTTTCAAACGCCGCGATCCAAAGCCGACAGTGCGCGCGATGGCTGAATTCATGTGGCCTCGGGGTGGTTGGACGCGGGCGTTTCACTATGTCAAACACCGGATGCGCCGCTTGCCCGATACGCCCGAACGCATTGCGCGTGGCATCTGGGCCGGTGTTTTTACCACGTTTACGCCCTTCTACGGTATGCATTTTATCGTGGCGGCGCTGGTATCGCGTGTCATGCGAGGCAATCTGCTGGCCGCATTGATGGGGACGTTTTTTGGCAACCCGCTGACCTATGTCCCGATCGGGTTGTCATCGCTGTCCATGGGACACTGGATTCTCGGTTCCCACATGCAGACGGGGGAGCATCGGTCCTTCGGGGGCAAATTCTTTGACGCCGGTCACGACTTGTTGGCCAACTTTGTGGCGATCTTTACCAGCCGTGACATGGATTGGTCGGGGCTTGAGGTCTTCTGGCATCAGGTGTTCTATCCGTATCTGATCGGGGGGATCGTGCCCGGCATGATCTGCGCCACGATCGCCTATTATCTGGCCGTGCCCTTGCTGCGGGCCTATCAAAAGCGGCGCAAGGGCGCGATCAAGGCCAAGTTCGATTTGTTGAAAAAGAAAGC
Source organism: Sulfitobacter pontiacus (assembly GCF_040790665.1). Lineage (NCBI taxonomy): Bacteria > Pseudomonadati > Pseudomonadota > Alphaproteobacteria > Rhodobacterales > Roseobacteraceae > Sulfitobacter > Sulfitobacter pontiacus. The sequence continues at coordinate 741,369 of NZ_CP160849.1, read as the reverse complement.
CTCGGCCAAGGCAGAGGCGAAACGCAAGGCAGAGCAGGCGGCTCTGGAAGGGAAAGACCATGGCGGCACAAGGTAAGCTTCGGCTGGGCGTAAATATTGACCACGTGGCGACTGTGCGGAACGCGCGCGGCGGTGCCTATCCGGACCCGCTGCGCGCGGCCCGCGCCGCGCAAGAGGCAGGCGCTGATGGGATCACCGCGCACCTGCGTGAGGATCGTCGCCACATCACCGATGCGGATATCGAAGGGCTGCAAGAGGTGTTGAACGTGCCGCTCAACTTCGAGATGGCCGCCACGGAAGAGATGCAGGCCATCGCCCTGCGCCACAAACCCCATGCCGTCTGCATCGTGCCGGAAAAGCGCGAAGAGCGGACAACCGAAGGCGGGCTTGAAGTCGCACGCGAGGAAAACCGGCTGGCGCATTTTATTGCTCCTCTGCGCGAAGCGGGCAGCCGCGTCAGCATCTTCATCGCCGCCGATCAGCGCCAGATCGAGGCGGCGAACCGCATCGGGGCAGAGGTGATCGAACTGCACACCGGTGCCTATTGCGACGCCTATGCCGAAGGGCATTGGGAGGAAGCGCAAAAGGAGCTGCAAAAGCTCGAAGAGATGTCAAAATTCGCCCATGATCTGGGGCTTGAAGTGCACGCGGGCCACGGCCTGACCTATGATACCGTCAGCCCCGTCGCAGCTTTCCCCGAGGTGCAAGAGCTGAACATCGGGCATTTCCTGATTGGCGAGGCGATCTTTCTGGGCCTTGGCCCCGCCATCGCCGAGATGCGCCGCCTGATGGATGACGCCCGCAAGGGCTGAGGGCGCGGCATGATTTTGGGAATCGGCACCGACCTCGCGAATATCGAACGGATTCAAGGCACGCTGGACCGCTTTGGCGACCGTTTCCGCAATCGCGTGTTCACCGAGGTTGAACAGCAAAAGGCCGAACGTCGCCGTGATGTCGCGGGCACCTACGCCAAACGCTGGGCCGCGAAAGAGGCATGTTCAAAGGCGCTTGGCACCGGTCTGCGCATGGGCATCGCTTGGCGCGATATGGCGGTGAGCAACCTGCGCACCGGCCAGCCCGTGATGGAGGTCACCGGCTGGGCGGCGGAGCGTTTGGCCAAGATGACACCCGACGGCCACGAGGCGATCATTCACGTCACGCTGACAGATGACCATCCTTGGGCACAGGCTTTTGTCGTCATCGAAGCCCGCCCCAAGGCAGGTATTCAGACCTAACGGCAGATCATGGCCCATTCGGTCGATGGATCGGGGGCAGGGTTGCTTGACTTGCGTCAATGGCACCCGCATGTAACGCTCGAACGCATGAACAGGAGCGCCAAAATGGCCGCCAAAGAGAAATCCGGCAACGCCTTTGTCGAAACCATCAAAACAATCGTCTATGCGCTGTTGATCGCAGGGGTCTTTCGGACCCTGTTTTTCCAGCCTTTCTGGATCCCTTCGGGGTCGATGAAAGAGACGTTGTTGATCGGGGATTTCCTGTTCGTGAACAAAATGGCCTATGGCTATTCCTATGCATCCTGTCCCAGCGTGATGATGCCGCGGTTCGGCATTGAGGTCGACGCAAAAGACGTCTGCGGTGTGTTCGACGGTGACAACACGCGTTTGTTCGGGTCAGAGCCCGAGCGCGGCGATGTGGTGGTCTTCCGTCACCCCGTGTCTGGTCGCGATTACATCAAGCGTCTGATCGGCTTGCCGGGTGACAAGGTTCAGATCACTGGTGGTGTGGTTAGCATCAATGGCACGGCGGTCGAACTGCGTGACGATGGTGTCTTCGAAGAGGTGATGGACCGTCAGGGCCCGCAGGGTATGCGTCCGCGTTGCGAGAACGGTGCCGTCGGTGCCGGTGGTGTATGCGAAAAATCCCGTCAGATCGAAGTGCTCCCTAACGGGGTCGAACATGCGATCCTGAACATTGGCAATCAGGCGTCGGATAATACCGGTGTCTACACGGTGCCAGAAGGGCATTACTTTTTCATGGGTGACAACCGCGACAACTCTGCCGATAGCCGTCTGGCACAGCAGGCCGGTGGCGTCGGTTTCGTGCCGTACGAAAACCTGATCGGTCGCGCTGACCGGATCATGTTCAGCTCGGCCGGTCGGTCGATGTTGTTCTTCTGGACATGGCGCAGCGATCGTTTCTTTAAGGCGATCAAGTGAAGTTGAATGCTGATCTCCGGGCCTTTGAAGGCCGCATCGGGTACCACTTTGCCAAGCCGGAGCTGTTGAACCGCGCGGTGACCCATGCCTCTATGTCGTCGGCCAATCGTGACGACAACCAGCGGCTCGAGTTTCTGGGGGATCGCGTTCTGGGGCTGGTGATGGCCGAAGCGCTGCTGAAACTTGATCCGGCCGCAACCGAAGGGCAGCTGGCCCCGCGGTTCAACGCTTTGGTGCGCAAGGAAGCCTGCGCCGAGGTCGCGCGCGAGATCGACATGGGCGCTGTGCTGAAGCTTGGCCGGTCAGAGATGTTGTCTGGCGGCCGCCGCAAGCAGGCGTTGTTGGGGGACGCGATCGAGGCTATCATCGCTGCTGTCTATCTGGATGGCGGATTTGACGAGGCCAAAGCGTTGATCCTGCGATTGTGGGGTGACCGCGTGATGCAGGTCAAGCAAGACGCCCGCGACGCCAAGACCGCGCTGCAAGAATGGGCGCAAGCGCGCGGCTTGCCGCCCCCCGCCTATGTTCAGACCGACCGGCAGGGGCCAGACCACGCCCCGGTGTTTACCATCACCGCCCGGATTGAAAACGGGGCCAGCGCCGTCGCGTCCGCCCCATCGAAACGTCAGGCCGAACAGGCCGCTGCCAAGACGCTCTTGGCCCAATTGGAGAGACCCTCATGACCACGCGCGCCGGATTTATCGCCCTGATCGGCGAGCCCAACGCGGGCAAATCGACGTTGCTGAACCGCATGGTCGGCGCGAAAGTGTCGATCGTGACCCATAAGGTGCAGACCACACGCGCCCGTATTCGTGGGGTCGCGATGGAAGGGGAAAGCCAGCTTGTGTTCGTGGATACGCCCGGTCTGTTCCAGCCCCGTCGCCGTCTGGACCGCGCCATGGTGGCCGCGGCTTGGGGGGGCGCTGCGGATGCCGATGTTGTCATTCTGCTGATCGAGGCCAACCGCGGGATCACCGAAGGGGTCGAACGTATCCTGGAAGGCCTCGCCGACATCGGTCAGGGGCGCAAGGTCGCGCTTGCAATCAACAAGATCGACCGTGTCGAAGCGCCGGTCCTGTTGGGGCTGAGCAAAGAGATGAACGACCGCTATGATTTTGCCGAAACATTCATGATCTCGGCCGAGCGGGGGCATGGTGTGGATACGTTGCGCCAATGGCTGGCAGGCGAATTGCCCGAGGGGCCGTGGCTCTATCCCGAAGACCAGATCGCCGATCTGCCCATGCGCATGATCGCCGCCGAAATGACCCGTGAGAAACTGACCCTGCGTCTGCATCAGGAGCTGCCCTATCAGCTGACGGTCGAGACGGAGAACTGGGAAGAGCGTAAAGACGGCTCTGCGCGGGTGGATCAGTTGATCTATGTGGTGCGCGACGGTCACAAGGGGATCGTGCTTGGCAGCAAGGGCGAGACGATCAAGGCGGTCAGCAAAGCCTCTCGCGAGGAGCTTGAAGAGTTTCTGGGGCGGAAAGTGCACCTGTTTTTGCAGGTCAAAGTGCGCCCGAACTGGTTGGACGAGGCGGAGCGCTACTCGGAGATGGGGTTGGAGTTCAAAGACGGCAATGTCTAGATCTGGTGCGGCCCGACCCTTCGGGGAGGATTTTACACCATTTGGAACGACGGGGCTGTCATGGCCCGGCTGACCGCGCGGTTCTGGGTCGATGCCTATCTGGCGCGGCTGCGGGTGTATGATATTCCCGCGTTCGTGGTCGCGCATGGGGATGACACTGGCGGCGCTGTTCTGGTGAAGCTTGCAACGCTCGATGGAAATGCACAGCTTTTTCAGAAAAGTTTCGATTTAATCAGTGGTGAGCGGACCTGGGTCGAAATGACAAGCGGACAGGAGCCGGAGGTTGATGCGTCGATCAGCCGACAGCGCAGCTTTGATCCAGACCTATGGGTGATCGAGGTAGAAGACAGGCAAGGTCGGCATCTGCTGCATGAGGACGGGCTGAGCTGATGGAATGGCGCGATCAAGGCATTTTGCTCAGCGCGCGCCGCCATGGTGAGACATCGGCCATCATCGAGGTGTTCACCCCCGAGCGCGGCCGCCACGCCGGGATCGTACGCGGCGGTACCAGTCGCAAGATTGCCCCAATTCTCCAACCGGGCGCACAGTTAGACATTGCATGGCGCGCACGGCTTGAGGATCATATCGGCGCGTTTACTGTAGAGCCCGTCCGCAGCCGCGCCGCATTGGCAATGCATGATCGGCTGAGCCTTGCGGGGTTGAATGCGGTGACGGGGCTGCTTGCCTTTGCATTGCCCGAACGCGAAGCGCATGCGCCATTATATCGTCGAACTGAAGCGCTTCTGGATCTATTGGGGCAGGGGGACCTGTGGCCGTTGGCCTATCTTCAATGGGAAATCAGCCTGTTAGACGAGCTTGGCTATGGGCTTGATCTGAGCGCCTGTGCGGTGACCGGACGGACCAGCGGGCTGGTCTTTGTATCTCCGAAAACGGGGCGTGCTGTGACCCGAGAAGGGGCGGGGGAGTGGGTTGATAAAATGCTGCCATTGTCGCCCGTTTTACGGGGGGAAGGGGATGCGAGCGATGCGGATATTGCGCTGGCGTTCAAAACCACGGGATATTTCCTAGAGCGGCATTTGGCGCGCGATCTAGGGGACAAGCCCCTACCCGAGGCGCGCGCGCGCTACGTCGAGGCATTTAGTCGACGGCGCGAAACACCATATTAAGATCCTCGGTGTTAGACAGGATCATGACGTCATTCAGAATCTCGACGAGGGTGGCGTTGTTGAGCGCGTCGATAACAATGTTTTCTTGGCCGAGATCAGGACATGCCTTTTTGGTGGAGGATATGAGCGTAAAAGAAAACCAAGGGTAGGGCAGCTTGTTCGTGCCGGACATCCGATTGCAGGGGCCTTGAACGGTAACCTGTTCTTTTTCTGGAAAGGACAGCTGTGTGTTTGCTGAGAACGGGACCCCGTTTAGTTCTTGCAAGCGCCATAGGCGATCGGCGGCCCCATACGCCCGCAGAGTTTCGTCCTGACTGCACTGGGTCGTCAGGGCTATGGCCAGAAAGAGGGAGGTCAGCTTGATCATGGGGTCCGGATAGGCAGCCCGACGATTTCACGCGTCAGGCTGCCCGAACTTCATCCGAGCAAACGGCGCGAGATGACCTGCGCCTGAATCTCTGCCGCGCCTTCGAAAATGTTGAGGATACGTGCGTCGCATAGGACACGGCTGATTTTGTATTCGAGTGCAAAACCGTTGCCGCCATGGATCTGCAAGCCATTGTCAGCTGCGGCCCAAGCGACCCGTGCGCCGAGCAGTTTGGCCATGCCCGCTTCGACATCACAGCGCCGGCCTTCGTCTTTTTCAAACGCCGAGAAATAGGTGAGTTGGCGGGCGATCATGATTTCGACCGCCATCATCGCCAGTTTGGACGACACGCGAGGGAAGTTGATGAGAGACTTGCCGAACTGCTTGCGATCAATCGCGTATTGCATCGAAATGTCGAGCGCGGATTGCGCGACCCCGATGGCACGCGCGGCTGTCTGGATGCGCGCGCTTTCAAAGGTTTCCATCAACTGTTTGAACCCTTTGCCCTCTTCGCCGCCCAACAGGTTTTCACCTTTGACGTGGAACCCGTCGAAACCAAGCTCGTATTCCTTCATGCCGCGATAGCCGAGCACTTCGATCTCGCCGCCGGTCATGCCTTCTGAAGGGAAAGGGTTCGCGTCGGCGCCCGGCGTTTTCTCGGCCAAGAACATCGACAGGCCCTTGTAGTTCGACGTCTGCGGATCCGTGCGCGCGAGCAGCGTCATCACATGGGTCCGGGCCGCGTGCGTGATCCAGGTTTTATTGCCAGTTATCTTATAATCGTCGCCATCTTTCACCGCGCGCGTGCGCAAAGAACCAAGGTCAGAGCCGGTGTTCGGTTCCGTGAATACGGCTGTGGGCAAGGTCTCGGCGCTGGCGATCCGCGGGAGCCACTTTTCTTTTTGGGCGTCCGTCCCGCCGGCGATGATCAGTTCGGCCGCGATTTCAGACCGCGTGCCGAGCGAGCCCACGCCGATATAGCCGCGCGACAGCTCTTCCGAGACGACGCACATAGAGGCTTTGGACAGCCCAAAGCCACCAAATTCTTCGGGGATCGTCAGGCCGAAAACGCCCATTTCCGCCAATTCATTGATGACTTCAATCGGGATCAGCTCGTCCTTCAGGTGCCATTCGTGGGCAAATGGTTCCACTTTTTCAACAGCGTAACGACGGAACTGTTCGCGGATCATCTCCAGCTCTTCGTCAAGGCCGGACCGCCCGACGGTGATGTTGGCGCTTTGCTCTTGCATGAGTTCGACAAGGCGCGTGCGTGCAGCCTGCGAATTGCCTCGTTGCTGCAGTGTCGTGATGCCGGCATTGGAAAACGCGTTTTGATCTGTGGTAGAGACGCCAAGATCATGCAGGCGCAGAATTTCCCCTTGGTTCATCTGAATGCCGCCGGAAATCTGGCACAGGTATTCGCCGAATGCGATTTGATGGATCAACTGTTCTGTTTCGGAAAACGTGCCATCTGCGTCGAGCTTCTCTGCCCATAGCTGCATCTGGTGAAGCGATTGGGCGTAGGTTGCAAGCCACGCAAGACCATGCGCGGCGGTTTGGTTTTCTTCGACCAGTGTATTCGACACTTTCCCGTCTTGAGAAACGGTCGCACGAACCGCGGATTTAGCGGCTTCTAAAAGGCGGTCTACCGGGGCCAGCGTTGATCTGGTGGTTGCGAGCAGGTCATCGATCACGATGTTCGCGCCAGAAATCACGTCTTGTCCATCATGTGCCATCTGTAAGCTCCCTTGTTTGGTTAAGCACGGCATAACCTTTTCGCAGGTGCAGCACAATAAAGATACGTTTTGCTGCGTCAATTTGGTTTAAAATTACGCTGAGGATTTCGCGTGCGCTCCGCCGCAATCTTGGTATGACGTGCGGTATGGACATGTTTTTCAGTTTATTGACGCCGTCAGAATGGGCGTTCGCCTTTGGAATTGGCCTTGTGGCGGGATTCATTAAGGGCGTCGTGGGCTTCGCGATGCCGCTGGTGCTGATTTCAGGGCTGACGATGTTCTTGTCACCTGAGCTTGCCCTTGCGGGGCTGATCTTCCCGACTGTAATTACCAATATGTTTCAGGCACTACGGCAGGGGGTGGCTGCGGCTTGGGACTCCATCAAAAAGTTTAAGGTTTTCCTGATTGCGGGCGGCATAGCGCTTAGCTTGTCAGCGCAGACCGTGCGTTTTCTCGCCACCGATACGATGCTGCTGGTGATTGGTGTTCCGATCACATTGTTCGCGCTGTGGCAGGTGACGGGGCGTAGCTTCACCCTGTCGCACCGATCTACAAAACTAGAAGCATTTATAGGTGCCTTCGCCGGGGCGGTCGGTGGCGTATCGGCCGTTTGGGGGCCGCCTACCGTCGCCTACCTGACCGCATTGGGCACGCCCAAGCACGACCAAATGCGGGTTCAGGGTGTCATCTACGGACTCGGCGCGGTGCTATTGTTGTTTTCGCACTTCGGATCTGGCGTGCTTCGCGCTGAAACCGTGCCCTTTTCTGCCGTCATGATCTTGCCGTCGCTTACCGGTATGTGGCTTGGCAGCAAAGTCATGGATAAGATTGACCAAGCGTCCTTTAAGAAAGCGACGCTGGTCATCCTATTGATTGCAGGCGCAAACTTGGTGCGCCGAGGCGTGTTTGGTTAAGGCTTAGCCCTGACGCGCGACCGTTAGCCCAGACACATCTTCGATAAACGTCACAATACGCGTTTTAAGCGCGTCGTCGTTTATTGCGGCCAAGGCGCTGACAATCTCGATGCTCGGGTCGGCTTTGGGCGCATCATTCGTGTTGTCATGCAGACCTTCAAAGAAATACGCGGGCGTTACGTCTAAAATCTGGGACAGTTCAAACAGGCGGCTTGCCGCGACCCGGTTTGACCCGATTTCGTATTTCTGGATTTGCTGGAACGACAGGTTTAACCGCTTGGCCACATCAGTTTGGGAAAGCCGACGCAGCGTACGGATCTGTTTAAGTTTTTTGCCGACGTGGATGTCCACTGGATGCGACATATTAATTACCTCCGGTTGTTGTTGAATTAGTCATCCCCAAATCACTCTTTCCGTTCAATTGGATAGATTTATTCAATTTGTGGTTACAAAGTGGCCAAGGGTGTATTATGAATAATGCCTTAATGTATGATTAATTTACCATTGGTGACGAATGAACACTGTCGACAGCCCAAAGCCAGTTGATTTTGACGCGGACCGAATTCCGCCGTTACTATATGAAATGGTTAGATCTTTTACCGTCCTCGCGGATACGTTGAACCTTAGTCAAGCTGTGCGCTTGTTGGGAAGTACGCGGCAGACGGTTCGGCGCCATATTGCCCAAATTGAGGAGTTCTTGGGGGCTCCTATGTTTGAGGTTGATGAGCGCCGGTACAAATTAACACAGCGTGGTGAAGAAGCTTTGCCAGAAGCGCGTGAGTTTCTCGCGCGGGGCAAAGTCTGGATCAAGGGCAACACGCGGAGCACGGGTGGGCTTTTACGGCTGTCCCACGAAACACCCAACGGATGGAATTTTTATCAGCAGCAACGGCCACTTACCCAGATTTGGGACGGTGAATCTGAAATGATCAAGGAGGCATTCTCGGCCTGGGTGCAGAGCGAGGGCCGGTTGGAACATGAGAATTTTCAACAAATTCGCCCCTATGTCCTAGTGTATCGCGACTCACCCAGTGGTTGGATCTGTATCGAAGTCGGACAAGAATCATTTTACACAAGTTGGTGGGGTTGGGAGAATGCGCGCAGCAGTATTGGCCGCCCTCTCGGCAATTTTCCGGGCGGTCCCGAGTTTGAGGCGATGCTGGATTTCCCCTTTCGGGAGGTTCAGGCGAATGGCGGGGTCCGCCTTGACGAGGTTGTGACGCAAATGCCAAGAAACACGGCAGGCGGAGAGCTTATCCCATTGGCCTATAAACGACTTTTGATGGCGAGCCGTTTCCCTGACGGAAGCTTTGCTTTGATATCCGCGGTAGATAGATCACGTCACGTCACCATCTCAGGGTTGGATCAAGACGCGATGGTTGGCATGCCCGAGGATGCGATCGTCGGCTTCTAGCCGGTTACCGAAAAATCGAAGAAAATTCCCGATAAATAAGCTACCCTTTGATCAGCTTGCATCAAAGGAGAGTTCAGTATGACGTTGTTAAGTTTTCAAGACGGCGAACGGTTTATCGCCAGCAGTTCCGCACTTTTGCATGAGGCCGGGATTACATTAACGGTCGGTTATGATTTTGCTGAGTATAAGACGATATTGCAGGACGCGCGTCCGGATCACTTGCTAGGGCTGCCGTTTGACCCTGAAACGCACGACCTGAACGAAACCAATGCCTTTTGGATTGTCGGCCGAAATGCCAAAGGCGATGTTATGCATACGCAGGCAATGCGTATGCTGGATTTGAAAGGAGCCAAGCTAGCCGAATATCTTCGTCGTTCATTTATCGAGTTTCCGCCGCCCGGCGTTGACATCGATTTTCTTCGATCACGGTATCGGGCGGGGCCGGGTGCGCAGCGCATCGCTGGCGACGTGTGCTATCATGGGGAGTTCTGGGTGGGCACAACGCCGCGAGAGTTCAGAAACGCAGGTCTATCTTCTGTGCTGGGGCGCTATGCATTCTGGCAGGCGATGCAGCATTGGGATCCTGACCATGTCATCGCGTTTATGACCAACTCGGTCGTGTATAAGGGCTTTCCAGCGCGGCACGGCTATATGCATACGGAGCCAGGCACATTGCGCTGGTTCATCAACGGAATGGATGCGCCGGTCGAGGGGTTCATGGCCTATATGGGGCGCGATGATTTGCGCTTTATTCTGGATATGCCGCTCTCGGGCCGAGCGTCGAAAGCGGCATAGTCTGCGCATGGAAAAAGAGCCGCGCATTGGCGCGGCTCTGTTAAGCTTTAGCCGATGGCGGCCGCTTTCACGTCGTCATCAATATAAGGGAGGTATTGTTCGAAGTTTTCTGCAAACATCTTGACCAGCTTGTCAGCCTGACGATCGTAGGATTCAGGGTTGTCCCATGTCCGGCGTGGATCCAGCAGGATGTCAGCAACACCCGTAACCGCCACGGGAACATCAAAGCCGAAGTTTGGATCTTTGCGGTACTCTACGCCCGCGAGCGCCCCTTCCAATGCTGCGGTCAGCAGCGCGCGCGTTGCTTTGATCGGCATGCGGCTGCCTGTGCCATAAGCGCCCCCAGTCCAGCCAGTGTTTACCAGCCAGCAGGTTGCGCCATGCGCCGCGATCTTCTCGCGGAGAAGGTTCCCGTAGACTTCGGGGCGACGCGGCATGAAGGGCGCACCAAAGCAGGTCGAGAATGTAGGCTCGGGTTCAGTCACGCCACGTTCGGTACCGGCAACCTTGGAGGTGAAGCCAGACAGGAAGTGGTACATGGCCTGCGCCGGGGTCAAGCGCGCGATAGGGGGAAGAACACCGAACGCATCACAGGTTAGCATGATGATATTCTTGGGGTGCCCACCCGTCGCTTTCGCCGAGGCGTTAGAAATGTAGTGAAGCGGGTAAGCGCAACGCATATTGGCGGTGAGGCTGTCATCGTCGAAATCAAGCTCTTTGGTGTCTTCATCAAAGATCATGTTCTCGATCACGGTGCCGAATTTTTCGGTAGTCGCGTAAATCTCGGGCTCTGCCTCGCGGCTGAGGTTGATCGTCTTGGCGTAGCAGCCGCCTTCGAAATTAAAGGTCCCGTTATCCGACCAGCCGTGTTCATCGTCACCAATCAATGTGCGGCCCGGATCGGCGGATAGCGTGGTCTTTCCTGTGCCTGACAGACCGAAGAATACAGCGGTATCAACGGGATTGCCGGTAGCATGGTTGGCCGAGCAGTGCATCGGCATGATCCCTTTTTCCGGCAACAGGTAGTTCAGCAGGGTGAATACAGATTTCTTGTTCTCACCTGCGTATTCTGTGCCGCCGATCAAGATCATCTTCTTGTCGAAGTTCATCGCAATGACGGTTTCCGAGCGGCAATCGTGTTTGGCTGGATCAGCCGAAAAGCTCGGGCAGTTGATCACGGTGAAGTCCGCGATGAAATCATCCAGCGCGTCGCGCTCGGGGCGGCGCAGCATGTGGCGAATGAACAGACCGTGCCAAGCCAGCTCGGTTACCATACGCACGTTGATCGCGTGTTTCGGATCGGCCCCACCGACCAGATCCTGGACGAAGTAATCACGCCCCTGCATGTGCGCCAACATGTCCTTGTGAAGCGCATCAAAGCCTTCAGGCGACATCTCGGCGTTGTTTTCCCACCAGATTTTATCGGCAACGCTGTCGGTTTTTACGACATGTTTATCCTTGGGGGAGCGTCCGGTGAATTTGCCCGTCGTCACAAGAAACGCGCCGCCCCTGCCCAACGTGCCTTCTTCCCGTTTCAGCGCGGCTTCGACCAACGCGGGTTCGATCATGTTATAATAGACATCACCAAGCCCGCTTATGCCTTGGTCTTCGAGGCGGAATTGCGGATTTACGCGGCCTAACGTCATGTGATGTCTCCTGTAGCTGCACCGAGAAAAGGTGCCAATTCTTGCACAAATGGCTCGACCCAAGGGGTCGTGTCCGCCTCTTAGCACGTTGATTTACAGTATGAACAGGTAGGTTAGTCGCAGTTAGCGCCACCATGTAACTGTTTGCGGAAACTGTCGTTAATTGAACGTAAAGTGCGATGGGGTAACGTGGCGTCTGCACCCCACATGTGCGGCAATTTAGCCATTCATTGGCAAATTGTGGCGTGATTATGGCCAAGATGAGGAGCGATTCGCAGTTTCCGATTGATTCGGCCGCGTAAATTGATGATCAATGAAAGAAAAAATATTATGGCAGTTGAGCAGCATATAAAAGGAACAGGCAATGTCTAAAATTGCATTGGTGGATGACGACAGGAATATCCTGACGTCGGTTTCAATGACGTTGGAAGCCGAAGGTTTCGAAGTCGAGACATATAATGACGGGCAGGCCGCGTTGGACGCGTTCAACAAAAAACTGCCCGACATGGCGGTGTTGGACATCAAGATGCCTCGCATGGATGGCATGGATTTGCTGCAAAGGCTTCGCCAGAAAACCGCGATGCCCGTGATCTTTCTGACATCCAAAGATGACGAGATTGATGAAGTGCTCGGCCTGCGGATGGGGGCTGACGACTACGTGAAAAAACCCTTTAGTCAGCGGCTTTTGGTTGAACGTATCCGTGCGCTGTTGCGCCGTCAGGATGCGGTGGAAACCAATGAGGTCGGCGACACCGAAGAAACCAAAGTGATCGAACGTGGTGATTTGCGCATGGATCCGTTGCGCCATGCAGTCAGCTGGAAGGGTAAGGACGTATCCCTGACGGTGACAGAATTCCTGCTGCTGCAAGCGCTTGCACAGCGCCCCGGCTTTGTGAAGTCGCGTGACCAGTTGATGGACGTGGCATATGATGATCAAGTGTACGTCGACGACCGTACAATCGATAGTCATATCAAACGGTTGCGCAAAAAAATGCGGACTGCGGATGACGAGTTTTCCGCGATCGAAACACTCTATGGCATCGGCTACAGATACAACGAAGAGTGACCTGAGCCATGGCCATTGTCGAAAGGAATTTTGTGCGAGACATGACCACACCTTATCGGGACGGTGATGTTGTATTGGGCGACGATTGGGTCGCTCCGGACAAAACCGCGACAGATGAACTGCGCAGCAAACGCGCGCGGCGGGGGCTCTTCTCTCTGCGTGCGTCGCCGCTGACGCGCAAGATCATCACATTTAACTTGATTGCGTTGAATGTTTTGGCCGCCGGTATTCTTTATCTTAACTCTTCTCGCGATAGCCTGGCCGTGCAGCGTGGTGCGTCACTGGTTTCGGAAGCTGAACTGATCGCTGACGTTTTTGAGGCGCAGTTGGCAACGGCGGGTACGCCTGACAGCCTGAGCGACGCGATAGATGTGGATGCAAGCCTTGGCCGGCTTGATTTGCGCAGCGGGATCGAGGTGTTTGTATTCGATTCTACCGAAAGCCTTGTTGCGCAGAACGCGGGTGCCGCCGCGCGAAATAACGTCGGTGCCGAAGATGACACGGCGCTGATTTCCGATGGGTTGAGCTGGCTTTGGGGGCTGCTCTCCCGACCGTTCGAAAGCGCCGCCGCGGCAGATCCTGCTCCGTTGGCGGAACAGTTGCAGCCGTTGGTATCGGGTGCATTGGTAGGCGGGACCAAGGTGCGGAACGATCTTGTCGGCACTGGTGGCACGCTTTTCTCCGTTGCTACGCCGATTGTGCAGAACGGATTGCCAGTCGGCGTTGTCGCCGTCACCTCGGCGGCGGGTGAAATTGACAAACTGGTTCGCGGCGAACGGGAGAGGGTGCTCCAGATGTTCGTGATCGCGACGCTGGTTTCGATCGGGTTGAGCCTCGTGCTGGCCTCGACCATTGCAAATCCGTTGTCCGATCTTGCTGCCGCGGCAGAGCTTGGGCGTGATAAAGATGCGCGAAAGATGAACCCGGGCCGCATTCGTATCCCTGATTTGACGGCGCGTCCTGATGAAATAGGGCGCTTGTCGGGCGCACTGCGCGGGATGGTTTCCGCATTATACAACCGCATCGACGGAAACGAACAGTTTGCCGCCGATGTCGCGCATGAGATCAAGAATCCGCTTGCTTCGCTCCGTTCTGCGGTAGGCACGCTGCGCCTGATCAAGCGTGAGGACCAGCGCGAAAAACTGCTGGATGTCATCGACCATGACGTTCGCCGGTTGGATCGTTTGGTGAGTGATATTTCGAATGCGTCCCGTCTGGACAGCGAATTGGTCAAGGAAGAGGAAGAGCCGTTTGATCTGCTGATGATGATCAGCAATCTGGGTCAGTATCTTGGCGAAGATGCGCGCAAACGTGGCATCGATTTTATCACCGATCTGCCCGAACAACCGATCATCGTGCACGGGTTGGAAGCACGCTTGGCACAGGTTTTTGTGAATCTGATCAGCAATGCCGTCTCGTTCTGCGAAGACGGCGATGCCATTCGGGTCTGGGCACGTAAACGTGAAAATCGCGTTCTTGTGGTCGTCGAAGACACGGGACCCGGCATTCCAGAGCAAGCTCTGTCGAAGATATTTAAGCGTTTTTATTCGCAGCGCCCGGAAGAGCATTTTGGCAATAACTCCGGCCTCGGGCTGGCGATCTCGAAGCAGATTGTCGAAGCGCATGGCGGCGTGATCTGGGCAGAAAATATCCGGCCCACGGATGCCGATATCTCCTCGGATCCCCTTGGCGCGCGCTTTGTAGTCGGCCTGCCCACCTGAACCGGCCATGACCAAAAGCATGATCCACGCCACCACCGTCGCAATTGATGGGCGTGGCGTGATGATCAGGGGGGCTCGGGTAAAGGCAAGTCCGCGCTGGCGCTGCAGATGATTGCGATGGGAGCCGAGCTGGTTGCCGATGACCGCACGGATTTGATCGTTCAGGATGCCCAGGTTATCGCGCACCCACCCGCCGCGATCAAAGGGTTGATCGAGGCGCGCGGCGTCGGCTTGCTGACCTTGAAACATCGCAGTGCGATACCGATCTTTCTTATCGTAGACCTTGACCAAGATGAGCCTGACCGCCTTCCCGAAATCACGTACCAAGACGTGATGGGCATCCAAATCCGATGCCTGAAACGATGCGACGGGCCTCATTTTGCTGCCTCTGTTTACTTGATGGCAAAGATGATGAAATACACAGCAGATGACTGATGATGTAACACCCAACCGGCGTATGGTGCTGGTGACCGGCCCCGCGGGGGCAGGGCGATCTTCGACGCTAAATGTGTTGGAGGATGCAGGCTTTGAAGCGATCGACAATATTCCCATGCGGATGCTGCGCGCTTTGCTCGAAGCGCCGGGTCAACTGCGTCCGATGGCTCTTGGTGTCGATTTGCGGAACCGCGATTTTTCGACCGATCGCGTGATCGAACTGATGTCGGACATGCGGTCTCGTCCCGATGTAGATATTGAATTGCTATATCTGGATTGTGCGACCAACGTCCTGCTTCGGCGCTTCTCCGAAACACGCCGGCGTCACCCCATGGCGGCCACCGCTACACCTGTCGAGGGGATCGTGCGCGAGAAAGAGCTGCTTGAACCGGTGCTGGCGCTGGCGGATGTCCTGATCGACACGTCCGAGCTGAATGTGCACCAGTTGCGTGCGGAAGTGGAGCGCTGGTTCGCGCTTGATGGGGAGCATCACCTCAGCGTATCCGTACAGTCTTTCTCGTATAAGCGCGGCTTGCCCCGCAGTGCGGATATGGTGTTTGACTGCCGGTTTTTGCGCAATCCCTATTGGGAACCCTCCCTGCGTGGTATGAACGGCACACAAAAAGAGGTCGCCGATTACGTGCATGCCGACCCGCTGTTCGAAAGCTTTGCCGCACAGGTAAACTCTCTGTGTCAATTGATCCTGCCAGCCTGCAAGACTGAAGGTAAATCGCATATCTCTCTTGCGTTTGGCTGCACAGGGGGGCAACACCGTTCCGTAACTTTGGCCGAACATCTGGCGTTCAAACTTTCGAACGACGGCTGGCAGGTGTCCATCAGACACCGCGAACTGGATCGTAGTAAACGGGAAGAGACATCGCGTTGATTGGTATTGTGATTGTTGCACACGGCGGATTGGCCAAAGAATATTTGGCTGCGATCGAACATGTTGTTGGGTCGCAAAACGGCGTGCGCGCTATTGCGATCCATGCAGACCATGATCGTACCGAAAAGCAGCGGGAAATCTGCGAGGCAGCCGATGCCGTGGATACGGGCAATGGTGTTGTCGTCGTAACGGACCTTTTCGGTGGGTCCCCGTCGAACCTCAGTTTGCTTGCATGCCGTCCTGAAAACCGTCGGATCCTTTACGGCGCAAACCTTCCCATGTTGATCAAGCTGGCAAAGTCACGTGATCTGGAAGTGCCCGAGGCGGTGCGCGCGGCCCTGGCGGCCGGCAGAAAATATATTGATAGCCAGAATGTTAGTGCGGAATAGCAAGGCCCCTATTGTATGACCCAAGTCTCATTGAAAATCGTAAACGAAAAAGGCCTGCATGCCCGCGCCTCCGCCAAGCTGGTTGAGGTCGTCGAGGCTTTTGATGCGCGCGCCGAAGTCAGCAAGGACGGGATGTCCGCCTCTGGTGACAGCATTATGGGGCTGCTGATGCTTGCGGCGTCCAAAGGGTGTACGATTGATGTACAGACCTCCGGCCCGGATCAGGACGCATTGGCCGATGCGTTAACAGCCTTGGTGGCTGACAAGTTCGGCGAAGGCCAGTAACGGCGGTGTTTGCAATGCGGCCGGTGGTCACTGTGATGCGTAAAGGGTTAACCACATGACGGAGAATGCGCCAACCGGCCCTGCGCCCCTACTGAACGATGGCAGCGGCGAACCGGTGACCTTCACGAAGTATGACCGCCGCAGCCTGTCCTATGCATCCACGTTTGATCATCCTGTCAAATCGGGGATCATCAGCGCTATCGAACTTTTCACCGGCAAGCTCAAGGTTCTGCGCCTGATCCGACAGTTCGAGAAACAGGGCGCGCCCACAGGGCAGGGTTTCTGGCGTGCGGCACTCGATACCATGGGGATCGACCTGACGACCCCGCAGGAACAGCTGGATCGCATTCCGAAAACGGGTCCAGTGGTCGTTGTCGCGAACCACCCGCACGGGATGGTCGATGGCATGATTTTCGCCGATCTGATCGGACGGGTACGCCCTGATTATCGGATCCTGACGCGCTCTTTGTTGACCTCTATCGACGAGGTCGCGGGCAGCTATATGATCCCCGTGCCGTTTCCCCATGACCCTGATGCGCAGCGCAAAGGTGTCGAAATGCGCGCCAAAGCGATGGCGCATCTGAAGGATTGCGGTGTTGTCGCGCTGTTCCCCTCCGGGGTCGTAGCGGCTTCGGATACCATGTTCGGCCCTGCCATAGAGGCGGAGTGGAATGTTTTCACCGCGAAAATGATCCGGCGCTCGGGCGCGCAAGTGGTTCCAATGCGCTTTCCAGGGCAAAATAGCAGAGCCTATCAAATTGCGAATAAAATCTCGCCCATCTTGCGGCAGGGGCTTCTGCTCCACGAGATTGTGCACGCATGCGACAAGCCGCAGGGCCCGATCGTAGGCGCGCCGCTTTCGCCAGAGCACATGGCCGCTCATGCGGACGACCCGCGCGGTTTCATGGCGTGGCTACGGGCGCATACACTTGCGCTTAAAGACTAACGCTATCTTCCAAATGGGATAAATCCCGGGGGCGCGGGGGCTGGCTCCCGCTGCTTGCTGCAGATTTATCGCGTGGGGACAGGCACATCGCCGCGGTAGTCATAGAAACCCCGCTGAGATTTACGCCCCAGCCAGCCCGCTTCGACGTATTTTGTCAGGAGCGGGCAGGGACGATATTTCGTATCGGCCAGCCCGTCATGCAACACGTTCATAATCGCCAGGCAGGTGTCTAGACCGATGAAATCTGCAAGCTCCAGCGGCCCCATCGGGTGGTTGGCCCCCAGCTTGAGTGAACTATCGATAGATTCGACAGAGCCCACACCTTCATAGAGTGTATAGACAGCCTCGTTGATCATCGGCATCAAGATACGATTTACGATAAATGCTGGGAAGTCTTCGGCAGAGGCCGCAGTTTTGCCCAGTTTATCAACAACGCCGCGGCAGGCCTCAAAAGTTTCCTTGTCCGTCGCAATCCCGCGGATCAGCTCCACCAGCTGCATCACGGGCACCGGGTTCATGAAGTGGAACCCCATAAACTTTTCAGGGCGATCGGTTCGGCTGGCGAGCCTTGTAATCGAAATCGACGACGTGTTCGACGTCAGGATTGTGGTCGGTTTGAGGTGGGGGATCAGATCTTCAAAAATCGCTTGCTTGACGGTCTCGCGTTCAGTCGCCGCCTCGATCACCAGATCGCTTTGGCCCAGTTCTGCAAGTGTTTGGGTTGTCACGATTCTTTTGAGCGTCGCGTCACGGTCTGCTTCGGTTACCTTACCGCGGCCAACCTGACGGTCGAGGTTGCCGGTAATGGTATCAACCGCCTTTTGCAGTGCTTCAGCGCTTACATCATTCAACAGCACGTCGTAGCCCGCCAAAGCCATAACATGGGCGATGCCGTTGCCCATTTGGCCCGCGCCAACGATGCCGATTGTCTGGATATCCATGCGCTGTCCCCTTTTGTTTCGCCGCAGCATAAAGCGGGCGGGGTAGCAGCCGCAAGGGTCGGAATTCACGACAGCTTTTCTCAAATCCGAACATTAAGGAAATCGAAAATACTTAGGGCGATTCTGCGTCCGTAAAGCGGTGGAACAGGGTGAACGGTATGGGCGCTACGGATGATGGCAAGCGGCGGTTGGACTACGCGTTGTGTCGCTATGGCACGTCGAAGCTACTGTTTCGCGGACCTCTTCGGGGAACTTCCTCGCCCTATGTGGTTTTTGTTGGCGGCACCCAGACGTTTGGCCGCTACGTCGAAACTCCGTTCCCCGCGTTGGTAGAACTGTCTAGCGGGGTGCCTTGCATCAATTTCGGGTTACAAAATGCGGGTCTGGATGTGTTTCTACATGATACCGAAGTCATGAAAATTGCCGCCGGGGCGCATGTGACCGTGGTGCAAGTGTTGGGGGCACATAATATGTCGAATCGTTACTACTCAGTGCACCCGCGTCGAAACGACAGATTTATCGCACCGTCGAAACTGCTTTGCTCCATCTACCCCGAGGTTGATTTTGCGGAGTTTCATTTCACACGTCACCTATTGGAAGCGCTCAAGCAAGTCTCGCCCACTCGGTTCGCGATGGTGGTGCGTGAGCTTCAGCAGGCTTGGATCGCGCGGATGACCCTGCTGCTTGGCCGGATGACGGGACCATGCGTGCTGCTTCACCTTGGTCCCGAAAAGCCCACGCGTGACATGGGGGCGCAGGCTCGCGCGGGGCCTCTGTTCGTGACCAAAGCTATGGTTTCTCAGGTGAGTCGACTGGCGGCCGGGGTGGTATATGTGACACCGTCACACGCGGCCATATCCGAGGGGACGGCGGGGATGGTGTTCCCTCCAATAGAAAAAGAGCGGGCGTTACAGCTCCCCGGCGTTCGGGCACATCAAGAGATTGCGAAGGCGGTCGCGCAGGCGATTGCACGCCTGAAATAGAAAAAGGCCCGCAGGTGATTGCGGGCCTTATCCGTGAAAACCTTAAAGGCTTACAGTTTCTCGATCAGCTCGGGAACGGCTTCGAACAGATCTGCCACCAGACCATAGTCGGCGACCTGGAAGATCGGCGCTTCTTCGTCTTTGTTGATGGCGACGATGATTTTGCTGTCTTTCATGCCGGCCAAGTGCTGGATCGCACCGGAGATGCCAACCGCCACATAAAGCTCGGGCGCGACAACCTTACCGGTCTGGCCAACTTGCCAGTCGTTCGGAGCATAGCCCGAATCAACGGCAGCGCGCGAAGCGCCAACAGCGGCACCCAGCTTGTCAGCCAGCTTTTCGATCAAGGCGAAGTCTTCTTCGGAGCCAACGCCACGGCCGCCGGAAACAACCACGCCAGCCGATGTCAGCTCGGGGCGATCGCTTTCTGCAACGTGGTCTTCAACCCAGGAAGACAGGCCGGGATCGGCCGCAGCGGATACCGTCTCTACAGAGGCAGAGCCACCGTCGCCAGCGGCGTCAAACGTCGTGGTGCGGAAGGTGATAACCTTTTTCGCATCCGAGGATTTGACCGTCTGGATCGCGTTGCCCGCATAGATGGGACGTTCGAACGTGTCGGCATCGACAACACCGGACACATCGGACAGCAACATGACGTCAAGCAACGCAGCAACACGTGGCATCACGTTTTTGGCGTCTGTGGTCGCTGGCGCGGTGATGTGATCGTAATCACCGGCGAGCGATACGATCAACGCCGCAGTGGATTCCGCGAGGCGGTGGCCAAGGGTCTCATCCTCGGCGACCAGAACTTTGGAAACACCGTTGATTTTCGCCGCCGCTTCGCCCGCCGCAGCGGCGGAACCACCAGCGCAGAGAACAGTAACATCGCCGAGCATCTTGGCCGCAGCAACGGCTTTGGATGTCGCGTCAAGTGCCAGTTCGCCATCAGTTACTTCTGCAAGGAGTAGAACAGCCATTACACAGCCCCCGCTTCTTTAAGTTTCGCAACCAGTTCATCGACCGACTCGACCTTGATGCCCGCAGCACGTTCTGCTGGCTCAGCCGTCTTGATGATTTCCAAACGGTTGGAAACCTCGACGCCATAATCGGCAGGTGTCTTTTCATCCAAAGGCTTTTTCTTTGCCTTCATGATGTTGGGTAGCGACGCATAGCGTGGTTCGTTCAGGCGCAGATCCACAGTCACGACTGTAGGCATGGAAACCTTAATAGTCTGCAAACCACCGTCGACTTCACGTGTCACAACAGCGCTGTCGCCATCGATGTCGACTTTGGAGGCGAAGGTCGCTTGCGACCACCCCAGCAGAGCGGACAGCATCTGGCCAGTGGCGTTCATGTCGTTGTCGATCGCCTGCTTACCGCAAAGAACAAGGTCGGGCTTCTCTTCTTCGACGACGCCTTTCAGAATTTTGGCAACGGTCAAAGGCTCGATATCGTTGTGCACATCGTCGGCCGCCACGATCAGAATCGCGCGGTCGGCGCCCATTGCCAGCGCTGTGCGCAGTGTTTCCTGCGCCTGTTTTACGCCGATAGAGACGACCACAACTTCTTCGACCTGGCCGGCCTCTTTCATGCGGATCGCTTGTTCGACGGAAATCTCGTCAAACGGGTTCATCGACATCTTTACGTTGGCAAGATCAACACCCGTGCCGTCCGCTTTGACGCGTACTTTCACGTTGTAGTCGATCACGCGCTTTACAGGTACCAGTACCTTCATGAGCGTTCTCTCTCCTCAGTTGACGATCCGGGCCGGTTCGGCCCCGATCATGTGAACTCTTCGTCGGTGTAACGAAGCAATCGAATGCAAAACAGTCAAAAATAGTAATTTATTGTCTTTCGACGCGGCGTTTCTGACTGACGGCCTTAGCGATTTGCCCCGGGCACCCACAATACATCGTCCTTACCGCCGTTATTTGAAGCCCTGGCCGCGACGAAAAACCAATCGCTTAGCCGGTTCAGATATTTGACGGTGGCCGGATTGATAGAATCCCTGTCAGCCAAATGCACCGCAAGCCGTTCGGCGCGGCGCGCAACTGTCCGGCACACGTGCAAATGCGCGGCAAGTGCGGTGCCGCCGGGTAGAATAAAGCTTCTCAGCGGAGACAGATCCGCGTTCATCACGTCGATCTCACGTTCAAGCCTGTCGACCTGCTCCGCCGCGAGGCGCAGAGGCGGGTATTCGGCGCCTGCATCCGCTTCCATATCGGGGCGGCACAGGTCAGCGCCCAGGTCGAACAGGTCGTTCTGGATACGCGACAGGGCGGCGTCGGTTTCGCCTTTCGCCTCAAGCCGCGCGACACCAACAAAACAGTTCAATTCGTCGGATGTGCCATATGCCTCGACCCGGAGGTCGTGTTTGGCCACACGGTCCCCGTTCCCCAACGCGGTTTCGCCTTTGTCGCCGGTGCGGGTGTAGATTTTATTAAGAACAACCATCAGCCAGCGTCCTTTCGCAGGTACACATATATGACGATGAGAATGACAGCGATGAACTGTGCGATGATGCGCATGCGCATAAGTTTATTTGAATTGCGCTTATTGAATTCTCCGCCACCAGCGAAGCCCCCAAGCCCAAAAATCAATACGATAACCACCGCAATCACGGCAACGACGGTCAGGATATATAACGGATCAGCGAACATAAGCATCCTTTGTGTTGCTGAAAGATGTAGCGGGGTCATGCAGTAGCGCAACCCGAATTTATCGAGAGAGCACCCAGTCTAAGGCACGTGTTGGTAAAATACGCTTTAAAATGCCCGAGATACGCGTCGGCGTCGTGACATAATACCGCGGCCGTGGGCGGTCGGCCTCCAGCGCATGGATAAGCTTGTCAACGACTGCTTGTGGCGGAAGCTCGAACCTGTCGGGCCCTCTCGCAGTGTATAGCCTGTCTAATAACGCGCTTTCGTATTGCGCCTTTCGGGCAGAGCTTTTCCAATCGATCCAACGCTCGAAGTGCGGGATAGAGTTCGCGCGGATGTTGGATGTAATGGGCCCGGGCTCGATCAGGGTCACGTGAATGGGGGTGTCGCGCAGTTCAATGCGCAGCGTGTCCGTTAAGCCTTCCAGCGCGAATTTCGTAGAATTGTAAGCGCCACGCCACGGCATTGTGACAAAACCCAATACGGACGAACATTGGATAATGCGCCCGTGACCCTGTGCCCGCATCACAGGGATGATCTTGCGCGTAAGCTCATGCCAGCCGAAGAAATTGCTTTCGAATATCTCGCGCAGCGCATCTGTGGGGAGGTCTTCGACGGCACCGGGTGTCGCATGGGCACCGTTATTATAAAGGGCATCGAGCGTGCCACCGGTTTGCTCAAGTACATGATCCACCGCAGTGGCGATGCTACTGGCATCCGTATAGTCGAGCTGGGGCGCATCAAATCCTTCAGCGGCTAACCTCTCGCAATCGCGTGTTTGGCGGCACGAAGCGAAAACCCTCCAGCCGCGTTCGCGCAGCGTATGCGCAGCCGCGTAGCCGATCCCGGAGGAGCAGCCGGTAATTAAAATTGTACGTTGTTGCATTAACTGTTGTCTCGGGAGTTGTTGAGTAGTTTACCCGTTCGACAACAGGAAATCGGCCATCCAGCCCTCTGGCCCGCCGTCTACGGGACGCATCTTTACCCATCCATCGCCGTTATCCTGAATGATCTCGACCGAATCGCCGCGACCTAGCTTGCTCACGACCTGAAACTCGGTGCCAGGGCCACCACGGACATTCACACGGTTGCCGGATACAGAACGAATATCCGCCTCGTTGCTCAGGTTCGTTTCAGCACGTGCCTCTACGATCGCGGCACCGCTGTCGTTCGGAACGATCAGACTGGGAATAATTGCGGGTGTGTCCGCCCCGTTCGCCGCGATATTCTGGGCAACAGGCACATACGATACGTCAGTCGCAGCACCGGTGTCCGCGGTATTCAATGCGGTTGTGAGGGTGACAGAAACGCGGTCGGCATCATCCGCTTGCGCGGTGCTTTCAAAACCTGGCGGGGTCGTATCAACCGGAGCCGTCGCGACCGCCGGGATGGCCTTTGCCGTCTCGACTGGTTCGTTTGAGGTTTCGGCGGTGATTTCGTTCTCCTGTGCTGGCATTTGGTCTGCATTCGCAGCCATCTGAGCGCTCGCGGGTTGAAAATCGGCCCCGCCGCTCATCTCGTAGAATGCCCAACCAAGAAACCCGAAGGTCAACAAAATAAACCGCTTCATCACACATTCCTCGAAATAGCAGACAGCCTAGACCCGCAGCAGGTCTCCCCAAGGCTGTATTATCAAGTATAACATAAAATGCTGCCTAATCGTTCCAATATGTTTGCAAAGTTGCATGACAGAGACACCGCGCACCGTGCTGGGGCGCTGCGCGCCAAACAGTCGCTTGCCGCGTCTCGCGGCCTTGGCTAAACAATGAAGATGTCAGATGTAACCACCCCCGCCGATCCAGATTCTCGCAATTCGTCAGAGCCTTTGCGCCGTGCATTGGGCGACCGGTATCTGACCTATGCGCTGTCTACTATTATGCACCGCGCGCTGCCGGATGCGCGCGACGGATTAAAGCCCGTTCACCGTCGAATTCTATTCGCGATGCGTGAACT
Source organism: Sulfitobacter pontiacus (assembly GCF_040790665.1). Classification (NCBI taxonomy): domain Bacteria; kingdom Pseudomonadati; phylum Pseudomonadota; class Alphaproteobacteria; order Rhodobacterales; family Roseobacteraceae; genus Sulfitobacter; species Sulfitobacter pontiacus. The sequence goes on along the minus strand of NZ_CP160849.1, from coordinate 717,340 downwards.
GAGGCTTAACAGCACCGGGGGATTCCGGAAGTCTGCGAAAATTTCCGGCGACGTAATGGGGAACTATCACCCGCACGGCGACGCTGCGATTTACGACGCGATGGCGCGTCTCGCGCAAGACTTTAACGTGCGTTATCCGTTGGTTGACGGGCAGGGGAACTTTGGCAACATCGACGGGGATAACCCCGCTGCAAGCCGATATACCGAAGCGCGGATGACCGCCGTGGCCGAGGCCATGCTGGAAGGTCTGAATGAAAATGCTGTCGATTTTAGAGAGAATTACGACGGCACACTGACCGAGCCTGCCGTTCTGCCCGCGCAGTTCCCGAACCTTCTGGCAAACGGGTCGTCGGGCATTGCTGTCGGCATGGCCACCAACATTCCGCCGCATAATATCTCGGAACTGGTAGACGCCTGTATTCACCTGATCAAAACGCCCGATGCCCGCGACGATACCTTGCTTAAATACGTTCCCGGTCCTGATTTTCCGACCGGCGGTATTATCGTTGAACCCCCTGAAAACATTGCGAATGCCTATCGTACGGGTAAAGGCGGTTTCCGTCTGCGCTGTCGGTGGGAAACAGAGGATCTGGGGCGCGGTGCTTGGCAAATTGTCATCACTGAAATTCCCTATCAGGTGCAGAAATCCAAGCTGATCGAAAAGATCGCAGAGCTTATTCAGACCAAGAAAATTCCGATTCTGGGCGATGTACGCGACGAATCGGCCGACGATATTCGTCTGATCATCGAGCCGCGTTCCAAGAACGTTGATCCCGAGGTCCTGATGGGGATGCTGTATCGCAGCTCTGATCTTGAGGTGCGATTCTCGTTGAACATGAACGTCTTGATCGACGGTGTGACGCCTAAAGTATGTTCGATGAAGGAAGTGCTGCGCGCATTTCTTGATCATCGGCGCGAGGTGCTTCAGCGGCGCTCGACCCACCGGATGGAGAAAATCGACCACCGACTAGAGGTCTTGGAAGGTTTTATCGTCGCGTTTCTTAACCTCGATCGCGTGATCGATATCATTCGCTATGACGAGGACCCGAAATCGGCGTTGATGGCCGAGGATTGGGGTAAGGATCACGTGCGCGCGATGGACGAGGCGAGCTATGTACCGCCAGCGCCCTCCGCTGAGAACTCGCTATCCGAAGTCCAAGCGGACGCGATTTTGAACATGCGCCTGCGGTCGTTGCGCCGCTTGGAAGAAATTGAGTTGCTGCGCGAGCAATCCGCCTTGATGGAGGAGCGCTCGGGCCTCGAAGATCTGTTGGAAAATGAAGGTACCCAATGGGATACGATCATCGACCAGCTGCGCGAGACGAAAAAGCAGTTCGGCAAGGACTGGTCGCTGGACGGTAAGAATATCGGTCGTCGTAGAACGAGCTTCTCCGAAGCTGGCGTGATCGAGGAAGTCCCGCTGGAGGCGATGATCGACCGCGAACCGATTACAGTTGTCTGTTCGCAGATGGGCTGGATCCGTGCGATGACGGGACATATCGATTTGAACCGCGAGTTGAAGTTCAAGGATGGGGACGGCCCCCGCTTTATTTTCCATGCAGAGACGACAGACAGGCTGCTGGTTTTCGGGTCGAACGGGCGCTTTTACACGGTGTCTGCATCGACCTTGCCCGGCGGGCGCGGCATGGGAGAGCCCTTGCGGTTGATGGTGGATCTGCCCAACGAAGTTCAAATTGTCGATATTTTGATCCACAAGGCGGGGCGCAAGCTCTTGGTGGCTTCCTCGGCCGGGGATGGATTTATCGTGCCGGAGGATGATGTTCTGGCGCAGACACGCAGCGGTAAACAGGTGCTGAACGTGCGCGGCGACGCGAAAGCAATGATTTGCGCGCCGGTGGCCGGTGATGCGGATGCCGTTGCCGTTGTGGGCGAAAATCGCAAAGTCTTGGTGTTCGGCTTGGACGAACTTCCCGAAATGGGACGCGGCAAAGGTGTGCGGCTGCAAAAATACAAAGACGGGGGCATGTCTGATGCGATCACGTTTAGCCGCGAGAACGGGCTAAGCTGGCAGGATCCCGCGGGACGGACACGCACCGAAGCTGACCTGACCGAATGGACTGGCAAACGCGCGACAGCGGGGCGCATGGCACCGCGTGGGTTCCCGCGTGATAACCGCTTCGGTTGATCGCAAGCGACGTGAGTGACGCCGAACTGTCATACCCCAGTGGTTCGGCACCCGCGATGTCGGTTCAATTCGTCGGGGGGCGCGGCGCGCTCTTTTGGTTGGCGTTCAAAACCGGTTTCCTCACGATTATGACGCTAGGGTTTTACCGGTTCTGGATGAAGACCCGTTTGCGGCGATGGTATTGGTCTGCAATCCGGCCGGGCGGGCATCCGATGGAATACGTCGGCGATCCGATTGAAAAGCTATTGGGCTTCTTCATCGCCGTTGTGATCCTCACCTTCTACATCGGAATCATTAATCTGATTCTGATGTTCGTCAGCTTCTCGGTGTTTTCGAGCGCGACCTTAGGGTACTTCGCAGCGGGATTCGGGGTTGTTCCTTTTTGGTTCTATGCCCGATATCGTGCGCGACGGTACGTTTTGGGACGGACGCGATGGCGCGGGGTGCGGTTTGGCCTTGATAAAGGTGCATGGGGGTATGTCTGGCGCGCTATGCTGCATTGGTTGGTCACCATTTTCTCGCTAGGGCTGCTTTGGCCACGTATGACCTTCTACCTTGAAAAATACATGACGGACCGCACCTTTTTCGGATCGGCACAGCTGCATCAAGGGGGGCGTTGGGGCATGCTCTATCGTGCCGCGATTCCGTTTGCTTTGTTCACCTTGCTGCTTCTTGGTAGCGTGGCCCACGCGTACATATCTGCCGCGTCCCAGACTTTCGACACATCTGGCTTTGCCTCGAAGATGCTCGAAACGCTGGCTGACGGGCAGGGCGCAGCATTTTCTATGCGAGGCGCTTGGTGGTTGCTCCTTTTCCCCGTGAGCTTGCTAGGCATGGTCTACGGTGCAGTGCACTATCGCTTTGTTTCGAAAAGGCTAATGGCAAACCACAAGTCAGCGAATGGTATCGCCATAACGTCGAGGCTAAGCGCACCGCGTATCGCGTTCATCTACGTCTTCGGCAGCTTTATCGCATATTCGGTCCTCGTTCTGGGGGTGATTTTGCTAGTGCTAGGGGCATTTGTCGTGATTGGACCAAGCGCCTTTATGGGGTTTGATTTGGGGATCGACATTGAAACGCTTCCGATCCCGCGGGCTTTGGCGATCGTGGTGTTGGCGGGTTTTTACCTCTCGGTCTTTTTGATGTGGAACGTTTGCTACAACACATTCGTCACCTTTCCGTTAATGCGTCACATGGCCAAAACCTGTGCGCTTCCGCGGTATGACGGTTTGCAAAGCATCAGCCAGTCGGGGCGGGATGACTTTGCCGAAGCCGAAGGGTTTGCAGAGGCGTTGGACCTGGGAGCCGCGATATGAGCGTCGGGTTTAACGGCATGGGGGCGGCCTATTTTGATGGTGATCGTCCGGTTGCCGAAGATGTCAGCCTGCATATTGCGAACGATAATCTGCAGATTGGACTGGATAGCGAAGATATTATCTTCTGGCGGCTTGGCGATATTCGGTTGGTGCCCGATCAGGCGCGTGGGAAAGACTATACCCTGCGCTCAGTTACAGATCCGCTGGCGCGGCTTGTCGTTGCGGATAAGACGCTGCTACGACATCTTCCTGCCGCCCGGCGTCCTGCGCCGGCCCGAGGGCGGGGCCGCTTGTTCGCTTGGGCAATCGCAGCTGTCGCGGCTGTTGTGCTTCAGATTACAGTGCTGGTGCCTTTTTTGGCGGACCGTTTGGCGAATTTCATCCCACCAGCAGGAGAGGCGGCCTTGGGTGAGGCGACATTGGGCCAAATTCGCAGGGCCTTGGACGAAACCGGCATGCAGCCCCTCGCCATTTGCGACGCCTCGGCGGGCGAAGCGGCGCTCACCGGCATGATCACCGCGCTTAACGCGGGCGAGGGGGCAGTGCAGGATTTGAATGTCCTGGTCCTGGACCACCCGATGGTGAACGCTTTTGCGCTACCCGGCGGGATTGTCGTGCTGTTCGACGGGCTGATCCAGCAAGCCCAGTCCCCGGATGAGGTCGCCGCTGTGCTGGCGCATGAAATTGGTCACGTTGTCAGTCGAGACCCGACACGCCATGCGTTGCGATCCGCCGGATCGATCGGCGTATTGGGGCTTTTGTTCGGTGACTTCGCAGGCGGTGCCGTGGTGTTGTTTCTGGCAGAGCGTTTGATCAGCGCGACCTATTCCCAGCAGGCCGAAACAGAGGCAGACGCGTTCGGGCATAAACTTCTGGCGACTGCGGGCGTGTCACCGAAAGCGATGGGGGCCATGTTCGAGCGCATGCGCGAGACCCAAGGCGAAGCGAACCCACTGATGGCCCATTTCCTGAGCCATCCATCATTCGATGACCGCATCACGGCAGCGCAAAATGCGGCGCGCGCGCAGTCTGAATACGCAGCTATTGTCGACGCGGACGCCTGGGGCGACTTGCGGCGGATTTGCGACTAGGCAGGCGTTGCGGTTAACCATACTCCGCCTTCGGGGCGTAGGGTCAGGATCATAACCGGTTCAGGGCTTTTCCCGGCGACAGGTGTGAAACGAAACCGCGAAAGCAAGGTCGCAAGGATGATCACCGCTTCTTGCTGCGCAAAGGACGCGCCGATGCAGATACGCGGGCCATCGCCAAAGGGCAGGTAGGCGTATCGGTCGATCGCTTTGCGATCTTTGAAACGGTCGGGATCGAAAACGTCGGGCTGATCCCAAAGCTGCTGATGGCGGCCAAGCGCGTAAATCGGCACCATGACAGTATCGCCGGGCCGAACTTCCCTGCCGCATAAGGTGTCGTTTCTCTGCGCGGTGCGTGAAATCACCCCCGCCGGCGGGTACAGGCGCAGGGTTTCGTCGATAATTTGGCGGATGTATGGTAGGTTTTCGACGTCTGCACCCGTCGCCGCGCGCCCCTGCAGCACGGTTTGCGCCTCGGCGCGGGCTTTCTGCTGCACGGCCTGATCAAAGCCCATCAGATAGAGCGCCCAAGACAGGGTAAGGGCCGTCGTCTCATGCCCTGCGACGATGAAGGTTAACAAATTGTCCCGTAGCTCGGCCGTATTCATCTGACGTTTGGTCTTGGGGTCGGTGCCGTCAAGGAGAAGATCCAGCAGGTCCGGCGTATCGCTGGGCCCCCGTTCGGCCCGCGCATCTATCGCGCCGTCGGCAATGCGTTTCATGTCTTTCAGGGCACGGCCCAACATCGCCCGTCCTGGGCGCGGAAGCCAGTCTGGCAAGCCAAGAATATCGAAAAGGCTCAGTTTTCCGGCCTCTGCAATATAGTCGTCGATGGCGCGGTGCACGGCGCCGCGGTCAAACCCGTCGCCGCCCGAGAATGTGACATCCGAGATGACGTCGAATGTCGACGTGACCATCTCGTCCAGCATATTGATGGCCCGCGGGCCAGCGGCGGCGATCCGGTCGGCCGACCTTTGCGCTGCGGCGGTCATGATGGGCGACAGGTTCAGCATATTGCGGTGCGAAAAGGCCGGTGCCACCGCGCGGCGTTGCCAGCGCCAATGCGCACCCTCCGCAATGAAAAGGGAGTCTCCGATCGCGGGGCGCAAAAGGTTTTTTGTCACTAAGGATTTGGGGTAGTCGTCAACCCGATCCAACAGCATCTCGCGGATGGCAGTCGGGTCCATAACCATGTGCCAACGCTTGCCCATTTTGCCAGAGACCATCGGCTGTTTGACAGCTATTTCAGGAATAATGCTAAGCACATTACGTCGCGCCATAGCGAGGCTGCGAAACAGGCCTAGGGGTTGGTTAACCAAGGCCACGCGGGCGGGCAGGGGGCGATCCATGGCAATTATCCTAAATCAGACGGACATAAGGTAGCACGCCTCCCGGTGCGTGCCACTTTAGCAAACGTTGCACCCTATTCAGCCTTAGGGTATCGCAAAGGGCATAAATGCGCCGAGGAGGCATGAAATGGTTCGAATTTTATCCGCTTTGATCAGTATCGTGGTCCTTTCTGCGTGTAACGGGGCATCCGACCTCGACAAGCCGGCGGTGCCTTTGGGTGACTTTAATCTCTACCACAACATCGTTGTTGCGCCGAAGGTACAGAAACTGCCGATCAGCCGCGAAGTCAGTGAAGAGGTGCTGACGACGGCTGTCAAAGACGCCATTGCCGAACGCTTTGACCGCTATGAAGGCGCGCGCAATTACCACTTTGGCGTCAGTGTCGAAGGCTATGTTCTTGCGCCTCCTGGTATTCCGCTTGTGCTTGCGCCCAAGTCGATCATGATCCTGAACCTTACCGTTTGGGACGACGCCGCGGGTAAGAAGCTTACGGACGAACCGCACCAGATCACCGTTTTCGAATCCCTTGATCAGGGGCCTATCGTGGGGTCTGGCTACACCAAGACTGCTGAAGAACAGCTTAAGAACCTCAGCCAGAATGCGGCAAAGTCGATCGAGACCTATTTGGTCAAGCAAAATAAGGCCGAAGGCTGGTTCGAACGCCCGGCGGACGCGGTCATCGAGCGCGCTGAAATCCCCTCTGCGCCGGCGGTAACAGCGAACTAGTGCGCATTTACATGAATTCTGCGGCGGTGTGAGGCGAACAGGTGCTTGATTTTATGCGCCAGACCCAATACATCGCCCGCCAGATAGGTTTGGGTCTGGGTTCAGGCCCTCATTAATATAAAGGGCTGCTCCATGGCTAAGGCAAAGTTTGAACGTAATAAACCACACGTTAACATCGGTACCATTGGTCACGTTGACCACGGCAAAACCACGTTGACCGCGGCGATCACCAAATACTTCGGCGACTTCCGCGCCTATGACCAGATTGACGGCGCGCCCGAAGAAAAAGCACGCGGCATCACCATCTCGACCGCGCACGTTGAGTATGAGACCGAAGGCCGTCACTACGCCCACGTCGACTGCCCAGGCCACGCTGACTATGTGAAAAACATGATCACCGGTGCGGCGCAGATGGACGGCGCGATCCTGGTTGTGAACGCTGCTGATGGCCCCATGCCACAGACCCGCGAGCACATCCTGCTGGGCCGTCAGGTCGGCATCCCCGCCATGGTTGTCTACATGAACAAAGTAGACCAGGTGGACGATGAAGAGCTGCTGGAACTGGTTGAAATGGAAATCCGCGAGCTGCTGTCTTCCTACGACTACCCAGGCGACGACATCCCCGTTGTTCCAGGCTCCGCTCTGGCGGCGATGGAAGGCCGTGACAATAACATCGGCGAAGATTCGATCCGCAAGCTGATGGAAGAAGTCGACAACTACATCCCGACACCAGAGCGCGCTGTTGACCAGCCGTTCCTGATGCCTGTGGAAGACGTCTTCTCGATCTCCGGTCGTGGTACAGTTGTGACCGGCCGTGTTGAGCGTGGCGTGATCAACGTTGGCGACGAAATTGAAATCGTCGGCATCCGCGACACCAAGAAAACCACATGTACCGGCGTTGAAATGTTCCGCAAACTGCTGGACCGTGGGGAAGCTGGCGACAACATCGGCGCCCTGCTGCGCGGTATCGACCGTGAAGGCGTTGAGCGTGGTCAGGTTCTGTGTAAGCCAGGTTCGGTTAAGCCGCACACCAAGTTCACAGCCGAAGCCTATATCCTCACCAAGGAAGAGGGTGGCCGTCACACGCCGTTCTTCGCGAACTACCGTCCACAGTTCTACTTCCGGACAACAGACGTCACCGGTACCGTTCAGCTGCCAGAAGGCACTGAAATGGTTATGCCTGGCGACAACCTGCAGTTCGACGTGGAGCTGATCGCCCCCATCGCGATGGAAGACGGTCTGCGCTTCGCGATCCGCGAAGGCGGTCGTACCGTTGGCGCGGGCGTGGTTTCCAAAATCACCGAGTAAGCCAACCCGCGGGTCACCCCGCGCACCGGCAACAAGACGAAGGCCGCTCCCAATCGGGGCGGCCTTTTTCGTGGCTTGGGGGCGGGCGGCATTATTCCTGCGCAATGCGTCTATCTGCCCTTGATCCCCCAGCGAATATCGACTACCTCACCACTCGGCATAGGGGTTTAGCTCAGTTGGTAGAGCATCGGTCTCCAAAACCGAGGGTCGTGGGTTCGAGTCCCTCAGCCCCTGCCAATCTCAACACATGTGAGGACGCGCACTTTGGTGTACCAGCTTCGCCAGTAGGCGAGCTTGATATGAAGCCTTGAATTCAGTGCTTTTGACAGATACATCCCCACAATCGTTCGTATACAGGAAAACCGACATGGCCACAGTCAACCCGCTTCAGTTCATCCAGCAAGTGCGTTCCGAAGTATCCAAGGTCGTCTGGCCCACCCGTCGCGAGGTCATGCTCACCACGGTTATGGTGTTCATCCTTGCCGCGTTGACAGCGGTGTTCTTTGCGATCGTCGATATCCTCATCCGTGGCGGATTGCAGTACATCCTGGCCGCCTTCGGCTGATCCAGGGGCGCGGCACCTTAAAACGCCGTGGCCCTCTTGAAACATGTGCGATTGCGGGCTATCCCGCAGACCTGATCAAGAGGGGCGTGCGGCGATTCGTGTTGCGCGCCGATTTTTTGTTCACCGCCGGCATGCTGCGACAGGCTGGTTTTTACGAGAATTAGATGTGGCCGTTGCTGCATCACAAGACAGGGACCAAGTTCAGATGGCGAAAAGATGGTATTCGGTCAGTGTTTTGTCGAACTTCGAAAAGAAGATTGCCGAGCAAATCCGCACCACGGTCGCCGAGCAAGAGCTTGAGGACCAAATCGACGAGGTGCTGGTCCCCACCGAAGAGGTGATCGAGGTCCGGCGCGGCAAGAAAGTCACGACAGAGCGTCGCTTTATGCCCGGCTATGTCCTGGTTCATATGGAGATGTCTGATCGCGGGTATCACCTGATCAACTCGATCAACCGCGTCACCGGTTTCCTAGGGCCGCAGGGCCGTCCGATGCCGATGCGTGACGCCGAGGTCACCGCGATCCTGGGCCGCGTCCAAGAGGGCGAAGAAGCACCACGCACGCTGATCCACTTCGAAGTGGGTGAGAAGGTCAAAGTTGCGGACGGCCCGTTCGAAGACTTCGACGGTATGATCGAAGAGGTCGACGACGAGAACCAGCGCCTCAAGGTGTCGGTGTCGATCTTTGGCCGGGAAACACCGGTCGAATTGGAATTCACTCAGGTCAACAAACAGGTCTGAGCGATCGGCGGGGCGACCCGCCATACGGTGGCAACACCGTTCGTTTGTGGGAGGGGACAGCGGCGCGCCGCCCAACCGCACCACGCTAGCAAGCGGCCACATCGCGATGTGGTTGTATAGGGTGAACGAAAGTTCACCGACATTAAAAGGAGAAGGCCAATGGCCAAGAAACTCGTCGGTACGATGAAGTTGCAAGTTAAAGCGGGTCAAGCGAACCCATCCCCACCCGTCGGCCCCGCATTGGGTCAGCGCGGGATCAACATCATGGAATTCTGTAAGGCGTTCAACGCCAAGACAGCGGACATGGAGCCAGGTGCCCCTTGCCCGACCGTGATCAGCTACTATCAGGACAAGTCCTTCACCATGGACATCAAGACGCCTCCTGCGTCCTACTACCTGAAGAAAGCTGCCAAGGTTAACTCCGGCGCGAAAACACCAAGCCGCGAGACCGTCGGCACCGTGACCACCAAGCAACTGCGCGAAATCGCAGAAGCCAAAATGGCCGACCTGAGCGCTGTGGATGTTGAATCCGCGATGAAAATCATTCTGGGCTCTGCCCGCTCCATGGGCATCGAGGTTAAGTAAGATGGCAAAACTCGGAAAACGCACCCGCGCCGCACGCGAAGCATTCGTAGGCAAAGAAGATCTGACCGTTGAAGAAGCAGTCGCACTGATCAAAGCCAACGCAACCGCGAAATTTGACGAAACCATCGAAATCGCGATGAACCTCGGTGTTGACCCCCGTCACGCCGACCAAATGGTTCGCGGCGTTGTCGGCCTGCCAAACGGCACCGGTAAATCCGTTCGCGTTGCTGTATTCGCCCGTGGCCCCAAGGCTGACGAAGCACAAGCAGCAGGTGCCGACATCGTTGGTGCCGAAGACCTGATGGAAGCTGTCCAAGGCGGCAAGATCGACTTTGATCGCTGCATCGCGACACCTGACATGATGCCCATCGTTGGTCGTCTTGGTAAGGTTCTTGGCCCACGTAACCTGATGCCAAACCCAAAAGTCGGCACAGTTACAATGGACATCAAAGAAGCTGTTGAAGCTGCTAAAGGCGGTCAGGTTCAATTCAAAGCTGAAAAAGGCGGCGTTGTGCATGCTGGCATCGGCAAACTGTCCTTTGACGAAGTCAAGCTGGTTGAAAACGTACGTGCCTTTGTTGGTGCCGTGTCCAAAGCCAAGCCTACCGGCTCCAAGGGTGCCTACATGAAAAAGATCGCGCTGAGCTCCACAATGGGCCCAGGTGTGACTGTAGAAGTCGACAACGCTGTAACCGAGTAAGGTCCAGCGATAGGCGCAGTCCTGCGCCTGCGATCAGATCCCCGCATTGGTCATCCGATGCGGGGATTTTTTTATGCGGAAACCTGCCGGCTAAGCGCGGTCTGTTGGCGTTTGAAACAGATTAGCTTAAACTCCGCGCAAGAAAGTCGAGTTTCCCCTTGGCATTCCGCGCTGCATTCCCTAAGAAGCCCTCGATTCACTATGCATCGCATGGTGAGTCTTCTGTCCGAGACGAAGGGTGGCGCAAGCCTTAATTCCTTTCTGAGATGGGAGATGCAAGAATTACCGTTCGCGTAAGCGTGGGGCTATTTTGGCTTATTCCCGTAAAATGGACCAAGACTGTTCGCGTAAGCGGACTTAATTGAGCCGGGGGGTAACCCCCAGATTTGGAGTGAAACTGTGGATAGAGCCCAGAAAGAACAGTTGGTCGAAGAGCTCGGCCAAATCTTCGAAAGCTCTGGCGTCGTTGTGGTAAGCCACTACGTCGGCCTGACAGTTGCTGATATGCAGGACCTTCGTGCGCGCGCTCGCGCTGCGGGCGGGGCCGTGCGTGTTGCCAAAAACAGGCTCGCCAAAATTGCCCTAGACGGAAAGCCATGCGAAAGCATTGCAGATCTCCTGACGGGTATGACCGTTCTGACCTATTCCGAAGACCCCGTGGCAGCTGCCAAGGTCGCTCAGGAATTCGCTAAAGAGAATCAAAAGTTTGTCATTCTCGGCGGCGCAATGGGTGAGAACGCACTGGATGTCGCCGGTGTTGAAGCCGTGTCCAAGATGCCTTCGCGGGAGGAGCTTATCTCCACCATCGCGGGTATGCTGGGCGCACCTGCTTCCAACATCGCCGGGGCCATTGGCGCACCTGCAAGCAACATCGCTTCCATCTTGTCCACCATCGAGGACAAGGCGGCTGCGTAAAGCAATATCGTCAAGCTGGCGCAGGGTTGAACACTCGCGTTGGAACACACATATCGTTAACGGAAAGAGCTAAACATGGCTGATCTGAAAAAACTGGCAGAAGACATCGTTGGTCTGACACTGCTGGAAGCACAAGAACTGAAAACCATCCTCAAAGACGAGTATGGCATCGAGCCCGCAGCTGGCGGCGCAGTGATGATGGCTGGCCCTGCCGATGCAGGCGCGGCTGCTGAAGAGAAAACTGAATTCGACGTCGTTCTGAAGAACGCCGGCGCATCCAAAATCAACGTGATCAAAGAAGTTCGCGGCATCACCGGTCTGGGCCTGAAAGAAGCCAAAGATCTGGTTGAAGCTGGCGGCAAGATCAAAGAAGGCATCGACAAAGCCGAAGCCGAAGACATCAAAGCCAAGCTGGAAGCAGCTGGCGCAGAGATCGAACTGGCCTAAGCCATTAGATCTGGGTGCTGTTTTTGCTTGATGAAAGCAGACCGAAGTTTGTAAAGCTTTGGGCAAGCCCATAAAAATTAAGGCTGGACGGGGAATTCCCTGTCCAGCCTGATCTGTTTTGAAAAGTATTTCGCGCGAAATACTTCTCTGGATAGGTCCTAGTGGTCGGAAGAGGTACGGTGGGACGTGCCTCAAGAATTGATCAGGATTTACCGCTCTTATGGGCGCGCATCACGGCCCCGGTGATGGCGAGCTCGGCAAGAGATACGAAAGGTGACAGACACATGGCGCAAACCTTCCTTGGCCAGAAACGTCTACGTAAATACTATGGCAAAATCCGCGAAGTGCTGGAGATGCCGAACCTGATCGAGGTTCAGAAATCCTCTTATGATTTGTTCCTGCGCTCCGGCGATGCGGAAACACCGACAGACGGTGACGGCATCCAAGGCGTGTTCCAGTCGGTTTTCCCGATCAAGGACTTCAACGAGACGTCGGTGCTTGAATACGTCAAGTACGAGCTCGAGAAACCCAAATACGATGTCGAGGAATGTCAGCAACGCGACATGACCTACAGCGCGCCTTTGAAGGTGACGCTGCGCCTCATCGTATTTGATGTGGATGAAGACACCGGTGCGAAATCGGTGAAAGACATCAAAGAACAAGACGTGTTCATGGGCGACATGCCCCTGATGACGCCAAACGGTACCTTTGTTGTGAACGGTACAGAGCGTGTTATCGTATCCCAGATGCACCGTTCGCCCGGCGTTTTCTTTGACCACGACAAAGGCAAAACCCACTCTTCGGGTAAGCTGCTGTTTGCTTGCCGCATCATCCCATACCGCGGGTCGTGGCTCGACTTTGAATTCGACGCCAAAGACATCGTGTTCGCGCGCATCGACCGTCGTCGTAAGCTGCCTGTAACAACGCTGCTCTACGCGCTTGGCCTTGACCAAGAAGCGATCATGAACGCGTATTACAACACCGTGAACTATACGCTGAAAGACGGCGAAGGCTGGGTTGCACCTTTCTTCCCTGACCGTGTGCGGGGCACACGTCCATCGTATGATCTGGTTGACGCCGCAACCGGCGAGATCCTGTTCGAGAAGGGCAAGAAGGTTACACCTCGTGCCGTTAAGCAGTTGATCGACGAAGGCAAAGTGACAGAACTGCTGCTGCCCTTCGGTCACATCGCTGGTAAATTCGCCGCGCGTGACATCATCAACGAAGAAACCGGCGCGATCTATGTCGAAGCGGGCGACGAGCTGACGCTCGAGCACGATAAAGACGGCACGCTCATCGGCGGTACAGCGAAAGAGCTGATCGACGCGGGCATCACCGAGATCCCACTTCTCGACATCGACAACATCAACGTCGGCCCCTACATGCGTAACACCATGGCGGCGGATAAGAACATGAACCGCGACACCGCGCTCATGGACATCTACCGTGTGATGCGCCCGGGCGAGCCGCCCACAGTCGAAGCCGCGTCGAACCTGTTCGACACGCTGTTCTTTGATGCGGACCGCTATGACCTTTCCGCGGTTGGCCGCGTTAAGATGAACATGCGTCTTGCGCTCGACAAAGAAGACACGCAGCGCACGCTGGACCGTGACGACATCGTCGCCTGTATCAAGGCGTTGGTTGATCTGCGTGACGGCCGTGGCGACATCGACGACATCGACCACCTTGGGAACCGCCGTGTACGCTCCGTTGGCGAACTGATGGAAAACCAGTACCGCGTCGGCCTGCTTCGTATGGAGCGCGCGATCAAGGAACGTATGTCCTCGGTCGAGATCGACACTGTCATGCCACAAGACCTGATCAACGCGAAGCCAGCGGCTGCTGCGGTACGTGAATTCTTCGGCTCCAGCCAGCTGTCGCAGTTCATGGACCAAACCAACCCGCTGTCCGAGGTGACGCACAAGCGTCGTCTGTCCGCGCTTGGGCCAGGTGGTCTGACACGCGAACGTGCCGGCTTTGAGGTGCGTGACGTTCACGCGACCCACTACGGTCGTATGTGTCCGATTGAAACGCCCGAAGGTCCGAACATTGGTCTGATCAACTCGTTGGCAACATTCGCCCGCGTAAACAAATACGGCTTTATCGAAACACCCTACCGTAAAGTAACGAACGGCGTTGTTTCCGATGACGTGCAGTACATGTCCGCGACCGAAGAAATGCGTCACACGGTGGCGCAGGCGAACGCGAACCTTGATGAGAACATGAAGTTCGTCAACGATCTGGTGTCGACACGGAAATCCGGTGACTACACGCTGTCGCCTTCCGAGAATGTCGATCTGATCGACGTTTCGCCGAAACAGTTGGTCTCGGTCGCGGCGTCCTTGATCCCGTTCCTTGAAAACGACGATGCGAACAGGGCCTTGATGGGCTCGAACATGCAACGTCAGGCGGTGCCTTTGCTTCAAGCCGAAGCACCACTGGTGGGCACAGGTATCGAAGAAGTCGTCGCACGGGATTCCGGTGCTGCCTATATGGCGAAACGCGGTGGTATCATCGACCAAGTCGACGCCAGCCGTATCGTTATCCGCGCCACCGAAGACCTTGAACTGGGCGACGCGGGCGTAGACATCTACCGCATGCGCAAATTCCAGCGTTCGAACCAGAACACCTGCATCAACCAGCGTCCGCTGGTGAAAGTGGGCGAGACGGTTCAAAAGGGTCAGGTTATCGCGGACGGTCCATCGACCGATATGGGTGAACTGGCGCTTGGTAAGAACGTGGTCGTCGCGTTCATGCCCTGGAACGGCTACAACTACGAAGACTCCATCCTGATCTCTGAACGTGTATCGCGTGACGACGTGTTTACCTCGATCCACATCGAGGAATTCGAAGTCGCCGCCCGTGATACAAAGCTGGGACCAGAGGAAATCACACGCGATATTCCGAACGTCGGTGAAGAAGCGCTGCGCAACCTCGACGAGGCGGGCATCGTGTACATCGGCGCGGATGTTGAACCCGGTGACATTCTCGTCGGCAAGATCACTCCCAAGGGCGAAAGCCCGATGACGCCAGAAGAAAAACTGCTGCGCGCCATCTTCGGTGAGAAAGCCTCGGACGTGCGCGATACATCGCTGCGTGTGAAGCCCGGTGATTTCGGTACCGTTGTTGAAGTCCGCGTGTTCAACCGTCACGGCGTTGAAAAAGACGAACGTGCGCTGCAGATCGAACGTGAAGAAGTCGAACGTCTGGCTCGTGACCGGGACGACGAACTTGGCATTCTTGACCGCAACATCTACGCGCGTCTGCAGTCGATGATCATCGGCAAGACGGCTGTCAAAGGCCCGAAAGGCGTCAAGGCAAACTCTGAAATCACCGAAGACCTGCTGGCATCCTTGTCGCGCGGTCAGTGGTGGCAGTTGGCTTTGGCCGACGAAGATGATGCCAAGATCGTCGAAGCCCTGAACGAGCAATACGAGATCCAGAAACGGACCTTGGATGCACGTTTCGAGGATAAAGTCGAAAAAGTCCGTCGTGGTGACGATCTGCCCCCGGGTGTGATGAAGATGGTCAAAGTCTTCGTCGCGGTGAAGCGCAAGCTGCAACCGGGCGACAAGATGGCCGGTCGTCACGGCAACAAAGGTGTTATTTCCAAGGTTGTACCGATGGAAGACATGCCGTTCCTCGCGGATGGTACGCCGGTCGACTTCTGTTTGAACCCGCTGGGTGTTCCGTCGCGTATGAACGTCGGTCAGATCCTTGAAACCCACATGGGTTGGGCCGCACGTGGCCTGGGCATCAACATCGACGAGGCGCTGCAGGAATACAAACGCTCCGGCGATCTGACACCTGTGCGCGAAGCAATGCACCACGCCTATGGCGACGATGTCTACGAAGAAGGCATCTCGGGTATGGACGAGGAAACATTGCTGGACGCCGCCAAGAACGTCGCGCGCGGTGTCCCAATCGCCACGCCGGTATTCGATGGTGCCAAGGAAGCGGATGTGAACGACAGCCTGACACGGGCCGGTTTCGACAGCTCCGGTCAGTCGGTCCTGTTTGACGGCCGCACGGGCGAGCAGTTTGCACGTCCGGTGACCGTCGGCGTGAAATACCTGCTGAAACTGCACCACCTTGTGGACGATAAAATCCACGCGCGTTCAACTGGTCCATACTCGCTGGTCACCCAGCAGCCATTGGGCGGTAAAGCGCAGTTCGGTGGTCAGCGCTTCGGTGAGATGGAGGTCTGGGCTCTGGAAGCTTACGGCGCTGCATACACCCTGCAGGAGATGCTGACTGTGAAATCGGATGACGTGGCCGGACGGACCAAGGTCTATGAAAGCATCGTCAAAGGCGAAGACAACTTCGAAGCCGGTATTCCGGAATCGTTCAACGTACTTGTGAAAGAGGTACGCGGTCTTGGCCTGAACATGGAACTCCTGGATGCGGAGGAAGACGAGTGAGGCACGCGCCGGGGTTTTCATAAACCCCGGACCGTTTCCTGAAGCAGGAAACACCTCACTCCCTCCGCTTTCGAGACTTATCTAAGGATTTAAGATGAACCAGGAACTGACAAACAACCCGTTCAACCCCGTCGCGCCGATGAAGACGTTCGACGAAATCAAGGTCTCTCTGGCATCGCCAGAGCGGATCCTGTCGTGGTCGTTCGGTGAAATCAAGAAACCAGAAACCATTAACTACCGGACGTTCAAACCAGAGCGTGACGGCCTGTTCTGCGCGCGTATCTTTGGCCCGATCAAAGACTACGAATGCCTGTGCGGTAAATATAAGCGCATGAAGTATCGCGGCGTTGTCTGCGAGAAATGTGGTGTCGAAGTCACGCTGCAAAAGGTCCGCCGCGAGCGTATGGGCCACATCGAGCTGGCGTCGCCAGTTGCGCACATCTGGTTCCTCAAGTCGCTGCCATCGCGCATCGGCCTGATGCTGGACATGACCCTGCGCGATCTGGAACGTGTTCTTTACTTTGAAAACTACGTTGTGATCGAACCCGGTCTGACGGACCTCACCTATGGTCAGATGATGACCGAGGAAGAGTATATGGACGCGCAGGATGCCTATGGCATGGACGCGTTCACCGCCAATATCGGTGCCGAAGCGATCCGCGAAATGCTGGCCGCCATCGATCTGGAAGCCGAAGCAGACCAGCTGCGTGCCGATCTGAAAGAGGCGACCGGCGAACTGAAGCCCAAGAAGATCATCAAGCGTCTGAAAGTCGTTGAATCCTTCCTCGAGTCCGGCAACCGGCCCGAGTGGATGATCATGACCGTCATTCCCGTGATCCCGCCAGAGCTGCGCCCGCTGGTGCCGCTGGACGGTGGCCGTTTCGCCACGTCGGATCTGAACGACCTGTATCGCCGCGTGATCAACCGGAACAACCGCTTGAAGCGTCTGATCGAACTGCGCGCGCCTGACATCATCGTCCGCAACGAAAAGCGGATGTTGCAGGAATCCGTCGATGCCTTGTTCGACAACGGCCGTCGCGGCCGCGTTATCACCGGTGCCAACAAGCGCCCGCTGAAGTCGCTGTCCGACATGCTGAAAGGTAAGCAAGGTCGCTTCCGTCAGAACCTTTTGGGTAAGCGCGTCGACTTCTCCGGCCGTTCGGTCATTGTGACCGGCCCCGAGCTGAAGTTGCACCAGTGCGGTCTGCCCAAGAAGATGGCGCTCGAGCTGTTCAAGCCGTTCATTTACTCGCGCTTGGAGGCCAAAGGTCTGTCTTCCACTGTGAAGCAAGCCAAGAAGTTGGTGGAAAAAGAGCGTCCCGAAGTGTGGGACATCCTGGACGAAGTGATCCGCGAACACCCCGTCATGCTGAACCGTGCGCCTACCTTGCACCGTTTGGGTATTCAGGCGTTCGAACCGGTACTGATCGAAGGTAAAGCGATCCAGCTTCACCCGCTGGTCTGTTCCGCCTTTAACGCTGACTTTGACGGCGACCAAATGGCTGTGCACGTGCCGCTTTCGCTGGAAGCACAGCTGGAAGCACGCGTCCTGATGATGTCGACGAACAACGTTCTGTCGCCAGCAAACGGCGCGCCGATCATCGTTCCGTCGCAGGATATGATCTTGGGTCTGTACTACACGACCCTGGAACGCGAAGGCATGCCGGGCGAAGGCATGGTGTTTGGCTCTGTCGAGGAAGTCGAGCACGCGCTTGGTGCCGGTGCGATCCACTTGCATTCCAAGATCAAGGCGCGGATCAAACAGATCGATGCCGAAGGCAACGAGGTGATGAAGCGTTACGACACCACGCCCGGCCGTATCCGCCTTGGCGCGTTGCTGCCGCTGAACGCCAAAGCGCCGTTCGATCTGGTGAACCGTCTGCTGCGTAAGAAAGAAGTGCAGCAGGTCATCGATACGGTCTACCGCTACTGTGGTCAGAAAGAATCCGTTATCTTCTGTGACCAGATCATGACCATGGGCTTCCGTGAAGCTTTCCGTGCCGGCATTTCCTTCGGTAAGGACGACATGCTGATCCCGGAAACCAAGTGGACATTGGTGGACGAAACGCGCGAGCAGGTTAAAGACTTTGAACAGCAGTACATGGACGGCCTGATCACTCAGGGTGAAAAGTACAACAAAGTCGTCGACGCCTGGTCCAAGTGTAACGACAAGGTCACCGACGCGATGATGGGGGCCATTTCGGCCGAACGTCGCAACGATGACGGCGCGGTGATGGAGCCGAACTCGGTCTACATGATGGCGCACTCCGGTGCGCGTGGCTCGGTCACACAGATGAAACAGCTGGGCGGGATGCGCGGTCTGATGGCGAAGCCGAACGGCGACATCATCGAGACTCCGATTATCTCGAACTTTAAAGAAGGTCTGACCGTTCTGGAGTACTTTAACTCCACCCACGGTGCCCGTAAGGGTCTGTCGGATACCGCTTTGAAAACAGCGAACTCGGGTTACCTGACCCGTCGTCTGGTGGACGTGGCACAGGATTGTATCGTGCGTATGCATGACTGTGGCACCGAAACCGCGATCACGGCCGAAGCGGCTGTGAACGATGGTGAGGTCGTCTCTTCGCTGGCGGAACGTCTGCTGGGTCGCGTTGCGGCGGATGACATCCTGCGCCCCGGGACCGACGAAGTGTTGGTGCCTGCGCAGACTGTGATCGACGAACGTCTGGCTGACATCATCGACGAAGCAGCGGTTCAATCCGCACGGATCCGAAGCCCGCTGACCTGTGAGGCCGAAGAGGGCGTCTGCGCCATGTGCTATGGTCGTGACCTTGCACGCGGTACGCTGGTGAACCAAGGTGAAGCTGTCGGCATTATCGCTGCTCAGTCGATCGGTGAACCCGGCACGCAGCTGACCATGCGTACATTCCACATTGGTGGTGTTGCGCAGGGTGGCCAGCAGTCCTTCCTCGAGGCATCGCAGTCCGGTAAGGTTGTGTTCGAGAACGCTCAAACCCTTGAGAACGCCGCAGGCGAGATCATGGTAATGGGCCGGAACATGAAGCTCGCCATCGTTGATGATAACGGCGACGAGCGCGCCAGCCACAAGGTCGGCTACGGGACCAAGCTGTTCGTCAAGGAGGGTCAGTCGATCCTGCGCGGCGACAAGCTGTTCGAATGGGACCCCTACACGCTGCCGATCATCGCGGAGAAATCCGGTATGACCAAGTTCGTCGACCTGACGTCGGGGATCGCGGTCAAGGATGAAACCGATGATGCAACCGGTATGACACAGAAGATCGTGATCGACTGGCGTGCAGCACCGAAAGGCAATGAGCTGAAGCCGGAAATCATTCTGGTAGATGCCGATGGCGAACCGGTCCGCAACGATGCGGGCAACCCGGTGACCTACCCAATGTCCGTTGATGCCATTCTGTCCGTTGAGGACCAGACTGAAATCAAGGCCGGTGACATCGTTGCGCGTATCCCGCGTGAAGGTGCCAAGACCAAGGATATTACCGGTGGTCTGCCACGTGTTGCGGAACTCTTTGAGGCACGTCGCCCCAAAGACCACGCGATCATCGCCGAGATCGACGGCTACGTCCGCTACGGCAAGGACTACAAAAACAAGCGTCGTATCTCGATCGAGTCGTCCGAGGATCCGGATCACAAGGTCGAATACATGGTGCCTAAGGGTAAGCACATTCCCGTTGCGGAAGGTGACTTTGTCCAGAAGGGCGACTACATCATGGACGGCAACCCCGCGCCGCATGACATCCTCGCGATTATGGGTGTCGAAGCGCTGGCTGACTACATGATCGACGAAGTGCAGGATGTTTATCGTCTGCAGGGCGTTAAGATCAACGATAAGCATATCGAAGTGATCGTGCGTCAGATGTTGCAGAAGTGGGAAGTCCAGGACAGCGGTGATACCACCCTGTTGAAAGGCGAACACGTCGACAAGCAAGAGTTCGACCAGGCCTGTGCCAAAGCGCTGTCCAAAGGCGGGCGTCCTGCGCAGGGCGAACCGATCCTGCTGGGGATCACCAAGGCGTCGCTGCAAACCCGCAGCTTCATCTCGGCGGCGTCCTTCCAGGAAACCACTCGCGTTCTGACCGAAGCATCGGTTCAGGGTAAGCGCGACAAGCTGGTTGGCCTGAAAGAGAACGTCATCGTGGGCCGTCTGATCCCAGCCGGTACCGGTGGTGCGACGCAGCAGATGCGCAAGGTTGCGACAGATCGTGACAACGTGGTCATCGAGGCCCGTCGCGAAGAAGCCGAAGCCGCAGCACGTCTGGCCGCGCCAGAGCCTACAGCCGACGATGTCGTTGGTGGCGATGTCTTCGACAACGTCCCCAGCGACGACGAAAGCCGCAGCTAAGCCTAGGCTTGAAACCTGACCAACAGAGCCCCCGCCGAGAGATCGGCGGGGGTTTTTCGTTGTGGGGCAGGGGGATGAAATAGCGTCGAAAATTTGCGCCGGTGGGCTGGTTTTCCACCGCGGCTTGCGCCAATGATAAGCCAACCTAATAAACTGAAAGCCACCCGATGTCGCCAAACCTTGCCGGAGCACTTTTCATGATGGGCTCCATGGCGGCCTTTGTGTTGAACGACACGATGACCAAGACGACCGGCGGGGCGGTGCCCCTGTTCCAACTGCTGTTCTTGCGCGGTGTGATCTCTATCTCGTTGATCGTGATGCTATGGGGGCGGCTCGGCCCGATGCACCTGCGTCTTAGCCGGCGCGATTGGAAACTGGTCGCAATCCGGTCTGGTGCCGAAGTCGGGGCGAGCTTTTTCTTCGTGACCGCGTTGTTCAATATGCCCTTGGCGAACCTTAGCGCCATTCTGCAGTCCCTGCCGCTGACGGTGACTTTGGGCGCGGCGCTGGTCTATCGCGAAAAGGTCGGCTGGCGGCGCTTCTCTGCGATCCTTGTGGGGTTCTTCGGCGTGATGCTGATCGTCAAGCCGGGCACCGAGGGCTTCAACATCTGGTCGATCTACGCGCTGATCGCGGTGTTCTTTGTCACCGTGCGCGACCTCAGCACCCGTCGCCTGTCGAAAGAGGTGCCGTCGATGACCGTGACCTTCGCCGCTGTGCTGGCCGTGACGGGGTTTTCGACCTTCGCGCAGTTCACCACGCCGTGGGCTCCGGTCTCTTCCGCGCATTGGGTCGCCATTACGGCGGCCGCGGTCTTTGTGCTGATGGGGTATTATTTCAGCGTGCAGACGATGCGGGTGGGCGACGTATCGTTCATCGCGCCGTTCCGCTATACGGGGCTGATCTGGGCGCTTATTCTCGGGTGGTTGGTGTTCGGCGACTGGCCGGTGCCGTCAACACTCGCCGGGGCATCTATCGTCGCTGCGACGGGGCTGTTCACACTCTACCGTGAACGCATCACCACCCGCCCGCTGCCGCCGCTTTAACCTTTGGCAAAGACGCGGCGCACAGTGTCGATGTCGATGGCAAAGCGGTCCTTGAACAAGATCTCTTCCTCGGGGCTGAGGGGGGATAGGTCGACCGCCCGTGCATTCTTTTGGCGTGAATCGTTAAATCCGTTGTGGCCGCGGACATACATCGCAGGGTCGGGAAAGCTCAGCGCAGGCATGAAGCGGGGCAGCTTGTCATGGGCAAAGTTCATGATCGTAAGCGGACACCCCGCGTTCACGAACATTGCCAACGCCGCGGTGTAGAACGGCCGGAACGACGGGGTCGCCGCGATGCCATCTGCACCGAACTCGGCCACGTAGCCCTTGTTCCAGTCAAGCGCGACGGACTTGTGCTGGACCAGGAGCGGGGCGGCGTCATCAACAGCTTTACGTAACTTGGCCACGAAATCGACCGCAATTGCGTCGTCGTCATCAAAGCGGAATTGCACACAGGGTTCAGAGCGCGCGTGGCGGGCCTTGTTTAGAATCTCTTTCATCACCTCGCGGTGCGGGCGTGGCGGCTCTACCACAATCCGCGCTTGGGGCAGGGGGGCGAGCAGGGCCTTCAGCCGTTCCAGATGGACAGGGGGAAAACGATCGCCGACCAGCACGATCATCTCGAAATCCGGGTCTGTTTGCGCCATCAGACAGGGTAGGGCGACGGTTTCGAACAGGCGGAACCTTTCTTCAAGCCGCGCGGGATCATAAAGGTAGGCGATACGATCAGCGGTGGTGTCATGCCCGACCTGAAACCCGCCAAGCGCCGGATAGGAAAAGCGGCATAGCCCAAGTACCTGCATCGTGATCCGCCCTGTCCGAATAATGTGGCATAAATATGCGCGGTAGCCGGGGTATCTTGCAAGGCGGAATACCCGTTTGGCGTGCCATGGGCGGCTTGGGGGCGGGGGCTGTTGACAGCGTGGACGACTCTGCCTATACGCCCCTTATCTCGGATGCGGGGGTCGCCCTGCTTTGCCGACATCATATCTACTGTGGTCACGATCCGGTCTACTGCTGACTCGATCCTCTGTTACCCCACCGCTTCGTTTTCCTCGGTACGGGAACGCTGCGGTGATTTTGCTTTGCGCCAGTGGTGTAGGGCGAAAGATAGGCTTCGTGGACGTGCGAAGTGACCGAATTTGAAACCGCACTGGGGTCCGCCCCGCTGCACCACTTATGTGAGCTAAACGGGGATAAAACCGGAATGCCAACGATCCAACAGCTGATCCGCAAACCGCGCCAGCCTAAAATCAAACGTTCGAAATCCATGCACCTGCAAGAATGCCCGCAAAAGCGCGGCGTTTGTACACGTGTTTACACCACCACACCTAAGAAGCCGAACTCGGCCATGCGTAAGGTTGCCAAAGTGCGCCTGACCAACGGTTTCGAAGTCATCAGCTACATCCCGGGTGAATCGCACAACCTGCAAGAACACTCCGTTGTTCTGATCCGCGGCGGCCGTGTAAAAGACCTTCCCGGTGTGCGCTATCACATCCTGCGCGGTGTTCTCGATACGCAAGGCGTTAAAGACCGTAAGCAGCGTCGCTCCAAATATGGTGCAAAGAAGCCAAAGTAATTTGGGTCGGTTTGGGGTCGCGCATCGCGGATACACGATGCCGGATCCCGCCGCCCGCCATGTTTTCCCGTAAGGGAGTGAGCCGAGTAAGACTGAGCGCCGGACGATCGGGGTGCAATATGCACCAGACGCACTGGACCAAACCTTCCTCGGCAACTGACAATTAGGAGCTTTAAATGTCACGTCGTCACGCCGCTGAAAAACGCGAAGTACTGCCAGACGCCAAGTACGGTGATCTGGTTCTCACCAAATTCATGAACAACCTGATGATCGACGGTAAGAAGTCGGTTGCGGAGCGTATCGTTTACAACGCGATGAACCGTGTTGAAGACAAAATCAAACGCGCGCCCATCGAAGTCTTCCACGAAGCGCTGGACAACATCAAGCCGTCCGTCGAAGTGCGTTCGCGCCGCGTTGGTGGTGCCACCTATCAGGTTCCTGTCGAAGTGCGCCCCGAGCGTCGCGAAGCACTGGCGATCCGCTGGTTGATCAAAGCGTCCCGCGCCCGCAACGAGAACACGATGGAAGAGCGCCTTGCCGGTGAGCTTCTGGACGCTGTTCAATCGCGCGGTACTGCTGTTAAGAAGCGCGAAGACACCCACAAGATGGCCGACGCGAACAAAGCGTTCAGCCACTACCGCTGGTAATTCGGGCGGCATAAGCCGTTCCCGTCGCGTCCCACCCCGGGGCGCGATTTATCCGTTTCAGATATATTCGAGGAAGCAGCCCAATGGCACGCGACTATCCGCTCTCACGCTACCGCAATTTCGGCATCATGGCCCACATCGACGCAGGCAAAACAACCTGCTCCGAACGGATCCTGTTTTACACTGGTAAGTCCCACAACATCGGCGAAGTGCACGACGGTGCCGCCACGATGGACTGGATGGAGCAGGAGCAGGAACGCGGTATTACAATTACCTCCGCTGCGACGACAACTTTCTGGCAGCGCCAGGAAGAGCCAACAGCCGACGCGACATCCGACACCAAGTACCGGATGAACATCATCGACACCCCCGGCCACGTTGACTTCACCATCGAAGTTGAACGTTCGCTGGCCGTTCTTGACGGCGCGGTTGCTGTTCTTGACGCCAACGCCGGTGTTGAGCCCCAGACCGAAACCGTTTGGCGCCAAGCGGACCGCTACAAGGTTCCACGCATCGTTTTCGTCAACAAAATGGACAAAATCGGCGCTGACTTCTTCAACTGCGTGAAGATGATCAAAGACCGTACCGGTGCGACACCTGCGCCGATCCAGATCCCGATCGGTGCCGAAACCGAGCTGGAAGGCATGATCGATCTGGTCACCATGAAAGAATGGGTCTGGGCCGGTGAAGATCTTGGCGCGAGCTGGGAACAACGCGAAATCCGTGCCGAGTTGAAAGACCTGGCCGACGAATGGCGCGCGCATCTGATCGAGACTGCGGTCGAGATGGATGACGAAGCCATGGAAAACTACCTGATGGACGGCGCAGAGCCTGACGTCGACACCCTGCGCGGTCTGATCCGTAAAGGGACACTGGCGATCAAGTTCATCCCCGTACTCTGCGGCTCCGCGTTCAAAAACAAAGGTGTTCAGCCTCTGTTGAACGCTGTAATCGACTATCTGCCATCCCCGATGGACGTTGTTGACTACATGGGCTTCAAACCAGGCGACGAGACAGAGACACGTAACATCCCACGCCGTGCGGATGACGACATGGCCTTCTCCGGTCTGGCGTTCAAAATCATGAACGACCCCTTTGTTGGCTCGCTGACCTTTACCCGCATCTACTCCGGTGTGCTGAACAAGGGCGACACGCTCTTGAACTCCACCAAAGGTAAGAAAGAGCGCGTCGGTCGTATGATGATGATGCACTCGAACGATCGTGAAGAGATTCAAGAAGCGTTCGCGGGCGACATCATCGCGCTGGCAGGTCTGAAAGACACAACAACCGGTGACACGCTTTGCGCCGTCAACGATCCTGTTGTTCTTGAAACAATGACCTTCCCCGATCCGGTTATCGAAATCGCGGTTGAGCCTAAAACCAAGGCTGACCAAGAGAAGATGTCCACCGGTCTGGCGCGTCTGGCTGCAGAAGACCCCTCCTTCCGCGTTGAAACGGATCTGGAATCCGGTCAGACCATCATGAAGGGCATGGGCGAACTTCACCTCGACATTCTGGTGGACCGTCTGCGTCGTGAATTCAAAGTTGAAGCGAACATCGGTGCGCCTCAGGTTGCCTACCGCGAGACCATCTCGCGCGAAGCAGAAATCACCTACACCCACAAGAAACAGTCCGGTGGTTCCGGTCAGTTCGCCGAGGTGAAGATGATCCTGATGCCAACCGAGCCAGGCGAAGGCTATTCCTTCGAAAGCCGCATCGTTGGTGGTGCCGTTCCGAAAGAATACATCCCGGGCGTCGAAAAAGGGATCAACTCGGTCATGGACTCCGGTCCTTTGGCGGGCTTCCCGGTCATCGACTTCAAGGTTGCTCTGATCGACGGTAAATTCCACGACGTTGACTCCAGCGTTCTGGCGTTTGAAATCGCGGCCCGTATGGGTATGCGCGAAGGCATGCGTAAAGCTGGTGCGAAACTGCTCGAACCGATCATGAAAGTCGAAGTTATCACCCCTGAGGACTACACAGGCGGGATCATCGGCGATCTGACATCGCGTCGCGGTCAGGTTCAGGGTCAGGACACACGCGGGAACGCAATCGCGATCGACGCACAGGTGCCGCTGGCCAACATGTTCGGCTACATCAACACGCTGCGTTCGATGTCGTCGGGTCGTGCGAACTTCACCATGCAGTTCTCGCACTACGAACCTGTTCCGCAGAACATCTCTGACGAGATCCAAGCGAAATTCGCGTAACTGGCGCGTTGCAATAACTGGGACGGCGGGGATAACCCCGCCCTACCCAAACCGTAGGGTGGGTGTCCAACCCACCGCCCAATTTGAAAACCAAGGAGGCCACCATGGCTAAGGCAAAGTTTGAACGTAATAAACCACACGTTAACATCGGTACCATTGGTCACGTTGACCACGGCAAAACCACGTTGACCGCGGCGATCACCAAGTACTTCGGCGACTTCCGCGCCTATGACCAGATTGACGGCGCGCCCGAAGAAAAAGCACGCGGCATCACCATCTCGACCGCACACGTCGAGTATGAGACCGAAGGCCGTCACTACGCCCACGTCGACTGCCCAGGCCACGCTGACTATGTGAAAAACATGATCACCGGTGCGGCGCAGATGGACGGCGCGATCCTGGTTGTGAACGCTGCTGATGGCCCCATGCCACAGACCCGCGAGCACATCCTGCTGGGCCGTCAGGTCGGCATCCCCGCCATGGTTGTCTACATGAACAAAGTAGACCAGGTGGACGATGAAGAGCTGCTGGAACTGGTTGAAATGGAAATCCGCGAACTGCTGTCTTCCTACGACTACCCAGGCGACGACATCCCTGTGATCCCCGGTTCCGCTCTGGCGGCGATGGAAGGCCGTGACGAGAACATCGGCGAGAACTCCATCCGCAAGCTGATGGAAGAAGTCGACAACTACATCCCGACACCAGAGCGCGCTGTTGACCAGCCGTTCCTGATGCCTGTGGAAGACGTCTTCTCGATCTCCGGTCGTGGTACAGTTGTGACCGGCCGTGTTGAGCGTGGCGTGATCAACGTTGGCGACGAAATCGAAATCGTTGGCATCCGCGACACCAAGAAAACCACATGTACCGGCGTTGAAATGTTCCGCAAACTGCTGGACCGTGGGGAAGCTGGCGACAACATCGGTGCCCTGCTGCGCGGTATCGACCGTGAAGGTGTTGAGCGTGGTCAGGTTCTGTGTAAGCCAGGTTCGGTTAAGCCGCACACCAAGTTCACAGCCGAAGCCTATATCCTCACCAAAGAAGAGGGTGGCCGTCACACGCCGTTCTTCGCGAACTACCGTCCACAGTTCTACTTCCGGACAACAGACGTCACCGGTACCGTTCAACTGCCAGAAGGCACTGAAATGGTTATGCCTGGCGACAACCTGCAGTTCGACGTCGAACTGATCGCCCCCATCGCGATGGAAGACGGTCTGCGCTTCGCGATCCGCGAAGGCGGTCGTACCGTTGGCGCGGGCGTGGTTTCCAAAATCACCGAGTAAGCCAACCCGCGGGTCACCCCCGCGCACCGGCAACAAGACGAAGGCCGCTCCCACAAGGGGCGGCCTTTTTCGTGGCTTGGGGACGGGCGGTGCTGGCTGTGACACTACCGGTTTGACCGCTGATTGCGGTCGTACTGGGCGGATTCGAGCGAAACCTCGGATTCCCCCCTTGCCACATGGCGCGACTCGACCTATAGAGCGCAAGTCTCAGCGGGGTGCGTTTTTACGCGCCCCGTTTGATTTACGACAAAACGCAATGAAGGGCCGTGATGAGGCGTCTCTTCCTCTTCGTTTCTACTCCCAATGAGGGATGATGACATATGGCACAAAGCCAAAATATCCGCATCCGTTTGAAGGCGTTCGATTACCGCGTGCTGGATGCGTCCACACAGGAAATCGTTAACACCGCCAAGCGTACCGGTGCATCTGTTCGCGGCCCAATCCCGCTGCCGAACAAGATCGAAAAATTCACAGTTCTGCGTGGCCCACACGTTGACAAGAAATCCCGTGACCAGTTCGAAATCCGCACGCACAAGCGTCTGCTGGATATCGTTGATCCGACCCCCCAGACCGTGGACGCGCTGATGAAGCTCGACCTGGCCGCTGGTGTGGACGTCGAGATCAAGCTGCAGTCATAAGCGTAGGAGGGTAATAATATGTTGCGCTCAGGCGTTATTGCAAAAAAGATGGGCATGACCCGTTTGTTCATGGAAGACGGTAAGCAGATCCCTGTGACCGTTCTTCAGCTCGACAAACTGCAGGTTGTTGCTCAGCGTACCCCCGAGAAGGACGGCTACACAGCTGTTCAGCTTGGTGCAGGTACAGCCAAGGCCAAGCGGACGTCGCAGGCCATGCGTGGTCACTTTGCTGCGGCAAAGGTTGAACCCAAGCGTAAGGTTGCGGAGTTCCGTGTGGACCCCGAAGCCATGTTGAACGTTGGCGAAGAAATCATCGCCGATCACTACTTTGCTGGTCAGTATGTTGACGTTGCAGGCACCTCCATCGGTAAAGGTTTTGCCGGTGCGATGAAACGCCACAACTTTGGCGGTCTGCGTGCGACACACGGTGTTTCGATCTCTCACCGTTCGCACGGTTCGACAGGTCAGTGTCAGGATCCAGGCAAGGTTTTCAAAGGCAAGAAAATGGCCGGTCACATGGGTGCTGCCCGTGTTACCACGCAGAACCTCGAAGTTGTCAAAACTGACAGCGCACGCGGTCTGATCATGGTCAAAGGCGCCGTACCAGGCTCCAAAGGTGGTTGGGTGACTGTTAAGGACGCGGTGAAAAAGCCGTTCCCAGCAGACGCGATCCTGCCGGCCGCTTTGAAATCCGCCGCTGACGAAGCCGCAAAAGCCGCTGAAGAAGCCGCCGCAGCAGCCGCTGCAGAGGCCGAAGCAGAAGCAGCACGCTTGGCAGAAGAGCAAGCAGCGACCGAAGCTGCCGCACTTGCCGAAGCCGAAGCATCCATTGAGTCGGACAAGAAGGAAGGTGACGAATGAAACTTGATGTCATCAAACTCGACGGCGGCGCAGCCGGTTCGGTAGACTTGGACGAGGCCCTGTTCGGTCTTGAGCCACGCGCCGACATTCTGCACCGTGTTGTCCGCTGGCAGCGTAACAACGCGCAGCAGGGTACGCACAAGGTCAAGACACGGTCCGAGGTCAGCTATTCGACCAAGAAGATCTACCGTCAGAAAGGCACCGGCGGCGCACGCCACGGCGCACGTTCTGCACCGATCTTCCGTTCGGGTGGTATCTACAAGGGTCCAACCCCTCGTAGCCACGGCCACGATCTGACCAAGAAGTTCCGCAAACTGGGTCTGCGCCACGCTTTGTCTTCCAAGGCAAAAACCGGCAACCTGGTCATCATCGACGATGCCACATCCGATGGGAAAACAGCTGCTTTGGCCAAACAGGTTAAGAACCTGGGCTGGAAACGCGCGTTGATCATCGACGGTGCCTCGGTAAATGAGAACTTCTTGCAAGCCGCGCGCAACATCGAAGGTCTGGATATCCTGCCGACGATGGGTGCAAACGTCTATGACATCCTCAAGCGTGACACTCTCGTGATCACCAAAGCGGGGATCGAAGCACTGGAGGCCCGTTTGAAATGAGCGCCAAGCACGAACATTACGATGTGATCCGCAAGCCGATCATCACTGAAAAAGCGACAATGGCTTCCGAGCACAATGCAGTCGTTTTCGAAGTTGCGATCGACAGCAACAAGCCAATGATCAAAGAAGCTGTTGAAGCTCTCTTTGGTGTCAAGGTGAAGGCCGTGAACACGACCATCACCAAAGGCAAGGCAAAGCGTTTCCGTGGCCAGATGGGTCGCCGGAAAGACGTGAAAAAGGCTTACGTTACGCTCGAAGAAGGTAACTCCATCGACGTATCCACCGGTCTGTAAGTCAGCCGGGACGTAAAAGTTAAAGGGCCCCTCGCTGCAAGGCGGGGGGCCTTTTCCGTTTTGAGGGCGGTGATGCCTGCATGATACCCGCTGCGCATGTCGCGCGGGAACCTGCCGACCTACGGCGCGTTGACCTTGCACATCACGTCAAAGGAATGGCCCCGCTGAATGGGGGCCGGCTTTGCCCGAAGGGATAGCGCCACAATGTCGATCAACTCCGTCCAGTCCACCCGATCAGAGATACTGTCTGATAATGACCCCGACGATTTCGCCTGGGCCGTGCCGATCATGCGGACGGGGTATGCCGGGCGCGGATTGGTTTACCTTGTCGTGGCCGGGCTGTCGCTATGGTCCGTTGTATCTGGTGGTCAGGCCGAGGGCACCAAGTCGACGCTGCAGTCATTAGACGGCGCGACGGGGTTTGCAGTGATCTTCGCGATCGCCACGGGCATGTTCGCCTATGCGATCTGGCGCGCGGTTGATAGCTTTTGGGACCTTGAGGCATATGGCAGCGGGGCCAAGGGCATCGTCGCGCGTTTCGGGATGCTGGTCACCGGCCTGATCCACGGTGCCATCGGTGCACTGGCCGTGACGGTGCTGGGGGTGGCGTCGTCTGGCTCTAGCAGTAAGGAGCTGCTGAACCAGTTTTTGCAAACGACAGCGGGCGTGTGGGTCGTGGGCGGGATCGGTCTGGCGACGATGGGCACGGGGTTCTACTATTTCTACAAGGCAGCGTCACAGTCGTACCGGGAGCATCTGGAGGCCAACCACTTTACCCTGCATTGGAATCCGCTGTTGCGTATCGGCGTGGCTGCGCAGGGTGTCGTGGTGCTGATCATCGGTGGTTTGATCGCCTATGCCGCGATAAGCGCCAATGCGTCGAGTGCAGGCGGTATCGATGCGGCGTTTGAGTGGTTGCACCAGCAGGCCTACGGGCGCGTGCTGGTCGGGCTGCTCTGTGCCGGATTGCTGATGTTTTCGCTGTTCTGCTTTGTGAATGCGGTCTACCGTATTGTACCGAAGGCTGCCGACCCGTCGGTTGAAAGCGTCGCACGCAAGGTCAAGGCGATGGCGTCTTGAAGGGCGCCGCGTAGGTCTACGTCGGGTTTTCGAGACTATTCCCGAACGCTCCCTTGACCCTCGGCTGATCCTCCCCTAAACGACCCCATCGGCAGTGCCCCGGATTCGTCCGGGGCTGTGTCGTTTTGCGCATTGGTGAGTTCTAGCCAAGCGCGAGGTTGGACAAAGGGGTTCTTTGTCTGGCATTTCAAATTGGGGACCTTCGGGGCCCTACAACCATCTCGGCACCATCACGACGGCGTCGGGGACAAGCAAAACGGAAGACAGAGAACATGGCACTCAAGTCGTACAAACCGACGACGCCAGGCCAGCGTGGGCTGGTACTGATCGACCGTTCGGAGCTTTGGAAAGGCCGCCCGGTCAAATCCCTTACACAGGGTTTGACCAAATCTGGCGGTCGGAACAACACCGGACGGATCACAATGCGTCGCACAGGCGGTGGGGCAAAGCGCCTTTACCGTATCGTCGATTTCAAGCGCAACAAGCTGGACATGTCCGCGGTTGTCGCACGTATCGAATATGACCCTAACCGGACCGCATTCATCGCACTGATCCAGTACGAAGACGGCGAACAGGCTTACATCCTGGCCCCACAGCGTATCGCTGTTGGCGACAAGGTGATTTCCTCGGCCAAGGCCGACATCAAGCCTGGGAACGCTATGCCATTTTCGGGCATGCCAATCGGTACAATCGTTCACAACATCGAAATGAAGCCTGGCAAAGGCGGCCAGATCGCACGCGCCGCCGGTACCTACGCACAGTTCGTAGGCCGTGATGGTGGATACGCTCAGATCCGTTTGTCCTCGGGCGAACTGCGTCTGGTGCGTCAGGAATGCATGGCCACCGTTGGTGCCGTGTCCAACCCTGACAACTCCAACCAGAACTACGGTAAAGCGGGCCGCATGCGTCACAAGGGTATCCGCCCTTCGGTACGTGGTGTTGTTATGAACCCGATCGACCACCCTCACGGTGGTGGTGAAGGCCGTACATCGGGTGGTCGTCACCCTGTTACGCCTTGGGGCAAGCCCACAAAGGGTGCAAAAACCCGCAACAAGAACAAAGCGTCCAGCAAGCTTATCCTACGCTCGCGCCACGCCAAGAAGAAGGGGCGTTAATAGATGTCTCGTTCAGTATGGAAAGGTCCTTTTGTTGACTCTTATGTCCTCAAGAAGGCCGAAGCCTCCCGCGAAAGCGGTCGCAGCGAAGTGATCAAAATCTGGTCGCGCCGTTCCACGATCCTGCCACAGTTTGTTGGCCTGACGTTCGGCGTGTACAACGGTCACAAGCATATCCCAGTAAACGTCAGCGAAGAAATGATCGGTCAGAAGTTTGGTGAGTATTCGCCAACTCGCACCTATTATGGTCACGCAGCTGACAAAAAAGCGAAGCGGAAATAAGCCATGAGCAAGGATAAAAATCCCCGCCGCGTGGCTGACAACGAAGCCCGTGCAAAACTGCGCATGCTTCGCACAAGCCCGCAGAAACTGAACCTCGTCGCCGCGATGATCCGTGGCAAGAAGGTAGACAAGGCCCTGACGGACCTGACCTTCTCGAAAAAGCGGATCGCACAGGACGTGAAGAAGTGCCTTCAGTCCGCCATCGCGAACGGCGAAAACAACCACAACCTTGACGTGGATGAGCTGGTCGTTGCCGAAGCATATGTCGGCAAAAACCTGATCATGAAACGTGGTCGTCCACGTGCGCGTGGCCGTTTCGGCAAGATCATCAAGCCGTTTTCGGAAATCACGATTGTCGTGCGTCAAGTTGAGGAGCAAGCCTGATGGGTAACAAAGTAAATCCGATCGGTATGCGTCTTCAGGTCAACCGCACCTGGGACAGCCGCTGGTACGCCGATACGAAGGACTATGGTGATCTTCTGCTCGAAGACCTCGCCATCCGTGACTTCATCAAGAAAGAATGTGCACAGGCCGGTATCGCCCGTGTGATCATCGAACGCCCACACAAGAAGTGCCGCGTCACGATCCACACAGCGCGCCCCGGTGTGATCATCGGCAAGAAAGGTGCAGACATCGAAGGTCTGCGTCAGAAAATCGCCAAGATCACCAAATCTGACCTGCACCTCAACATCGTTGAAGTGCGCAAGCCAGAGCTGGACGCAGCCCTTGTTGGTGAATCCATCGCACAGCAGCTGGAACGCCGGGTCTCTTTCCGTCGCGCCATGAAGCGTGCGGTACAGAACGCCATGCGTATGGGTGCACTGGGTATCCGTGTGAACGTTGCTGGTCGTCTGGGTGGTGCAGAAATCGCGCGTACCGAATGGTACCGTGAAGGCCGCGTGCCGCTCCACACTCTGCGTGCCGACATCGATTACGCGCATGTTGAAGCGTCGACCGCTTACGGCATCATCGGGATCAAAACCTGGATCTTCAAAGGCGAGATCATGGAACATGACCCGGCTGCGCGTGACCGCAAGGCACAAGAAATGCAAGACGGCCCAGCACCACGCGGTGCCGGCGGTCGTCGCTAAGGGGGAATGAAAGATGCTACAACCAAAGCGTACTAAATTCCGCAAGCAGCACAAAGGCCGTATCAAAGGTGTGGCAAAGGGCGGGTCTGACCTGAACTTTGGCACCTACGGTCTGAAGGCTCTCGAGCCCGAGCGTGTGACTGCACGTCAGATCGAAGCTGCTCGTCGTGCCATGACGCGTCACATGAAGCGTCAAGGTCGTGTCTGGATCCGTATTTTCCCGGATGTACCTGTCACCGCAAAGCCCATCGAAGTTCGTATGGGTAAAGGTAAAGGTTCCGTGGATCGTTGGGTCTGCAAGGTCAAGCCAGGCCGTGTTATGTTCGAAATCGACGGTGTCGCCGAGGACGTTGCACAAGAAGCTCTGCGTCTTGCCGCGATGAAGCTGCCTATCAAAACCCGCGTCGTTGTACGCGAAGATTGGTAAGACCTTCGCTTCGACATCTGTCGGAGAATGAATAGAAAAGCCCCCGCTGAGACATCAGCGGGGGCTTTTGTTTTTGTCGGTCGGTGCGGGGTTTAGGTAAACAGCTTGGCGGGGCGGCGCGCCAGTTTTTGCCAGACCATCGCGATGACAATGGTCATGCCCACGTGCCCCACGAAGGATGACTGCGTGTAGGTGCCAAAACCCATCATGAAGCTACGCCCCATCAGCGGTGCCAAAATACCTTGGGCGACAAACCACAAGATGACTCCGGCCAGGGCACCCGCGCCGAAATAGCCGAGCTGTGTCATCCGCTTGGTCAGATAGACCACCGCTGCAAATCCTAACGCTCCAATCAGGAAGTGGACCGCGAAGGCCGCGCCGTAAGTCAGGTCGAGGCCCAAAAGCTTTTTGCTTAGCCCGATGACCAGGTTCGCGGGTTCTAGCTTGACGCCGAACAGGACGGGAGAGGCGAGCCATGCGTAGGCCTCGAATGTGAGTTCGCCGACCAGACCGGCAAGGGCAAGGGCGGGCAGGGGGATTTGGTTTGGGGTATCCACGTGGGGCTTCCTTATGTGCGCATCGTTTACGGTAACGGGGTCGAGATGGCACCGGGACACATGCAATCCTAGTCATAAGCTGCTGAACCCGCGGTGACGTGATCCAGCCCGCGGTTTTTGAAACATTAATGCATGATGAATAAGCGGCGGCAGGGTCTAGCCAGCGCAAGGCGTGGCGCATAGGCTCGGGCTAACCTGCCTATAGGAGCTGACATGAAACATGTGCCCAAGCCCACCACCGACGAAGACCTGATCAAAGCGTTTCTTGAGAAGGGGGGTACGATCAAAAAGGGCAAGACCAAGCCGATGCCGGATGATCTGGGTCTTAGCAATAATCAGTGGGGCAATAAGCTGACGAAAGAGGAAAAGGCCGCGATCAAAGAGCAAGAGGCGGCGCGCAAGGCAACGCCGCCCAAACGTGGTTAACCCCAGGCGTAGTTGAACGAGACCGAGATGCGATCGTCTTCGGACATGTTCATCGGCACTTCGTGCCGCAGCCAGCTTTCCCAAAGCAGCACGTCACCGACGACGGGTTCTGCATAGACGAACTGGCGCAGCTCCCGCGGGGCGTCTTTCTTGCGACCGGGGGCAGCCATCATCATCGGCAGCCGCGGATCTTCGAGCTTAAGCGCGCTCGTGCCTTCGGGCATCGCCACATAGGTCGTGCCGGAGATCACCGAATGGGGATGGATATGCGCCGTATGGATACCGCCTTCGGGTAGGATGTTAATCCAGAGGTCTTCCAGCTTGAGCTTGCGCCCGTCCAGATCAAACGCCAGTTCCTTTGCAAAGGCTTTGACGTGTTTATCCAGCGCTTTCTTAACGGTCTTGAAGATCGGGAAGCGCCACGGCAGATCGGTGAGCGACGCATAGCTGGTGTAGCCCGGGAAATCATGCTCCTCGCACCATTCCTGCCCGGCCTCGTCATCCTCGGCGATGGACAGGCACGCGGCCTCCAGCTCGGCCGGATCAACGGGTTGACCGTGCTCGGACAGGGCGGCGCGGTAAAGACGGGTGACGAAAAGGGATTCTATCTGTGACATAGGGTCGTTCTATATCAGCCTGTTCTGGGTGGCGATACGGTTTTATAGAAAGCTTGCTTGCCAAACAGGGGTAGGGCCTGTAGAGGAACCTTTCACATGAACTCCACCAGAATCATGGTCACCCATAAGGGGCCTACTGGTGATGTCGAAAGGAAGAGGCGATGAACGCCAAAGAACTGCACGACAAGACGCCGGATCAACTCCGCGATGAGCTTGTAAACCTGAAAAAAGAATCCTTCAACCTGCGTTTCCAGCAAGCCACAGGCCAGCTGGAGAACTCCGCACGTTTGAAGACCGTTAAGCGTGACGTCGCACGTGTCAAAACCGTTCTGAACCAGAAAGCCGCTGCCGCGGCATCTGCTGAATAATAGGAGCCTGAGAGTATGCCCAAACGTATCCTGACAGGCACCGTGACAAGCGATGCCAACGCACAGACAGTAACCGTATCCGTAGAGCGTCGCTTTACGCACCCGGTTCTGAAGAAAACCATTCGTAAGTCCAAAAAATACCGGGCGCACGATGAGAACAACACATTTAAAGTGGGCGACGCTGTTCGCATCATCGAATGTGCACCAAAGTCGAAAACCAAACGTTGGGAAGTGCTGCAAGCCGCTGAGGCTTAAGGTACTGCTCGCTCGGGCCTGAGGTCCTTGTTTCCCTTGACTCTGAGGGCGGCAAGGCCCAAAGGCACTAGCGAGATGCCCATTTCGGGCAGACCAATATAATCGAAACCCTGGGGTTAGGGCACGCATCGCCCCCCAGAAGGTCGGGAGAAACCAAATGATCCAGATGCAGACCAACCTGGATGTTGCTGACAACAGCGGCGCGCGCCGTGTTCAGTGCATCAAGGTATTGGGTGGTTCCAAGCGTAAATACGCATCCGTCGGCGACATCATTGTCGTGTCGGTCAAGGAAGCCATCCCTCGCGGTCGTGTGAAAAAGGGTGACGTGCGTAAAGCCGTCGTCGTTCGCACTGCCAAGGAAGTTCGTCGTGAAGATGGCACAGCCATCCGTTTCGATCGTAACGCCGCCGTCATCCTGAACAACTCGAATGAACCTGTAGGTACACGTATCTTCGGCCCAGTTGTTCGCGAACTGCGCGCCAAAAACTTCATGAAGATTATCTCGCTTGCGCCGGAGGTGCTGTAATGGCTGCTAAACTTCGCAAAGGTGACAAAGTCATCGTGCTTGCTGGCAAGGACAAGGGCAAGACGGGTTCCATCTCGTCCGTTGACCCAAAGGCCAACAAAGCAATCGTAGATGGTATCAACATGGCAATCCGCGCCACGCGTCAGTCCCAGACGTCGCAAGGCGGCCGTATTCCCAAAGCGATGCCCATCGATCTGAGCAACCTGGCGCTGGTTGATGCCAACGGCAAAGCAACCCGCGTTGGCTTTAAAATCGAAGGCGACAAGAAAGTGCGCTTTGCAAAAACCACGGGGGACGTGATCGATGCTTGATAACGCAACATACACACCCCGCCTGAAGGGCGAATACGCGGACAAAATTCGCGCTGCTCTGAAGGAAGAGTTCGGTTACAAGAACGAAATGCAGATCCCGCGTCTGGATAAAATCGTTCTGAACATCGGCTGTGGTGCAGAAGCTGTTCGTGACAGCAAGAAAGCCAAATCCGCACAGGAAGACCTGACAACAATCGCCGGCCAAAAAGCGCTGACAACTGTTGCCAAGAAATCCATCGCTGGTTTCCGCGTACGTGAAGACATGCCTTTGGGTGCGAAAGTAACCCTGCGTGGCGAGCGTATGTACGAATTCCTGGATCGTCTGATCACGATCGCAATGCCTCGTATCCGCGACTTCCGCGGCATCAACGGCAACAGCTTTGACGGCCGTGGCAACTACGCCATGGGCTTGAAAGAGCACATCGTGTTCCCCGAAATCGACTTTGATAAAGTTGATGAGACTTGGGGAATGGACATCGTGATCGCCACCACGGCGAAAACCGACGCTGAAGCGAAGGCACTGTTGAAAGCGTTCAACATGCCCTTCACATCGTAAGCGCGGGGAGGATTTAGATATGGCTAAGAAATCCATGATCGAGCGCGAAAAGAAGCGCGAAGCACTGGTCAAGAAGTACGCTGCCAAGCGCGCTGCCTTGAAAGAGATCGTAAGCGACGAATCCAAGCCGATGGAAGAGCGTTTCCGCGCCTCCCTGAAGCTGGCAAAACTGCCTCGCAACTCCAGCGCTGTGCGTCTGCACAACCGTTGCCAGCTGACAGGCCGTCCACACGCTTACTACCGTAAACTGAAAATTTCGCGGATCGCGCTGCGGGACCTTGGCTCTTCGGGCCAAATCCCCGGCATGGTCAAGTCGAGCTGGT
This sequence comes from Sulfitobacter pontiacus, assembly GCF_040790665.1. NCBI lineage: Bacteria > Pseudomonadati > Pseudomonadota > Alphaproteobacteria > Rhodobacterales > Roseobacteraceae > Sulfitobacter > Sulfitobacter pontiacus. The sequence continues at coordinate 679,590 of NZ_CP160849.1, read as the reverse complement.
AAGGAGCGCATCAGATGAACGATCCTATCGCAGATATGCTGACACGCATCCGTAACTCTTCGCTGCGCGGCAAATCCACTGTCATGACACCTGCTTCCAAGCTGCGTGCATGGGTTCTGGACGTGCTTGCAGACGAAGGCTACATCCGTGGCTACGAAGCAAAAACGGGCGCCGATGGCCACCCCGCGATTGAAATCAGCCTGAAGTACTACGAGGGCGAACCTGTTATTCGTGAGCTGAAGCGGGTTTCCAAGCCCGGTCGCCGCGTCTACATGGGCGTCAATGACATTCCCGTTGTCCGTCAGGGCCTTGGTGTGTCGATTGTCTCCACCCCCAAGGGTGTGATGTCGGATCAGAATGCACGCAGCCAGAATGTTGGCGGCGAAGTGCTCTGCACCGTATTCTAAGGAGAGCAAAATGTCTCGTATTGGTAAAAAACCGGTCGACCTGCCAAGCGGTGTTACAGCATCCGTGAGCGGCCAGACCATCGAAGTCAAAGGCCCCAAGGGAACACGTTCCTTCAAAGCAACTGACGACGTTACATTGGCTGTCGAAGACAACGTGGTCACCATCACACCACGCGGCAAATCCAAGCGCGCACGCCAGCAGTGGGGCATGAGCCGCACAATGGTAAGCAACCTGGTTGCCGGCGTCACCGAAGGCTTCAAAAAAGAGCTTGAGATCCAGGGTGTTGGTTATCGTGCTGCCATGAACGGCAACACGCTGAAACTGAACCTGGGCCTGTCCCATGATGTTGACTATGTGGCACCTGAAGGTGTGACAGTCACAGCACCGAAACAGACCGAGATTGTGGTAGAAGGCATTGACGAACAGCTTGTTGGTCAGGTCGCTGCGAACATCCGCGCATGGCGTAAGCCCGAGCCCTACAAGGGCAAAGGCATCCGCTATAAGGGTGAGTTCGTCTTCCGCAAAGAAGGCAAGAAGAAGTAAGGATCGCACAGATGGCAAACAGCAAAAGACAACTGTTTCTGAAACGCCGCCTGCGCGTTCGGAACAAACTTCGCCGGGTCAACGCAGGGCGTCTTCGCCTCTCCGTTCACCGCTCGAACAAAAACATCAGCGCCCAGCTGATCGACGACGTAAACGGGGTCACATTGGCTTCCGCGTCCTCGATGGAAAAAGACTTGGGCGTTGTTGGCAAGAACAACATCGAAGCAGCGACCAAGGTTGGTTCGGCAATCGCCGAGCGTGCCAAGAAGGCCGGTGTAAGCGAAGCGTATTTTGACCGTGGCGGTTTCCTGTTCCACGGCAAGATCAAAGCTTTGGCCGATGCAGCCCGTGAAGGCGGTCTGAAAATCTAAGCGAACGTAGGCGGCGCGGGTCTCGCGCCGCCTCGATGATCCGGGGGCTTTGCCCACTTGGATTGACTCTATGACGCGCGCAAGCGCAGCACCAAAAGGATGATGCCGCATGGCAAGAGATGACAACCGGGGTGGCAACCGCCGCAACCAACGCGACGAGACACCCGAATTCGCCGACCGCCTAGTGGCGATCAACCGCGTTTCCAAAACCGTTAAGGGTGGTAAGCGCTTTGGCTTCGCTGCACTTGTCGTTGTTGGCGACCAAAAGGGCCGCGTAGGTTTCGGCAAAGGTAAAGCGAAAGAGGTTCCAGAAGCCATTCGCAAAGCCACCGAGCAAGCTAAGCGCCAAATGATCCGCGTTCAGCTGCGCGAAGGCCGCACTTTGCACCACGACATGGAAGGCCGTCACGGCGCCGGTCGCGTTGTAATGCGCACAGCACCAGAAGGTACCGGGATCATCGCCGGTGGTCCAATGCGTGCCGTATTCGAAATGCTGGGTGTAAAGGACGTTGTATCGAAGTCCATCGGGACCCAGAACCCTTACAACATGATCCGCGCCACCATGGACGGCCTGAAAAAAGAATCTTCGCCACGTGCTGTTGCTCAGCGTCGCGGCAAGAAAGTTGCAGACATTCTGCCCAAGCGTGAGGACAATGTTGAATCGTCCGCACAAGTCGCTGAGGAGGCATAAGCATGGCTAAGACGATCGTAATCAAGCAGGTTGGCTCGCCAATCCGCCGCCCCGCCGACCAGCGCGCTACGTTGATTGGTCTGGGTCTGAACAAAATGCACCGTGTGCGTGAACTGGAAGACACGCCTTCCGTTCGCGGCATGATCCGCAAGATCTCTCACATGGTTGAGATCATCGAAGAAAAAGGCTGAACGCCTAGAAAGCTAGAGACTTTATATTGGTCTTGTTGCTCGGTATCGACGCCCCGTGGGAAACTACGGGGCGTTTTCATTTGTCTCGGGCACCTGGGAGTTGGGGCAGGGCTTGAAACCTTTAGGCCTCCCGTCTATACGCCCCAAGTGGCCACCAGTCCGCCACAAGAATCATGCAACGCCGCGTTTGGCCGCTCCCGTCGCTGGGGGCCACATCCGGCAAAAGGAGAAGCGACATGAAACTTCATGAACTGTCTGACAACGAAGGCGCCACCAAGAAACGCAAGCGCGTAGGCCGTGGTCCTGGTTCCGGCACCGGTAAAATGGGTGGCCGTGGTATCAAAGGTCAGAAATCCCGTTCGGGTGTATCGATCAACGGTTACGAAGGCGGTCAGATGCCCTTGTACCAACGTCTTCCAAAGCGCGGCTTTACCAAGCCAAACCGGAAGTCCTATGCCGTTGTGAACCTGGGCCTGATCCAGAAATTCATCGACGCCAAAAAGATCGACGCCTCCGCTGCGATCACCGAGGACGCCCTGATTTCCTCCGGTCTGGTCCGTCGCAAGTTGGACGGTATCCGCGTTCTGGCCAAAGGCGATTTCAACGCCAAGGTTGATCTGCAGGTATCCGGTGCATCCAAATCCGCGGTTGAAGCCGTAGAAAAAGCGGGCGGCAAACTGACCGTCACAGCACCTGCCGCGGCAAACGCAGACGCGTAACCCGACCTTTTGCCTTGTGAGCGGGACGCGTCCCGCTTACATAGTCAATCGAGTTTTCCCAAATGCCGCCCGCCGGAAAACGGCTTGGGCGGCGTTTTTGCAAAGAAAGAGCCCTATATCATGGTATCAGCCGTCGAAAGCATGGCCGCCAACACCAGTTGGTCCGCGTTGGGCAAGGCGACAGACCTGCGCAACCGGATTCTATTCACTCTGGGGTTGTTGATCGTTTATCGCCTTGGCACGTTCATTCCGGTTCCCGGGATCGACGGCACCGCCCTGCGCCAGTTTATGGAAAGCGCGGGTCAAGGTATCGGCGGCATGGTTTCCATGTTCACCGGCGGCGCACTTGGCCGTATGGGGATCTTTGCCTTGGGTATCATGCCCTACATCTCTGCATCGATCATCGTTCAGCTGATGACCTCGATGGTGCCCGCGCTTGAGCAGCTCAAGAAAGAGGGCGAGCAGGGGCGCAAGAAGATCAACCAATACACCCGCTTCGGTACGGTGGCTCTGGCGACTCTTCAGGCCTATGGCTTGGCTGTCTCCCTTGAGGCTGGTGATATCGCCGCTGATCCGGGCATGTATTTCCGCATCGCTTGTATGATCACGCTGGTCGGTGGCACGATGTTCCTGATGTGGCTGGGTGAGCAGATCACCGCACGCGGCATCGGTAACGGTATCTCGCTGATCATCTTTGTTGGCATCATCGCCGAGGTTCCTGCCGCGATTGCGCAGTTCTTCTCTTCGGGTCGTTCTGGTGCGATCAGCCCCGCGATTATCGTTGGCGTGCTGGTTATGGTTATCGCGACGATCATGTTCGTCGTCTTTATGGAACGCGCCTTGCGCAAGATCCACATCCAGTACCCGCGCCGTCAGGTTGGGCAAAAGATGTACGATGGCGGTTCTTCGCACCTGCCGGTCAAGGTGAACCCCGCCGGTGTTATCCCTGCGATCTTTGCCAGCTCTTTGTTGCTGCTGCCGGTCACGATCAGCACGTTCTCGGGCAATTCTACCGGTCCGGTGATGTCGGTTCTGCTGGCCAACTTCGGCCCCGGCCAGCCGCTGTACCTGCTGTTCTTTGTCGCGATGATCGTCTTCTTTGCGTATTTCTACACGTTCAACGTCAGCTTCAAACCTGACGAGGTTGCGGACAACCTGAAGAACCAGAACGGTTTCGTCCCCGGCATCCGTCCCGGTAAGAAAACCGCCGAGTATCTGGAATATGTCGTGAACCGCATTCTTGTGCTCGGGTCGCTTTACCTCGCAGCGGTTTGTATTCTGCCCGAAATCCTGCGCGGCCAGTTTGCGATCCCGTTCTACTTTGGCGGTACGTCGGTGCTGATTGTTGTGTCCGTGACCATGGACACGATCCAGCAGGTACAAAGCCATCTGCTTGCACATCAGTATGAAGGTCTGCTTGAACGTTCCCAGTTGCGCGGTAAGTCTGGCAAACCACGGAAAAAACGGAGCCCGGTACGTCGATGAACATTATTCTCTTAGGACCACCCGGAGCGGGTAAAGGTACACAAGCGCGTCATCTGGTTGAGACACGCAATATGGTACAGCTTTCCACTGGTGACATGCTGCGTGAAGCCAAAGACAGCGGGACCGAGATGGGCAACATGGTTGCTGATGTCATGGCGCGCGGTGATCTGGTGACCGACGAGATCGTGATCGGCCTGATCCGCGAAAAGCTGGAAGACACCACTGACCACGGCGGTTTCATCTTTGACGGTTTCCCACGCACGCTGGCGCAGGCCACTGCGCTTGGTGAACTGCTGGAAGCGACAGGCAAGCCATTGGATCACGTGATTCAGCTGGGCGTGGATGACGAGGCGCTGGTTGCGCGTATCTCTGGTCGGTCGACCTGCGGCAACTGTGGCGAAGTCTATCACGACGTGACAAAGCCCCAGCCAGCCGACGGTAAGTGCGAGAAATGCGGCGCGTCTGACTTCAAGCGCCGCGCAGACGATAACGAGGAAAGCCTCCGCAATCGTTTGATGGAATACTACAAGAAGACCTCACCGCTGTTGGGCTATTACTACGCCCACAACATGCTCACGCGCGTTGACGGTTTGGCAGACATTAAAGAGGTGCAGGACAGCATCGCCAAGGTTCTGGACGCTTAATCCAACCTTACGACCGATAGGCAACGGCGCGCTTTTCGAAGCGCGCCGTTTTGCTATTGTATGGGGCAGGGTGGGGCGCTTTCGGTTTGAAAGACATATCCATACGGCGTACCGCCGCTATGGGTTGACGCGCCGGTCAATTCCTCATAACCAGCCGTATCTCGTAAGAGAATCGAATTGCAACGGGCCCCGATCACGCCCTGCGCATGAACACCTGATCAGCTGGAGCCCGACGGCACATTCGCCTCGGGCTTCACGTTGTGAAAAAAGGGTCTGGCATGACGGACCCGCAACGAAAAGGAAGCACACACGTGGCACGTATTGCCGGCGTAAACATCCCGACTGCAAAGCGGGTTCCAATCGCCCTCACATATATCACCGGTATCGGTAACTCCTCCGCAGCTGCAATCTGCGAAGCTGTTGGCATCGATTCCACACGTCGTATCAACGAACTTTCGGATGCTGAAATTCTGAAAATCCGTGAGTATATCGACGAAAACTACACCGTCGAAGGTGACCTGCGTCGCGACACGCAGATGAACATCAAGCGTCTGATGGACCTTGGTTGCTACCGTGGCCTGCGCCACCGTCGTAACCTGCCGGTTCGTGGTCAGCGTACCCACACCAACGCTCGTACGCGCAAAGGCCCTGCAAAGGCCATTGCCGGTAAGAAGAAGTAAGGGAGGGTCTGATCAATGGCACGCGAAAAGACAAAGACGAAGCGTAAGGTTTCCAAGAACATCGCCGCAGGTGTGGCGCATGTTAACTCCAGCTTCAACAACACAAAGATCCTGATCTCTGACGTTCAGGGTAACGCAATTTCCTGGTCCTCCGCAGGTACCATGGGCTTTAAAGGGTCGCGTAAATCGACACCTTACGCGGCTCAGATGGCTGCTGAAGATGCAGGTAAAAAAGCCCAGGACCACGGCGTGAAAACGCTGGAAGTCGAAGTGCAAGGCCCCGGCTCCGGCCGTGAAAGCGCCCTGCGCGCGCTGGCAGCTGCCGGGTTCAACATCACATCGATCCGTGACGTGACCCCAATGGCGCACAACGGCTGCCGCCCTCCGAAACGCCGCCGCGTCTAAGAGTATAAGTTACAAAAGGGGCCGCGCCTTTGCGCACGGCCTCTTACTGCTTTGTTGAAACCTCGGGAGTTCTTCGCCATTTGGACATGGGGCGCAGAACAGGAATGGAGGGACGTATGATCCACAAAAATTGGGCTGAATTGATCAAGCCACAGCAGTTGGACGTCAAGCCGGGCAATGACCCTGCACGTCAGGCTACTGTCATCGCAGAGCCGCTCGAGCGTGGCTTTGGTTTGACAATGGGCAACGCGCTGCGCCGCGTTCTGATGTCGTCGCTGCAAGGTGCCGCCATCACATCTGTACAAATTGATAATGTTTTGCACGAATTTTCGAGCGTTGCGGGTGTTCGCGAAGATGTCACCGACATCGTTCTGAACCTCAAAGGCGTTTCCCTGCGCATGGAAGTCGAAGGGCCCAAGCGCCTGTCGATTTCTGCCAAGGGGCCGGGTGTTGTCACAGCTGGTGACATCTCTGAAAGCGCTGGTATCGAAATTCTGAACCGCGATCACGTGATCTGCCACCTGGATGACAACGCTGACGTTTACATGGAACTGACGGTCAACACCGGCAAGGGCTATGTTGCGGCAGACAAGAACAAGCCAGAAGATGCGCCTATCGGTCTTATCCCGATCGACGCGATCTATTCGCCGGTCAAGAAAGTGTCCTATGACGTGCAGCCGACCCGTGAAGGTCAGGTGCTGGATTATGACAAGCTGACGATGAAAGTCGAAACAGACGGCTCCATCTCTCCCGACGATGCCGTGGCCTTTGCTGCGCGTATTCTGCAGGATCAGCTGGGCATCTTCGTCAACTTCGACGAACCCGAATCCGCATCGCGTCAGGACGACGACGACGGTCTGGAATTCAACCCGCTGCTGCTGAAGAAAGTAGACGAGCTGGAACTGTCCGTCCGTTCGGCAAACTGCCTGAAGAACGACAACATCGTCTACATCGGCGATCTGATCCAGAAGACCGAAGCCGAAATGCTGCGCACGCCGAACTTTGGCCGCAAGTCCTTGAACGAGATCAAGGAAGTGCTGTCGGGCATGGGCCTGCACCTTGGTATGGACGTCGAGGACTGGCCACCAGACAACATCGAAGACCTCGCGAAAAAGTTCGAGGATTCGTTCTAAGAGATTTGTCGGGTGGGGTTTCCCCGCCCGACAATACGACCGGGCATCGGCCCCAAGGAGAGTTGGCGCTACGCACGCCAACCAGACAAAGCAAAACCGCCCGTAGAGGGCATTAAATTGGAGACTAGAAAATGCGTCACGCACGTGGTTACCGCCGCCTGAACCGTACACATGAGCACCGCAAGGCGTTGTTCTCGAACATGGCAGGCTCGCTCATCGAACATGAGCAAATCAAAACAACATTGCCAAAAGCCAAAGAATTGAAGCCAATCATCGAAAAGATGATCACATTGGCAAAGCGCGGCGACCTGCACGCGCGTCGTCAGGCTGCAAGCAAGCTTAAGCAAGACCAGTATGTCGCGAAACTGTTCGACATCCTGGGCCCACGCTACAAAGACCGTCAGGGTGGCTATGTCCGCGTTCTGAAAGCGGGCTTCCGTTATGGCGACATGGCACCTATGGCCATCATCGAATTCGTAGATCGCGACCGTGACGCGAAGGGTGCAAACGACAAGGCGCGCGTCGCGGCCTATGAGGTTGCCGAAGACTAAAGCGACCTGCTTTTGTTAAGAATTCTAAAAGCCCCTGCCAACGCAGGGGCTTTTTGCTTTTATGCCTTCGGCGAGGATTTAAATCCATTTGGAACTCGGGTGTTGCGCAAGGGCCTATGGCTGCGCATATCTGGGGGCATGAGAATACTTCTGATCCTGCTGACCGTTCTGTCTTTCCCCGTCGCTGCGCAAACTGTGCCAAGCTCTGCCGCGCAGATCCAGTTGAGCTTTGCGCCGCTGGTGCGCGAGGCCGCCCCCGCCGTGGTGAACATCTACGCCCGCACCATCGTCGAGCAAAGCCGCACGCCGCTGCAGGCTGATCCCTTCTTTGAACGTTTCTTCCGGCGGCCAGACGCCGGCCGCCCGCGGGTTCAGAACTCGCTCGGGTCCGGCGTGATCCTGTCGGAGGACGGGATCGTCGTGTCGAATTATCATGTGGTCGGGATGTCGACGGACATTCGGATCGTCCTGTCGGACCGTCGCGAGTTTTCCGCCCGTGTGCTGCTGAGCGATGCAGAGAGCGATCTGGCTATCCTGAAAATCGATGACGTCGACGGGCTTACCCCTTTGTCGTTGCGCGATAGCGATACCGTCGAGGTCGGAGAGTTGACGCTGGCCATCGGCAACCCCTTTGGGGTCGGGCAAACGGTGAGCAGCGGGATCGTGTCAGGCCTTGCGCGGTCTGGCGGGATGAACGGTGGCGGGCAGGGATACTTCATCCAGACGGATGCACCGATCAACCCGGGCAACTCTGGCGGTGCGTTGATCGACGTAGAGGGGCGGTTGATCGGGATCAACACCTCGATCTTAACACGCTCTGGCGGGTCAAACGGGATTGGCTTTGCGATACCTGCCAATTTGATCGCGGCGTTCATGGCGCAGGCGCGCGACGGGGCCGTTGAATTTACCCGACCTTGGGCGGGGATGAGCGGGCAGCCGGTGGATGCGGATATGGCGGGCCCGCTGGGGCTGGACCGGCCTGGTGGCATCATCGTGTCGGGGATGCACCCTGCCAGCCCGTTTCTGAAGGCCGGTGTTGCAGTCGGCGATGTGATCACGGCGGTCGATGGGCAAGAGGTACATACACCCGCCGAGATGATCTACCGCATGAGCGTGGCCGGGATGGGCGCACAAGCGCGGATCACGCGGCTGCGCGATGGCGCGGTGGAAGAGGTTGAGGTCGCCTTGATCGCCGCACCGGAAGAGCCATCGCGTGCCGCGCTCACGCTGGATGAAAGCAGCTTGCTACCAGGGTTGGCGTTGGCGCGGATCAATCCTGCTGTGATGGCTGAATTGAACCTCCCGCTTGAGGTAGCGGGTGTGGCGGTGATGGATACCGGGCCCTATGGTGGGCGCGTGGGGTTGCGGCAGGGGGATGTGATCCTGGCCGTGAACGGGGCCGAGGTGCAAACACCGTCGGATGTCAGCGACCAGATGGCGGGCAGCCGTCAGGTGTCGATGGTGGTGCAGCGTGGCGTGCAGCGTCTGTCGCTGCAATTCCGGGTCTAGCGCGATGGCGGACTTATTTGGATCGGACGCACCGGCTGTGGAAAGCGGGCACCGCCCGTTGGCGGACCGGCTGCGCCCGCGCAGTTTGGGCGAGGTCATCGGTCAGTCACAGGTGCTGGGGCCGGACGCGCCGCTGACGGTGATGCTGCAGTCGGGCTCGCTCGGGTCGCTGATTTTCTGGGGCCCGCCCGGCGTTGGCAAAACGACGATCGCGCGACTGCTGGCAGATGAGACGGACCTGCATTTCGTGCAGATCAGCGCGATTTTCAGCGGTGTGCCTGAGCTGCGCAAGGTCTTTGATGCGGCGAAAATCCGGCGACAGAACGGGCAGGGGACACTGCTGTTCGTCGACGAGATCCACCGCTTTAACAAGGCGCAGCAGGACGGCTTTCTGCCTCATATGGAGGATGGAACGATCCTGCTGGTCGGGGCCACGACCGAGAATCCATCGTTCGAGCTGAACGCCGCTGTGCTGAGCCGGTCGCAGGTTCTGGTGTTGGAGCGTTTGCCGTTGTCCGATCTGGAACGGCTGGCCGAAAGGGCCGAAAAGGAACTGGGTCGTGGCTTGCCACTGGACGGGCCTGCGCGTGAAAACCTGCTTGAGATGGCCGATGGCGACGGGCGTGCGTTGCTCAACCTGATAGAGCAGGTCGCCGCTTGGAAGGTCGAGGGCAAGCTGGACGGCAAGGCCCTCTCGGCGCGTTTGATGCGGCGCGCGGCGCAATACGACAAAGGGGGGGACGCGCATTATAACCTCATCTCAGCGCTGCATAAATCCGTGCGCGGCTCTGACCCTGACGCGGCGCTGTACTGGTTGGCGCGGATGCTGGAGGGGGGCGAAGACCCGCGGTATCTGATGCGCCGGATCACGCGCATGGCGGTCGAGGATATCGGGCTTGCCGATCCGCAAGCTCAGTCTGTTTGCCTGCAATCGTGGGAGACCTACGAGCGGCTCGGCTCGCCCGAAGGGGAACTGGCGATTGCGCAGGCGTTGACCTATCTCGCGCTGGCCCCGAAGTCGAACGCGGCCTACGTGGCCTATAAGGCTGCGCGGCGTGCGGCCAAGCAAACCGGCTCCTCTTTGCCGCCCAAGCACATCATGAACGCGCCCACCAAGATGATGAAAGAACAGGGCTACGGCGCGGGGTATGCCTATGACCATGATGCCGAAGACGGGTTTTCCGGCCAGAACTACTTTCCCGACGGGATGGAGCGACCGCAATTCTATCAACCTGTCGAACGAGGCTTTGAACGTGACCTGAAAAAACGCGTCGATTATTTCGAAAAGCTGCGGGCAACGCGGAAAACTTGACATTCGGGGCGTGAACCGTGAGAGACCGCAGATGATTTCAACCCTGTCCCTTGTCGCTATGGGCGGCGCGATCGGTGCCTCCTTGCGGTATCTGTTTGGTGTCGCCGTGACGCGGCTGGTCGGGCTGTCGGATTTTCCGATCGCGGTCCTGACGGTCAACATCATCGGGTCGTTCTTGATGGGCCTCTTTGTGGTGTGTGCCGCACAAAAAGGGCTGACGCAGATCAGCCCGTTTGTGATGACCGGCGTGCTTGGCGGCTTTACAACGTTCTCGTCCTTCTCGCTCGAGACGGTCACGTTGATGGAGCGCGGCCAGATCGGGGCGGCAGGGATATATGTGGCACTGTCCGTCGGGCTATCGGTGCTAGGATTAATGCTGGGCCTTTTGGTGGCCAGAGGGGTATTTGCATGAGCCGGGTTCAACATCTGGTCGTAGAAGAAGGCGACGGGGATCAACGGTTGGACCGTTGGTTCAAACGGACCTTTCCGTTGATTGGCCAAGGGCTGATCGAAAAGATGTGCCGGAAAGGTGACATCCGTGTTGATGGGGGGCGGGTCAAAGCCTCTACTCGGCTTGAGGTCGGGCAGACCGTGCGTATCCCGCCGCTGCCTGATGAAAAGGCTCCGCCGCCGCCCAAGCGCACGCGGATATCAGAGGCGGATACCAAGTTTATCCGGTCCTGTGTGATCTATCGCGACGATCACATCATCGCGCTGAACAAACCGCCGGGGCTGCCGGTGCAGGGCGGGTCTGGTCAATCGGACCGCCACGTCGACGCGCTTGCCGATGCTTTGATGTTCGAGCTTGATGAAAAGCCGCGCCTTGTGCACCGGTTGGACAAAGACACCTCTGGCGTGCTGATCATGGCGCGGACACGGTCGATTGCCGCCGCGCTGACAGCGTCGTTCCGCCATCGTGAAACCCGCAAGATCTACTGGGCTGCGGTCGCGGGCGTCCCGCATCCGCGCAACGGGACGATCAAATTCGGCCTAGTCAAAGCCTTCGGTCACGGCGCCCGTGGTGAGGGCGAAAAGATGTACTGCGTCCACCCGAAAGACATGGAAACAACCGAAGGTGCCAAACGCGCGACCACCGATTATGCGACCCTCGCACAAGCCGGAAAGCGGACCTGCTGGATGGCGCTGATCCCTGTGACGGGCCGGACGCACCAGCTGCGTGCGCATATGGCTGAAATCGGGCATCCCATTGTCGGAGATGGTAAATATGGCGGTTCAGGTCAGGAAAACATGGGCGACGGATGGGGCGCGCAACTGGGGGGCGATATCTCGAAGAAGCTGCACTTGCATGCGCGATCCCTGACGCTGGAGCACCCTGTCACCAAGGCGCGGCTGAACCTCACGGCCCCGCTGCCGGACCATATGGCGCGCACCTGGGACACGTTCCAGTGGGCACCCTCCGACGTGCCTGCTGACCCGTTCGAGGAGGATTGGGGGTGAGCGATTGGAAAGCGAAACGTTTCTGGAAAGAGGCGGCCGTTGTCGAGGCGGAGGGGGGCTATACTGTCGAGCTTGACGGGCGCGGGATCAAGACCCCGGCCAAACGTGCGCTGGTGGTGCCAACCCGCGCTATGGCGCAGAAAATTGCCGCCGAGTGGGAGGCACAGGACGGGGTGATCAACCCCGACACCATGCCCGCCACCAAAACCGCCAATGCCGCGATCGACAAGGTTGCGCTGCAACATGCCGAGGTTGCGGATATGTTGGCGGCCTACGGCGACTGTGATCTGCTGTGCTATCGCGCGGATAGCCCGGCTGAGCTGGTCGCGCGGCAGGCCGAACAATGGGACCCCATGCTGGAGTGGGCCCGCGAGACCTTGGGCGTGAGCTTGCAGACCCGAGTGGGGATCATGCACGAACCCCAGTCACCTGCGGATGTCGCACGCCTGTCGGCGCGCACCCATGCGTTAAGCAACTTTCAACTCGCTGCCTTCCACGACCTTGTGAGCCTGTCTGGCTCACTAATCTTGGGCTTTGCGGCGGCGCTTGACGCAAAGGAAGCGGAATCGATTTGGGAAATTTCGCGTCTGGACGAGATTTGGCAGGCCGAACAGTGGGGCAATGATGACGAGGCAGACGCCTTGGCCGCAGTGAAAAAGACTAGTTTCTTACACGCTAAGTTGATGTTTGACCTGAGCGTGCCCGAATAGGTTTCACGGTGACCCCAATACATAGGATTGAGAGCATTTTTTAAGCACACTGACTTGACGTTCCGGCGTAAATTCGCCCAAACTCCCTTCCACTGACGGGGATAACCCCGCCAAAACATCTCCGGTCCGAAAAGGTGCCGGGTGAACCGCCCTAAAACGTGGCGGAAAATCAGGAAGAGGTTAAAATGAACAAATCCGTATTTTTTGGTGCGCTAACAGTAGCCGGCCTTGCGGCTGGCGCAGCTGCTGCGTCCACGCTTGACGATGTCAAAGCGCGCGGCAAGCTGAACTGCGGCGTTACCACCGGTCTGGCTGGCTTTGCGGCCCCTAACGCCAATGGTGAATGGGAAGGCTTTGACGTGGCGGTATGCCGCGCCGTTGCCGCTGCTGTACTGGGCGACCCCGCAGCTGTCGAATTCATCCCCACAACCGGCAAAACACGCTTCACCGCGCTGGCATCGGGCGAGATCGATTTCCTTGCACGTAACACCACATGGACCTTCAGCCGCGATGTCGACCTCAAGTTCGACTTCATCGGCGTGAACTACTATGACGGTCAGGGCTTCATGGTTCCGAAAGAGCTTGGCGTTTCCTCTGCCAAGGATCTGGATGGCGCGACTGTCTGCATCCAAACCGGCACCACGACCGAGCTGAACCTCGCGGACTTCTTCCGCAACAACAACATCAGCTACGAGCCCGTGCCTGTTGAAACAAACGCCGAAGGCCAACAGCAGTATCTGGCCGGTGCGTGCGACACCTATACTACCGACGCCTCCGGTCTGGCCGCGACACGTGCGACCTTTGAAAACCCAGGTGAGCACATCATCCTGCCCGAAATCATCTCTAAAGAGCCTCTGGGCCCGCTTGTTCGCCATGGCGACAACGACTGGGGCGATGTAACGCGCTGGGTTCTCTATGCTCTGATCGCAGCTGAAGAGCTGGGTGTCACATCGGCAAACGTCGAAGAGATGACAACAAACACCACAAACCCAGAAGTTGCCCGTCTGCTTGGCACCGAAGGTACTTTGGGTGAAATGCTGGGTCTGGAAGCTGATTGGGCGAAGAAAGCCATCGCGTCGCAAGGTAACTACGGCGAAATCTTTGCCAAGAACATCGGCGAAGAAACACCAATCGGTCTGGCCCGTGGCCTGAACGCTCAGTGGACAGACGGCGGCCTGATGTACGCGCCTCCTTTCCGCTAAACACATCCGTCGAGGGGCGCGGAGCAATTCCGCGCCCTTTGCGCCTATACGACGCAAAAATAAAACCCGGCCCGCGACACCGAATGGTGCGTGAAAAACAGGTCCGGCACACAGGGAAAATCTGATGACGACAATGTCCGACCCTCAACAGGGCTCGTTCCGGCTGTCGATGTTGCTTAACGACACCCGCTATAGATCCTACACTTTCCAGTTTATCGCGCTGATACTGCTTATCGCATTGATGTCGTTTCTGGGCATTAACCTGGTACGAAATCTGGCAGAGGCCGGATTGAACATCTCCTACGGGTTTTTGAACGTGCCAGCCGGCTACGATATCAACCAATCCTTAATCGATTATAACAGCCAGTCATCGAACCTGCGTGCCGCAATGGTCGGTATCATCAACACGCTTCTTGTTGCGTTTCTAGCCTGTGTCACTGCGACAATTCTTGGTGTGATCGCCGGTGTGGCGCGCCTGTCCAAGAACTGGCTCGTGTCCAAACTGATGTCGGTCTACGTCGAGATTTTCCGGAATATTCCGGTGCTGATCTGGATCCTGATGATCTACACCTTGATGACGGCCGTATTGCCCGCGCCCAACAAGTTCCGCGGTGACAACGCCACGTCGAGCATGCTTTTCGACGCCTTCGCCTTCACCAACCGCGGCATCTACATTCCCGCACCGGTTTGGGGCCCGGGGTCTATGATCGTGGTTGCGACCTTTGTGCTGTCGATCATCGCCGCGATTATCTATCGCCGGTATGCGGTTAGCCTTCTGTTCCGTACGGGCAAGCTGCTGCCTATGGGATGGCCCACTGTCGCGATCTTGCTGGTGCCGACGATTGTGATGTTCTTCATCATGGGCAGCCCCATCGCATTGGATTACCCCGAGCTTAAGGGCTTTAACTTCCGTGGTGGTCTGCAGATCGGCGCGCCGCTGATCGCATTGTGGTTGGCTTTGTCCGTATACACCGGTGCCTTCATCGCCGAAAACGTGCGTGCAGGTATTCAGGCGATCTCAAAAGGGCAGACCGAAGCTGCATCGTCATTGGGCTTGCGCCCGAAGCGGGTCATGAACCTTGTGGTTCTGCCGCAGGCGTTGCGTGTGATCATTCCGCCGCTGATTTCGCAATACCTCAACATCACGAAGAACTCGTCGCTCGCGATTGCCGTAGGGTATGCCGATATCACTGCGACACTGGGGGGGATCACATTGAACCAGACCGGCCGCGCAATCGAATGCGTGCTTTTGCTGATGCTGTTCTATCTCACGATCTCGCTGTCGATCTCTGCGATCATGAACGTTTACAACAACTCTGTCAGCTTGAAGGAGCGGTAAGATGTCAGATACACACGCCGCCTCCGTCCCTTATGTGCGGGACACCATGTTGCCACAGCACGCGCCCCCGCCAACCGCGCAGGGGCCTGTAAAATGGGTCCGCGAAAGCCTGTTTTCGTCGATCCCTTATACCATTCTCACGCTCGCAGCGCTTTACGTTATCTATCTGATTCTTTCCGGCTTCCTTCCTTGGTTGCTGGGCGGCGTTTGGACGACATCCAACATTCGCGAGTGTCGCGAAGTATTGGACGGTGTCCAAGCTGGCTGTTTCTCGGTGCTGACAGAACGCTGGAACCAACTGTTGTTTGGTATCGCCTATCCACAGGACGGCTATTGGCGCCCGACATTGGCATTCGTGCTCCTGTTCGTCGCTGTGTCACCGGTGCTGTTTAGCAATCTGCCACGTGGGCTCATCCTTTTTACCGTCATCTATCCTTTCATCGCCTTTTGGCTGATCTGGGGCGGTTCCCTTTTGGTGCCATTGTCGGCGTTGCTGGCCGTAGTGGTCGGCTATGTGGTCTACAGCAGAATCGTTAAGACAAGCTTTGCAGGCGGCCTTTTCGCGGGTCTCATCGCAGGCGTCGTGACGTGGTTTGTCCTTGGCTTCATTACGCCAAGCCTATCCGGCGTACTCGCGCTGGAACCGGTCGCCTCGCGAAACATGGGGGGCTTTATGCTCAACATGATCTTGGGCGTGATCTGCGTGTCTTTGTCCTTGCCGATGGGCATTCTGCTTGCGCTGGGTCGTCAGTCGAGCTTGCCGATCATCAAACTGATCTGCGTTGTTTTTATTGAGTTTATCCGAGGGGTACCTCTGATTACGTTGCTTTTTGTTGCCAACGTGGTCCTGGCTTACTTCCTGCCGCCGGGCACAAACTTCGACCTGATCCTGCGTGTTATCATCATGATCACCATGTTCGCGTCTGCCTATATCGCCGAGGTGATCCGGGGTGGGTTGGCAGCCTTGCCACGTGGTCAATACGAGGCCGCAGACAGCTTGGGCCTTGATTATGCGCAGGCCATGCGCCTGATTATTTTGCCCCAAGCCTTGAAAATCTCGATCCCAGGGATCGTTAACGTGGCCGTCGGGCTGTTCAAGGATACTACGCTGGTGTCGATTATTTCGATGTTCGACCTGGTTGGGATGATCCGCGGGCCGATCCTAGCGTCGACTGACTGGAACGGCGTCTACTGGGAACTTTGGGGCTTTGCCGCCTTGCTCTTCTTCGTCGTCTGCTACGGCATCTCGCAATATTCACAATGGCTGGAACGTCAACTCCAGACCGACCACCATTAAGGAAAGGCTGTAATTATGGCTGAACAAGCACAAGCGCTGAAAGTCTCGAACGAGGTCGCGATCAGCATCGAGAACATGAACAAGTGGTACGGTACGTTTCACGTGTTGCGGGATATTGATCTGACCGTGTACCGTGGTGAACGTATCGTTATTGCCGGACCGTCGGGCTCGGGGAAGTCAACTCTGATCCGCTGTATCAATGCCTTGGAAGAGCATCAGAAAGGCCGGATCGAAGTCGACGGTACGGTGCTGTCCTCGGACGTTAAGAACATCGACAAGATCCGCTCCGAAGTCGGGATGTGTTTCCAGCACTTCAACCTTTTCCCACACTTGACGATCCTCGAAAACTGCACGCTTGCTCCGATCTGGGTGCGAAAAACACCTAAGAAGGAAGCCGAAGAAATCGCGATGCATTTCCTTGAGAAGGTTAAGATCCCGGATC